>CBEUVQ010000016.1:0-46231 GCA_965546615.1 uncultured Peptococcaceae bacterium
ATTTGACCAAAAACCGTTTAAGGCTTTTAAAATCTTAGAAAAGGCGTTATCTACGTTGAGTTTGTCGGAATGCGGCCAAGTGGCTTGGATTACGGTAGATTATTTAACCAGGCAGACTGTTGGCATCAGCGATGAACACACAGATAATCTGGTAAATTACCCACGCCGCATTAAAGGTGTAGAAGTAGCCTTGTTTTTTAAAGAAGTGGAGCCTGGTGTTGTGAAAATAAGCATGCGGTCAAATTACTTTGTTGATGTAAATAAATTAGCCGCCGAATTTAACGGCGGGGGACACCGGCGGGCATCAGGCTGTACCATTAAAGGCAATCTGGAAGAAATCAGAAATGCAGTTGTTGAAGCGGCGATTAATGCGGTGCAAAGGGGTTCTTAGTGTGGGATTAAGCGGTATTTTAAATGTTTTAAAACCACCCGGTATGACTTCTCATGATGTGGTTGATTATGTGCGTAAGCTGTATCGCACCAAAAAAGTGGGTCATACCGGCACATTGGACCCGGCGGCTGCCGGGGTGCTGCCGGTATGCATTGGCCGGGCAACGAAAGTAGCCCGGTATATTACCGGTGCGGATAAAACTTACCGGGCAGAAATAACGCTGGGCATAACCACTGACACGCTGGATGCCGAAGGGGAAATTCGGCAAATCCAAGATGCTTCTAAGATTAGTAAAGATGCGTTTATATGTACGCTAAATGATTTTATCGGTGATATCGAACAAATTCCCCCGATGGCTTCTGCTGTTAAAATCGGCGGTAAAAAATTGTACGAACTGCAGCGCCAGGGAAAAGAAATTGCCAGACCGGCGCGCAAAGTTACCATCTACCAATTAAAACATGTTTGGTCAGAAGGCTGGGGAACTGCTCATCCGCGGGCATTAGTTGATGTTCGCTGCTCTAAGGGAACATATATTCGTACACTTTGCCAAGATATTGGCAGTAAATTGGGTGTTGGTGCCCATATGAGTTTTTTGTTGAGGACCAGTTCCGGTGCTTTTGATATCAGTCAGTCTTGGACGCTTGAACAATTAGCGCACAGCTCAGCTTGTACCAAAGCACCGGTTGATATAGATTGCGCGTTACAATGCTTTCCTTCAGTAGCTGTAAAAGACCAGGCAGTAAAATCAGTTACATCAGGGGCTAAATTGTACCCCCCCGGTGTTTTGCGTCAACCGGGAGCTTTGAAACACGGTGATTTGGTACGCTTAAAAAATAAAGATGATTTACTGGCACTGGCAGAAGCTGAATGGGATGAGCCACATGAAAGAATGGTATTCAAACCGGTATGCATCATTAGAATAAATCAGTAATCATCGTGATAGCTTTCGGGCATGGGAGGTGGCAAAGTGATTGTAACCAATTCATTTGCAGGAATTAAAGATAAATTTAAAAATATAGTAGTAGGCATGGGCAATTTTGACGGAGTGCATGTTGGCCATCAAAAGCTGATGCATATGGTAGTTGACCGGGCACGCAGCATAAACGGAACGGCTGTGGTATTTACTTTTAACCCGCACCCGTTAGCAGTATTAGATCCGAAAAGCGATCCACCCAAACTCTTAACTCAAAAGGCAAAAGAAAGAATAATTGCCGGATTGGGTATAGACGTGATTTTGTCTGTACCGTTTAGTACAGAGTTTGCAAAAATTAATCCGGAAGATTTTATACATAATGTGCTTTATAAGGAATTGGCGGTGCGCGGCATCGTTGTCGGTTATAACTTTACCTTCGGCAATCGCGGCTTAGGCTGCAGCGATACGCTGAAACAATTTGCTGCCAAGTACAACTATACAATAGATGTTATTCCGGCAGTAACGATTGAAGGGCAGGTTGTAAGCAGTACGCTGATTAGAAAATTGCTTAAAGAGGGCAATATAAAAAAGGCTGAACAGCTTTTGGGCTACAAGCCATTTATCGAAGGTATCGTGATTAGCGGAGATCGGCGGGGAAATACATTAGGATTTCCTACTGCCAATATAGCGCTGGATAATAATTTGGTCACCCCGCCAAACGGCGTATACAGCGTGCATGTGCAGGTTAACGATGACGTTTATTTGGGGGTAGCCAATATTGGTACTAAACCTACCTTTAACAGCGGCAGTGAACGCAATTTAGAGGTGCACCTTTTAGATTTTAAAGGTGATTTATACGGTCAGGAAGTCACCGTAAACTTTTTAAGACGCCTGAGAAATGAGCAGCGTTTTAACTCAGTAAACGATTTGGTAAATCAAATTCAACAGGATATTAAGATGGCTCTAATTGACAGGTGCTACTAAATATGTAAAGTAGAATATTTGGCAGCAGCCCACAATATATATTAATTATCACACACTAACAGAAAGATTTACAATCCATGCAGTTTATGCTACAATAAACGCGGCAATCGTCTTAAATAGCAGAAAGGAGACGTTGCCTGTGGGTGTGCCGAAATGTGATTCTCCTGAAGAGGAGATTAAACGCTGGTTAAACCACATTGCTTTGATTTGTTTGTCTGAGGAATTTCAAAGCTTAAAACGTGAGTTGGAAAGCATATATGTTAAATCAAATATGGACAATGTCAGAATAACTGCATTTCAAGATGCCCTGTACGCCTTTTTGGCCCAGCACGATGAAGAAGTTAGTTACCGCTCACGGAGCTGTTAGGCGACGGTGGTGCCGAAATGCGGGTTATTATTACAACTCATGCACGCAAAAGATTAAAAGATATGCGTCAGGACAAAATAACAACCCAAGACATTGTTGCTGCAGCAAAAGAAATACCTGGGAAAATTCCCACCGCTACCAGATTTAGAGGTTTTTTTGCCAAGTCAGGCCGCATGTTTGATATTGTTGCTAAAGATATTTCGAACGGCCGGCTGGTAATAACTATAATTGGAAAGTAAATCTTTCCAACTAACTGTTAGCTAGGAGATGCGTTCCTCCGGCGATTTTCTTGGCTAACAGGGATTATAATTTAAAGGAGGTGAAACTATGGCACTGTCTGTGGATAAGAAGCATGATATCATTGAAAAATTCAAAACTCACGAAAACGACACCGGTTCTCCGGAAGTACAGATTGCCATTTTAACTGAGCGCATTACTCAGCTAACAGAGCATCTGAAAACTCACAAGAAGGATCATCACTCCCGTCGTGGGTTGTTAAAAATGGTTGGTCATCGCCGCGCTCTGTTAAACTACCTGCGCGAACGTGATTTCGACCGTTACCGCACAATCATAGAAAAGTTAGAATTACGTAAATAATAAAAAGCGGGTTATACACCCGCTTTTTATTATATCTGGCATCTTTTTCGAGGTATTTTGTACTGGGAATGAAGGAAATACTAGTGTATATGTAGAAAGTATTACATTTGTTATTATTATCCAACTTAATAAGATGTTGAGCTGTTGGATCAGGAGGGTATATTGATGACTGAACCAAATTTTTTGAAAATGGAGATGGACTTAGGAGGCCGCACTTTAACGTTAGAAACCGGTAAAATGGCTAAGCAGGCCAGCGGTTCTGTACTGGTTCGCTATGGAGATACTGTTGTGCTGGTAACTGCCACTATGTCCAAAAACCCCCGGGAGGGGATTGATTTCTTCCCGCTCACTGTTGATTATGAAGAACGGTTATATGCGGTGGGCAAAATTCCCGGCGGATTTATTAAACGCGAAGGCCGCCCCAGCGAAAAGGCAACTTTGTCTGCCAGGCTGATAGACCGACCAATTCGGCCGCTGTTTAATAAGAAAATGCGTAATGAAGTGCAGATCGTTTCTACGGTATTGTCGGTAGACCAAAACAACGCTCCGGAAATAGCTGCAATGATTGGGGCATCGGCAGCACTGCATATTTCCCATATTCCCTTTCAAGGACCGATTGGCGGGGTTATAGTCGGCCGTGTAAACGGGCGTCTGGTAGTAAATCCCACCACTGACGAGCAGGCTGAAAGTGATATGCATTTGGTAGTGGCCGGCACCAAAGACGCTATTATGATGGTTGAAGCGGGAATTAATGAAGTTCCTGAAGAACAAGTGCTGGAAGCCATTTTGTTTGGTCATGAAGTTGATAAAAAAATTGTTGATTTTATTGAACAATTTAGAGCAAAAGCTTTAACAATGGGATTGGCATGGGAAAAAGTAGAAGTGGTAGAGCCGGAAATCAACCCTGAACTGGAGCAAAAAGTTGTTTCTTTGGCTGAACAGCGTTTTACTGACGCTATTAAAAAATGTGCAGCTGAGCGGTTATCTAAAAAAGTGCGTGAAGCATATTTGGAAGAAGTTACTGACGGCATAGTGGAAGACTTAAAAGAAGAACTTGCTGAAGAAGATTTACCGTTGGCAATGGAGCTCATTCACGCCCAAGAAAAGAAAGTAATGCGCCGGATGATAACGGAAGAAAAAATCCGCATAGATGGTCGCGCAATAGAAGAGGTACGGCCTATTACAGTGGAAGTAGGGCTGCTGCCAAGAGCCCATGGCAGCGGTTTGTTTACACGTGGACAGACCCAAATTCTTTCGGTGGCAACTTTAGGTCGTATCAGTGAAGAACAAATTCTGGATGGTCTGGGTGTAGAAGAAACAAAACGTTATATGCATCATTATAATTTTCCGCCGTTCAGCACCGGTGAAACAAAACCAATGCGCAGCCCCGGTCGTCGCGAAATCGGCCACGGTGCGCTTGCGGAACGGGCTTTATTACCTGTTTTGCCGCCGGAAAACGAATTCCCTTACACAGTACGGGTAGTGTCGGAGGCTATTGAATCTAACGGATCCACTTCAATGGGCAGCGTCTGCGGCAGCACATTGGCTTTAATGGATGCCGGTGTAAAAATTAAGGCTCCTGTTTCCGGTGTAGCAATGGGCTTGATTAAAGAAGGCAATGAATTTATCGTACTTACTGATATTCAAGGCATTGAAGATGCCTTAGGTGACATGGACTTTAAAGTGGCCGGTACTGCTAACGGCGTTACTGCGCTGCAAATGGACATCAAAATCCCGGGTATTACCAAAGAAGTGTTTGAACAAGCACTGGCACAAGCCCATCGCGGACGGATGCACATTTTAAGCAAAATGCTGGAAGTAATATCTGAGCCGCGCCCCGAAATTTCGGAATATGCACCGTCAATTATCAGTATGCAAATTGATCCGGAAAAGATCCGGGATGTAATCGGACCCGGTGGTAAAATTATTAAGCGCATTGTTGATGAAACCGGTGCGGATATTGATATTGAAGATGACGGCCGAGTGTTTATTTCCGCAGTTAACCGCGATGCCGGCAAGAAAGCTTGTGAATATATTGAAACATTAACCAAAGAAGTAGAAGCAGGACAAATCATTCACGGCCGAGTTGTCAAAGTAACCGACTTTGGTGCTTTCGTCGAAGTAGTACCCGGTATTATGGGTATGCAGGGTAAGGAAGGCTTGGTACACATTTCCCAGTTGGCCTACAACCGCGTGGAAAAAGTGGAAGATGTGGTCAAAGAAGGCGATATGATTATTGTCAAGGTACTGGGTTATGATAATATGGGTCGCTTAAAATTATCCAAAAAAGATGCAATGGAACCACCTGAAGGTTACGAAGAAGAACGTCGCGAAAGAAAGGACCGCAAGCCGAGAGCTAAAAAAACATTTAATTCCAGAAATTAATCTAAAAACTCCACCAACAGCAGGTGGGGTTTTTGTATGTGTTTCCCCGAATATTGGACTGGCGTTAGTGCATAAATTTTTATAGCGAGCGTGTCATGACGGCTAATGCCGGAACAGGGGGAATGCAGGCATGAATGTTTATTACATCAGGCGCGGGAGGCTCTTTAAGCTAATTGCTTGGCTTGTGTTATTGGCTTTGTTTGTTTTGATTGGTTACTTAGCAATGAAAGATGCTTACCCCACACTGGCGCCGATTTATCAGGGGTCGGAAGAGCGAAAAGAAATTGCTTTGACAATAAATGTATACTGGGGGGAAGAATACCTGCCGCAAATGCTGCAGATTTTAAGAGAAAATAATGTCAAAGCTACCTTTAATATCGGCGGTATGTGGGCTGAGAAATTTCCGGAGCTATTAAAGAAAATTGCCGATGAGGGTCATGAAATCGGCAGTCATGGTTATTCACACCCTCATCCCGACCAGCTTTCTAAAGCAGGCAATTTGCGCGAAATGATGCGCTCCGAGAAAATCATTGAAGAAATCACCGGTCAGGAAATTAAGTTATTTGCTCCTCCATACGGTGAGCGTGGAAATACCGTGCTGGAAGCAGCCGAAGAAGCCGGGTATCAATTTATTTTATGGAGTGTAGATACTATTGACTGGCAGCGTCCTGCTCCGGAAGTAATTATCCGGCGCGTTGTTCAAAAAGCACATAACGGTGCAATAGTGTTAATGCACCCGACAGCTCCTACAGTAAGTGCCCTTCCGACGATGATTAAAGAACTGAAAGCAAATGGTTATCAGCTGGTTACTGTTTCAGAACTAATTAAAGGTATTGAAAAAATGCCGCAGTCAGAAGAATAAAAATAATTTGCGTCCAAATCTCATAAAGCAGTCTGCAGCGGGGTAAGCTTTATTTTGTACCGGAAATCAGATTAACGGAGTGGAATTTAGTTTGAGTAATAATTGCAGATTAATTTTATTATTTACGTTGATTTTATGGCTGCTTGTTAATGTTTCCGCCGGATTTGCCGGTAATGTTGGATTAAGTGAACCGCAAATTACCGCTGACGCTGCGGTGCTGATGGATGCTCAAACCGGACAGGTCTTATTTGACAAAAATATGCACCAAAGACGTCCGCCGGCCAGCACTACTAAAATCATGACCGCCATTTTAGCTATTGAAGGGGGCGCCCTTAATCAAGTGGTGTCGGTGACTCCTCGGGCGGCTGAGGTTGGGGAATCCAGCATTCATCTTCATGCCAATGAAAAACTTACATTAGAGGAATTATTGTACGGAGCGCTGCTGCGCTCAGGAAACGATGCTTGTGTTGCTATTGCCGAGCACATTGCAGGCAGCGAAGAAAACTTTGTAAACCTAATGAATCATAAAGCTAAACTGTTAGGGGGGCAGGATACAAATTTCTGTAATACCAACGGCCTGCCTAATGATCAACATTACTCATCAGCTTATGATTTAGCTTTGTTTACCCGGTATGCGATGAAAAATCCTAAGTTTAGTGAAATAGTACGGACCCGTCAAAAGGTGATCAGCGGATCGGATAACAGCTATCGTTACTTAAAAAACACCAATAAATTACTGTGGAGCTATAGTTGGATTGAGGGCGTAAAAACCGGTACCACCGATGCTGCCGGACAATGTTTGGTAGCGTATGCTAAGAAAGACGGAAAGCAGTTAATTAGTGTGGTGCTGCACAGCAGCGATCGCTATCAGGATACTATAAAATTGTTAGAATACGGGTTTGATAATTTTAGCGTTATTCCGGTGATTTTAAAAGGTGAATACTTTACTACAGTAAAAGTGAGAGATGGTTATGGAAAAAGTGTGCCGGTAATTGCAGAAAAAGACTTGTATGTGACTTTGCCTAAAAACAGTCAAGGAACGTATCAGCAGATCTTACAGTTAAAACGCACCTTAGATGCACCGGTGCGCATGCACAGCAAAGTAGGTGAATTGAAAGTAGTATATCGTGGACAAGAAATCGGTCGGGTTAATTTAGTTACCGCTTCTGAATTAAAAAGACTGCCCCGGCATATTTTGATTTTTGAAAAGTTATGTTCATACTTATAAATCCCTGCTGCCAATTTAAACCAACGATAAAATATGCCATAGTTTATCGAAAGGTGCTGGAAAATCTGGTACAATAAGTTTAGCATGTTTTATTGGGGGATAAAGATGAAGCGGATAATTATAATGATGATATTGGTAAATATAGTGGCACTTTTTTTGCCGGTACAAGCATTTGCCGGCGTTATTGATGTATATATGGACGGCAATCAGCTGGAGTTTGACTCGCCACCAATTATTGAAAACAATCGCACTTTGGTGCCCTTTCGCCAGATTTTTGAAGCATTGGGTGCAGAAGTAAATTATGATAATTCCACCAAAACAGTTACCGGGATAAAAGATAATCTTACGGTAAAGCTAAGGATTAATGAAACCAGAGGTTATGTCAATAACAAAGCAGTGCAGCTGGATACGGCCTCTAAAATTGTTAAAGGTCGTACGCTGGTGCCGCTGCGGTTTATCGGTGAAAGTTTGGGATGTGAAGTAAACGCTCAAAAAACATCTGCCGGATTGGTTATTAACATAATCAGTTATAACAATGACCAAACAGAGCAGCCTGAGCTTTCCCGCACTTTAAAAGATTTAAAAGTTACTGCCGATGATGAACAATTTATTTTGGAAATGGAAGTAGAAGAAGGTCAAAATAACAGTTTTTCACTGAAGGCTCCGGAACGGTTTGTAATTGATTTGGAGGATACTGCTTATCAAGTTGATGATATTCCGGATTTTAACAGTGAACTGGTCAGCGCTGTCAGAATAGCCCAGCGTACGCAAACATCAACCAGAGTAGTGTTGGATTTAAAACAGCAAATTATACCGCAGTTGGAACAGCAGGACGACAAATTAATTGTGACGCTGCAGCCGAAAGTGGTTTGGAAACCCGATTATGACGTGGTTGTTCTCGACGCCGGTCATGGCGGTAAAGATGTGGGGGCAATCGGGGCATCGGGCAGTTACGAAAAAAACCTGGTTTTCGCCATTACTCAATTAGTTAAAGAACAATTAGAAGATCAAGGTTTTAAAGTAATTATGACCCGTTCCGGTGATCAGTATTTATCGCTGGAAGAAAGGGTGAATATTGCCAATCAAACCAACGCCTTTGCCTTTGTCAGCATTCATGCCAATACCGCTGCCAGCAGCCAAGCAACCGGGCTTGAGGTCTATACCAAACGAGGCTCTGATCATACTTTTGCGCAAATAATGCTTAATTCCATTTTAACTCAAACCGCTCAAAACAACCGAGGAGACAGAGAAGCTGATTTTTACGTTATTAAATACACCGTAATGCCGGCAGTGCTAATTGAAACAGGCTTTATCAGCAACCCGCAGGAAGAACAGTTTTTATGGACTGAAGAAAACCAAAAAAGAATTGCCCGAGGTATTGTCAACGGAATTGTCAACTACAAGAGCAGGTTTGTCAAAGACTAAAAAAGTATTATAAAAGCCACTCTGTTAGGGTGGCTTTATTTTATGTTGAAAAAGTTATGTCAACCTGATATTCTCTTAACCAGTAGTCAACTTGGCATAGATATGCCATTAACTGCGGACCGGTCATTAACTGGCCGAACCAAGGTTTGTTGAAAGTGTCTTTTGTTGGTTTTAATAAACTTTTTACTTTTTCCACATTAATCAGCGGCAATAACGGGGAAGTACCGTCTTGTAAAATATTTTTTAACCAACCGCTTACAGCGGCCATATAATTGGGGTTGTGAGTTTTGGGATACGGACTTTTGCGCCGCTGAAGTATAGGTTTAGGCAGTATTCCGTCCAAAGCGTGCCGCAGTATACCCTTTTCCTGCCCGCCGTAGTTTTTCATTTCCCAAGGAATGTTCCACACGTATTCCACCAAACGATGATCACAAAAAGGTACACGTACTTCTAAACCGGTGGCCATACTCATTCTGTCTTTGCGTTCTAACAGATTGGCCATAAACCACATCATGTTTAGGTAAAACATTTCCCTTCGACGTGATTCCTCTTTATTTTCTCCCGCTAATTTGGGTACTTCATTAATTGTCTCTTGATAGCGTTGGTTCACATATTCGTAAGGATCAATCTTTTCCAGAATTTGAGGCGATAGCAGTTCAGTTCTCTGATTTAAATACCTAAGCCACGGAAAAGTATTGGCATTCAGCGATTCGCTATTATGAAACCAGGGGTACCCGCCGAATATTTCATCAGCACATTCGCCGGATAATGCTACTGTAGCATTTTGTTTAATCTCTTGGCAGAACAGGTATAAAGATGAATCAATATCTGCCATACCCGGCAAATCCCGGGCTGTAACAGCGGTAGTTAATGCACCTGTTAACTGAGGCGTATCTACATATACATAATGGTGCTTTGTGTTTAAGTTTTCTGACACCAGTTCTATCCAATCATTATCACTGCTGGGTTGAAATTCAGAAACATGAAAGTTTTTATCGTTATCTACATAATCAATCGAATAAGTATGCAGCGGACCGGCATTCTTTTTTTTAAATTCTCTGTCGGCAAAGGCAGTTAAAGCACTTGAGTCTATTCCACCGGAAAGAAAAGTGCATACCGGCACATCAGCCACTAACTGCCGTTTTACACTGTCTGCCAGCAGTTCTCTTACTTTTAATGCGGTAGTTTCCGGACCATCGAGATGTGGTTCGCTTTTTAGCTGCCAATAACGTTTTATTTTTATGCCGCTGCGGTTAAACAGCATCCAGTGACCGGGCTTTAATTCGTTAATATTTTTAAATATGCCGTGACCCGGTGTGCGGGAGGGACCAAGGTAAAAGATTTCGGCCAAACCTTCGGCGTCAACTCTGGGTTTTACATTAGGGTGAGCAAGTAAGGCTTTTAACTCTGAACCAAACAGCAAACCGTGCTGATAAAGTGAATAGAACAGTGGTTTTACTCCCAGTCTGTCGCGTGCCATAAATAGGCTCTGCTCAATATCATTCCAGACGGCAAAGGCATAAATTCCGTTAAGTTTTTCAACACATAGGCTTCCCCATTCAATATAAGAAGCTAAAAGTACCTCGGTATCGGAATGGCTTCTGAACTTATGGCCGCGTGATACTAATTCGCTCCGCAGTTCAGATGTGTTATATAGTTCTCCGTTGTAGACGATTACATATCTACGATTTCCTGCTTGGCGGAGCATTGGTTGACTTCCTCCTTCGGGATCGACAACACTTAAGCGGCGGTGTCCTAATGCCGCATGAACAGATATCCATGTACCTGAATCATCCGGCCCGCGATGAGTTAAAGCTGCCGTCATTCGATCTAAAACTGTTCTTTGTTGAGTAAGATTTTGCTGCCAATCTATCCATCCGGTAATTCCACACATATAGTTAGACACTCCTTTACAAAAAAAATAAGGCGCCGGGGTAGAGAAATTTCTACCTCGCGGCGCCGTTGCCTTGAGTCTTAAGATGATAATAATATATGCATATAATGCAGTGAAATGACACAACAATTTTATCTTAAAAAACTTTTAAAATGTGTTGACTGATTTGCTGGTTTACCGCTATAATATAGAAAAATAATATTTAGAGATACAATGATGTATCAAAAAGGCAATGAAGCCCTCGTAGGATAGTATCCTGCGGGGGTTTTTATGTTTAATGCGTGAGGTGATTCCATGGGAGAGTATAGAGTGATTTTAGCAGATGCTGATGCCGGCAATCGCAAAAATTTAAAAGCTATGTTAAGTAAATCTGGTTTTTTAGTAATCGGTGAGGCGGAAGATGGAATCACGGCAATTAAAATGCTGCGAGCCAGGCAGCCGGATTTGGCAATTATAGATCAATCTTTACCAGGTATGGATGGGATTGAGGTAGCTAAAATACTGGCTGAAGACAGAATTGCTCCGGTGATTTTAACTTCCGGTTATTATGATCATGAACTGCTGAATAAGGCGCTGCATGTCAGGGTTCATGGATTGTTAATTAAGCCCATTGAGGAAGCTGCCTTAGTACCGACTTTGGAAATTGCACTAGCCAATTATCATGAACTAATTAAACTTGAGAATCAGATCAAAGATATTCAAGACAAATTAGAAAGTCGAAAAGTTATTGAAAAGGCTAAGGGTATCATTATGAAAACTATGGGCCTCACTGAAGAACAGGCATTTAAAAAATTGCAAAAGCTGAGCATGAATAAGCGAATCAGTATGAAGGAAATGGCTGAGGCAGTTATTCTGGCCCATAATCTTCAAAGTGACTAATTAAGTAAAAACAGCAGTACGGGTAAGCTGAGCTTACCTGGAAAGTTTTTAATATTAATTGAAAGGTGGATTGGATTTTATGAATAAAGAAAGCAAGCAGGAAGTTTTGGAAAAAACAAGGGAAGCGGGAGTAAAATTTATCAGACTTCAGTTTACCGATATCAACGGAGTTTTGAAGAATTTAGCTATTACTGTTGAACAGCTGGAAAAAGCTTTAGATGGTGAGCTGATGTTTGACGGCTCCTCAATTAACGGTTTTGTGAGAATCGAAGAATCTGACATGTACCTGCGTCCCGATCCCGACACTTTTGTTGTGTTCCCCTGGAGGCCGAGAGATGGTGCGGTAGCCCGGCTGATCTGCGATGTATATAATCCTGACGGCACTCCTTTTGCCGGATGTCCAAGAAATACATTAAAGAAAGTGCTGCAGGAAGCAGAAGAAATGGGCTATCAAATGGCTGTCGGCCCGGAATTGGAATTTTTCTTATTTAATGTTGATGAACATGGCAGACCGACTTTGGAAACCCAGGACCACGCCGGCTATTTCGATATGTCTCCGGTGGATTTAGGGGAAAATGCTCGCCGCAATATGGTGCTGACATTGGAAGAGATGGGTTTTGAAATTGAAGCTTCTCACCACGAGGTTGCTCCCGGACAGCATGAGATTGACTTTAAATATTCAGATGCCCTTGATGTGGCAGATAAGATTATGACTTTTAAATTTGTGGTGCGAACAATAGCTCAAAGACATGGTCTGCACGCTACCTTTATGCCTAAACCGATATTCGGCATTAACGGTTCGGGAATGCATTCTAATCAGTCGCTGATTACACTGGATGGTAAAAATGCTTTTTATGACCCGCAAGCACCAAATCAGCTGAGCGAAACGGCTATGCATTATCTGGCCGGCTTACTGCAGCACGCCAGAGGCTTTGCTGCTATTACCAACCCAACAGTAAACTCTTACAAGCGGTTGGTGCCAGGCTATGAAGCACCGGTATATTTGGCGTGGTCCTGCCGCAACCGCAGTCCGTTAATTCGCATTCCGGCCAAACGTGGTATGTCCACAAGAATTGAACTGCGCAGTCCCGATCCGTCCTGCAACCCGTATTTGGCAATTGCAGCAATGCTGAAATCAGGTTTAGACGGTATCAAGAATAAGCTGACACCGCCGCCTGCCACTGACCGTAATATTTACGAAATGACTGAGGCAGAAAGAGCACAGCTGGGTATTGCCAGCCTTCCCGAAAACTTAAAAGAAGCGGTAGATGAGCTGTGTAAAGATGAAGTTATTAAAAACGCACTTGGCAGCCATATTCTGGAGAATTTTGTAGCCACGAAGAATAAAGAATGGGATGACTATCGCACTAAAGTATACCCATGGGAAGTAGAAACTTACCTAACCAAGTTTTAGAATTATCCATTTTTGCCTTTCCTCAAGCAATTGAGGAAAGGCACCTTAAATTAATGTGAAAGGAGGTTGTTTTAATGAAGAAGGTAGAAGCAATAATCAGACCCCAAAAGCTGGAAGAGATAAAAGAGGAGCTGACTAAAGCCGGTGTTCAAGGCTTAACTGTAAGTGAAGTTGCCGGCTGCGGATTGCAAAAAGGCAAGGTGGGAATTTACCGGGGTAATGAATTTACCTTGAATTTACTGCCTAAGGTGAAGTTGGAAATTGTAGTTAAAGATGATTTGCTGGAAACTCTGATTGAGGTGCTGATGAAAGCAGCCAGAACCGGGCAAATCGGTGATGGTAAGATTTTTGTTTATTCAGCTGAAGATGTAATAAGAATTAGAACAGGAGAACGGGGCAATGACGCTCTGTAAAAAGCACAAAGAAGTGCAAAACCCAGGCAATGACGCTTTGGTAAAATTCCAAAGGGTTTTTTTATTTTTTAGAGGGAGGGTTTTGCATGACGAGGAATTTGTTAACTTTTTTAGCATTGATCGCCGGAGTAATATTTTACCCGTCAATAGCTTTGGCTGCCGGGGAAGTTACACCGGAATCCAATGCTTTTGCAATAAATACTGTTTGGGTATTATTAGGAGCTTTTTTGGTTTTTATCATGCATATTGGTTTTGCTATGGTGGAAGCAGGATTTACCCGTGCTAAAAATACCGTCAATATTTTAACCAAAAATGTGCTGACTATTTCTTTAGGCGGACTATTATTTATGTTTACAGGATTTGCTTTTGCTTTTGGCGGTGATGCCGGCGGTTTTATTGGCACTTACGGCTTCTTTTTAAGTAATTTGGACGGAATGGATTTTGGTGTTCCAACTTATGCTTTTTGGTTTTTCCAAGCTGTATTTTGCGCTACTGCTGCTACAATTGTTTCCGGAGCTGTGGCTGAACGCATAAAATTAATTGCCTATTTAATATTTACCGTAATTATTACTGCTTTTATTTATCCGGTTGTAGTCCATTGGGTCTGGAATGGTGACGGTTGGCTGGCCACCAGAGGATTTGTTGACTTTGCAGGTTCTACAGTGGTGCATAGTGTTGGAGGCTGGTCGGCGCTGGTAGGTGCTTACTTAGTGGGAGCACGTAAAGGTAAATACGATAAGGATGGCCACGTAAGGGTGATACCCGGTCACAGTCTGCCGCTTGGCACATTGGGTACGTTAATTCTTTGGTTTGGCTGGTTTGGTTTTAACACCGGCAGCACGCTGTCCGGAACTGCGCCGGAGGTAGGCTTAATTGCTACCACAACAATGTTGGCTGCATCTGCCGGTGTGATAGCAACTGCTGTTTATACCACCATAAAACATGGTAAAGCTGATTTAACATTAATCTTAAACGGTGCTTTAGGCGGTTTGGTAGGTATAACCGCCGGCACTGCTGCGGTAACACCGGTAGGAGCGATAATAATTGGTGCAGCTGCCGGCATACTGCTGCCTGTTTCGGTGGAATTTTTTGATCGTACGCTCAAAATCGATGATCCTGTAGGTGCTATATCTGTACACGCCGTCTGTGGTGTTCTCGGTACACTGGCAGTTGGTTTGTTTGCCCGTGAAGGTGGTTTATTCTATGGCGGCGGGGCATCGCTGTTAGTTACACAGTTAATAGGTGTAATAGCAGTATTATTCTGGACCGTTGTTACTGCGTTTATTTCTTTTAAAGTAATTGACGCAATGGTTGGCTTACGTGTTTCTGAGGAAGAGGAACTTGAAGGTTTGGATATTTATGAACACGGTACAGAGGCGTATGGTGACTTTGCGCTGAGAGTTGGAGATTTCGGTCGTTTAAATAATGTAATGACAACTACAGTTAATAGGTAACTGTTAAGACATTATTAAAAAGTCTCTTGATGTTTGTTTAAAAGTAAAGTGTACCCTTTGTAAAGGACATTTTGAAAAAGAGCTAGACAATTTTTTGAAGCTGCTGTCTGTATTTTGCAGGCGGTAGCTTCTTTAAGTTCCATTGCCCACGATAATGATTGTAGTACGTCATATAATTTTTAATTTCTCGTTTTACTTCTTCTAGCGTTTCGCACTCTTTGATGTTGGTTTCATCTTTAAAATGCCCAAAGAAAGATTCTTGTGGCGCGTTATCCCAACAGTTTCCTCGACGTGACATGGACTGTCCTAAGCCTATTTTCTTCACCAATGCTTGGTAAATCGGGCTTGTATAATGAAATCCTTGATCGGAATGGATAAAGGCATCTTCTGCTAAATGTGCATGTTTTTTTAATTTCTTCAACGTATTCAGAGCGATGTCCAGGTGTAAAGAAGACGACACCTCATACGCTAGAATTTCGTTCGTCTCAGCGTCTTTAATCGTTGATAAATAAGCACGCTTACCGTTTTTATACGTTAAATACGTGATGTCTGTTAATAACACTTTCCCTGCTACACCTTGTTTAAAGTTGCGTTGTAGTTTGTCCGCGCAAGTGCGATGCTCTTTTGTCGCTTTCGCCATACGTCGGGCTGGATTGGCCTTGCGAATCGGACAAATGATGCCGAACTTTTTCATAATGCGGCGAATTCGTTTTAAGTTATAGATGATGCCATATTGGTTTTGAAGTGTCATTTTAATTTGGCGTGCTCCTTTTTTACGCCCACGGAAGTGATACGCCTTTAAAATAACGGCTTTCATTACTTCATCTGCTTCATCTTGATTCGCACGATTTTGCGCTGATTTTTCGTTAAAATAATGGTAGAACCCTGAACGAGATACGCCCATTACTTCACATAAATAGCTCACCATACGCTTTAATTTATACTTTTGAAGTGTCTGTTTGATTAATTCAAATTTTAGTTTCGCTTCGATTGTGATTTCTTCTTCAACATCTGCCTTTCGAGTAGATCGAGCTTTTTTAGACATTCATTTTCTGCACGTAATAGCTGGTTTTTAGCTTCTAAGCGGACAATCTTTTCCTCCAAACTTAACTCTTTTTGTGAGGGACGTCCCGAATTTGTTTTTCGTGTATCTTGTAAGCCTTCCACACCGGTTTGTCGATAAGCTGCACGCCAACGTTTTCCAGCAGAACTAATTCGTTGTAAGCCAATTAATTCTACATTTAGACCTGCCTCTTCGAAAATTTCTCTTGGTAATTTTCCTTTGTCATTTTCAGCGATGAAATGACGTTTGAATTCATCTGTATACGTAATCGCTTTCTCGCTAACTGCTTGTACATTTGGATTATGTTTTAGCTGTTTCTGTTCTTCTTTAGTAAATAATTTTTTTGTCATCTCTCATCCGCTCCAACATCTTTTTTCTTATTATAAAGAAAAACACCCTATACGATAGTCTTTTTTCAAAGTGTCTATCGTATAGGGTACATTTTAAAGCAAGTATTCAAGAGACTTTTTTATTTATGCAGACAAAGAACTGAGCAATAAAAAACAATCATCCTAAGAATTCATTGATCTTTACAATGTCTTCTTTGCTTCATTAATATATTTTTTATAGTTTTCGTTCCAATGGGCGGCCAGCCGATAGATAAATTCTTCCCATAAGTTATCTTTGGGGGCAATGACTTCGTATAAAATTTGATACATAATCGTTAATGCTTTAAAGTAATATTCATTGCGTACCGTCTTAGCTATGTTTACGTGGCGGATGGTGTTGACGCACTGCATCATTTCCGCTTTGGTGCCTTGATCCATACATTGATATAAAAACTGTTGGTCAATACAGGGGAGTATTTCTTCAAACAATTCGCTGCTTTGACAAATTAAGTTCATCGTAGCGCGGTTGGGTAGAGCCGTTGAAGAAAGAAAACCCCCTTTGCCCATGCAAATCAGCAGCAGCAGCCGGTCAAACCCGTTTTCTTCTTCAGGAAGACATTCACTAATTTTTAACAGTAATGCCCGCAATGTTTTCGCCTTTTTTAGCAGTTCATCAAGGGCTAAGATCATGACAATCCCCCCTTAACAAGTAAGTATTCCGCAAATGGATAAATTTTCCTTTGAATTATCTTGGCATATTTTATCTTATTACGTCGATCAACTGTGGGAAAAATGTGGCAGTAATTATTCATAACGGGGACAACTTTCCATATATTTATATAGAACCAATATTGGGGGAGGAATTGTAGTCGTGGTAAATGTGCAAAGGCGATTTTGGGCTTATGTGGTGGTGTTAATGATATCACTGTTGGTAGTTTTTCCTGCCGATGCCGAGCCGCCGGCAGACAAAAATCAATCGGCAGAGGTAGAGACAGAAAAAGCAACTAAAGTAATTTACCTGATTATTGCTGACGGGCTGCAAGCAGACGTTTTAAAGAGTGTGTCTGCTCCCAATATTAAAGGTTTGAGTTCAGCGGGTTTAAGTGTTGAACGGGTTGGGTCCTTTTACCATGATGACAGCTCTGCAGTAATTGCCGGTATTCTTACCGGATCGCTTTTGCATCAGGTTAATACACAAAGTATGCCTTCCTTAAATAACACCGGCATTTTAAAGTTAATGCAGAATAATGGCATTAAAACATCGTTATTTGACGGCACTGAGAAAATGGCTGTATTTAAAGAAGGATTAACCCATGCCTGCAAAGGCCCGTTTAACGGTAAAGACAGTTTAGTTATTGATAACGTAATTAAAGAAGTTGAAGAATTTAACACTTACTTCAATGTTGTTATTCTGCCGGAATTAAAAACGGTAGCTGAAAAATACGGTGCAGACAGCAGCGAGTATCAAAAACAAGTTACTGCCACCGATAATCAAATTGGGCGACTGCTTCATCACTTACATACTAATGGGCTGTATAATCAAAGTTTGATTATTGTAACAGGAACAAGCGGCAAACCGCCTTTAATTATGAAAGGTCCACAGTTAAAAGCGGGGGTTGTACTGCCTCCAGCAAATTTAACTGATATAGCTCCTACAATTGCCTATTTAACCGGACAATCAATGAAGGATTGTGAAGGAATGGTGCTGTATAATGCCCTGCAGCCACGGGAGGGTGGCACCGAGAGTTACTTGTTGTCTCAAAGGGTATCTGATTTAAGCAATGCTTACGCTGATGCGTTGGACGGTATGCACCGTTTGGAACAGGAAAAATTAGAGGTTAAAGAACAGCAAATGGAAATTAGCAACGAAAAACAGGCCATTCAACAAAAAATTGTTCAGCGTGATGAAAAGATCAATCAGCTGTCTAAAAAAATTTATTTGATGAAAATGAGTGGAATTCTAGTTTTTGCAGTGTTAATTTTTGGCTATGTAATTGAATATAAGTTATTACGAAAAAAATTTTTGATGTTTTAACCGGAGTCAATCCGGATTTTTTTTATAATATGCTGCACGGTTAAAAATAACAGTGAACGACGCTGTGTCGTTCACTGTTATAAAATAAGAATGTTTAGTATCAGTCACGAATATTTTTACACAACATGTAACCCAAGCAGCCAATACCTAAAATACCAAGCATGTGAGCAATCCAAAAACCGGCCCTCGGATAAGCCCAGGTAGTTCCTTCTAACGGATACTCTTCTTCATCTCGGCGACAAAGCATGAAATCACCTCTTTTTAGCTTAGTTTTTGAAACTACCTGATAAAGTAAACCTGTTAATAAAAAACAAAAATGAGAGCTAATCAGAGGTGTTTAATCATTGGACACACATCATCATTAACAAAACAATACTCTGATTTTTTAAAATTTAAATGTTCCCAAAAGCCTATCGTGCCGGTGCCTTCACTAAGTGCTTCTACTGTAATTTCTTGGCAGCCCAATTCTTTTAATTGGTGTTCCAGCAAATAATAAATTTTTTTTGCGCAGCCATGGTGGCGCAAATGTTTAGGAATTTGAAAATATTTTATTTCAGCAGCTCTTCTTTGGTTGTAGTTCAGCTTAAAATCAAAAATTAAAATAAATTTTTCAGGATGAATGTCTGGATAAGTATGGTCATTGATAAACACACAGTGAGGAAACAAAATATTATGCTCTAAATATAATTTTAGACCGGTAACTTTTTCACAAAAGACCAATAAATTTTTTTGCATAGTAAGTGGGATAGTTAACCACTCCACTTTGCTACCTTCTTTCTGTTTGCTTCGTGTTAACATCCTTTGCAATTAATTTATGCACGGAATTATTGGTAAGTACATTTTTAACAGCTCATTTTTCTTAATAAATTCGTCAATAGATAAATATTTCCTCCTGCTGGGATAAATTGTAACATTTGGATTGATTATCCCATATTATGTAAAAAAATCCTGGAGGAGAGTTTATGAAAAAAGAAGACTATATGCGCATGCGTGGATTATTGAATGACAGCGGTAAGCGTTATCAAAGCAGTAAGGGGGCGCAGAAGCATTTGCCCGGGAATAGTAAAATGAACCCGCCGTGTAAAGGCTGCAGCGGTAAAGTGGGAAAACCCGGCAAATCGGAAAAAACTAAAAAACATGATCGTGATTACTACAAAGAAAAAATGCTGTACTGCAAGAAAAAATACGAACAGTGCAGCCGGTACGGCAGAGAGGCAGATATGTGCCGTGATTATTACCGCAACATGTTTAAAGAATATAAGAAAAAGTACTTTGCATGCGACAAATAGCAGCAGTAAAAAGGGTGCCGAGGTTGGCGCCCTTTTTACTATTGTATTTTTAACTGTAAGCCTAAATCTGCAGGTATGTATAACCGCTAAGGTGCTGCTGCATGGTGTTTTTAAATATCTACCAGATTGTGTTTAATTGTAAATAAAGCTGCTTGAGTGCGGTCATTCACACCTAATTTTTGGAATATATTGGTAAGATGATTTTTTACTGTTTTTTCGCTGATGTATAATTTATCGGCAATTTCTTTGTTAGAAAGACCGTGGGCTATTTCTTTTAAAACATCTAACTCGCGTTTGGTTAACCCGTAATTATTATGATCTTTCAATCCTGATAAACGGTTCAGTTCTTGAAAAACCTTTGTGGTTAAAGAAGGAGGGATAAAGGATTGGCCCGCTGCCACCCCCAAAATGGTAGTTACCAACTCATCGGGATTGATATCTTTTAATACATATCCGGATATGCCGCAGCGAATTAATTCAAATAAATATTCTTCTTGATCGTGAATAGTGAGAGCAATTATGCCTATCTCTGGTTTTTCTGCTTTAATTGCTTTGGTTGCTTCAATTCCGTTAGTATGCGGCATGTTAATATCCATTAAAATCACATCGGGATTATAGATGCGAGCCTGTTCAATTGCTTCTGCTCCGTCTTTTGCTTCTGCCACTACTTCAATGTTTGGCTCGATGCTCAATATTTTTACAAGCCCTTCCCGCAGTAAAGTGTGATCATCAGCAATGAGCACTTTTACTACTTGATTTTTAGTATTCATGAGCTCATTCCCTCCATAATTAGTTAAGACTCGGGGAAGGTACAGATAATATAATTTCTGTACCCTTGCCAGGTGCAGTTTTTATTTTCAGTGTTCCTTTTAACAATTGCAGTCTTTCTTTCATGCCCAACAATCCAAAGCCACTATTTTGTTTTTCAACATGTGACTTGAGATCAAAACCTTTTCCGTCATCCTTAACTGAAACGATAATCTTATTTTCCAAAAATTCTATTTTAATCACTGCTTGCTTGGCTTCAGCATGTTTTTTAATATTAGTTAAAGATTCTTGAATAATGCGAAAAAGAGCAACTTCTAATGAACTGTCTAACCGACGTTCTTGACCAAATATAGTTATATTAACATAAATATTATATTCTTTTTGGTATTGTTCGGTATATTTTTTTATTGCAGGTATAAGTCCCAAATCATCCAGGACCATAGGCCTTAAATTGAAAATGATTTTGCGCATATCCTGCAAACTATTTCTAACCAAGTCAACCAGCCTGATCAGTTCTTCTTTAATCAATTCAGGGCGTTTCTCTAAAAGCTTAATACAAAATTCTGTCTGCATCACAATATTGGCCAAATTTTGTGCCGGGCCGTCGTGAATTTCCCGAGCCACGCGTTTGCGTTCTTCTTCTTGAGCGCGAATGATTGATAAGCCTAAATTTTGCATCTGTTGAATTTCGCCGATTTGTGTGCTTAATTCATCTAAATCGTTGGTTAAAAAACACAAAGCAATATTCATGTTGGAAATTAAATTTTCTGAACGGTGCATGGTCTCTTTTAGATTTTCTAAATTGCGCTCGTAATAATCTCGCTGCATACGCAATAATTTTTCCTTTTCACGCAGTCCTATTAACTCAATTTGTTTTTTTTGGGCAGCTTCATAGGCATCTTTAATTTCATCTTCACTATACTTTTGAAAATTGCGGTTAATTTCCATTAATTTAATTCGGGCATGATAGTATTCTTTTTCCAGCTGATCTACTTTTTGTATTACCAAAGAGGTTTCTTTTTTTACATAAATCAACTCGCGTTTAATTCGTTCGTATTCCTGCCTTGCGTTTTCGTTAATTCGATAAATTTCTTCCTGGCTTTTTTCTACCGTTTCAACGGTTTTTCTGAGAAGTTTGTCTAAATTATTTTTATCGATCAGCAAGCTGTCGTCATCCTTTTACGTATTTACATAATATTAGTTATATTTATTCTTCAGTTAACAAAAAGTTCCTGCAGACTGTTTAGTATTATCAGTCTTTTGATTAACAGATCATTAACACTGCTTTAACCAATTATTTACTGGGAAACAATTTATCCTTAACAGTTATAAGATAATATTTATTATGTAAAAACTGAGTGAATGCAGCAGGTGCTGCAAACACTATAAATATAAAGCTGCTAAAACATGATTAAAAAGGGGAGGATTTTTTGATGTTTAGCAAAAAATTCAGAATTACCATGCTGTTAGTTTTATCTTTAACTTTGGCGGCAGCATTAGTTGGCTGCGGTGGGAACAATGATCAAAACAATGTACAGACAGAAAACAGCGGCAGCGATATTTCCGGAACTATTACCGCTGTAGGTTCCAGTGCGCTGCAGCCGCTGGTTGAAGAAGCAGCTAACCAATACATGGCTGAAAACAACAATGCTCAAATTGTAGTGCAGGGTGGCGGAAGCGGTACCGGTTTAACTCAAGTTGCTTCAGGTGCGGCTGATATTGGTAATTCAGATATTTTTGCTGAAGAAAAAGAAGGTATTGATGCCAGCGAGCTGGTAGATCATAAAGTGGCAGTAGTAGGCATGGCGGCAGTGGTTAACCCCGAAGTTGGTGTTGATAACTTAACTAAGGCACAGCTGAAAGATATTTTTACCGGCAAGGTAAAAAATTGGAAAGAATTAGGCGGAAACGATCAAGAAATTATTGTTATCCACCGTGCCAAAGGTTCCGGTACCAGAGCAACCTTTGAAAGCTATGCGCTGGACGGTGCGGAAGGAACTGCCCCCGGTATGGAGCAGGATTCTAACGGTACGGTGCGTAAAATGGTGGCTGAAACCCCGGGTGCAATTTCTTACTTAGCTTTTTCTTACATCAATGACAGCATGAAAGCATTAAAATTAGACGGTGTGGAGCCGACTGCGGAAAATATCATCAATGGTTCTTACCCGGTATGGTCATATGAGCACATGTACACTAAGGGCGAACCGAGCGGTCTGGCAAAAGACTTTTTAGATTATATGCTGAGTGATGAAGTGCAAAGCCAATTGGTAGAAGAGTTGGGTTACATTCCGGCTACCAAAATGACCGTTGAACGCGACGCTCAAGGCAGCGTAACTAAGAAATAATTTAACTTGCTGCCAACCAGGTAAGGCGGGCTGTTGGATTACAGTTGACGGTGTGTACCAACACTGTGCTTAAATTGCGGCTGATTTAACGGCAGCGTGCGCAGTGTTTGGTAAAGATGCAGAGAACGACGGTATTGTTGTTCTACTGGCCGTTTGAACTGTGTCCATCGCCTTGCCTTTTTGGCATGATGAAAGAGGTGTTCAAATTTGCCACAGACCAAAAGAATTCAAGCCGGCAGGAGATTTTGGGAAACCGGTGGTAAAATGATTGCATTTTTGTCTGCCGTTTTAGTTATTATGCTGACGGCAGCAATTATTTATTTTATCGGCAGTAAGGGTATTGCCACCTTTACCCAAAACGGTGTAAGCATAACCCAGTTTTTGTTCGGCACCACCTGGATGCCTGAGCTCCCTCCTGAGCAAGGAGGCCCTTTAGTTGGATCCTTCCCGTTTATTATAGGAAGTATTTTGGTATCTGTTCTGGCGGTAGCGGTTAGCGCGCCGCTCAGCGTAATTGTGTCGGTGTTTATGGTGGAAATTGCACCCGGCTGGGGGCAAAAACTGCTGCAGCCGGCTGTTGAAATTTTAGCCGGTATTCCTTCCGTAGTTTATGGATATGTTGGTTTAAGTCTGCTGGTACCGTTTATCCGCAGCAACTTAGGCGGCGGCGGTTTCAGCTTATTGGCCGGGGTAATAGTCCTTTCTGTTATGATTTTGCCTACCATTATCAGCGTATCGGTGGACAGCTTAAAGGCTTTGCCCAATCATTTAAAAGAAGCCGCTTATGCACTGGGTTCCACCCGGTGGCAGACTATTCGTATTGTTCTTGTCCCCGCTGCCCGTTCCGGAATTATTACCGGTGTGGTACTTGGCTTAGCCCGAGCTTTTGGTGAAGCACTGGCGGTGCAGATGGTTATCGGCAACATGCGCCATATCCCCGGTTCTGTATTGGATCCGTTGATGACGTTAACCAGCGCCATCACTATGGATATGGGCAACACAATTATGGGATCGGCTTGGAATAATGCACTGTGGTCGATGGGCTTATTGCTTCTAATCATTTCTTTTATGTTTATTGTGCTGATTCGATTGGTAACGCGAGGTGAGCGCGTATGATTAATTCCCGACAGGCAGACAAATTGGCCACCGCGATGTTTTGGGCAGGAGCTGTGCTGGTACTGGCAATTTTAGCGATACTTATAGGTTATGTGCTGCTGCATGGATTAAAAGTAATTGATTGGCAGTTTTTAACTTCGCCGGCAAAGGCTACAGCAGCAGGCGGCGGTATCGGTCACCAAATTTTTAACTCTTTCTATCTGCTGATTTTAACAATGGCTATTACCACTCCCATTGGCCTGCTGGCAGGGATTTATTTAGCGGAATATGCCGGCAGCGGCAGAATAATTGATTATATTCGGCTTTCTATTGAAACGCTAACTTCACTTCCATCTATTGTGGTTGGTTTGTTTGGTTTATTGATTTTTGTAAACTTAACCGGGTGGGGTTACAGCTTGATATCGGGCGCATTAGCTCTTTCGGTGATTAACCTGCCGTTAATGGTGCGGGTTTCGGAAGAGGCGATCAGAAACGTTTCCAGCGAATTGCGTGAAGGCAGTTTGGCATTAGGGGCCACCCGATGGGAAACGGTGTGGCGCATTGTTGTGCCTTCTGCCTTTCCCGGCCTGCTGACCGGAGCGATTATTGCCGGTGGACGGGTTTTTGGTGAAGCGGCGGCATTATTGTACACAGCAGGGATGAGCAGTCCGATTTTAAATTTTTCTGATTGGAATCCACTAAATGCCGGTTCACCGCTGAATTTTTTTCGCCCGGCAGAAACTTTAGCAGTACATATTTGGAAAGTTAACGCTGAAGGATTGATACCTGATGCCCGCGAAGTAGCAGACGGTTCGGCGGCGGTGCTGATTTTAGTAGTGCTGATCTTTAACCTGCTGGCCCGCTGGTTGGGCCGAAAAATCTATAGTAAAATGACTGCCAGCTAAAGTAAAAAAAGCACCCACAATGGTGAGTGCTTTTTCTTTCTCTTTAAGAGGCAGAACCAACTGCTTTGGATACAATATCGTTAAAGTTTTTAAATGCTTCGGTATCGTATTCTTCAATACGGCCTTTGTCAGCTAAATCGGTGAGATTTGGATCAATCGGCAGTACAGCCAGCATCGGCAGATCCATTTTCTTAGCGGTTTCGCCGTGGCCGGCTCCAAAGATGCGGGCTTCTTCGCCGCAGTGCGGACAGACAAAATAACTCATATTTTCGACCATACCTAAAATCGGTACAGGTGGTGTCATCATTTTGGCCATATTAACTGCTTTGCGCACTACCATAGCGGCTAAATCCTGCGGGGAGGTAACAATCACCAAACCGGTGAGCGGAATTTGCTGCATTACCGTCAGCGGTACGTCACCTGTTCCCGGCGGCAGGTCTAACAGCAGGTAATCTAATTTGCCCCATTCTACATCAGTCCAAAACTGTTTTACTGCACCGGCAATAATTGGCCCGCGCCAAATTACGGGGTCATCTTCGTTATCTAACAGTAAGTTTAAAGAAATGATTTTAATGCCTAAATCATAACTTTTGGGAGGTGCAAACCCAATACCGGTTCCCGGACCGGGGCGGTCAACCACGCCGAACATTCTTGGAATGCTGGGACCGGTGATATCGGCATCTAAAATACCTACTTTATAACCCTGCTTGGCCAAGCTAACTGCCAAAAGTGAAGTCACTGATGATTTGCCAACGCCGCCTTTGCCGCTCATTACTGCAATGATATTTTTTACTGATGTGGCATCATTAGCAGCGATTTTTTCCGGTCCTTGGCAGTTTCCATCTGCACTGCAGCTGCCGTTTTGGCTGGACTGACAGCTAGAGCACTTTTCATCACTCATTTTATGTACCCCCTATCTGATATGAACATTGTTTCATAATCATAATATTACTGCTTTTCAATAAAGTCAATATATTTTCCAATTGATGCTCAATATTCTATTGATAAGTATTATCGGCAGGCTTTAAAATTAAACTTGAAGGAATTTTGTTTTATTACCCATCGGCATTTCCGGTCATCGGTCATCGTGAGAGTTTTATTTCACCGGCAAATCTTCCAAGCAGGTAATTGCAGGTAATAAATATCGAGTGGACGCTCATAGAATTACCCCAATTAGGTGAGATGCCTGCCGAAGCGGAGGAATGTTAAAAAAACTGGGGCGGAGTATTACTGTATACAACCGCCGCAAACTGATGTTAATTTCCTAAACCGCTGATCATGGCAATTTTAGGGTGTGGACAAATTAACCTTCGATACCATAAAATATTAGTTGCGAAATATCGGAGGGTGAATATATTTTATGATCGGTTTAAAAAATAAGGCAGTAAAAAAATACCGCGGCGGCAACATCACTGCCGCATTTGGTGCTGATTTGTTGGTCACCGGTTCTACCAGTGTACCTAATCTGCTGTTGAAGTACTATGCCAAATTGAATATTACCGACACCGAAATGATGTTGTTAATTCAAATTTTTAGACTGCGCACGGAAGAAAAAATTCTTTTTCCGCGTCTTGATGAATTAAATCGTTATTTAAGCGGTGATGCTGAACAAGCGTTAACTGATTTGCTGGATAAAGAAATTTTGGCGATTACTGAGTACTACGATTTTGAACAGCAGCAGGTAGTTGAAGGTTTAGATTTTGAACCGCTTTACGAAAAGCTTTCTGAGCTGTGGGCCTGTGACAAAGTTAAAGAAATAGAACAAACTCAAAATATCTTAGATAAAAATACCCAAGCAAAGCTAATAAAAAATGCAGGCCGGGATATGCAGCAAAAACCTGTAGGAGACAGTATCTACAGCGGACAAGTTTTAAATGTTTGCTCTGTTTTTGAACGGGAATTCGGGCGGCCGTTATCACCGATGGAAGTGGACCGTATTCGGCAGTGGTGTGAAGAAACTGATTCAATGTTGATTATGGAGGCACTGCGCCGGGCGGTAATGATGGGTAAAATGAATTTCCGCTATATTGACGCCATTTTGTTGGAATGGCGAAAGAACAATCTGCGTACGCTGCCCGAAGTAGCTCAATATGATCAAGAATTTCAAGAGCGGCGGGCAGGCCGTTATCCAATGAAGAAAAAACCCCAAAAAGAGAAGCGGGTTGAGGATAAAGAACGCAATAAAATGTATGACGCCCTTTTAATGAGTTAGCGGTAAACGGGGGACAGTTCTCTTGCTGCGAACAAAGTTACAGAAGAATTGTCCCCTGTTATTATAAAGTTAGCGGAGTGGTTTTAAATGAGTGAATGCAGTACCTGTGGTGGCAGCGGGCTGGTGATGCGCGGCAGTGTGGCGGTTCAGTGTTCCTGTGTGCGCGATAAAAAACAAAAGAGTAATTATGCTAAAGCGGGATTAACCCCGCTGATGCACAGTTTTACCTTTGATAAGTTTGATTTTAGATACTATGCTGCCGACAAAACTGATGAAGTAAAAGGCATTAGTTATGCGCAAACAGCAAAAATTACTTTTCAAGCTGCAAAAAATTTTACTAAAAACTTTATACACAATCCCCATCAGGAAGGTCTGCTTTTTTCCGGCCCGGTGGGCAGCGGAAAAACTTTTTTAGCCTGCTGTATTGCCAACGCACTTTTACAGCAGGGTATTCAGGTATTGTTTGTGGTAGTGCCGGATTGGTTGGATCAAATTCGGGCCAGCTATGATGCCAATACCGAGCTTAATGAACAAAATTTATTGAGTGCGGCCAGAGAGGTGCCGGTGCTGATTTTAGATGATCTAGGGGTGCATAATTACACCGAATGGACCAAAAATAAACTGTACTCAATTATCAATTACCGATTGAATTATCAACTGCCTACGATTATTACCACAAATTTATCGGTAGCGCAGCTTTCTGAATACCTTGGTGAACGCACCTCATCAAGAATATTTCAAATGTGCCGTATATACCGCCTGCTGGTAGATAATAATATACGTTATGTGAAACGAATAGAGCAAAAGTAAGGGAAAGATTGATGCCGGTCTTTTCCTTTTTTGTTTTAATTTTCATGAATAGGGTTAAACTTATATTGATAAAATATACCTCGAGCCGGAAAGGAGGAAAAAATGTACAAAGAAATCCGTATGCTCGCCATTGTATCAGCTTTAATTTTGGCAGCATTCTGCATGCTGACCGGGGAGGCATCAGCTGGTGAGGGTTCGGATACTCAAAAAGTATCAGCAAATTTGACGACATGTTATGTTGTGCGGGAGGGAGACACACTTTTCGGAATCAGCGGCAGATATAACATTACAGTAAGTTCATTAATGCGCTTTAATGGGTTGGAAAGCACTAAAATTTTGGTTGGGCAGAAACTGTACCTGCCTCCGAAAAATCAGTCGGCCACCCATACTGCAATGTCGAACAGTTTAGTGAATGTAACCCGGGAAGAACTTGAGCTGTTAGCAAGGTTAATTCACGCAGAAGCCCGCGGCGAAAGTTTTGAAGGTAAAGTAGCGGTTGGCGCGGTGATTTTAAACCGGCTGAATAGTCCTCATTTCCCGAAAACAATAAAAGATATCATTATGCAAAAAACTCACCATGTTTATCAATTTAGTCCGGTTGGCGACGGATCGATTAACTTGGAACCTGATGACAGTTCGTATCAGGCTGCACTGCAGGCATTAAGAGGCGACGATCCCACCAACGGAGCACTGTTTTTTTATAATCCCGAAGCAAGTACAGATACTTGGATTAGAACACTGCCAATAATAAAGAGGATTGGCAATCATATTTTTGCTTCAGTAAAGGCATAACAGGCTCAGATCAAATGGAAAATTAAGCTAAGGGGGCGATGTTTCGCTCCCTTAAAATGATTTAAGGCAGGTTATATCGCGAAGTAATTAGCGCTGACAGCATTATTGATGGGATAGTTTAAGTGTGCCGACCGTCTTGGCGACCGGAAGAGCTGAAGAAGATTAGAAATGCTGTAGAATTTAATACTTTGGAAAAGGCAGTCGGGCGGAATTAGTTATCCGCCCAAGTTTAAATCGGATTTCCGCTGTTCAGCCAATGCTTGTTCAACCATGTTTAACGGATTATTATCGCCTAAATAGCGCAGCGTACCGTTGGGTTGAAATTTAACAATTGTGCGGTAGCGGCCGTCAAAGAATTCTAACATTCCGTTTAATGCATCCCATTTTAAAGGCTTTAAATCCAGCGGATTGCCTTCCCAATCCTTACCAAACGGCGAATTTTCAATAAACACCATTGCTTCATCTGCGGTAAAATTACTGTACCAAGTATTTTTGCTGCTGCCAGACAAATAAATGCACCCCAATACTTTATTTCATAAATATGTGCTAGTTTTACCGTCTGATCATGATATTATACCGGCACTTGACTATAACCGCTGATTTAAATTGCGTCAGCACTTGTTTGTTATAAATAAATGGAATATAAAAAATAAAGGATAATTTGCTTAGAAAATAAAAGTACATAGGGTAAACTAAATATAACAGCAGGGAAGTAGGTGAAGCAGATTGGTTTCTGAAGGAATTAAACTGACTCAGTTAACCAAATCGTCGGGGTGAGCGGCCAAAATTGGTCCTGAAACCTTGGCGCAGGTACTGCGTCATTTATCAATAAAAACTGACCCTAATTTAATGGTTGGGATCGAAACATCAGATGATGCGGCTGTATACCGCATAAATGATGATATGTGTTTAATTCAAACAATTGATTTTTTTCCGCCGATGGTAGATGATCCGGCAGTGTTTGGGCAAATTGCCGCTGCCAATGCGTTAAGTGACATATATGCGATGGGTGGGCGGCCGATACTGGCTTTAAACATTGTATGCTTTCCCAGCTGCCTGTCGCCCGATGTGTTGGGCGAAATACTGCGTGGAGGGGCAGACAAAGTGTATCAGGCCGGTGCGGTAATTGCCGGCGGCCATTCGGTGGAAGATGATGAGCCCAAATACGGTTTGGCAGTGACCGGTTTGGTGCATCCTGAAAAACTGCTTACCAATGCCGGGGCACAAAAAGGCGATGTGCTGGTGCTTACCAAGCCGCTTGGTTCAGGTATTATTAACACTGCAATTAAAGGCAATATTGCTGATCAAAACTCTTATGATCAGGCAGTAAAATACATGGCGATGCTTAATGCAGCCGCCGGTGCTGCAGTGGCCGAGGTTGGAGCAAATGCCTGCACCGATATCACCGGTTTCGGCCTTTTGGGACATGCAGCGGAAGTGGCTAAAGCAAGCGGCAAATCCATTGAGTTGTGGTCGGAGGCATGCCCGATCATGACCGGTGCACTGGAACTGGCCCGGATGGGTATTATCCCGGCGGGCGCTTATAATAACCGCACCTATTTAGGTGATCAAGTTGTATTTGACGGCGTGGATCGGGAAATTCAAGATGTGTTGTTTGACCCTCAGACATCCGGCGGTCTGCTTATCAGTTTACCGGAGCAAAAAGCTGATCGCTTGGTTAATATGCTTAAGGAACAAGAAGTTCCGGCGGCAGTTGTTGGTCGAGTGGTTGCTGCTAAAGAGCACTTAATTAAGGTAATCTAGGAGTGTGGGAAAATGAGCATTAAACAAATAGACAACTGCGGATTAAACTGCCCGCAGCCGGTAATTAACACAAAAAAAGTGTTGGATGAAATTGATTCCGGCACAGTAGTATCCATTGTCGATAACGAAGTAGCCAAAGAAAATGTTACCCGGTTTGCTCAAAATGCCGGCTGCCAAGTGTCGGTAGAACAAACCGACGGCAAGTACCTTATTACCATTACCAAAGGGCAGGCGGCAGCAGCGGGTGAAATAGTTAAAACAGCGCCTGCTGAACCGGTTGGCGGTACTATTTACTTAATCACCACCGACACATTGGGGCAGGGATCGCCGGATTTGGGGTACACCTTAATACGCAGTTTAATGAAGAGCTTGCGTGAATCAAAACCGGCTCCGGCGGCACTGATTTTTATGAATGCAGGCGTAAAATTAGTTTGCGAGGGTGCGAAAACGCTGGAAGATATAATTGAACTGCATAAATGCGGTACGAAGGTACTGGCCTGCGGAACTTGTTTGGATTACTATAACTTGAAGGAACAGCTGGCGGTAGGGGTAGTAAGCAACATGTTTGAAATTGTAGAAAAAATGGCTACAGGTAAAGTTATTACTATTGCTTAGAGCTAATATTCGGCATACAATATCGGTAAAGGGTAACAACAAATGTTAACCTTTACCGATTTAAGTTAAATTTTTTAAAATTTATTGTTGACAAAAACCGCGGTTTGCTGCATAATAATATATGCGTCGTCGGGATGTGGCTCAGCTTGGTAGAGCGTTCGGTTCGGGACCGAGAGGTCGCAGGTTCAAATCCTGTCATCCCGACCAATTCAAAAAACCTCAACGGATTAGTCTGTTGAGGTTTTTTTGTTGTGCTCAAAGAGGTTATATTTACTTATTTTGCCAGAAAATGTTGACATTGAACAAGCATTTTGATATATAAAAATTAGATAATTAGCACTCGATTAAAGTGAGTGCTAGCAAAACACTGCAGATATTGGAAGGAGAGATTAGTTTGGCATTAAAACAGTTTCAGGCAGAATCAAAAAGGCTGCTGGATTTAATGGTGAACTCAATTTACACACATAAAGAGATATTTCTAAGAGAACTGATTTCTAATGCCAGCGATGCGATTGATAAAATTTACTATCGCGCCTTAACTGACGAGTCCATCAACTTTAACAAAGACGACTATTATATTAAAGTTACCGCTGATAAAGAAAACCGCACTTTAACCGTTTCCGATACCGGGATTGGTATGACTGAAAAAGAACTGGAAGATAATCTCGGTGTGATTGCCAAAAGCGGTTCATTAAACTTTAAACAAGCTAACGAAATTAAAGACGGTCATGATATTATCGGCCAGTTTGGCGTGGGATTTTATTCTGCATTTATGGTTGCCGATGTTGTTACTGTAATTACCAAAGCATTGGGCAGTGAGCAGGCTTATAAGTGGGAATCAAAAGGGGCTGATGGCTATACCATAGAACCTGTTTCCAAAGAAACGGTGGGTACCGATATCATTCTTAAGATAAAAGAGAACACGGAAGAAGAGAATTACGATGATTACTTAGATCAGTATCGATTAAAAGCAATCATTAAAAAGTATTCTGATTTTATTAGGTACCCAATTAAAATGGATATTACTTCCACTCGGCCGAAAGCCGGCAGTGAAAACGAGTATGAAGAATATACCGAAGAGCAAATCGTCAACAGTATGGTGCCGATTTGGAAAAAGAATAAAAATGAGCTTACTGAAGAAGATTACAACAATTTTTATGCGGAAAGACGCTACGGGTTTGACAAGCCGATTGCTCATATTCACATCAGTGCTGAGGGGACGGTAAGCTACAAAGCAATTTTATTTATCCCTGAAAAAATGCCGTTTGATTTTTACACCAAAGAATACGAAAAAGGCTTAGAATTGTATGCCAACGGCGTGATGATTATGAACAAGTGCCCCGAGCTGCTGCCGGATTATTTTAGCTTTGTGAAAGGAATGGTTGATTCCGAAGATTTATCGTTAAATATCTCGCGGGAAATGCTGCAGCACGATCGCCAGTTGAAGCTAATTGCTAAAAATATCAAAACCAAAGTAAAAAATGAGCTGCAGAAGATATTGAAAAATAACCGCGAACAGTATGAAAAATTTTATCAATCCTTTGGCCGCCAGCTAAAATACGGTGTGTACAGCGATTTTGGAGCAAACAAAGAAGTGCTGCAGGATTTGCTGCTGTTCTATTCTTCTAAAGAAAAGAAAATGGTTACACTGGCAGAATACGCTGCCCGCATGCCGGAAGAGCAGAAATACATATACTATGCGGCCGGCGATTCAGTAGAGAGATTGAACAAGCTGCCGCAAACCGAGCTGTTGGCAGATAAGGGTTATGAAATTTTATACTTCACTGACGATATTGATGAATTTGCCATTAAAATGATGCACAGCTATCAGGAAAAAGAGTTCAAATCGGTTTCAAGCGGCGATTTGGGCCTGGAAAATGAAGAAACTAAAGAAGAGCAGGAAAATGAAGACAAGGCTTTATTTAACGAAATGAAAGAGTTGTTGAGCGGCAAAGTAAAAGACGTGCGCCCGTCCAAAAGGTTGAAGCATCACCCGGTGTGTTTGACCAATGAAGGCGAAGTTTCTATTGAGATGGAGAAAATTCTCAATGCGATGCCGTACAACCAAAATCAAAACATCAAGGCTGATAAAGTTTTAGAAATCAACACTAATCATGATGTGTTTAAATCGCTGAAAGAGGCCCGCCAAAACGATCAAGATAAATTTAAACTTATTACCGATTTGTTATACAATCAAGCTCTGTTAATTGAAGGTCTGCCGATTGATGACCCGGTACAATTTACCAATAACATCTGTAAATTGATGGTTTGATGCCAAGCCACTCTATTAAGCCGCTTTTCAAGCTAAACAGCGTGAAAAGCGGCTTTTTCTTGGTTATCTGCTTAAATCGCCAAAAGCTGAAAAACGGCGCTCACAGCGGTATGGTATGTATAAATGGAGAAAATGGGCATAGCTTCTAAAACCGACATATAAACCAAACAGTCAGCTTTATTTAGCTGGCTGTTTTTAATTGCTATGACTTGGATCATAGCGGTATTTTTGGTAGGTTTATATAATTTGTTTAAACAGGTAAAAGTTTTGTGCTGGGGAGGGTTCATTGAATGATTATATCTTGGAATGTGACTAACGATTGCAACATGTACTGTCGGCATTGTTACCGTGATGCCGGTGCCAAAGCAAAGGATGAGCTGAATACTGCGGAAGGTAAAGAGCTAATTGATGAAATTGCCAAAGCCGGCTTTAAAATAATGGTTTTTAGCGGTGGTGAACCGCTGATGCGCAGTGATATTTATGAGTTGGTTGCTTATGCAAAAACCAAGGGCTTGCGCCCCGTTTTCGGCACAAACGGCACATTAATTAACTTAGATACCGCCAAACAGTTAAAGAAAGCCGGTGCATTGGCTGTGGGCATCAGTTTGGACAGTGTTGATGCAAGTAAACACGACAAATTTCGCGCTACCCCAGGGGCTTGGGAAGGAGCTGTCAGCGGGATGCGCAGCTGTAAGCAGGTTGGGCTGCCATTTCAAATTCATACTACTGTAGTTGATTGGAATTATCATGAAGTAGAACAACTGACAGATCTGGCAGTAGAGATTGGGGCGGCAGCGCACCATATTTTCTTTTTGGTGCCAACCGGACGAGCTGTCAACATTGAACAAGAATCACTGCGTGCCGAGCAGTACGAAAATCTGCTGCAGCGAATTATGAAAAAACAGCAGCAGGTAGATATTGAGCTTAAACCTACTTGTGCACCGCAGTTTATGCGCATTGCCAAACAAATAGGATTAGATACCCGCTTTACCAAAGGCTGTTTAGCCGGCACTGCGTACTGCATTATCAGTCCGAAAGGAGATGTGCAGCCCTGCGCTTACTTGGATATTAAAGTAGGTAATGTGCGCGAAAAACCTTTCAGCGAAATTTGGCAGAACAACGAAGTTTTTCAGCGCCTGCGCACTGAAAAGCTTCAGGGCGGATGCGGCACCTGCGGCTATAACAAAATTTGCGGCGGCTGCCGGGCGCGGGCTTATTTTTATCACGGTGACTTTATGGCTGAGGAACCGTGGTGCTTATATCACGGACGGAAAGGATTTTAGGCGGGGTGATCATGTTGGATAATTTAGACAAAGAGCTTTTGAATCTATTGCAAACTCGGTTTCCAATTGATGCAAGACCTTATTTGAGAATTGCCGAGAAGTTAAAGATCAGTGAAGAAGAAGTAATTAATCGCATTAAACGTTTAATGGATAGCAATATTATCCGTCGATTCGGCGGTGTGTTTGATTCCCGCAAATTGGGTTATCAAGGGACGCTCTGTGCGCTAAAGGTGCCGGAAGACAGGATAGAAGAAGCTGCTGCTGTTGTCAACAGTTACCCGGGGGTTACCCATAATTATCTGCGCAATCATGCATACAACATGTGGTTTACTGTTTTAGCCACCTCACCACAGAAGGTGAATAACATATTGGCTGAAATTAGTGAGAAAACCGGCATTACCGACACTTTAAATCTGCCGGTGAAAAAATTCGTTAAACTTAAGGTGAGTTTTAAACTGTAGTTAGGGTAGGTGAGATGAATAATGCTGACAAAAAATGATAAAAAGTTAATTCGCGCACTGCAAAGCGGTCTTCCGTTAGTACCTAACCCATTTTCCGCACTGGGAGAAAAATTAGGCTTAAGCGAAGAACAAGTGTTGAGTAAAATCCATCAGTATCAAGCTGAAGGATACCTGCGGCGCATTGCTCCGGCACTGCGCCATCAGCGGGTGGGTTACACCGCCAATGCCATGGTAGTTTGGCGCGTGCCGCTCCCCGTAATTGATGAAGCTGCTGATAAACTGGCCCAATACCCGGAGGTAACTCACTGCTACCAGCGCGAAACAAGAGAAAACTGGCCGTACAATCTATATACAATGATTCATAAGCATAGTGAAGAAGAATGCCGTAAATTGGCTGCCCGATTAGCAGAAGAAATAAACATTTATGACTATCAACTGCTGTTCAGCACCAGAGAACTGAAAAAAACCAGCATGGAGTATTTCAGCGATGAAGACTAAGAAAGCGGTTTCAATTAAAAGCCTTAGACATGCTGTTCAGGCAGCGATGACAGTCTTTTTAATTTATGTCGGTTGGCAGTTTTATTACTATGTCGTGCATGTGCAAAGCGGCGGGGAACTGCCTTTTGTGGCCAAACCGCCGGCTGTGGAGGGGTTTTTACCTCTAAGTGCAATGTTAGCGTTCAAACAGCTGCTGACCACCGGTATTTTTGATTCCATTCACCCGGCAGGATTATCAATCTTTTTAATGGTGCTGATCATGGCGGTAATTTTTAAAAAAGGTTTCTGCAGTTGGTTTTGTCCAATCGGAGCGGTTTCTGAACTGCTGGCAGTGTTGGGTGAAAAAGTATTTGGACGCAATTTTTCGCTGCCCGTTTGGGCTGACAGGGTGCTAATGAGTTTGAAATACCTGTTGTTAGGTTTTTTTGTTAAGGTAATCTTTTTGGATATGTCGGTTGAAGATGTACAGGCTTTTTTATATTCTCATTATAACCTGCTTGCCGACATTAAAATGCTTTATTTCTTTTTAGACATCAGTAAAACCGCATTGATTGTAATTACGGTTTTAATTATTTTTTCATTGTTTGTTAAGCTTTTTTGGTGCCGTTATCTCTGTCCGTACGGGGCGCTGCAGGGGCTTTTCAGTATGCTCAGCTTGTTTAAAGTGCGGCGCAGCAAAGCGCTGTGCACCAACTGTCGTTCATGTGATCGCAGCTGCCCGGCTGCGCTTGCAGTTTCTGAAAAACAAACTGTTTTCTCGCCGGAATGTACCGGGTGCTTAAACTGTATTTCCGCCTGCCCGGTAGAAAACTGTTTGAGCATCAGCATGCCCCAAAGAAGTTGGCATATTAAACCGCTGGCATATCCGGCGGTAATTGTCGGCAGTTTCTTGGCATTTTGGCTGGCTGCTAAACTAACCGGGCACTGGGAAAGTGCTGTTGATATAAAAATGCTTTATGCCATCGTTCCGTATTTAGATATGTTCAGCCACCCTTAATGGATAAGAAAAAAAGTAAGGATACTTTCAGTTAAAATAGAAAGTATCCTTCTTTTTTATATTGGGGATAGCAGGAATTGTTTATTTCTGGCGCTTACAGCCGGATTGTTTTTTTCTTTACGATATTTTATTCAGTCGGTAAACTTTTCTGATTAACCTATAATCGGCAAGTTTTTATATCACATTTTAACTTGTACAGTGTTACAGGGTGTGACGAATACTAACACCCTATAACGGCAATAACATTATTTTTTACTGATTGACAGCTTAGTCATGCAGGGGCTGATGGCCGGGCTGGTAGTTAATGAAGAGAGAATACCCAGCGTGCCCAGTTGGGCAAACAACAGCGGTGCCAACACCGGTGCGTGGTATAGCAGTCTTTCCCAGGAAAAACGCACTGTGTTTTCTAAATCTGCGGCTAAATGCAGGTAAAATCCGGTCATGCCGGTAATAATCATCATAATCATAGCAGCGTAGTAAAAGTTTGCTACCGGCAGACTGATTTTATTGATATTACTGTGTTCGTTAATTTGGTTTGTAGTAAGCCAAGTAACGATGCAGCCAAAGAACCCGGCAATCAGTGGAAATAATGTAAAAACTGATTCAAAATGGGTTTGAGCGTGATCAAAGCCGGCGGTTAAACCAACCACAAAAAACCCCAAGGCTACAAGGCGCATTAACTGCCGGCCGGTGGCATCAATCAACGCTAAACCGTACAACGACATGCCGGTGAAAGCAATTGGTGCAAATACCGGTGAGCCAAAAACTAACCAATCGGTAATGGAATCTGCACGCACATTCATATTGCCAAAGATGTGAAAAAACATGCCGCCAAGTCCCATGATGATACCGGACATCATGGTTAGTTTGTAAAAGCAAATTATTTGTTTGTAATTTGGTTTTACAGTATAAAGAAAGGTTGCTGCTGCCGCTGTTATTGAATAAAAAATCGGTATCCATTCATATTTAGGGGTAAAATTATTTTGCGAATGAGCCATAGCGACATCGATGGCGGTGATGGCAAAACTTACTGCTAAAAACAACAGTAGAATTTGTCTAGGGGTAAGGGGGAAGGAAACACTTCCCCCGTTTAAAAAGAATAATTTTTTCATGGCGATATTTCTGAACACTTTATGCAGGCTCCCTTAATTAGATTTTTCAGCAGAAGATTCTTTGCGCAGCTCTGCAGCCATTTCTTCAAGCTCCACTAAGTCTTTGTGCTGCTCATAAATACCGTGCCATTGAACGAAGTCAGGACCTGCCATCATACCGCCGAAACGGGCTCTGCGCCCTTCGTGGTGCCATAACTCAAACATTTTAAAGTCTATTGATGAGTCAAGCGGTTCAGGTGTGATTAGGCCTTCTTTTTGCAGTTCCTCGATAATATGTTTGCCGGCTTCAACATTTTCATTTGTCTGCTCCACTAAATAATCAGCATTGGTAAAATGCTCATCAATAAAGTTTTGGTTATGGCAGTTGGCACATACCGAAACCATGTTAGCCCGGTTGCTGCGCCAATCTTCACGCTTGTCGGCAATTTCCGGCGTTAAATTCCATGCCAACCGTTCGCTGACGTTGTGTGTGCCGGGTGCTCCGCCAAATGCTGACATATGGCAGGTAGCACAGGTTGGGGCAGGCATATCTTTAACAGTTAACGTGCCGGGAGCAGCATCCCAGTTCCAGGTATCACCGGAAGTGTTATACAGTACCCCATGGGGGGATTCTTCATATATTTCAATTTGCGGGTGGTCAGGTCCCATATGGCATTGACCGCAGGTTTCCGGTTTGCGCACCTGTTCTACGGAAAATTCATGGCCGATGTGACACTTGCTGCAGTTGCCTACACTTCCGTCTTCGCGCACTTTGCCAATTTCATGGCACTTTTTGCATCCCAGCGTAATAGAATCATCACCTTCAACAACCGCAACCACGTTAGGCTGGCCTTTATTTACCGGCTGACCGTTTTCATCAAGCAAATTGTATTTTTCCAGCTGCTCTTGGGTGAAATCTGCCGCTCCGGCAACTGCATACCAGGAGCGCGCCCCATGATTGCTGGCTTCAAATTGGGCTGCTTCGGCTTGGTGGCAGGTGGCACAATTTTTAGGCGTGGGCTTGGCCACCATTTCAAAACCTTCATGCTCTACCACGGCAGCATTTTCTACATCCGGATTGTGACAATCCATACAGCTGACGCCCCGGGTAACGTGTTTGCTGTGGGCATATTGTTCGGTCACTCCCGGTGTGGCACTGCTGTGGCAGTCATAACATTCACCACCTACTTCAGCAGCTGCGGCATAACTGATGCCTTGGGCTGTTTCCGGGATTACTCCTTTTAACCCATACAGCACAACTAAAAATAAGGCAATTGTTCCTACGCTGGAATAAATGATGATTTTCCATAAACTGTTAATTTTAATAGCTTACACCTCCTTTGTTAGAGTTATATCATCAATACCTCCGGCATAGGTATGATGAGCTGTGTTAATAATCTTTTAAGCATAGCTGTGCATGCCGGGCAGTAAGTAACTAACCCCGACAAAAGTAAACAGCACTGCTAAAAAACCCAGTATAGCAAAAAAAATAGATCTGCGGCCTTTCCAGCCGACAATTAATCGAGTGTGCAGGTAACCGGCATAAATCAACCAGGTTATTAATGACCAAGTTTCTTTGGGGTCCCAGCTCCAGTAGTTACCCCAAGCATCTTCCGCCCAAATTGCGCCGGTGATTATTAGCAGAGTCATAAAAGGCATTGCAAAACTGATAATTTTATAAGTTAAGTTATCCAGCGTTTCCAAAGAAGGTAGAAAAGAGTCAAATAGGCCTTGTTCTTTTAATAGATACATTAAGGCGGTGACAAACGATACCGCAAAGCAGCCATAAGCTATGATTGCGGTAAATACGTGGATATACAGCCAATTACTTCTTAGTGCCGGCATTAACGGTGCCGCTTCTTGATTCATAGTTAAAAGCCACATTGACGCAAAGCAGGCAAGCGGAGTGAAAAACATTCCCAAACCAGGAAGATTAAATTTAAACTCGATCACCAAAAAGGCCAACAGCGCACCCCAAAGAAAAGAAAGGCCAAATTCAAACATGCTGCTGAACGGCAGGTGGCCAACTTCGATTGTGCGGGTAACTACCGAAACGGTAGTAAATATAAAGGCAATGCTGATGAAAATTTTGGCGGCTTGGTGAAATTGTTTTTTAGCTTGAAAAAAGTTCATAACGTACAGAATAAAGGACATTAGGTAAGTGGCAAATGACATAGACAAAGCTGCTGTTTGTATATTAAACACGTGTCTTCACTCCTTGATTAATTGATTTCACTAAATCAGCTTTTAAATCTTCTGTAAAAGCTTTGTTTTTACCCAATACTGTTATTTGCAGTGATTGCTGCTGATGGTTAATGATCACATTGAATTTGCGAAACTTTTTGCTCCAAAAAAGCAGCGAAGTAGCAGCTGCGATAAAAAACCCGCTCATTGTAATGGCAGCACCCGGCACGCGCTTAACATTTAAAACTGTATAAGGGCGGAGTTTTTGATATTCAACTGCAGTATCATCTGCAAAGTCAATTATTTTGCCATCTTTAAGCGGAATGGTTTGGTAAGTGAGAAAGCCGTCCGTTATCTGTAAAACAAATTCATTGTCGCTTTGAGAGATAACAAATGTTTGACCGGCTAAGTTAAATGGTTTATCAGTGGGAATTGAATAACTGCCGGCATTATCACCGCTGATTTTAATTAAGTGCTCATAACCATAGCCGGATTGATAAAACTTTGCCCCTTGATATTTAAACGGCTGGTTTACTTTAAGTGAGCCGGCCGTTAACTCCTGTCCGTTTTGTATTAAGGCAATATCAGACTGCCAATTATCGATATTGCCGCTGCTGTCATACATCGTTTTAAAATCGTCAACCTTTAGGGTGGTATCTTTCAGAATTTCTGCCGGCAGCTGCACAGACTCACCGACAAAACAAGAAACATCTTCACTGACCCCAAAAGAATTAATAAATGCTCCCAAAAAAATTATCACTAACGAGAGATGTAAGGCGTGAGGAGCCAAGTAGTTGAACAATCCTTTATATGCCGAAACAGCAGTTATGTTTTTTCCTTCGCTTATTTGAATGCGGTATTTTCTTTGCTTAAAATACTGAATGATGTTTTTTTCGACAGCAGTGCTGTCAGACAATTTGATTTTTTTTGTATGGTTATACTTCTCTTTTGGCAGCTTTGGTGGTTTTGTCAGTGTTCTTACTAAAGCGGGGAGTCTTTTTACGGTACAAAACAACAAACTTAGGCATAAGGATAGTAAAAGCCCTTTATACCAAAAAGTTTGATATAAATTTGAATTGGGAATGAAAGTAGCGATAATCGAGCTGATAATCAGCAGTACCATTATCACCAGTGCTGTTTTCATTGATGTCAATAATTTAATAACTGCAGATAAATTTTGTCGAAACTCGTTAAACAATTAAGAGTAACTCCCTTCTTTTCATATTGAATAAAACAGTGAATTTATATAATAAAATAGCGAAAAAGGTTAACAAACAGAATGACATAAATCATGGAAAAAATGATAAAAAAATACAAACCCGAAAAGAAATTTTGTGAGTTCTTTCCGGGTTTGTGTTTTATCAGCAGGTAAAACTATTTCATATAAGAGAAAATGTTTTAAAGTTCTTTTACAGAATAACATCCGTTAGGGCAAATGGTGACACAAGTTTCACAGCCCATGCAGTCGGTTGGTTCACCGGTAATTTCTGCTTTGTCACCAACTAATTCCAGAAGGGATGCCGGGCAGGGGTCAACGCAGGCACCGCAGCCGTCGCAATTAGTGTTGTCGATTGTAATCATGTACATAAACAATAACCTCCTTTGGTATTAATTTAACTTAATTGAATGCAGCAGTATATGATTTTGATCATGAAATATTTTTTCTTTTACAGACTGTCACTTTTTTACCCACTGCTCGGTCTATATTTATGAAACCCCAAATAAACTCACTGCGCAGGGCGAAGGAGGGGTGAATCATAAGTGCTCAAATACCTGCGGCTTCTTTAGGAACCGTTTTAGTACGTGGTGATGATCATCAAATGGAATTCCGAAAAATCTATCGGGAGATGTACCCAAAATTAATTCGGCAGGCTGCTTTTTTGCTGGGTGATGCGGCATCTGCAGAGGATATAGTGCAAGAAGCTTTTTTAAAACTGCACAATTTTGGTCTTCACAAGATAAATAATCCGAAGGCCTGGTTAACTAAAGTAACCAACAATTTGTGTTATAGCTACATGCGCAGTGAGGGCAGTCGCCGCCGTCGTGAGGAAAGAGTTTATCGGCAGCCGCCGAATCAGTTGACCTCCGATGCGGCAGTGTCTGCAGAAAGTGAGTTTTTAAATGGGGAAGAATTGCAAATGGTGCATCAGGCACTTAATCGCCTTTCACCGCGTGACCGCATTGTGCTGTTGTTAAAATTTAGCGGTTATAAGTATGATCAAATTGCTGAAGCAGTAGGGGTTAACCGCAGCTCGGTAGGGACGATATTGTCCCGGGCGCGGGAACGCTTCAAGCGAGAATATCACAACCTGTTATCTGTGCATTAGGAGGTGACATAACATGCTGTGTCCCGACAAAGGATTGCTTCAGGCATATCTGGATAATGAAGTTTCAGCAGAAGAAAAAAGTGAAATCAAGGAACATCTTGCATCTTGCGCCCAATGCCGACTAGCAGTGGAGGAACTGGCAGACTTGGAAATGTGGGCAGGTGGGAAACTTATCCAATATCAGCATAACATTGAAAGGATTGCTGCCGGCAGTAGTGCAAGATGTGCGGAAAATAACAACGTTATAAGGGGAGGACATTCAGTGAAACGCAGTTTGAAAAAATGGACAGCGGTGGCTGCTTCGGTGGCAGTGCTGGCCGGTGTGTTGACATTTGCTCCGGTGCAGGATGCGCTGGCAGACTTTCTTTCGATTTTTAGAGTACAAAAAGTGCAAATGGTAAAAATAGAACCTGACGAATTACAGCAAATGGCTGAAACGCTGGAAAAGCAGGTGGGTAATGTACACCTGAGGCAGTTTGGGAAAATTGAGTTTCAGAAACAGGTTGAAGCGAAACAATTGTCTTATGACGAAGCAGAAGCAATTCTGCCCTTTGCTTTGAAGCAGCCGGCGGCTGTTCTGGGTGATTGGGTATTAGACGACAAAGTAGTTTTTGTACCGGAGGGAAAAGCAGAATTTGAACTGGACGTAGATCAGGTTAATGCTCTGCTGAAGAGTCTTGGAGCAAAAACTATGTTACCGGAAACGCTGCAGGGAAAAACCTTTACTATTAAAACGCCGGCAGGCGTAGAAATGATATATTTAGGCCGGAATGGGGAAGCGGCTTTCAAGGTGCAGCAATTTGCCAGCCCGGAACTAAATGTGCCTCAGGGTGTAGACGCTAATGCGTTGAGAGCGGCATTATTGGATATTCCCTTTATACCGCAGGATTTGCGTACTCAGTTAGCCGCGGTGAAAGATTGGCAGAATACGCTGATTGTGCCAACTGTTGAGGGTGGAGAAGCAATTAGCGTTAACGGCAATGATGCGGTTTACTCAAATAACCAAGGCTTTAGCATGCTGATTTGGGTTGAAGATGGGATTATTTATCAAATTTATGGGCAAATTGACAAAAAATCCGCTTTAACTATCGCCAAATCACTGCAATAACTAATAAATGGAGAGATATTAAGTGTTAGCAATTGAAACACATCGATTGACCAAAACTTACCAAAGCCGTGGGGGCTGCCGGGAAATTTCGCTGGCAGTGCCCCAGGGCTCTGTTTTTGCTCTGCTCGGACAAAACGGGGCCGGAAAAAGTACACTGGTGAAAGTGTTAGTTGGCTTACTGCATCCCGAATCCGGTGATGCCAAACTGTTTGGTAAGCCGCTGAATGATATGCAGGTTAAAAAAAGAGTTGGCTTTTTGCCGGAAAACTTTAGTTATCATGACTGGCTGACCGGGGAAGATTTGCTGCGCTTTCATGCTTCACTTTACCGCCTCTCCAAGTCGGAGACAGAAAGCAGAATACCGCAGGTACTGGACATGGTAGGGTTATCTGATCAGCGCTATAAACGGGTAGGTGGTTACAGCAAAGGCATGCAGCAGCGCATTGGCTTAGCCTGCGCGTTGATTGCTGATCCCGACCTGCTGTTTTTAGATGAACCTACATCCGCTCTTGATCCGATTGGCCGCAAATTGGTGCGCGATTTAATGCTGAATTTAAAATCACAAGGCAAAACCATTTTTATTAACAGCCATTTGCTTGGTGAGTTGGAAAGAATTTGTGACCGTATAGCAGTCATTAAAGACAGCCATTTAATCTTTCAAGGCAACTGGCGGGAATTGACCGTTCAAAGCTGCAGGGTGAAATTAGTAATAGAAGAGAATCAGCACTTTACAAATCAATATCCTCAACTTTTTGCTGACGTGCAGTTGATTTCTCAAAAGAAAGTTTCAGCCGCTGCTTTGCCGGCAAAAAGAGAGTTGATTATTGCTTGCACAGAAAGCAGCCAAATTCCTCAGTTAGTGCAAAAGATGGTGCAGTTGGGGATAAACATATATGAAGTATCACCAATTACCGATTCGCTGGAAAAAGTATTTATTGAACTGGTAAACGGCGGCGACGGTGTGGAAGGAAGGTAGTATTTTGTGATTAACATTGCCAAGTTAACTTTTTTAGAGATATCCAAGAAAAAAGTTTTTGTTGTTACTTTGATTTTATCGGTGCTTTTTTTGCTGCTGTATACCAAAGGGTTAAGTGCAGCAGCTAAAGAAATGGTGGGCATGGGTAATGAGCAGATAGTTATGCAGCAGATAATTGGCAATCAGCTTTTAGCAATGGGGTTGTACTTTGCTTCCTTTTTGCTTTCTCTTTTGGCACTGATGGCGGGTATTGCTTCCGTTGCTACAGAAATAGAAAGCGGTTTGCTGCACGCTGTCGTTTCCAGGCCCATTAAGCGCAGCGAGATTGTGCTGGGCAAATACTTGGGCTACGGGTTAATGCTTATTATTTATGCACTGTGCTTATTCACTGTCATCATTTTACTGAACAAATACTACAATCCTGTTTCGCTGACACTGCTAACCGGTTTTAATTTTGTCTTCGGTGCGGCGGTGTTTGTTTTGCAGCCGTTGGTGTTGTTAAGTGTGGCGATGTTTTTCAGTACATTATTTCGAACGCTTACTGCCGGCATTATCTCAGCTGTTATCTATTTGTTTGGCATTATTGGCGGTTTTGTTGAGCAAATTGGCAATGTGATTTCAAAAGCCTCGTTAATAAACATCGGCATTGTAACCAGTTTAATTATTCCTGCTGATGCGCTTTTTAAAAAAATGCTTACTATAGTAACCGGCAGTGATGCCAACCCTATTTCTACACTTTCATTTTCCTTCGGTCCCTTTGGGGTTACCAGCCCGCCCAGTAATGCGATGTTGATTTATGCGCTGCTTTATATTGCCGCATGCATTGTTCTGGCAGCAGTTAGCTTTTGGAAGAAAGACTTGTAATGCAATAATGTATGAACTGCTGAATAAAATCTGCAGTGCAGAGCAGCTTGTCTTACGAATTAACTTTTAAGACAAACCATACATTGTTGTGTTATACTATCACTGCCTGAACGGAAACAATAAATTTATCGAAGGGTGGTGAAGGTATGAAGGTAAAACAGGTGATGCTGGAAAATCCTAAAACGCTGCATTATACAGCCACGTTAAACGATGCGGTCGAGCTGTATAAGCAAAACAACGTCAATTGCGCTCCGGTAGTCGATGATGAGAAAAATGTTTTAGGTATTTTAACGGTATTTCGGCTGTTAGACGCTGTCCGCGACGGTGCAGATTTTGCCACGCCGGTAAATCAAGTGATGGATCGGAATTTAAATATCATTGACGAGGATACCTGTTTTAGTGATATTTGTCATCAACCCATCGACCGATTAATTATTTTTAATAAAAGGCGTCAGCTCACCGGTGTACTGACAAAAATCGACTTGATCAACAAAGTTCATAAAACGTTAATTAACACTGAAGAGGAATTAACTGAAACTGCCCGGATTAACAGCGAGCTGCGCAGTATTATTGAAGCATTTTACGACGCGGTGATTATTGTTAATCAGCAAGGGCTGATTATTATGGTGAACGACAGCTACTTTCGGCTGCATAATGGCAGCAAAGATATTTCCGGCCTTCAAATCAGTGATCTTGATGTAGATGAGCATGATAAAATTATTCAAGTATATCAAGATGTGCTGAAGAACGGATGCGTTGCCTCCACAACTTATCATAATGCCCAGCGTGAATTGGCCATTACTGCCAGCCCGGTTCTGGATGAGAAGCAGCAGCCTGTACGGGTGATTATTATTATCCGTGATTTAACGGAAATAAATAAATTGCGCCAGCAGTCGGAAAAAGCGCTGGAGGAGTTAAAATCACTGCGGGCACGTGAACAAA
>CBEUVQ010000017.1:0-46042 GCA_965546615.1 uncultured Peptococcaceae bacterium
GATCTTCGGTGGAAACGCGGATGTATATTACCGCCGGCATCGGTCTTCGCCCTTCCGCCGACGCACTTCACCGATTAATTTATTAAACACAAACCGCCTTGCTTCCGCCAAAGCGCAGCGGCACTCTTCTTCCGTTCCGGCTTGTACCGTTTTCACCGTTATTTCTTTATCCGCCTTCATTAAAAACACCCCCCCGTTACCGTTAACTACTAGAGTTTATGTAACGGACGGATTGTCCTAACACAATAAAAAAGGGTGCGCCGCTGCGTATGGGGCGGCGCACCCGCTGTGTTCGAGCGGTGCCGGTGCCGATAAAATGCAGCACGCTGTCGTAAAAGCCCGCCAAGGCATTACTGCACAACCCTTTCGTTTAATGCTGCACTTTTCCGCAAATGCGTAGGGAACGGCGCCCCCGCCGTTCCGCCTACGAAACGTTACATTAAAAAAGAAAACGGGCGGGTATGGAAACCCGCCGCCGCAAAAACGCCGCTGCCGACGAAATGCAGCACGCTGTCTGTAAAAGGCCGCCAAGGCATTACTGCACAACCCTTTCGTTTAATGCTGCACTTTTCCGCAAATGCGTAGGGAACGGCGCCCCCGCCGTTCCGCCTACGAAACGTTACATTAAAAAAGAAAGCGGGCGGGTATGGAAACCCGCCCCTACAAAAAACTGCACCCCGGCAGCACGACAGCGCCGGGGGGTCAACTCCTTGTAGGTAGGCTGCAAATAATGGGAAGTTTCAAATGTAGGGAACGGCGCCCTCGCCGTTCCGCCAACGGAACGCAGCATTGAAAAATAAAAACCGGGCGGATATGCAAACCCGCCCCTACAAAACCGCACCCCGGCAGCACGACAGCGCCGAGGTTTTCAATCCCTCATAGGTAGGCTACAAACTACCTTCTTTACTGGAATATGATTACTTCTTAGCCAATGTTTCAATTCCTCATAGGTAGGCTACAAACATAAAGAACTTAAAATTACTATATCTGCTGTAACGGAGTTTCAATTCCTCATAGGTAGGCTACAAACTAAAAATATAAAAATAATATTATTTTAGGAGGTTGATTGTTTCAATCCCTCATAGGTAGGCTACAAACCCAACGTGGAGAAAAAGTAAATGCACAAGTAACTGGTTTCAATCCCTCATAGGTAGGCTACAAACTTCTTCCGCTTCAATCATCGGCACCGCTTTTGGTGGTTTCAATCCCTCATAAGTAGGCTACAAACCCATTTTAGGGCGTTTTTTTGGCTTTTTCAAGCGGGTTTTGGGGGGTAAAATTCGCTTTTAGGCTTGTTTTTGCCGCTGTCGGCAGGTGTTTTGGCTTGTTTTTGGCAGATTTAGGCATAAAAAGGGGTGGTTTTTTCCGTCGATCCCCGGGGGTTTTTGCGCTATTGGGGGTCGACGGAAAATTTTATCCGTACAAAACAGTGGCAAAGCGGTCTTAGGGCGTCGTACCAAACGGAACGACGAGGACGTCGTTCCCTACAACAACACCGCACATCTGCTCAAAAATGCCACCCCGCAAATGAAACGTGACATCGAAAAACAACCGGGCGGGCACCGAAACCTGCCGCTACATTTACTGTACCCCGGTACCGTTGAAAATGAGGCTGTTTCACTGCACTGCTGCTGTACCAAACGGTGCCCCTTTTTAACCGGTCTGCCGCCGCAAACAGCAGCACGACAGCGCCGGGGTTTCAATCCCTCATAGGTAGGCTACAAACCTATGGCCGGAAATGCTCAGAGTTATCAGAGAAATGTTTCAATTCCTCATAGGTAGGCTACAAACGATTCCGGGCTACAGTGCTTCAGAATGTAGAGAGTTGTTTCAATTCCTCATTGGTAGGCTACAAACATTTTACGTTTTATACCTTTTACTTGTTTTGTATATGGTTTCAATTCCTCATAGGTAGGCTACAAACCAACGCTAACGAATTGACTAAACTTTTGGCAGGTGGATTTCAATTCCTCATAGGTAGGCTACAAACCCGAACACAAGAAAAGAAATTGATTATGCCGTACTGAAATTTCAATTCCTCATAGGTAGGCTACAAACGGTAGACGGCATTGTTTTTGACAGCAGGAAGGAAGCAAAATTTCAATTCCTCATAGGTAGGCTACAAACCACAAACATCTATAGCCGTATGTACCGACGGAATCATGTTTCAATTCCTCATAGGTAGGCTACAAACCCATTAGGCATTATTACCTTAAAATATTCTGGATAGTTTCAATTCCTCATAGGTAGGCTACAAACCCATTTTATTGCCTTTTTTTGGGCTTTGCAAGCGGGTTTTGGGGGGTAAAATCCGCTTTTTGGCGTGTTTTTACCGCTGCCGGCAGGTGTTTTGCCTCATTTTTGCCAAATTTATACATAAAATGGGGTGAATTTTTCCGTCGATCCCCGGGGGTTTTTGCACTATTGGGGGTCGACGGAAAATTTTTTATCCCTACAAACCAGCGGTAAAGCGGTCTTAGGGCGCCGTACCAAGCGGAACGACGAGGACGTCGTTCCCTACAACAACACCGCACATCTGCTCAAAGATGCCACCCCGCAAATGAAACGTGACATCGAAAAACAACCGGGCGGGCACCGAAACCTGCCGCTACATTTACTGTACCCCGGTACCGTTGAAAATGAGGCTGTTTCACTGCACTGCTGCTGTACCAAACGGTGCCCCTTTTTAACCGGTCTGCCACCGCAAACAGCAGCGCTCAGCAAAACGGAACAGTCAAGACTGTTCCCTACATTAAAAATGCTGCCCATCGCTTAAAAACACTGCCGCTGCAGGGGCGGGGTTTACCCCGCCCGCTTAACGCCACCTTTCGTTATTCCATCCCGCTGCCGCTTGTAAACAGCGGCAGTCAGCAAAATACAGCAGCATAGGGAACGGCCTTGGCCGTTCCGCCAACGAAACGTTACATTAAAAAGCAAAACCGGCGGGTATGGAAACCCGCCGCCGTGCCAAACGCTGCCTCTTTTCAACCGGTATGCCACCGCAAACAGTAACGGTTAGTAAAACGGAGCAGTCAACACTGCTCCCTACATTTAAAAAACACCGCACACCGCAAAGGCACTGCCGCACAGGGGGTGTCATACCAAGCGGAACGACGAGGGCGTCGTTCCCTACATTATAATGCTGCACACCTGCAAAAAACGCCGTTCCGCCAACGAAACCTTGCGTTTGTGTGAACGGGTGGGCACCAAACCTGCGGCGGCGTCGCTCTTTGAATGCGCCGGCCAATCGTTTGTTCCGGCAGATGCCTTGGCTGGGGTACGCTTTTAGGCGAATCTGCCGTTAAAAAACAAACCGGGCGGATATGCAAACCCGCCCCTACAAAACCGCACCCCGGCAGCACAACAGCGCCGGGGTTTCAATCCCTCATAGGTAGGCTACAAACATGTTCTTGCACCTGGAGCGCATGGGACAGAAAAATAGGTTTCAATCCCTCATAGGTAGGCTACAAACCCATTTTATGGCGTTTTTTTCGTCTTTTCAAGCGGGTTTCGGGGGGTAAAACACGCTTTTTTGGCATATTTTTGCCGTTATGTGCATGTGTTTTGCCCTTTTTTGGCAAATTTAGGCATAAAAAGGGGTAATTTTTCCGTCGACCCCCCGGGGTTTTTGCGCTATTGAGGGTCGACGGAAATTTTTTATCCGCATAAACGGCGGCAAATCGTTGTTAACCGGTCTGCCGCCGGTGCAGTTGTAAAAGCCCGCCAAGGCATTTGCGCTCCACAAACCGGGCGGGTATGCAAACCCGCCCATGCATTACTGTACACAACTTTTCATTTAATGCAGCACCTTCCACCATTGCGTAGGGAACACCACCCCCGCCGTTCCGTTTAACGAAACCCGGCATTGAAACACACCGCACACCCGCAAAAACGTCACCGTTGTAGGGAACGGCCTTGGCCGTTCCGCCAAATGCAGCCTTCCGTTTTCCATCCCGCTGCCACCGCAAACAGCAACAGCTGGTAAAAACGGAACAGTCAAGACTGTTCCCTACATTAAAATGCTGCACACCGCTTAAAACGCAGCCCTTTCATTTTTTTACCCCATGTGTCTGTAAAAAACGGCACTCAGCAAAACGGAGCAGTGTATAAAGCGGTGCCAAGCGGTGCCAGGCACTGTTAACCAATTTTTCCCATTAGGTGCCTGGCACCATTAACCATACATCGCAAAGGCACTGCCGCCCCACCAATGAAACATTACATTAAAAAACAAACCGGGCGGGTATAAAAGCCCGCCGGTGCATTAAAAATGCCGCACGCCGCTTAAAGGCGCGCTTCCGTCGTTTCGGTCGGTGCTGCTTTGGCGACAGAGAAGCGTCACCCGGTCACCTTTTTTATAGCGGCGGGTGAATGTCTGCACCCCAGCTGGAGGTTAACCCTTCATCGTAAGATTCTCTGGCAATACCCAGCATTTTGCGAAGATCGTATTTCTTTTTCTTTCTCTGCTGTTTGCTGATCAGCCCCAACCGCTCTATAAAATCCAATACTGCGGCCAGGTCGACATCAAATTTTTTCGCCAGCTGCACAGCAGTTGTATTATGATAGTTTTCTTTTATATATTTGGCATCATAGGTTGTCCATTCAACTTTTTCTTTAAAAGGTTTGTACCCCAATTGGTGGGCACGTTTACTTATATAACGGGGACTAAACACACTACCGGCAATAAGGGCGACGGTATATGCCGTTTTGGTGGCATACTCTCGGGCAATAATTTCATCTGCTTTTTCCATGCTTTTTTTGTCGTATCTAGCCATCGGCACCACTTCTTTCGCTGCCTGCCGATGATACTTTTATATCGCCGCAGTACACATATATTTTGCCGGCTTTGATATCTTTACACACTTTTTTAAACCCCCTCCGTTTTCATATAAAAAACAGCACCGGTTAAAGTGCTATCTCATTCAGCATGCTGATTAAGACAGAACATCAACAACTACCTCCAGCTTTCGGTAAATGCTGATATTTTTATCCAACAGCATATTAAATTCATTTGCGGCCTGTTTATTGACAGTTTTATTATTCACCGCATCACAAAATACCGCTGCTAAACGGGGGTCAAACTGTGTGCCGGAACATTTTAATATTTCCTCTAATGCTGCCTGCTTATTTCTGGCTTTTTGATACACTCTTTCCGAAGTCATTGCGTCAAAAGCATCCGCAATGCTTACTATTCTGGCTTCCAGCGGTATTTCAGAGCCTTTTAACCCTTTATAACCCTGCCCGTTCCACCTTTCATGGTGAAATTTAACAACATGCAGGTAAGCGTTAAATTCGGTATACGATTTAAGCATTTTAACGCCGTAATCGCAGTGTCTTTTTATTACGGCAAACTCGCTGTCGGTAAGCCGTTCTTTTTTGTATAATATATTATTAGGTATTTTTGTTTTGCCGATGTCGTGAAACATCCCGCCGATAAATACTTTTTCTGTTTGCGCTTCGGAAAGGTTCAGTTTTTTTGCCAAAAGACAGCTGTAAAAAGCTACCTTGTAGGAATGAGCATACAGCTTATTATCAAGCAAATTTATAAAATGATTGAAACAGCTTGGCATAAAAAGACGCCTCCATAAAAATTATCGCATCGGAGGCAAATAACTCCCCCGCAACCTGGCAATCATAGTAACAGCATTACCTTAGACCCATGGCTTTGCGTCCTTAACTTTCGTTAAGTTTGCCTTTGTGAAGTGTATTTTTTAAATTAAAAACAATTTTAATTATACAACTATTTGTTGTATAATTCAACATTTTATTAACAAATAGTTGTATAGACATGGGGGGTAGACAATGCTTTTAAAGAAAATTGTCGCCAAAAATATTAAAAATTTACGCCTGCAAAGCGGTTTAACGCAAAAAGAGGCCGCACAAAAGCTGGGCTTAACCGGTTCTTACCTCGGCTATTTAGAAAGAGGAGAAAGAGCGCCGGGAATAGATATTATTGAAAAAATTGCCCAACTTTATTGTGTTGAACCTTATACTTTACTTACCGACCCCGAAACAGATCACTATCCGCAGCTAAAAAGCAAGCTTGACCGGATATCATCATTTGGGTCTGCTCATCAGCAGTTTATTGCGGCAACATTGGATGCCTATATCAAAATGCTGGAAAAAAATTTTCAAAAAGATGCGCCCTGAAGGGATAATATTTTGCATCAGCACTGCCGTCGGGTTAAAAAATTGCTTTTTCTATTACGCTTAAGCAAATGGCCGACGGCTTTCGGCAGGTTTGTTTGGTAAGCGGGAGAGTGGTGACAAGCATAAAAGGAAGCAGCTTGGTTTTAACTCTAAGGTTTTAACTCTCGCCGCTTCCAGAAACTATTTCTTCATTAACAGTGCATTTCCTGCTTAAATTTGCAATTATTTTATTATAAATGCATTTTTTTTCTGGCGTCGGTTTCTTTTATGAAAAACTTTATTAAAAACCGGCGAAAAAGCAGCGTTCTGTAATTAATGTTAATAACAAGCCGATGAAAAATATTTTATTCTCTTTTAAGCTTTAGAGGCAGCACTACAGCGACGCCGCCACCGCAGACAGTTTTTTGATATGTTTGCGTTCTTCGTCAATCAGTTTGCCGATGATTTCTCTGCCGCTTTCACCGGCGGCATTGTAAAATTCTTGGAAGATAATAATAGAATCTTTTTCAAAGCGGAAAGCAACCGCCAGCGCCTCGCGGGGATCGGCAATGTTTTTTATCAGTTCGTCAACATTTTTTTGGTTGAAGATGTGGCTGTCGATAACCGCTTTTATATAGTCGCCGTATTCACCCACATAGCTTTCGTTGGGTGTAACGCTGCGGTCGATGTTTTCCCCCAGTTTTTCAAAATCTGCAATGTGCTGTTCTTCTTCGCCGCCCAAAAACGCGAACAGTTCTTTTAATTTGGGGCTGTCTGCCTTTTCTTTCATTGCCTCGTAAAATTTTTTACCAGCCTTTTCAATCTCAACGGCAATGTTAATCATTTCTGCGCCGCTAAAGTTGACGATACTCCAAGCCATGTGCAAACCTCCTAAATTTTATTTAATGTCTTACTCTTTTGAAAGTTTTCCGCCGCTTAGCGCACAAGTTCAAACTGCTCGCGCGGGGCACCGCACAGCGGGCATACTTCCGGCGGCTCTTCCCCTTGGTGGATATAGCCGCACACTTTGCACATCCAGCGCTTTACATCTGCCTTTGGAGAAGCACTCGCCGCATTGGGATTGCGCCGGTTTTCCCGGTAATAGGCGTAAGTCATCGGCTCGGCATCTTTTACAACACCGCCTTCTACCACTTCACCGACAAACATGGTGTGGGTGCCGACATCCACCGTTGCCTTTTCGTCTACCCGACATTCCATCCAGGCAATGCAGTCTTCAATTATCGGCGCGCCGGTAACCCCGCGGTGATAGCTGACATCGGCAAACTTGTCATGCTCGCGTCCGGAGCGGAAGCCGAAGTTCTGCACTGCTTTAAAGCCGTCTTTGCCCAACACGCACAGCGAGAAAAAGCCCGTTTTCTTAATTAACTCGTTAGTGTAGTTCTGCCTGTTGATGCCGATAACCACCCGCATCGGCGTACTTGTAATTTGAAACGCAGTGTTGCACGCCTGGCCGTTTAATTTATCGCCGTCAAAAGAGCCTACAATGTACAGGCCGTACGATATTTTAAACAGTGCCGGTTCGATGCGCTTTTTGTCTTCCGGTGTGATTTCTTTAAAAGCCGGTGCGGCTTCTTGTTCCGCAGCATCTGCAGGCACAAATTTTTCCGCCGGAACACCGCAGCGCGAGCACTGCGCCGGGGGATTTTCGCCTTCATGCAGCAAACCGCACACGGTACAGCGCCAAATCTTGGCATTGCTGTCAGTCAATCAACCATCTCCTTTCTCTGCAGATTTTTAAGTGCCGCTTTTTTGTGCGCATTACGGTACAAAGAACAACCGGCCTTTGCAGGCGGCAGCGCTGCCCACTGCAGGCTGTCCGCCGCTTAAGCCTTATAAAGCTAGCCTTTAACAGCTGCGGCAAAGCGGCGGCCAAACTCTTCCGCCTGCTCAAGCGCCGCTTCATCCGGCGCAAAATTAACTCTTACACCGGCTTCCGGCACTTTAAACTGCAGCTGCTTTAAACGCTCTTCGATGAATTTTACCGCTTCGCCGCTCCAGCCGAAGGAGCCGAACGCCCCCGCCGGCTTTCCTCTGTTGATAACGGCCGATACACCCGCCAAAAGCTGCCACACCGGCGGCACCGCATCGCGGTTAATGGTGGGCGAGCCGATCAGCAGGCCGTCTGCCGCTTCGATTTTATCCAGCAGCTCTGCCGCCGGGTGCTGAGTAATCTCCAGCACCTCTGCTTCTACACCTTCTTTTTCCACACCCTTGGCCACCGCTTCCGCCAGTTGGGCGGTATAGCCGTAGGCAGAAGTGTAAAGCACCGGCACTTTTTTGCGCGCACCGGCATCTTTTGGCTGCTGCGCCCACTGAACGTAAGTGTGCACGTATTTCCAAGGGTCGCGGCGCAGCACCGGGCCGTGCGAGGTGGCGATAATTTCAATATCTAAATCTTTTATTTTTTCCGCCGCCGACAGCACATACTGCCGGTAAGGTTTGACGATTACATCAAAGTAATATTTATAGGCGTCTTCTTCCACCGCGGCGTCAATATCATCGTTAAAAACAGATTCGCCGCAGTAATGGCAGGCAAAAGCATCACAGCTGAACAGTATTTTGTCTTCCGGCAGATAGGTAAACATTGAATCCGGCCAGTGCAAAAACGGCGCGTTGATAAAGGTAAGCGTTTTGCCCCCTAAATCCAGCTTGTCGCCGTCGCCCACCACCATGTGGGGGAAATCTCTGTTTATCTGCGCACGCAGAAATTTAACCGCTGTTTTTGAACCCACCACCGAAGCGTTGGGCATTTCCTGCAGCAGTTCGCCCAGCGAGCCGGAGTGATCCGGTTCGGTGTGGTTAACCACAACATAATCAATTTGGTTAAGCGGCATTATTGACTCTATTCGCTGCTTAAGCTCATCATAAAACCGCATTTTAACGGTTTCTATCAGCGCGGTTTTTTCGCTGCCTTTTATCAGATAGGCGTTATAGGTGGTGCCGTATTTCGTTTCCATAACGATGTCAAAAACGCGCAGATCCCGGTCTTTGGCACCCACCCAGTAAACATCGGGAACAATATGTACAGCTTCTTTCAACTTATGCTCATTCCTTTACTCTTTGCTGAATTGACTTTTATCTACACCGCACAGCGGGCAAACCCAATCTTCCGGCAGCTGCTCAAACGGAGTGCCGGGTTCAACTCCTTCCGCCCCTTCAGCGGGATCGTAAACATAACCGCAAACATCGCATACCCATTTTTCCATTTAAAGTCTCTCCTTTTTATTGGTTTTGTGTTTAGCTTAAGATATGGGTTGGTTTTTTATTCACAAGTTGTTTTTTAGCTTTTCCAACTGAAATTATTTTCAAGCATTAATTTGATAATTAAACATTTTTTAATAATATCCTCTTTGCAATTGCGAAAAATGGAAAATTTTAAATATAAATGGATATTAAAATAAAACTTTAAGCAATAGTGTCGTTTTTCTCCATAATTCATCTTTAAAATACCCCAAAAGCCCTTTGTGTATTATCTTCAATCAGCATGTGCGAAGCACGGCATGGAAAAAACAGGCGGGTATAAAAACCCGCCCAACAAAAAAAGCACCGGCCAAAACACCGGTGCTGCTGTCTGTAAAAGCCCGCCAAGGCATTACTGCACAACCCTTCCGTTTAATGCAGCACTTTTCCGCAAATGCGTAGGGAACGGCGCCCCCGCCGTTCCGCTCAACGAAACGTTACATTAAAAAGCAAACCGGGCAGGTATGAAAACCTGCCCCTACATTACTGCACCCCGGCAGCACAGCAGCGCCGGGGTCTTCAATCCCTCATGGGTAGGCTGCAAACGATGATGTTATCACGATACAAGCCGGTAAGGTTAGATGGTTTCAATCCCTCATAGGTAGGCTACAAACTTAGGTTTTTGTTGTGGAATAAATAAAAAAATAGAGTTTCAATCCCTCATAGGTAGGCTACAAACCGTTTGCAGAATTACCAAAAAAGGGCGGCAAATGAGTTTCAATCCCTCATAGGTAGGCTACAAACGAAGGTTAGAAATTTTTCCGGGAAAAACAGGCTCGGTTTCAATCCCTCATAGGTAGGCTACAAACCCATTTTAGGGCGTTTTTTTGGGCTTTGCAAGCGGGTTTTGGGGGGTAAAATCCGCCTTAAAGCACGTTTTTACCGCTGCCGGCATGTGTTTTGCCTCGTTTTTGGCAAATTTAGGCATAAAATGGGGTGGTTTTTTCCGTCGATCCCCGGGGGTTTTTGCGCTATTGGGGGTCGACGGAAATTTTTATCCGTACAAACCCGGCGGCGAATCGGTCTTAACCGGTATGCCGCCGGTGCAGTTGTAAAAACCCGCCAAGGCATTACTGCACAACCCTTCCGTTTAATGCGGCATTTTCCCGCCAATGTGTAGGGAACACCACCCCCGCCGTTCCGCTTAACGAAACCCGGCGTTTGTGTTAACAGGCAGGCATTAAACCCACAAAAACCGTGCACCTACCGCCTAACAAACTGTAGGTAACGTTTTTCACGGCCGCCAAGGCATTTGCGCTCCGCAAACCGGCCGGCACAGATATTTGAACGAGCGCCCCCGCCTTCGGGTGCTGGGCGGCTTGTACTTTCATCCTTAATTTTTTAATCAGGTGAAAGTGAACTCGCCTGCGCTCAAACAGTCCTCGGCACCAATCCTGCGGCGGCTTCGCTCTTTGAATGCGCCGGCCAATCGTTTGTTCCGGCAGATGGCTGTAAAGCGGTGCCAGGCACCATTAACCAATTTTCCCCATTAGGTGCCTGGCACTGTTTTAAGCGCCGGGGCTTCAAATACCACCTAACCGTAGGGAACGGCCTTGGCCGTTCCCTACGCAGCCTTCTGTTTTCCACCCCACTGCCACCGCAAACAGTAACGGTTAGTAAAACGGAGCAGTCAAGACTGCTCCCTACAATAAAATGGTACATACCGTTTAAAAACGCAACCCTTTCATTTTTTTACCCCACATGCCTGTAAAAAACAGCAGCCCCAATAAAACAGTGCCAGGCACTGTTAACCAATTTTTCCCATTAGGTGCCTGGCACTGTTCTACATCACCAGCGATGCTATTACAAAGATAAGGCCGGCCGCTCCTAAAAATTCATCTCCGGAGGAGCCGGTGGTTATCAGCGGCAGCGACTGTTTAATGCGCCCGAAGTAAGTCAGCCAAATGCCGCTGTCGGTAATTAAATCCGCCAAAAGGTGGCTGAGATAGCCTACCGCAAACGGCAGCAGCAGATAACTATATGCTGTATCGCGCATAAGCCACCAGGCACACGCAATCGCCAGCACCGCCCCTTCAGCGGAATGGGTCAGCCCTCTGTGGGTCACCACACCCATCATTATATACAGAGCACCCAAAGCGGCAAGCAGTTTATGCTGGGCTGTGATGATTAAAGCAGCACCGATAGCAAGCAGCAATATTTTGCGGCATTTTTCCAGCGGCAAAATCTTTATATTAAGAACGGCCGCCGCTGCAAGCACAGCACCGGCTGCCGCCAACCACGGCGAAACCGAGCGGCCGTACCAAATAAGCGCCAAGCCCGCCGCCGCCAGCATTGCCCGCACCGCAGCACCTGTAGGGGCAAGCACTCTGGACAGTGTAGAATTAGGGTGGTCTAAATCCGGCAGCAGCGAGCCGATCATTACCGCCAGCGGAATAAAAAGCACCTCAAATTTCAGCGGAAACACAATACACAAGCCCACCGCCGCCACCAAAAGTATATAGCGAACTGCCGCCGGGGCAAAATTAAAAACCAGCACCGCCGCCGCTGTATATATATTCGGCAGCGGTATTTTGCTTATCACTGCTGTAACAAAACTTAAATTGACATGTGTTTTGGCTAGCACCTGTAGTTAATCACCGTTCCTTTATCTGTATTTGGCTGATTAAGCCGCAAAAAAATAACCCGCCTTAAATTTAAAAACCGGCGTTTGCAGTGCTGTTTTTTCAGTTATACCGCAAGAGATAATCACATCTTGCCGCCGGCGCAGGCAAAAAATAAAAGCAGCTTGGTTTTAAGTTTAGCTGCTTTTGTAGAATAATTTCTCTATTTTTGTCGAAAATTCCTTTTAAAAATTATGCTTTTGTGTGGCTGCACAAAAAACCCGTGCCGCAGCCGTTATTTTCTTTCTAAGCAGGATTTAACGCCACAGCCATCCGTTTGCAGTAAAGAAACAACCCCGCATGTGGTTGACCCGCGCTATCCCGGAGCGGTAGATGAAATTTTGCACTTGGGCGATTTTTGGAATGAAGAAAAACTGCGCGGGCATAAAGCAGAAATTATCAGCCACACCAAGCGGGTAAGCAGGCTGTTTAAAATTGCCTACAGCCAGCTGGCGGAAGCAAAAGTTATTAAAGATGAGCTGGACGGTTATTATGATGAAGCGGCCGACTTTGCCAAGATAAACAAAATTATTCACGATATTGCGCAGGAAATACTTACAGGCGCTCCGGTGCAGTTTGAAACGGAAGCGGAAGAACGCCATCTGTTTGCCACCGCTTTTACCCCCGGCGGACACGTGCATCACTTAGACACCATTCTGCAGGATGTGGAAGTGCTGTACCTTATCAACGGTGATGCCGCCGCCATCGGTTCGCTGATTGTCGGCACGCTGGCGCATGCGGTAAACATGCACGGACTGCGCAGCGAGGTATACCACTGTGCGTTAGAGCCGGAAGAAGCGGATCTGCTGGTAATACCGGCGCTGAAAACAGCGGTGCTGAAGGATATCACCGGAATTAATTTTAAACCGCAGCATCTGCCCAACCTCAGCAGCGTACAGGTGCACAACTTAAACCGCTACTCAAACCAAGAGGTGCTTAACATTTACGACCGCGAAATAAAATGCTGCCGCGAACGGCTCACATCAGCCCTCTGCCGGGCAATCAACTACATCGGTCAGGCCAAAGCGGAACACGATGTGCTGGAACAATACTACATCCCGGCAATGGATTATGACGCCATCAATCAAAAATGCCAAGAAACACTGCAGCGCATTTTAAAGTATGCGGAAGAAAAAAGCTGAAAAACCAAGCAATCAGGCTGCCGCCGGCAGGGTTCGCCATGCGGCAGCTTTTTTTACATAATTTTTTTTAATTCCCAGACCGTTTTCGACATCTTTCCATATATATATATGCTATAATAAGCGCTGTGTGAAAACTATGAAAAAAGGTGAAGAAAGGTGAAAAAATTTGCACAGCTGCTGTTAGAAATTGAAAAATCACGCAGCGAAATGCACCGAGTGGCGGCAGAAAAAGGCTTCCATCACAAAGAAGTGCTGCAAATAAGCCAACGGCTCGACAATTTATTAAATCAATACTACAAAGTAAAGAGCGGTTACAAAGTAAATAGTCGACCAACATCTTCATTAAACTACAGTACAATACCCTTTTATCCCTTTAACATTAAAGAACCTGCAGTTGTTACGTTCTACGGCGGCATCAGCCATTGTTTCTGCCAGCGAAGTGCAGCCAGAGGTACAGGTTTAGGCACAAGTTTAGGTTTAGGTGCTGCTTTACTGCAGCAGTGCCGGATGCTTGCAATGGAGCAGAGTCCCACAGCGACTTAAATCAAAAAATTTAATAAAACAGGGCAGCCGGGGTGCTATCGGACGATTTTTTTCTTCAGCAGCGCCGCCGCCAGCAGCAGCAGCGGCAGCAGCACTTCCACCGGCAGCGCAAGCAGCGGCCAGCAGTAATTGGCAAAGAAAATATTTTCGCTGATATTCTCAAAGATTAATTTAGCTGAACAGGCAGCAATTATGCCGCCGGGAACGGTAAGAGATTTGTAATCATCAGAACCGATTAAATCTGCCAATCCTCTGCAAAAAACAAACATGCACACCGCTACTTTAAAAAAGGCAAAGCAGAACCAATTAGCAACAATGACTATTTCCAGCCCGTTCAGCGCCGCCGCTCTTAACGGTTCTATCACCGCATAATAATGCCGCTGCACAGCGTCCAGCCCCAGCGCCAATACCGTCCGCATTAAGCCCAACAATAATAAAACAGCGGCTGATAACACCCCGATAAGCAAAACTTTTGGGCAAAAATTTTTATCCTTCAGGTAAACCATTAAACCGGCAAACAAAACCGTTTCGCCGAACGGAAAAGCAAGCGCCTGCATTGAACCCCAGGCAATTTTACCTGCACTGTTTTGAAACAGCGGCATAATATTGTTTATATCAAAATCCGGAACCATCGGCACGGTGATTAACACAAAAAACGCCAGCACAACCGGCGAAAGCAGCTGGCAAACCCTTGCCAAAACTTCCACTCCCAACCAAAGTGTTATGATGACGGTAAAAAGCATAACGGAATTAATAACTAAATCCGGTGTGGCAGGCAGCAGGTAAGTTCGGAAAAAATCGCTGAAATTTCTCAGCACCAATGCCGCCAAGCAAAGGGCAAACAGGCACCACAGCGCGCCAATAACGCTGCCCAACAGCCTTCCGGCGATTTTTTTGCTGTACCCGACAAACGATAAATCGGGATACAGCTGCGACAGCTTTGTTATTACAGCCAAAGCCGGCAGACTGATAAGCGCACCGGTAATTAAAGCAATCCAACCGTCCCGCCCGGCGGTGTTTGTTAAAATACCGGGTATAGATATAACGGCGCTTCCCAAATTAAAGCTAACCACCAACCAAAAAAGCTGTCTTTTAGAAATGTACTGCGACACGCTGCCGTTCCCCTAACCTGATAGTTATAGGCATAGTATGTTCCGCACAGCATGAATAAATTAGCAAAAAAAGCCCGCCGGTTTGCCCGGCGGGCTTTTTGCTACATTGTACTTTTGTCGGCAAAAATGTCTGCTGTTTTTTATCTGCCGTTAATCAGCAGGCCCAGCGCCATAATGACGGCAAAGATAATCAGGTAGAACAACACCGCTTGGCCGTGGGCGTAGAAAGCGGCAATTACCATGAAGATGCAGGCACACAATGCCAGCGCCGGCATGACAAAGCGTCTGAAAGCGTTCAGCGACTGCTCTTTGGCCATCATCATAATAAAGATGGGTATATACATCGCATAAATGGTTACAATAGGCAGTTCAGAGCTGTCGAAGCTGAACGGCCCAAACCACGGGTTGGCTGTAAGGTTGGCACCGAAGAAGTACACCAGCCACACACCGGCGAGCAGCAGCCCTAAAATTGATGAGTTGGTGGGCATGTTGGTGGTGGCGTCGATGCGTTTAAACACCTGCGGCGCCGGCCCCATATCCCGCGCGGCCAGTGCGTAAAAGCCGCGGGTGCAGCCCATCATCAAGCCGTTTAGTGTTCCCATGCAGGATATTACCACAAACACAAACAGCACGGTACCGCCGATTTGCGAGAACACTGTGGCAAACGCCAGCTTGGCGCCTTCTTCGCCGCCCTGCATCATAACGCTGTTTTCTACCGCTCCCGCCAATCCGGTGTAGTATAAAATATAAATCAGAGCGATAAACAGCGTACCGAAGGTAAGGGCGGTGGGCAGATTCTTTTTGGCGTTTTTCAGCTCGGCGTTAATTGAGGTGGCGATAATCCAGCCTTCGTAAGCAAAAGCGGTGGCCACAACAGCGGTAAACAGCGGGTTGGCGGATGCGGCGTCGGCAATCACTCCGCCGGTGAAGTTGCTGACCAATACACCGCTTTTTAAACCGAAGATTGTGCCCACAACCGCCATTAAAGCCAGCGGAATGAGCTTAATAACGGTGGTGGAAACCTGAAATTTACCGGCGAGTTTAGGCGACAGCGCGTTCATTGCGTAGCTGGCTACCAAATAAAAGCCGGAAAGAGCCATTGCTTCCGGGCCGACAATGCTCCAGCCCAGCAGCACGCAGGTGTAGCGGGCGGTAACCCACGCCAGCACTGCGGTAAGTGTGGGGTAATAAATGGCGGCCATAAACCAGCCGACAAAGTAGGCGTATTTATCGCCCATTGCCGCTTCGGCGTAATCCACAATGCCGTTTACTTTTTGGTATCTGGTGGCCAAAGTGGCAAAAACGTAAGCGCAGACAATCATAATCATGCCGCCGATTGCCCACGCCAAAATGCCTTTGGGCAGATCGCCGCCGGTGGCAACCAGTATTTTTTCTGCTTTAAAAAATACGCCGCTGCCGACTACAATACCGATGACCATAGCAATTGCCGTCAATAGGCCGTATCTTTTCTCTAATCCCTGTTCCATCTAACCTCTCCTGTTCTCTTTGATTTTTGCAGGCAAATCGGTTTAACAAAAAATGCAAATCGGTCTGCCGTAAAAATAAAAACAAAATTCCTTCAACATTTTATCATAAAATTCTTCGTTTTTAGCAAAAAAATTGGTGCCAGGCACCAATAACCAATTTTAGCTATCAGATGCCTGGCACCGTTTCAGTTTTTTCTTTTTAAGGCGGGGACGGGCACCAACCGCTCTTTAACGAAGCCGTAGGTCAACCCCGCCAGCATTATCAGCCCGGCATAACCCACCGCCGGGAACAACACCCGCACCAGGTTGGAAAAGCCGAACTGCCCCGCCCCGAAGGCGGCAATGCCGGTGAAGATTACCAGCGGTTTAAACAGCGGTTTGCCCTGGTCGGTGATGCGCTCGGCAAAGCCGTACAGGCTGCCTACCGCGGTGGTGTAAATTTCCGCCAGCAGTACCGTGCTGTACAGCGGTGTTACCCACGCCGCAAACTGTCCGGCGGCGTAAATCATCGGCACTTCGTAGCGGGCGGCCGCCGGTATGTTGGCCAGCAGTGTGAGGTTTATCGCCAGCGCACCCACACCCAGCCCAACGCCGCCCCAAAGCGCGCCGCGGCGCAGCTTGGCGGTATCTTTTACGTGTTTGCCCAGCGGCCCCAGCACTGATATGCCCAGCACCAAGTTGTAAGAAACGTAAGTAAGCGCCGCCAGCGGCCAAAACGGCACCGCCGCCCGCTGACCTGCCGCCCAATCGGCAACGGCGGCGAAATCCACCGGTTTGGTGAGCAGCGTGGCGGCGGCAATGCCAAACACCGTTACCAGCAGCACCGGCACCACGTAACTGATGGCGTTAATGACGCCGGATATGCCGACAATGACGGTAATCACCGTTAAGCCCACCATTACCGCACTGCCCAAAAGCGGCGGCAGCCCAAACTGCTCTTGAAAAACCGCTCCCGCACCGGCGGCCATCGCTGTCAGCGCGCCGAACAGAAAAAAGGTAATTACACCGTCGACAGCGGTGCCGATGTAGCGCCCGCCGGCATACTGAATTATTTGGCGGTGAGAGTCGGCAGCCAGCCGCCGCCCCAGCTCTAAAATGATAACGCCGAAAAACACGAACAGCACGGCGGCCAGCATCAGCCCGAATATTCCCGGCACACCGAAGAAGCCGAAAAACTGCATCAGCTCCTGCCCGGTGGCAAAGCCGGCGCCGACAACGGTGCCGATGTACACCGCCGCCACTTTTGCAGTTGTAATGTTTTTGGTGTTGTTGTTTGTTTTCATGCTGTTATTATGGTCGGCTGCCGGGCAGAATATAATTTCAGCGGTTAACATCCAGTATTTGCCGCATTTGTTCGATATCGATGTCGGACTGCTTGGCCACCACCATGGTGAGCAGCGAAATGGATTTTTCTAAATCTTTAATTACCGGTTCCAGGCGCACCAGCAGGTAGCCTGCCACCACCATCGGAAAACCGTAGCTGCCGATTAGGTTAAAAAAATCCTGCATGCTGCCTTCCCTCCTTTCGCTTTGGCATATGCTCAGTTACAGAAAAAGGCGGGGCGTTTTACCCCGCCTGCGCCGGTTAGCTACAGCACATCTATTTCGGTTACTTCCCGGCTGACAATGCGCGCTCCGGCCACGCTTACCAAATCACCGCCGCTTGATGTAAAAACGTTTTTGGCAATAACGGTGTCCATCGCGGTTCTTACTTCGGTATCGGTGATGTCTTCCCGCGGATTGGCCACCCGCAGAGTTACTTTATTGCCCGCCTGGTTGACAAAGGTCATTTCTAAAGTTGCCGACATTTTCATCCGCTCCTTTCATTGTTTTGCTGCCTTTAGCCGCTTATTCGTTAATCAGCTGGTTGGTGTTGATGCGCAGCACACCGTACAGCGGATACTGCTGCAGACCGCCCAGCGCGATACCTACGTCGTACAAATCCTGTTCCGCCGCCGCGGTTTTAATGTTTGAGTAGGTAATTTTGCCCAATACCGGGCTGCCTTTGGCATCGGTGTCTTTAACCACCTGCAGCTGCAGCTGCGATGCCATTAAACTTTTTACTACCGCCATACTACCATCCTCCTATAGATTTTTTGATGAGGCGGGGCTCAGCCGGAACAGCCCCGCCCCGCTGTATATAAAAAAGCCGGATTTTTTCCTCCGGCTTAAGCAGAATTTAACACAGCCCGCTTCACGCTTCAACATTGTCTTTGCCGCAGTGCCAGCTTCTTATCGCCGGTTCTTTCTTCATTAAATAAACCATCTGCTGGCAGGCGCGTTTGCTTTTGTTTAGGCTTCTTGCCGCTTGGGCGTAATTTTGGCGGCGGCTCAGTATCAAAAGGCGGTACAGCTCTTCATCGGTCCAGCGTTTGTTTTTGCGGCGGGCGTTAAATTTTTTTACCTGCCGCATCAGCTTTTCATCAATCGCTTCAATAGCTGATGCCGCCGCTTGGCTTTTTGCCGCCCGTGCGCCGCCGGCCTCCGCCGCAGCGCTTCGCACCCTGCCTGCGCTGTTTGCCCAATATGCCGCTAAGTTGTCAACCAGCACCCTGCCGCTTTGAATATCCACTTTTACCAGCAATGTGTTTCAACCCCCTTTTTTAATGCGGTAATCGCGCGCCTGCACGTACACCTGCCGCCCCCGCGTCAGGCTGAACAGTCTGCTGGCGGAAGCGTCGCCGATTTTTTCCGCAATGGCGGAAAAGTTTAAGTTGCTGCTGAACAGCGTGGGCAGCCGGCGGATGTAGCGCCGGTTGATGATGCGGTAGTATTGGTTCCGCACCCAATCGGTGATGCGCTCTTTGCCGACGTCGTCGAATATCACCACCGGCGCCTGCCCCAGCGCGGCAATGCGGGCGTTAAGCCCCTGCTGCAGGCCGGGGGCAAACTGGGCGTCGTACAGCTCCGCTATCAGCTCCGGCGTGCTGACAAAAATTACCGGCACGCCGCTTTCAAGCAGCGCGTTGGCGGCAGCCAGCAGCAGATGCGTTTTGCCGATGCCCACCGTACCCATCAGCCCCAGCCCTTTTGCTTCGTCACTCGATACCCTGATCTGCTTGAAATCGCGCAGGTAGTTTTTTACCAGCGCGTACATCGGGGCGGTGGCCGCCTGCGGGCGAAAATCCGCCAGCTTTACCGCCCGCTGCTGCGCCGTTAAGCCGGATGATTCAATAAGCTGCATTGTTTTTTTCAATGCGGTGCAGTCGCAGCGCACCCCCCACCAGCTGCCGTCGCTTTTCCGCTTTAGATATATCCCCCTGTCTTTGCAGCGCGGGCAGCGCTCAGCTTTCGTCGCAGTATACCGGGATGATGCTGTCGTACTTGTCTGCCTGCCGGTCTGCACCTTCATAACGGTTCGCCTCCCTGTAAGCGGGCGCTCTTAACTGCGCGCGCTTTTTAAATTCAATGTCGGCCTGCATTACCCCGCCGATGTCGGTAATGCCTTTCGCCAGCCAGTTGTTTAATATGCCGACAGCGTAGCACAGCTTTAACTGCCCCTGCTGGCGCGCTCTTTTCAGCGCTTCGCAGATTATTTCCTCGCTTAAACCTTGGTTTTGGTAATACGCCAGCTTCTGCCGTTCGGCGGGCGATAACTCCCGCCCAAACTCCTGCCGGTAAGTCTGTGCTATCAGCGTGAGGTCGTTGTTATCAGCATCATCATCGTTAATTGGCTGATGATGATTTATATATTTATTTTTATTTATTACTTGTTTATTAACATCTGCACAATTGGCAGCAGCACCTGCCCGCTGCCGCATCTGCCCGGCGGCGGGCGGCACCCGCGCATTTGCACCGGCGGCTGCAGGCTGTAACCCCTGCACTTTTTTACCGGCAGATGCACCGATAAACCCATGCAGTTTTTTGCCGGCGGCCGTATCGAGCGGCAGCTTCGGCACTTCTGCACCGGCGGCTGCAGGCACCGACCGCCGCTTTCTTTCACCGGCGGCTGCATTGGATGACAACCCCTGCTCTTTTTCACCGCCCGCTGCACCGGGTAACAACCCCCGTTCTTTTGCACCGGCGCCTGCACCAGGTAACAACCCCTGTTCTTTTTCGCCGGCGGCAGCGGGGGCGGCACCGCCTGCGCCGCAAAACCACGCCTCAACATTATCATTAAACCGGTAAACGCACGGCTTGCCGATTTCGCCGGTGCGCACAATAACGTGCCACGCCAGCAGTTTTTTCAGCTGCTTAGAGATATAGGCGGTGCCGCTGTCGGCGTAAGCGGCAAACTCCTTCAGCGTGATGCACGCCTCCTGCCTGCCGCCCTCCAAAGTGCGCTTTAAAATTAAAAGGCAAATGCTTCGCTGCACCCCCGTCAACTTGGCGCAGGCCAGCGCCCTAATCAGCCGCTCCGCCGCCCTGCGGTGCTGTCGGTTTTTTGCTTCACTAATCTGCATCTGCCTCTCCCCCTTAAAGTTATTTTTCCGCCGGCATGCTGCCCTCCAGCCGCTCAATTAAAACATCGGCCTCTTTGGCCGTTAACTCTTCCAGCGCTTCCTTTGCAATGCCCGCCCGGCGCAGCAGCGCTTTTACCGCGGCGGCATCCTGATAATTAATGCCCGCTTTACTTAACCTGCCTTTAATTAAGCCGAGCTGCCTTTTGCCCGCCTTTATGCCGCCCGCCTTACCGCCGCCTGCGTTCAGCATCCCGGCCTTTAAGTCCTCGGTATCCTGCGTAAACAGCCCCGATGCGTTGGTTGCCGACAGCGTGGCATCAACCAGCGCCCTTTTCTTCGCCATTTTTAACACAGTGTTCCACATTACCCACGGGGCGGCACCGCTGCGCCCGCCTTCTGCGGTGTTTGCTTCGCCCACACCTTCCGCCCCCAAACTGCCGTCACTGCGGCGCACCAGCCCCACCGTCACCCGCGCCCGGTAAAACCCGGTGTGCCGGTCTGCCGTTTCTTCAATACTTTTTATCGCCGGCGCGTAGCCATAAAGCTCGTTTAACTTTTCCGCCCCCGGCTTTAACAGCGTGGGCTTATCGGTGCCGGGTATCAGCCCGTAATCCTGCCCCGCCACCATCACCTCTTGAAAAAACCGCCGCAGCAAATTCTGCCTGCTCTTCATCTCTTTTAACTGTGCCGCCATTTCTTTTACCGAACTGCTTTCCGACATACTAACGCACCTCCTGTAATTTTTTCTGCCCTTTCGGCAGCCGGTGTTGTCTGTAAACAACAGTTAATTGAAAAAAATATACCGCTCGATGTTTAAACCTTCATCACGGCATACCCGGTGCAGCCCCGCCAAAAACTTGGGCCCCGCACCCTTTTCATGCTTTAACACCCGAAACAGGTGGGAATAATGTACCCCCAGCTTTTGCGCCAGCAGCTTTTTGCTCCAATTTTTCTGCCGCGCCAGCTGCTCTAACGCCTCTGCATTTACCTGCACCTCCGCCACCTCCCTGTTGTCTGTCAACAATAAATTAACACGTCTGCCTTCACGCTGCAACACTTTTATTGTTTGTGTGCAATGGTTGGGGCGGGGTGATGGCGGCAAAAATGCCACCAGTGTAGGGAACGGCCTTGGCCGTTCCGCCAGCAAAACATTACATTAAAGAAACAAAACAGGGCAGGTATGGAAAACCGCCCCTACATTATTGCACACACCCTTCCGTTTGGTGCCGGCACCGGTGAAATGCAGGGGGTTGTCTGTGAAAGGCCGCCAAGGCATCTGCGCTCCACAAACCGGCCGGCACAGATATTTGAACGAGCTCCGCCGCCTTCGGGTGCTGGGCGGCTTGTACTTTCATCCTTAATTTTTTAATCAGGTGAAAGTGAACTCGCTGACGCTCAAACAGTCCTCGGCACTAGTCCTGCGGCGGCGTCGCTCTCTTAATGCGCCGGCAAATCATTTGTTCCGGCAGCTGCCTTGGCTGGGTGTGGTTTTGACCAAACCTGCGCTTTGCTGCACACACCGTTCCTTTTGATGCAATCCCTTTCGCCAATGCGTAGGGAACGGCGCCCCCGCCGTTCCGCTTAACGAAACGCTGCATTGAAAAACAAAACGGCCGGGTATGGAAACCCGCACCGGCAAAAACGCCGCTGCCGACGAAATGCAGCACGTTGCCTCTATAAGGCCGCCAAGGCATTACTGCACAACCCTTCCGTTTAACGCAGCACCTTCCACCAATGCGTAGGGAACGACGCCCTCGCCGTTCCGTTTACCGCCTCCGGGTGCTGGGCGGCTTGTACTTTCATCCTTAATTTTTTAATCAGGTGAAAGTGAACTCGCCTGCGCTCAAACAGTCCTCGGCACTGAACCTGCGGCGGCTCCGCTCTTTGAATGCGCCGGCCAATCGTTTGTTCCGGCAGATGCCTTGGCTGGGTGCGTGTTCAACCAAATCCGCCGCGCTTTACTGCACACACCGTTCCGCTTAATGCTGCACCTTCCGCCAATGCGTAGGGAACGGCGCCCCCGCCGTTCCGTTTAACGCAACCTGGCATTTGTGTAAACAGGGGCATTGAACCCACAAAAACTGTACACCTACCACCTAACGGTAGGGAACGGCCTTGGCCGTTCCGCCAACGCAGCCGGTCGGGTATGGGAAACCCTACCCCGCAAAAACGCCGCTGCATAGGCAGAGTTTACCCCGGCCGCTTAAAGCGCAAGCCTTCCGTTATTTCACCCCGCTGCCGCTGTAAACAGCAGCACTCAGCAAAACAAAGCAGTCAACACTGCTCCCTACAAAAAAAACCGCCGCCATAGTAATTTAAGCGGCAGTTACTTCCATTGATTTTAGTGGCTCCATTATGTAAACTTTCCCAATCCCTCATAGGTAGGCTGCAAACCTATTCCCAAATAATGGTTTACGCCCGATTGCCTCGTTTCAATCCTCACCGGACTTTTGGGTCCGGTGCAACTCGAGGGGAAGGAAAAGTCTATCACTGATAACCTGTTTCAATCCTCACCGGACTTTTGGGTCCGGTGCAACGGGGCAGCGCTGGGCATGCAGGAAGCTGAAGCAGTTTCAATCCTCACCGGACTTTTGGGTCCGGTGCAACTGTTGTCCGGCAGGGTTTCAACATCTCCGTAACTTTGGTTTCAATCCTCACCGGACTTTTGGGTCCGGTGCAACGGTTATGGCGGATACGCAAACAGCGGCACTGTAGGAGTTTCAATCCTCACCGGACTTTTGGGTCCGGTGCAACTGTATTCGCCCATTGAGAATAAATATTATTGTAGGGTTTCAATCCTCACCGGACTTTTGGGTCCGGTGCAACAGCATAAATATATACCTTGTTGTCCAGCCAGTTCTGTTTCAATCCTCACCGGACTTTTGGGTCCGGTGCAACGAGGTAGATTAAAAGTGACGAATTACAGAGTATTTGTTTCAATCCTCACCGGACTTTTGGGTCCGGTGCAACGGAATTAATTAGACGTGGCGTAATATCTGAATAGGGTTTCAATCCTCACCGGACTTTTGGGTCCGGTGCAACTAAATACGTTTACATATGCGACAGCTGTCGCCATGTTTCAATCCTCACCGGACTTTTGGGTCCGGTGCAACCCTCAACTTGCTGCTGCATATACTCAACAGCCTTAGTTTCAATCCTCACCGGACTTTTGGGTCCGGTGCAACAGTAGATAGCGCGCGCGGCATGTTGACAAGTAATGTTTCAATCCTCACCGGACTTTTGGGTCCGGTGCAACTGAAATGAGTTGGAAAGAAAAAGCCGAATACTGGGAGTTTCAATCCTCACCGGACTTTTGGGTCCGGTGCAACGCTGGTGAGTGTGTTGTTATATTTGATTTCATCAGGTTTCAATCCTCACCGGACTTTTGGGTCCGGTGCAACGCAATAGCAAAGTTGCAATTATTAACAGCAGAGGGGTTTCAATCCTCACCGGACTTTTGGGTCCGGTGCAACGCGTGACTATTAGCGGCACTGATAAATTACCGCAAGTTAGCGTTTCAATCCTCACCGGACTTTTGGGTCCGGTGCAACACTTATCGATATGATATTGATGTGGTTACCATGGTTGTTTCAATCCTCACCGGACTTTTGGGTCCGGTGCAACCATGTTAAAATTTGGTACACATATTCTTTCACGTTGTTTCAATCCTCACCGGACTTTTGGGTCCGGTGCAACTGTGCCATTAAACTTTATTCTTTGCAGTAAACTAGTTTCAATCCTCACCGGACTTTTGGGTCCGGTGCAACAACAATAAAATCGTCGAAGAAATAAAAGCGGAAGAAAATGTTTCAATCCTCACCGGACTTTTGGGTCCGGTGCAACTTCCGGCTGGTGTTGATAAAGATACTCTAAAAAAGTTTCAATCCTCACCGGACTTTTGGGTCCGGTGCAACAACTTATCTGCAATACTCTGACCGTCTTTTGGTTGGTTTCAATCCTCACCGGACTTTTGGGTCCGGTGCAACGCTCACAAAAAGCAGTTCTCGTTAACCCATCATTGTGTTTCAATCCTCACCGGACTTTTGGGTCCGGTGCAACGCTTGCGGCTAAATGCCGCACTGTGCTTGGGCTAAAAAAGCATTTTTTGCGAAAGTACATTTTTTATTGTTTAAAGTGCTGAGAATAAGTGCAAAAAACAGCATTTTTTCAATACTCCCAACTTGCGCGAAAGATGTCATATTTTAGCAGTCGCTTGTGGTTCGCGCATTAAATTATCAGCGGTGCTTCAAAATCAACGGTATCGTTTTTTCCATATACTTCAGTAAATTTATCAACCGGCTCCTTTAGGCGATATATTCTTAAACTGTCTTCTTTTAAATCTATACAGGCAGCTAACTGAACCACCATCTGCTCATACTGCATTTGGTTCACCACACATTCAAAAACTGATTTTTGCACCCTTTGGCCATAGTTTTTACATACCTGTGCCACTTTGCGCAGCCTTTTTTGACCGGTTTCTGTTTCGGTGGCAACATCATAAGCTACTAACACATGCATAGCGGCCCCCCAATTTATCGATAAGTAAACGGAATGTATTCATCTATATCCCCCCTTAAGAATCTGGCAAAGAGCCTTGCTTGAACATGCAAAATTAACCCTAACGGTATTTTGCGCCCTAAAAAATGATGTCTTACTTCTTCTTGCTTTCTCTTTTGGTAAGCAGCCACCACTTTTTTTCGGCCGTCATCTGAAAGATAAACTGAGCCGCCTTCTCTTTCCACAAAATCTTTCTCGCTTATCTGGCGGCGGTTTATAAGTGTTAATACCAGTCTGTCTGCAAGTACCGGGCGCATTTCTTCCATTAAATCAAAAGCCAGTGATACTCTGCCGGGGCGGAGGGCATGCAAAAAACCGACCTGAGGGTCTAACCCCACACCCTGCAAAGCACTTACACTGTCGTTGGCCAAAATTGTATATAAAAAAGACAGCAGAGCATTTACGTTATCCCTTGGGGGTCTGCGGTTGCGGCTGTAAATATAGAATATGGCGCGGTCGTTTTTAATCATGTGATTGAATACGCTAAAGTAAAGCTTGGCAGCCTCACCTTCCAAACCGCGAATTCCATCAAGCTGCTTGGTTTTTTTTAACCTGACTAAGATTTTTCCCAGCTGGCCGGCTGCGCTGCGCAGCGGCGTTTCATCCGCCAAACTTTCCGCCTCACGGGCACCTCTTAAAAGCACCTGCCGGCAGTTTTGTATTTTTCCAGCGACTATGTTTTGCGCCACATTTATTACTTTATCCTGTTGCTGCAGTGTTTGGTGTTGAGCACAGCGCAGCAATACATTTCCCGATACCGGACCCTCTACCCGGCATAGAAATTTGCCGTTGTTATCTAACATCACTACTAACCTGCCGTCAACGGCGCAGCGGGATAAAACGGCCGAGCTGAGCAGTACATTGCCAAAGGTAACAATTGAACCTAAGTGGTGCAGCGGTATCTGCATTTTAGTTTGCCCCTCTACTTTTATAGATATTGTTTCGTGATCTAAATGCAGATAACTGCCTTGGGTCATTACGTAAAGCGTATTAAGTATTGTTTTCATATTTATCTACCGCCTAAAACGTCAAACAGTTCTTTTTTCAGTGTTTTTATTTTACGCCGGTTTGCTTCTATTTCCGGCATACAGGATTGTTTAAGAGAACAGTTTATACATCGCCGGTCGTTAACAGGTGGGGGCACATACCCCTGTTTTATCATATTTCTTACTGCTTTGGTTAAATCGGCTGTTTTTTTTCTCAGCTCTTTGGTAAATCTAACTTCTCTTCTGCGGCGTGAAGAATAATGAAATATTGCTCCGAAAGGCACCGGTACACCCGTCATTTCTTCCAAGCATATTGCCTGAGCGCATAACTGCACATCATCATGTTCTTTTCTTCTTCTCGGCCCATGTTTATATTCCACCGGGTACGGGATATCGCCGTGAAATTCCACTACATCCGCTTTGCCAATCAGCCCCAGTTTTTCAGACCAAATCGGCAGTGCCCGTTCAATGCGCACTGCTTTTTCAATATCGGTATCCGGTTGATCAACAATTTGATGCACCCGATGACCCCGCATGGTATAGATATTTTCATCAAATATTTTTTCCACATGTATCAGTGCGCACTGCCGCGGGCAGTAGCTGTAATGTTCCAATGCCGAAACCATTACCAAATCATCACTGTTCATTTTACTACCCCAATATTTTGGTAAGCACAATGCCGTCCGGCAGATTTTTTTCATCTAAATTAACTTCGTAATCGGCAAATTTTCTGGGGGCAGTTATGCCGTCTTTTAATTTTATGTGCAGCCGTTCAAACAAGGTTTGTGCCGGCACTTTGCCCAAAGCACTGTCGTGGGTAAATACATACACACCGCGGCAGCTCATTAAGCCCCGGGCGGCAGAGCGGTCGGCTTCAAACATGTTTTTCAGCGCCTCCCAAAACAGCTGTAAATCTTCACTTTTAAGACCGGTATCCGCCCCATAAGCAGGATTGACAAAACCATAGCCAACATACAGCCCGTAGGGCACCAGCGATTTACGGCCCATCTGTCCGGAAGCGGCTGTTTCATCGTCGGCACTTCCCCGACCGGTGTCATCAGCATTGGTTAAAGCCACTCTGGTAATGGCCACGTCCATAGGAATAATGGTGTCCACCGAGCGGGCAAAGGTCATTTGAACGGGCCCGCGAACCTGCCCGCAGTTCCAGTGCAGTTCTTTATTTTTATCCTTTTTACCGGATCTGCCCATCGTCATTACCGCACCAAACATGCGCACATCATAAAAGTTTTCACACATCCATTTTCTGGCCTGTTCTACCGGGCTTGATGCCGGTTCAAGTTTACAGGCCTCAAAAGCACGCTTTTGCTCATTAGCTAAAATGCCTTTGTTTTTTACATAAATTTCATAGCCGGGTTGACTGCCTTTGGCCATCTGCACATAATTGCGCACTTTGCGCTTCAGACACACATCTGTTACTAACCCCTGCATAGTTTCCGGATCTAACCGCGGCAGGTTGCCGGCATCGGGGTCACCGTTGGGGTTTCCGTCCTGCACGTCAAAAACAAGAATAAAATCATGCCGCAGCTGCGGATTTAGATGTTTTTGTTCCGTCATTTTTGTACCCTCCTATTATTTTTCTTCTGTTTCTTTCGGTTTTGTTTTTCGGTCATCTGCCCGCTGGTGGTAATAGCCAAGTGCAAAGTAAGCCTGCTCTTCAAGGTTTAACACTTTGGGGTAAGCACTAAGCCGCGATTGAATTTCCTCCAACCTTTGTTGAAATATCACCTGCAGCCACGGTTTTTCTTTTCTGAGCTTAGCAAGGTGGGCTTGTGCCCCTTTCAGCAGGTGCCCCATAACAGATGCCGGTGAAGAAGAAGCTGTTCCGTAATATCGTTCTACTATTGTGCTGTTAGGGTTAATTGCCGCTTTTTGAATACTTTCCAGCTCGGCCAATAACCGGCCGCAAAGGTACGCCGGGTTGTTATTGTTGGTATCCAACTGCACCAGATAATCCTCCTTTATGTTTTGATATTTAGAAAGCAGCACCATTTTTATTAACGCCAACCGGGCGCGCGTTACTTTTTGCTCTGCCCTGTTGCGCCGCACTGCTTGGTATAACAACCAATAGGGCAGCTGCCCGCCTTTTAATGCCGGTCTTAAAACAGCTTTGGGAATATTCGGCTTGATTTCTTTTGCGGTTCGATAAAGCGATGCCGCTAATTCAAATACTCCCAGCGGCTGAAAACCCTCTCCGCTGTAGTCAATCAGCTTCTGCAGTTGAAACCAGCGGGCCAGGTTGGCTTTGGCTCTGCCGACGGTGGTTTCCAGCCAATCTCTCACCACCACCCGCGCATTGCCGGCAGATAAAGCAGCGGCATAAAAGGCCTGATCGTCCAATGCATTGTACTGCTGCCCCGAGTACGCGGAAGAAAGCAGTGCCTTCACCTGTGCGGGATCGGGTTTTGGTTGGGTAAGCAGATTTAAAAAAGGTACTTCAACATCTTCTTTGGTCCAAAAAATGTAAACTATCGGGCCTACTGCCAGGCTGCTGTCACTTCCTTTTTTTAAAAGAGCGTTTGCTCCTTTGGCGTAGCCTTCGGCGCAGCTTTGGCAGGTAGGTGCCGTGTTGGATCTTTCCAGCCCGTAAGATTCATAAGCGGCACTGTTTGCCGAAATAACGGTAAGACCGGCCGACTGCCCGTAAGGTATCGGTTTTACTTTGGGGTGATTTTTAACAGGCACACAGCTTTTACCACAAACTACACACTGGTACTTAGCGGCGCCGTCGCCAACAACCGCATTGCTGTCTGCCCAAAATTTCTTTACCGATGCCAAATCGGTTGGCATAGTGCCGCCAACGGTAAAAGCGATAAAAGTATCTGCTTTAATCTCTTTCGGCAGTGTCAGCGCTTCGATATTTTGGGTGGTTAGGAATTTATATACCGCCGCCACCGACGGTTCAGCGGTTTTTTCCGCACATTCTTTTACTAAATCTATAAAGGCCTGGTGCTTTTTTTGGTTTTTATTAACATTAAGAACATATTCCGCTTTATCCGTCAGCAGGCCGGGTTTTATGTTAGATGAGCGTACACCGACATCCGGAATAACAAACTCTTTGCCTTTGTTTTTTTTGCTGCCGTCGCTTGTAGAGGTAAAACCAAGAAAATTACCCCGATCATCCAATTCAATCAACCAAGGCACCGGCCGCTTTACATAGTTTGGCGGCATAGGTTCCAACCGTTCGTTATATTCTTTTAGCCGCTTTAACAGCATAATTGTTCACCTCCTAACGGTACAGTTCTTTGGGCACCGTCAGCACACCGTTAACCAGTTTGGCGTGGAAAAATTTCGGCACCGCCTGTCCGCTGCCGTCGGGTTTAAATTCCATATCAAACAGCATTAAGCCTAAATCATCGCTATAATTAATCGGCTTTTCCGAACCGTCGGGCGGGGCAAAATACGCGCTGAATTCCCGGCAGCCCAGGTAAGGGGGATGATAGCACTGACCTCTGCTTACCCGCCGGCGGAACATATCGCGGTATTTAGCAATATTTTCATCGGCATGCGGCTTTAAAACCACATCCGCCTTAATAATGTAGGCCACATCCCGCAAAGCCAAAGTATGGCGTTGAACCCGCTTATCTTCGGCATAAAATGTGCTGCCGCGCGCTGCCAAATTTTTTATGCCGGACAGCGAAATCTTTTCTGTTACTTCGTTGCGCACCATAGAAAAATGCTTAATAGCGTTAAGCACCTGAATTTCTCTGATCTGCCACGAAAACTCCGGCTTCCAAAAAATTGCTTCCAGCACCCCCCGTGCCGCCGACGGCGTTATTACCGGGTAGGTTACCCGCTCTACTTTCATGTCCGGCCGGGTAAAGCAGGCAAAATCGCCCCATATTTTTACTTCCAACGGTACATAATTGTTTTTCATCGGCAATCACCCTTCACTTTCATCGCTAAAATATCAGCTCTTCGGGATCAATATTTTTTTCAATGAGCCCGTACACGTCATGATAATCTCCCAGCCACCGGTACAAACCGGGCACCAACTCCACCAAAAAATTTTCGCTTAGCAACCGCGGCAGTTGGTTTTGGTAGATGTTTACCAGAAAAGGCTGCAGGCGGCGCATTTGAGCGCGGGTAACGGCCCGCTGCGATTCGATATCAGCGATAAGTTCATCGATTATTCCGCTGCACTGCTTCCAGCGCACTACCACCGGCACGGTGTTATCGGCAATAAGGCGAAACCTTTCAGCAGCAGCGGAAAATTCCAGTTTTTTTCGCTGCTCTTGAATTTCATATACATCGGTTTCTACCAGTTGATAGAAAGATTGAAAGTATTCTTCATAAATTTGGGGGTTGTGCAGGTCTGCCGCTTGACTATTCAGCATAGTTTTTGTTCTGGTTGTACCTGCACGGTAAGCGCCGGACGGCAAACCTCCGTCGGCGGGATCAAAAATAATTACTTTTCCCGGCATCGGCGTGCCGTCAGCTGCGGTTAGCCTGCCCTCGCGGTTGCAGCGTCCGGCAGCCTGCACTATTCTGTCCAGCGGTCCTACTGCCCGCATCACCACCGGAAAATCAACATCCACGCCGGCTTCAATTACTTGGGTGGAAACCAAGCGGCAGGGCTTTCCTTTACTCAGCCGTTCTTTTACCTCTGACAGCACGCTGCGGCGATGGGCGCCGCAGAGCAGCGTAGATAAATGCAGTGCATCGGGATCATTTAACTGCTGCAGTAAGTCAACGGCATCTTTTTTGGTATTAACAACGGTAAGGCACTGCCGATGACTGCGCATTTCCGCCGCCACCTGTGCCCAGGTAAGCTGTCGGCCGGCCGGCAGAACGTATTCCACTCTTTTAAGCATGTTAAAATACTTAGCGGGCTGGGGAATAATTTCTTGCACATTGCTTAAGCCTTTAAGGTACGGCCCGCCGGTTAAAGCAGGTTGAGTTGCAGTGCTGAGTACCACTGTAACGCCGTAATAGTTTACCAGCTCCTGCAGTACGTCCAATATCGGCGTAAGCACCTCTACCGGCAGAGTCTGCACTTCGTCTAAAATAATTACGCTGTTTGCTATATTGTGCAGCTTGCGGCAGCGCGAAGGTTTATGATGAAAAAGGCTTTCAAAAAGCTGTACCGCAGTGGTTACTATAATCGGCGCATCCCAATTTTCGGCCGCTAACTGCAGAAAGGTCTGCGTTTCTTCATCTGAATTGTCGGTGCCTAAATTATCAGCGACAGCGCTGTGATGCTCTAAAACCGCATCGCTGCCGAAAATGCCGCGGTACACATCGGCATTTTGCTCGATAATACCGGTGTAAGGTATCGCCACTATTACCCGGCGCAGATTGTGCCTAACTGCATGCTTCAGCGCAAAACCCATGCCGGCCAGTGTTTTACCTCCACCGGTAGGCATGGTTAGTTTAAATATGCCCTGATTTTTTTCGGCAGCAGCAGTACAGGCCCGGTACATTTCTAACCGCAGTTGATTAATTTTGCTGCTTTCGGCACCGGCGGGGGGATAGTTATTTTTAAAAACATCCCAAAGTTTGCGGATATCTTGTTTGTTTCTGCGCTTTTGGTGTTTGTCGAATGCAAAATGCGCTTCGGTATCTAAAAAATCGCCGTCTACCAGCGCTGAAAACAGCATGCGTATAAAAAATTCCAGCGAAGTCCAGCTTTCGCTGATGTGCTTCGGAAGTTTTAACGGCGCATCAGGGTAAACGGCCGGCAGATCTTTCTCTGCCGCGGCAATCGCTTCTTTGGCAGAGCAATCTTCTAAGGCATCTTTTATCCGCTGCTGCAGTGCTGTTTTACCGGGAATTCCCCCATGATGACCGATTATAGGAAAAGCTAAAATTTCTAAAAATTTTAAGGCAAAAACCGCACCGGCCGTTTTATGACCCGGCCCTCTTTTTGAGGCCGGATTGTTTAAGTATTTTTGCACGTCAGCATGATATTTGCCGAGATCATGCCACAAGCCTAAGTAATAGCCCAACTTTTCCGCTCCGTAAAATGACGCAAACTGCGCTGCCAACCCCGCCACATTATGCAGATGCTCGGCTAAAGGTTGGCTGACCCCTAATTGGTTTTGGGAATGAGCAATAAACCGCTCCACGAGCTTCACCTTCTTTTTATCTGCAGCAGCAGCCGCAGCAGCTGCATACTGCCGGTATAAAATATGTAATTTTTGTTAATTTTTCGGCATGTATATTTTAAATTTGATGCGGTAAAAAAATTTCCTTGTGAAAATAACGTTTAAATTTGTCGAATATTTCTGTTCACCGCATACTCAAAATAAATCGTATACCAACGCAGTTAAAGGTGATAGAATATAGTTAAAGGTTTCACAAATTTTTACATTTCGAGGTGAATTATTTGCTTAAATTAAAAGACCCCTTCAGCGGCTTAAGCCACTTGGCAGGGGCGGTACTGTCTGTTATTGCTTTAGTTGTTCTGCTTTACAAAGCGGTGCATTACGGCGGTGCAGTTCACACTGCCGCCTTTGCGATATTCGGCGCAAGTTTAATTCTGCTGTACACCAGCAGCGCGCTGTATCACTTACTGCCGCTGCCGCCTAAAGGCACGCAGATTTTGCGGCGCATCGATCATATGATGATTTTTGTGCTTATCGCCGGCACTTATACGCCGGTGTGTTTAATTCCGCTTAAAGGGGTATGGGGATACTCGCTGTTGGTTTCTGTTTGGGTGCTGGCTTTAGGAGGCATACTGATTAAAGCCTTTTGGATGGATTTTCCGCGTACGTTTTCCACACTGCTGTATGTGCTGATGGGCTGGCTGGTTGTTACTGCGCTGTGGCCGCTGGTTAAAACCGTTCCGCCGGGCGGCATTTTGTGGATGGTGCTGGGCGGCATTTTTTACACTATAGGCGCCGTTTTTTACGGCACCAAGTGGCCGCCCAACATTATACCGGGATGGTTTGGTTTTCACGAAGTGTTTCACGTTTTTGTGATGCTTGGCAGTTTCAGCCATTTTTGGGTAATGGCTGAGTATATTATGTTTGTATAATCAGTTTATATTATTTTCTCGGCCGTTTTTTGCCGCCGCCCCGATAATCTTTGTTTTCTCCGCGGGTGCTGCGGCGTTTGCTGCTGCCGTATGTTTTTACCCGCACCGGCGGCTCGGCGGTTAAATTTACCTGCACCTGGCTGGGTTCTTTGGTTAGCAGTTTTAACGCCGCCGCCACCAGCGCCACCGAATCGTGCTCATCTAAAAGTTCCAGCGCCGGCGTTTTATAACGCTGGTAGCCGCCGTCTTTAACGGTATCTACCAATTTTTCCGCCGCAATGCGCAGCTGGCCTTCAATGGCTTCCGACAGCGTGGGAATGGGTTTACGGGTAATTTTCGCTTTAGTTATTTTTTCAATCGTTCTTAAATGGCCCACTTCACGCGGCGCCACAAAGGTAATGGCCAAGCCGTTTTTTCCCGCTCGGCCGGTGCGGCCGATGCGGTGCACATAGCTGTCCGGGTCCTGCGGAATATCAAAGTTAAACACATGCGTTACCCCGCTGATATCCAACCCCCGGGCGGCTACATCGGTGGCCGCCAGCACTTCAACCATGCCTTCTTTAAAGCGGTTCATCACGCTGTCGCGCTTGGCCTGACTTAAATCGCCGTGAATTCCTTCTACATCGTAGCCCCGCTTGCTTAACGCTTCGGTTAACTCATCTACCCTTCTTTTGGTGCGGCCAAACACAATTGCCAGTTCCGGCGAGTGAATATCCAGCAGCCGGCACAGCACATCAAACTTCTGTTTTTCCGGCACTTCTATATACTGCTGCTCGATGGTGGGCACGGTAACTTCTCTGCCCCGCACTTTAAACAGCTTGGGTCGGCGCATAAATTTCTGCGCCAGCGCCTGAATGGGTGCAGGCATGGTGGCAGAAAACAGCATCGTCTGCCGCTCAACGGGCACCTGCTGCAGTATCTGCTCTATATCTTCTACAAAGCCCATGTTTAACATTTCGTCGGCTTCATCCAGCACTACCGCTTTAATATCGTTCAGCCGAATGGTTTTGCGGCGCATGTGATCCATCAGCCGCCCCGGCGTAGCCACAATAATCTGCGGCCGCTTTTTCAACGCCCTAATTTGCCGGTTAATATCCTGCCCGCCGTAAATCGGCAGTGCGCTGATTTTTTTATACTGGCCGATTTTGTTCAGCTCCTCGGCCACCTGCACCGCCAGCTCGCGGGTGGGGGTCAGCACCAAGCACTGCACCGCCTGCCCGCCCGGCACCGAGCGCTCAATCAGCGGAATGCCGTAAGCCGCCGTTTTACCGGTGCCGGTTTGCGCCTGGCCGATTAAATCTTCTCCCCGAAGGGCGCTGGGGATAGTTTGCTCTTGAATGGGGGTGGTTTCTTCAAAGCCCATATTTAAAACAGCACGAATAACTTCATCAGATAACCCCAATTCGCTAAATTTAACCAATGTTTCAATCTCCCTTATCTTTTATATTATAATATTTCCTAAAAATGATTATTTATCCAAATTTATAAAACAAGTAATTATATCATACCAAGCGGCAAATGAAAAATTAATTATCATGATTGTATATTGTTTACCGGCAATATTTTTTGCGGTGTGTATTGTCTTTATGCAGCAGAAGGTGTAAAATAATGCCATTGGAGGGACACCGATGGCCTTTAACAAGCAAAAATTTGCCCAACTGCTGAAAAAAGCAAAAGGCGAGCGCTCTATCAACAAGTACGGACAGCAGGCAGGGGTAGACCCCGGCTACATCTCCCGCCTGATGCGCGGCTTAATCGATACCCCGCCCAGCGCGGCGGTAATCAACAAGCTGGCCGCTGCCGCTTTTGACGTTTCGGTGGAAGAAATGCTGGCCGCGGTAGGCTATCTTCCCGAACGCGACGAGCACACCCAAGCCGCTGCCAAAACCATCGAAGCGGCAGTCAGCGACGACCCCGAACTGCTGGAATTTTGGCAGGAGCTGGTAAAGCGCGATGACCTGCAGCTGCTGTTTAAACAGGTTAAGCCGATGTCGCCGCGCGGTATTAAAAAGGTAATTAAAATTATCAAAGCTATTGAAGATGAAGAAGCAATGGAAGATTTTTAATGAAAGCTATATAAATAGGAAGGCTTTAATAAGGAAGATTTTTTATACTCATAAAAGATTTAATAAGGAAGTGAAAATTTTATGAGCATTGAAGATCTTGCCGAACACCCCGTTATCAAAGCAATAATGGAAGGCGACGCCGACGCCGACGAAATTATCCGCTCTTACGATATTTACACCTCTACCGCAGATTTAGAAGGAAGCACCGCCGCGCTGGTTTACAACTCCGGCAGGCGCCGCCACATCGTTTTAAAGCGCTGCCTCAGCCCGGAATACAAGCGCAAAGTGATATTTCACGAGCTGTACCACATTTTGGCCGACCTGCCCCGCGTGCCCTACATCATCGGCTTGGACACCCAGCCCTACGGCATGGAAAAAGAAGCGGACATGTTCTTTAAAGAAGTGTGCGAAATATACAAGAATAAGCGCGCCGGCAGAGATGAAGAAAACCCTGCAGAATAAAAAAACAGCCCCGCAAAAACGCGGGATATTTTAAGACCCTTTAACCGAACATATGTTTTGCAAAGAAGCAGCCGGGCGGGGATGCGTTTGGTGCTGCACCTTTCGCCAATGCGTAGGGAACGGCGCCCTCGCCGTTCCGCCGTCAGGTTAAAGAAACATTTCTTCGCCGCCTTTTTTTACGCCGATAGTTTCGCGGCTGGAATACTGCATCGTGCGAAAAATATAAATAATTACCGAATCTTCTTCGTCATCGATTATCCGGCGAATTTCCGCTTTGAGTTTAACCAAGTTGGCTTTTGATATTTCCCCTTCCAATACGGAATTTTGTACCCAGTGCAGATATTTCCGCGCGGTTTTTAAAATCTTGCTTACCCTTTTAACGTTTACATCATACACCAAAATAACAAACATTGCTTTTCACCACCGCATCACCACTCGGCAGCAAAGGGTTGATACTCTTCTTCGCCCATAAAATGTTTTTCTAATTTGTATAATTCTAAACGAATAATCCTCCGGTAAGAAACATGCCGGCCTATCCCTTTGTGCTTAATGGTGGTTTTCAGCTTAGCGTCCAGTTCCTGCAAGAATACTTTTTTTGCCTGATCCTTCATTAATATACCGTCGCCTTCTTCATCAAAATCACGCAGTGTTATCATGCGTTTGCTTAAAACCGAAAAAATTACCCGGTCTATAATAATTGGCTTAAATATCTCCGCCAAATCTAAATTTAACGAAAATCTTCTGAAATTGGTGGCATGCAGATAGCCGATGCGCGGGTCGAGATGCGTTTTGTAAATCTCTGTTAAGCAAGTGGTGTACATTACGCTGTTGCCAAAGCTGATTAACGTGTTCAGATGGTTTTTGGGCGGCCGCCGCGAGCGTTCTTCAAACAAAAAATCGGGATTGCGGATTATTCTATCAAACGCGCGGTAATAGTAGTCGCGAATGTTGCCTTCCACTGCCATCAGCTGATTAATTTGGCTGCATTCATTTAGGGCAGCGGTTAATTCGCAAATATGCTCTATCGTTTCGGTAAGCCCGCCGATGCGGTGATTATAGTAATTCAGCACTTGGCGAACATTTTTTGCCGCGCCGCGCACAAACTGCCGGGCTAAATACAGGCGTTTTTGTTCATCTAAATAATTTTCTGCTTGTTTTAAAATCATAAAGCCGGAATTAAGATGCTCTCGGGGATAAAAGCTGCCCATATAGTAACCGTAATGGTTAAAGTAATGAACAACAATTTCTTTTTGAGATACAAACTCTAAAAATTTTTTATTAACGGTAACTTCACCAAAAATATATATCTCGCCGATATCCTCCACCGGCAGGTATTTCTTAACTTCTTCATTTTGAAAGTAAACGGTGTTCCCTTTGCGCTTCAGCTCACCGCTGTTAAAAATGTATATTGTTTTTTTCAAAACCTCACCTCATCACGCCCGACAAAATTCGTGATACGCACACTTGCTGCAAAACCTGGTTTCTTCAACTGCCGGCGGCCGGGGCAAATTCACAATCTCTTTTATATCTTCGATGGTTTGATTGAGCCGGTTAATCAGCTCTTCATCCAGTTCGATAATTTCTTTTTTCTTTTCGCGGGGAAACAGCAGTTCGCCGGCGGCGGCAATGCCCTGGTTGTGTAATTCCAGCAGATAAAAAGCCAGCTGCATTTTGGCACTTTCTTTATATTTGCTGCTTTTTTTCACTTCACCGATCACTAAACCGCGCCGATCTTTTTTAACAATGTCAAACTTAACGCTGCCGAAAGCCACTTCTTTTTTGCTGCGGTTATATGTCTGCTCGGAGAAAAAGCGGCCTAATATCACATTGGTATCATCCTGATCCGGTGTAATTTGATGAGCCATTAACCAAACTTCGCGTTTACAGATGTAATAGTACCAAACCAGCGTACCGCCAACGTTAATTTCCTCCAAATATTTCCACCACCTTAACGGTAAAAGATAAATTTTGCACTGTGTAGGGAACGACGCCCTCGTCGTTCCGCTTTGTGCGGCGCCACCGTCGTTCTGCAAATTCGTTTTTAACCGGTCTGCCGGTGCAAACAGCAGCAGTTAGCAAAACGGAGCAGTAAACACTGCTCCTTACAATAAATCAATGGCACAACAGATGAAAATGAAATTAAGCTATCCATCATAGGCAGGCTGCAAACATGGATGGGCGACTAATAAAGCATGGAAAATAAATGTTTCAATCCCTCATAGGTAGGCTACAAACCTATTTTTTTATGCATGTATGTATCGATTGATTGATGTTTCAATCCCTCATAGGTAGGCTACAAACTGCGCCACTTTCCCAAATTTTTTGCAGCATATCCAGGTTTCAATCCCTCATAGGTAGGCTACAAACTAAACGAGGTCGCGATGCGTTTAGGGCCTGAGGCGGGTTTCAATCCCTCATAGGTAGGCTACAAACCTTTAAGAGATGCTTTTACACCTGTAGCAGACAAGAGTTTCAATCCCTCATAGGTAGGCTACAAACTCTTTTCTGACATCTTCCAGGCTGTCGAAAACCTTGTGTTTCAATCCCTCATAGGTAGGCTACAAACGGATGTACCCGAATGTTGTGGGCTATGCGAAAAGGTATGTTTCAATCCCTCATAGGTAGGCTACAAACCAGAGCCTTACAGAAGAAATGAAAACCAAAGCCGAGTTTCAATCCCTCATAGGTAGGCTACAAACCCATTTTATTGCGTTTTTTGGGGCTTTGCAAGCGGGTTTTGGGGGGTAAAATCCGCTTTTTGGCATGTTTTTAGCGTTATTGACCTGTGTTTTACCTCGTTTTTGCCAAATTTAGGGATAAAATAGGGTGATTTTTTCCGTCGATCCCCGGGGTTTTTTGCACTATTGGGGGTCGACGGAAATTTTTTATCCGTATAAACCGGCGGTAAATCGGTCTTAGGTCGCCGTACCAAGCGGAACGGCGTGGGCGCCGTTCCCTACATTATAATACCGCACACACCTGCAAAAACGCCGCTGCCGATGAAATGCAGGGGGTTATCTGCAAAAGGCCGCCTGTAAAAGCCCGCCAAGGCATCTGCGCTCCGCAAACCGGCCGGCACAGATATTTGTACGAGCTCCGCCGCCTCCGGGTGCTGGGCGGCTTGTACTTTCATCCTTAATTTTTTAATCAGGTGAAAGTGAACTCGCTTACGCTCAAACAGTCCTCGGCACAGAACCTGCGGCGGCGCAGCTCTCTTAATGCGCCGGCCAATCGTTTGTTCCGGCAGATGCCTTGGCTGGGTGCGCATTCAACCAAATCCGCCGCTGCATTTCGGCGCGGTTGATATTCTTTTTAAATGAACAGCGGCTCATCTTCTTCACCGGTCACTCCCGCCAGGCCGGTTTCATCGGAATACAGCGTCGGGTCTGCCAAACGCAGAACTGCTGCATCGTCAACTGCTGCTGCCAGTTTTAATGCCGTTTTTTCGGCAGCCGGCACTGTAAAGTACTGCAGCAGGCCGATAAAGCGCTTTTTATCGACATAATTTAATTTTAGGTACTCTTTGTCTGCATACATCTCATACAGCTGTTCAATACCCTGCGGCGCATACTGCCGCAGTATTTTTTTCACCTGCGGCGGTAAATACTGCTCTCCCCAAGGTACAAATAAGTCTATCCCGGGCACGCTGCCGGCAAAGGGGTTAACGCCTGCAAGTGCTGACCATTCTCCGCAGGCGGCGTCTGTAATGCTGTCCAGCAGGGTTGTTTGGGTATTTCTGGAAAAGCAGTTTCGGTAGTATTGTTCAATTATTTTCAGCGTCTGCCGCTCCTGCCAGCTTGGGTGCTGCGCCAGTATTTTATCGGTTTCTTCGCAGGCGATGGCGCTGCGGTAAACAAACTGCCGGGTTTCTTTTTCACCGTCTCTTAAAAATCTAAATACTGCTGCATCTGCCCGTTCCCCCGCACCGTGCCGGTTTGCCCGGCCGGCTGCCTGCGCTATTGAAGGCAAAATCGGCAGTGCCCTTAGAATGAGGTTAAAGCTCAAATCCACACCGGCTTCTAAAATTTGGGTGCATACCACAACCGTTGGTTTATCGGTTTTTAAGCAGTCCGCTATTTCTTTAATTCGCTGCGCTTTATGCAGCGCGGTCATGCGGCCGCTTAAGTTAAAGCATTTAATTTCTGGGCCCGCCTGTCGTTTAACTTCTTTGTACACCAGCACCGCATCTTCTATCGTATTCATTATTACGCCGACGGATTTTACTTTGCGTATTTTTTCCAAAACCACAGCGGCAGTACTGTATTGGTCAAGCGGCTGCGGCATAAAATTTATGCGGTAGCGGTCGGGATGTTCAAACTGCGGTGCCAAAGCAGTAACGCTTTCTGCTAAGCCGAGTTCTGTCGGCGGCAGCGTGGCAGTTGTAAACAGTACCTGCAGGTTGTACTGCCGCGCGGCAGCGGAAAGCAGTTTTAAAAACAGGTTCCACACCGCGGCGTCTATAATCTGCGGTTCGTCGATAATTAAAAAGGCATTTTTCAGCCCTTCCAGCCGCATAGTCTGCTGCGCCCGTTTAGGAAAGAGCGCTAAAAACAGCTGGTTGAAGGTAGTGGCTAATATCGGTGCCGCCTGCCAGGCTTCTAACGCCAGGTAGTAAAAATCTTCGCTGCAGTCTTTGGGTTTGTCGATATTCACCGCCGCTAAGTGATGGTGCTGCACTACCTCCAGGCCGGTGTATTTTTTTATTTCTGCGGCAGCCTGCGAAAGTATCGACAGATAAGGGGCAGCATAGATAATTTTTTGGCATCGGCCCTCAATTGCGGCCGCCAATGCAATGCGCAGTGCGGTCAGCGTTTTTCCCATGCCGGTGGGCAGATTTAAGCTGAAGAAGTTTTGCTGTTTGTATTTTTGATATTTATTGTAAGCTGTTTCTTGCAGCCACTGCCTAAGTTTCACCACCTGCGGTGAAGCAATGCGCTGATTTAACACCGTTTCTGCTGTCTTTGTGCAACCGGCATTAAATGTCTGCAGTGCTTTTTCAGCATCCTGCCCGGTTAAGTAAGCGGGCTTTAATCCGGCAGCATGGTAACGATCGGCGGAAATCAGCCGCGCGGTATCACAGCGCAGCGCTAAAAGTGCTGCGGCATCATATTTATTATCACATTCATGCAGACGGCGTTTTATCCCGCCGGGCAGTTTGTAGTACCATTTTTCCCAGGTTTCGGGAAAGCTGTCCAGCCATTGTTTAAATTCCTCCGGGTGGCCTTTAATTTCGGGAAAATGGTTTGCTGTCAGTTTAAACAGCCCGTTTAAATCGACATCATCAAAAAAGCCGCCCTCCAGGCTGTCTGCCCACGGCACTGCAGCTTCAATGTTCTGCAGCGGACCGTGATGATCATAAATGTCGCGGCAGAGCTTCATAATATAAAAGTGCAGTGCCCGCTTCTGCCGCTTTTTTATCTGCCATTTGTCGATCAGCTTTAATGCACAATAGCAAAACAACGCGGCACCGGCGGGAGAATGCGGCGGCCCTTTCCGCCGCTCCCCTTCCGGCTGATTGATGTACCGCTGCCACAGCGCATGTGCTTTGCCGGCGTCATGCATCAGCCCCGCTAAAAAGCGCAGCCTGCTTTCATGGTCTGCCGTTGGGTTTCCCCAGCCAAAGGCAGCGGCTTCTAAATGCTCAACAAGCGGGTGGCTTCCTGTTGCATCAGCAGGCCGGGCAATGCAGTTTTTCAGCGGTATTACCAAAGGCAGACCACCTCTTGTTGGGGCAGCATGAAAAAGTCTGCAGTTTTTTGCTGCTGCTGGTTTTTGGGTTTAAACAAAATCGGGTAACCGTGTGTTTCGTAGATAATGTTAACGGTATCTTTAAAACGCCTGTCTCCCAAGTATTGATAATGCATGCCGCCCACCCGGCCGTACTGACAGTTTTGCTGCGGCAGCAGCGTATCGATGACATGACTGGGAATTACCGTAATGCATTTTAAGCAGTCTTCACTGCCGAGCGTAAGCTTCTTAGCTTCGACGTAATCAATATATTTAGGAAACGTCAGGCAGTAAGCCGCTCCTAAGTAGGTGTGATAGCAGGCCGCCCCTCGGGAAATCAGCGTGTAAAGTTTTTCGCTGTGCTCGCCGTGGTAGTAAATGCGGTAATGCGGGTTAACAACCAGTTCTACCGCTGTCGGGCGGTTAAAAGTGCCTTTGGTGTCACCCAGCCAGCCCTTCCCCAGCATCGATAATTCCTGCGCGCAGGTGCGCACCGGCGCCAGCAGCTGAATGCCGATGTAATTTTCGCCGGTCAGCTGCTCCAACCCTAAAATTGAAGCAATTAATCCGTGCACGCTTGTTCTGGTGATAAACGGGTAGGTGGCATGGGTTCCGGTGGTATCGGGACGCCGAAAGTGAGCGGTACTGCCTTTAAGGTCAAAAATTAACAGCTTCAGCTGCCTCACCTCCCAGTGGGGGTTGATTGGTTTATTTTAATTCTCCTTCACTTTCGGGCAGTTCGCCCACCAGTTTAGTGCCGGGTTTTATTCGCCAGCGCACGCGGGCTATTTTTTCTTTATTGGCGGCAAGCACTTTGCTCAGTTCGGTTACATCCAGCGCAATATCAGCGGTAGATGTCGGCGGGCTGCCGCTCAGCCACTGCTCCCGCTCCGGTTTAATGCGCACATAATCTTCCAAATAGCCGATGCGGTCAAACGGGTCTTTGTATTCTACATGCATTAAAAACAGCGGATGCTGAATACCGCGCCCTCTCGCCTGACGGTTTTGGGTGCCCTTCCACAGCGCCTCTAAAAGCAGTTCTACATCATCATCATTCATGCCGGTATCTTTGGCAATGGTGGCATTAATAACGCCCGGCATGGCAAAAACGGCAAAGGGCAGCGTATAGGTTGTCCATATGGTGCCCTGCTGATTGCCTTCTTGTTCTCCTTTGGCGTTTTCTTTAATGTCTTTACTGGGCATCACCACTGTGCCCTGCACATATTTTGTTTCTACCGGGTGCAGTGAGTGCGCCCAACCAAACTGCACCGGTCCGGTTTGGTTAAAGCTTTCTTTACCTACGCTGTAAACCGCTCCGAATACGCGAATGTCAAAGCTGGCCGCCGTTAAATCCTGCTGCTTGTTTTTAGATTTGGCTTTATCCACCGCCTGCAAAATAGCTTCCGCCAGTTTTTGCCGCCCCAAAAGCTTGCCGTCTTCAGTGCGCACCTGTCGGCAGAAAATATAGCAGCGCTTGTCATCGCCGCCGTCGGGATATTTTGCCAGCACAAAATCCCGCACATCACGCTTAATGCTTACATCAGACAGCGAAATGCGACCGTCTTCTTCGCCGAAAATTCTTCTGGCATCGCTTTCGTTCAGCGGGTCCCGGTTGGGAATTCCGTCTTTAACGCTTTTGATAAATAAAATTTCCGCACTGTTAACAGACAAAGTCTATACCTCCTTATTAAATTTGTTTTTTATTTATCAATCAGTGAGCGCATATCCCGACCAAAAGGCCGCCATAAAGGCATCTTTTTCTTTGTTTACCTGCTCTTTCATGCCGCTGTAGGCCATCAGCACAACTGCTGTTTTTTTCCGCAGATTATCGGTAATGCGCATATCCAGCCGGCGGCTGTATTCATCAATGCGGGACAGCGCGCGCTTCCAAATAATTTCCGGTGTTAAGCTGCTGCCGAATGTCATCACCCGGTGTTTTAAAAAGTCTTTTCCGCCGCTGGCATGCCAGTACTGTTTTGAAAAATTTCTGATTATATACCCGGCGGCAAAGCCCAGTTCTTCGGCATCGTTAATAGTAATTTTGTCAGCATCGCTTTGAGCAAGCATCTCTTTCAGCTCGCGCCAATCTCTCATCAGCAGCCCTCCTTTATCTATTTTAAGTATTCGCTCGCAGTACAGTTTAAAAAATTGGTTAAAACTGACGTAAAAAACAGCTTGTTCTTTTAATTCTGCGGTGTTCGGCAAACTGCGCGCCAGCTCGGCCATTCTTTTAGAAATATTAAAGAGAAACCTCTGCCGGGATATTCTGCCGCGGTGCAGTACGGTGCTGAGCGTCTGCCAAATATACGGTGCACCGTAGGCATTGGTTAATAAATAAGGCAGCGAGCTGTAACAGCGGCTGAAATAGTTTTTTTGTTTGTCAGTGGCATGCGGGTTGGCATAGGTTAAAGTTTCCACCGCGCAGCAGCCGGTCTGCTTGGTGATCTCTTTCAGCTGTTTAACAACCGACGGAACAACGTCTTCAACGGTGGCGCGCAGATGCACATCTCCCCTGCTGATATTTCCGGAGTAGTAGATAAGTGTCAGCCGGTAGTTGTCACCGGCAATATCATCCGGCAGAATTGCTTCAAAGCCGGTGATTTCCTGCAGGTGAATACCCAATTTGCCGCCTGCTGTTTCTCTTTCATTAAGCATCTTCAGCATGCCGTCGGCAAATTCTTCCCGGTCTTCTTCGTCTTCTAAAAAGCTGTCTAAAACCGGCAGGGCGTAGGCACAGCCAAAAATTTCATCCGGCGACCCCATTTTCGCCGCCTTTTTGCCGCCTGCGGTAGCAGCGGGTGAAAATATTTCTTTGGTCAGCCAGTATGCCAGCGGCTTGGTCAGCTTGTTAAATATGTTTGCCCCGTAGGTTAAGGCAAAATAGCACTGCGGGCAGACGGCCAGCGTTTCTACCAGCCGGCTGTCTTTCAGATTAACCGGCAGCGGGCAGTTCCAGGTAGTGGTAAACCAAGGCCACGCTTTGCAGTAGGTAGAAACAACGTCACCTCTGCTGCCGCAGAAGTAACACTGTGCGTCACTGCCGCTAAGCTGCCCTTTTTCTGCCCCTTCCGCCAGTTTAGCCTGCCAAAATCTTTCTAAAATCAACTTTAAATCCGCCGCAATATGTTTGCCGGGTGTTACCACACTGGGGCCGAGATAAGCGGTACTGCCGCTGCCCTGCGGTATTTTTTCGCTGAGCCGATAAGGGCTCTGCTCATCCAGCACCGCAATTACCACCAGCGCCAGCAGTTTTTCTTTGACACCGGCAAGCTGCTGCGCCGCATTAAACAGTTCGGCGGCGGCCGCTGCCGTTTCTTCTTCTGTTAAGTTCACGCCGATAGTTTTAGGTGTTCTTGCTGCTAAAAATTTTTCTGCCGCTTTGCTGCTTTTAATAAATTCTTTAATTTGGCCGTCGTAGGCCAAATAAGCGGGAACGGCGTAACGCCCCTGCGGCTTGGTTGGGTTGCCGCCCATCGGCAGAACAAACGGCGCGGCAGCGGCACGGTCGGCATCCTGAATAAAAATTTCTTTTTTGCCCTTTTCATCGGCAGGGCGGTATTCGCCCCAGCACTGCAGCGGCAGTGCCTTTACTCTGCTCGGTGTGCTTTGTCTGTCCACTTCAATGACAAATACCCGCGCCAAAAAGCCTTTGGCAGCCGGCGACGCCGCATCAGAAATCTGTTTTAAAATTATGTCTGCGCTTATTTCGGCCTGCAGCATCGGCTTACCCAAGCGAATAAGATTTTCAATTAACAGTTGAACCCCTCCTTTCGACTGTTAATGGTAATCAAGCAGCTGTACAAAGCCAAAACCCTGCGAATTTTTTGCCCCTAAGCCGGCATCAACCGCTACCTGCAGAAGTTTTTGCGGGCCGTAAAGCCGCAGTTTGCAGGTGTAGCCTTTAATTATTGTTTTTTTGTAAATGTTCACATTTAACCGGGGTTGGTTTAAAAGCTGCACCGCAACTTCTTTTTCGGGATAGATCTCTTTATAATAAGCGGCATACTTTTTGCGCAGGTTTTCTTTAATGTGCTGTGCAAATTCCCGCTCCCCCGGATGATAATAACAGGTGTACTTACCTCCTGTCGGCTTTGCAAAGGTGCTGTAAGTAACCACCGGCGAAAGCAAATTGAAATCCGCCTCGCTGCCGGTTACGGTAGGATTATCCACCGCAATGCTGCTTACTTCCGGCAGCTGATCGGCAAGCCTGATTCTGCCTTCTCCTAAAATACAGCCCATAATTGATGTGCAGAATTCATTTATCGGCGAAGAAACGTAAAGCTTAACCGGGCCGAAAAAATCAATGGTTTTATTTTGAGCATTAATTTTGTATTTGCCCAGCAGGCGGGAAAAGGTAAAAAATTTAAACCTTCTGTTTTGGTAGGTGTAGCCTTTTTCATGTAAAAAATCTGCCAAATCCGCTGATATGCTGCTGTAAATGGCCGCCTGAACATAGTGGTTATAATGCACCGGCAGCGTCAGCGGTTGTTTTTCTGCGTTTAGTGAGATGCAGAGCCGCATTTAATCACCTCTGTTTTTACATATAAATAAA
>CBEUVQ010000018.1:0-43254 GCA_965546615.1 uncultured Peptococcaceae bacterium
CGATATACCATTCCGGCACACCATGCTGCAGCATTATCTCCGCTTCTTCATCAGCTACTCCTTTACCTTTCCGCACCTTTTCCATAATTTTAAACGCAAGCTTCGGCTGCAAACCCTTATGCATTAAATAAACCATAATATCGTCACGGGCAGAAATGGCTTCGGAAAGTTGGCAAACGCCCCCCCTGATCAGATCTTGGGCGTTATTTAACCACACATCAGTACCATGAGAAAAACCGGAAATGCGCACCAACTCACTAAAAGTAGAAGGTTTGGTATCCACCAGCATTTGGCGCACAAATTTAGTGCCAAATTCGGGAATAGCGTATGTACCTACCTGCGAGCGAATTTGCTCCGGTGTTACCCCTAACGCTTCGGTAGAAGAAAACAGGCTCAGTGTTTTTTGATCATCCAGCGGAATTTTTCGGGCATTCACGCCTGTTAAGTCTTCCAGCATTTTAATTACCGTCGGATCATCATGCCCAAGAATATCCAGCTTAACTAAGCAGTCATGGATAGAATGATAATCAAAGTGGGTGGTAATAATGCCGCTTTTTTTATCATCCGCAGGATGCTGCAGCGGAGTAACATCATGCACATCAACATCTTTGGGCACAACCATAATGCCGCCGGGGTGCTGACCGGTAGTACGTTTCACGTTGGTGCAGCCTTCTACCAGACGGTTGATTTCTGCTTCGCGTTTAACAAGCCCTTTTTCATCACAGTATTTTTTTACAAACCCATATGCAGTTTTTTCTGCAATTGTACCAATAGTTCCCGCGCGAAAAACGTTGTCCTTACCAAAAAGCACTTCAGTATATTTGTGAGCGCGCGGTTGGTAATCGCCGGAGAAGTTCAAGTCAATATCCGGCACTTTATCACCTTCAAAACCCAAAAAAGTTTCAAAGGGGATGTCATGACCGTCTTTTTCATATTTAGTACCACAGTGCGGACAATCTTTATCCGGCATGTCCGCACCGCTTCCGTAACTGCCGTCGGTAATAAACTCGCTGTGTTTGCAGTTGGGGCAGCGGTAATGCGGCGGCAGCGGGTTTACCTCGGTAATTCCTGTCAGCGTCGCCACCAATGAAGAACCGACCGACCCCCGCGACCCTACTAAATAACCGTCATCCATTGATTTTTTAACTAACTTATGTGCAATTAAATACAGAACAGCAAAACCGTTGCCGATAATAGATTTCAGTTCTTTATCCAGCCTGGCTCGCACTATATCCGGCAGCGGCGAACCGTACAATTCTTGCGCACATTGTTCTGACATATCGGTAATTTGCTGCTCCGCTCCGTCAATCTTTGGCGGGTAGGTTTCTTTCGGAACAGGAAGCAGTTCATCAATTTGCTCAGCAATTTTACGGGGATTGGCCACCACCACTTGATATGCGGCCTGTTCACCTAAATAGGCAAATTCCTCCAGCATTTCCTCAGTGGTTTTAAAATACAGCGGCGGCTGTTTGTCAGCATCGCTGTATCCCTGGCCGGCCATCAATATACGCCGGTAAACTTCATCTTCCGGATTTAAAAAATGCACATCACCGGTAGCCACCACCGGTTTACCTAATTCTTTGCCCAACTGATAAATGTTTTTATAGATATTTTTTAAATGCTCAATACTTGGCAGTTGGCCGCTGTCCACCAAAAACCGACTGTTGCCCAGCGGCTGAATTTCTAAGTAATCGTAATATTTAGCGATTTTCTTAACTTTCTCAGGCGGAGCACCGGATAATATCGCTCGGAAAACCTCACCCGCCTCGCACGCAGAACCGATTAGCAGCCCACTGCGATAATGAGTAAGCAAACTCTTCGGAATGCGCGGATGTCGGTGATAATATTTTAAATGAGAATTAGTGATTAATTTGTACAAATTTTTTAAACCGGCTTGCGTTCGGGCCAAAATCGTGACATGGTTTGGCTTTACTTTATCTAAATTGCCGCTGCCCGTCAGCTTGTTTAAATCCGCCACGGTATACATTCCCCGGTTTTTGCATTGCTCCAAGAAAATTGTCAGCAGCTGAGCGGTAGCTTCAGCATCATCCACTGCGCGGTGGTGGTTTTCTAAAGAAATTTTAAATTCTGCACACAATGTGTTTAGTTTGTGATTTTTCAGCTGAGGATAAAGTTTTCGGGCTAAAGTGACGGTATCCAGCACGGCATTATCTACTGATGCATTTAATTCCTTGCCAAAATGCATGCGCAGAAAACCCACATCAAATGATGCGTTGTGAGCAACCAGCACTGCCTTGCCAATAAAGCCGCGAAACTGCTGCAGCGCTTCTTTCGCCTGTGGAGCATCAGCCACCATTTCCTCGGTGATGCCGGTAAGTTTAACAATTTCCGCCGGTATTGGTTTAGTGGGGCGTACCATAGTGGAAAAACGATCAAGCACTTCGCTGCCCCGCATTTTTACCGCCCCAATTTCAATAATATCATCGGTACGCGGATGAAATCCGGTGGTTTCCAGGTCAAACACTACATATTCCGCTTCTTCTAAAGCATCTTCAACGGCATTTTCCACAATCGGTACACCGTCATCAATGAGATAACCTTCTACTCCGTAGATAATTTTAATACCGGCTTTCTTACCGGCGCTATAGGCCTCGGGAAAAGCCTGCACAACCCCATGATCGGTAATCGCCACCGCAGCATGCCCCCACTTAGCTGCCTGCTCAATCGCCGAAGTTGCGCTCATTACCGAGTCCATCGCACTCATTTTAGTGTGCAGATGCAGTTCAACTCGCTTTTCCGGTGCATTATCGGTGCGCTCTTTCACACTGCACGGATTAATATCATTGGCCATCAAGGTTAACTCCCGCGAAAACTTATCATACTGGACCGGACCGCGCACCTTTAACCAAATTCCTTTTTTAATTTGTTCCGCAATCTCTGACTTATCTTTATCAATAAAGACCTTCACAGCAATTGAATCGGTACTGTCAGTCAGGTTAAAGGATAATAAATATCTGCCGCTGCGCAGTTCACGCAAATCGACACCAAACACCCTGCCTTGTACAACAACCTGGCGTTCTTCATCTTGAATAGAGCTCATCGGCACCGGATCATCTTTAATGCTGCGCCCAACAAAAACACCCGTAGCTGCGGGTGGTGGCTTTGATTCGTCAGTTTTTGTACTTCCTTTAATATTGCTGCTTTTAATTTGTTTAACAAAAGCTTCTTCGATTTTTGTCTGCCAAGACGGTGAAGTTTGCTCTTTTTGTTTGAAACAATCCAATATTACTTTAGGCAAAACACCGGTATAAGCAGAAAATATGTTACTAATTAGTCGATCACAGTGACGCTCTTTTAAAATTTTCAGCCCGAGCTCATTTTTTACAGTGATATACAAAGTATTAGATTGATAACGATATTCGGCATCAGCCAACCAACCATTGACAACCGGCACTTGGACTGCAAGGTCATTAACCAACTGCGTCCAAATTTCCTGCAGCTGATGAATTATTTCTTGGTCAGTTAGTTTGGTAATTTCTATTAACTTCACTTTTTCCAGCTCGGGCACTAATTGATGCAGCTGCTTTTCTGCATATTCCAACAAGTTACCGTCTATTTGCGCAGGTGCTTGCAGGTGAATAGTCCAGCGCTTTTTACTGATATCCACCTGCACCTTTGTTACTGTTGCATCGGGAAGCAGCTCGTTAAATATATCTTTTGCTGTACTCAAATAATGCAACCCCCAGTACAAATCATCCAGCGATGATCTCCTCCATCAGCGATGCAATACGATGCGACGAATCCGGACACCCAATGCGTTTTACCGCCTCTGCCATCTTTATAATGATCTCGGGGTGCCTTAAACAGTTGTCTAATTCAGCAAGCAGATGTTTTTCATTCCGAATGCGAACAGCCGCCCCGCGTCTAACCAAAAATTCAGTGTTGCGCTCCTCCTGGCCGGGTATCGGATCAACGATAAACAACGGCAGACCCATAGCAGCCGCTTCCGAGCAGGTTAAACCACCTGCTTTGCTTACCATTAAATCTGCTGCACCCATCAGCTCATGAATATTATTAATAAACCCGTACACCTTCACGCGGCCGTTAGCTTGAACACTAATTTTATCTAATTTCTCTTTCAACGCTTTATTGCGTCCGCAAACCACCAGCAGCTGGCAGTCCTTCGTTTCTTCCGATAATACTTTTACCACTTCTTCCAACGGCCCTATTCCGTTACCGCCGCCGCACACCAAAATAGTTGGTAAATGCGGAGCAACCTTTAATTTATCACGCAGCTTGGTTTTGTTTTCTACCCGTCTAAATACAGGATCAATCGGTATCCCGGTAGGGTAAACTTTAGCATGTTGATACCCGTATTCCGCAAACAGCGGTTTTAGTTCGCTTGACGCAATACAATAATAATCTACCTGCGGATACAACCAATATGAATGGACGGTGAAATCGGTAATTACTCCGATTATCGACGCACTTATTCCCCCTGCCTGCTTAAGTGAAGAAACTATTCCTAACGGAAACGGGTGGGTGCAAATAATTAACTGCGGGTTAAAAGATTTAATCAGTGATACCAGTTTGGGAGCAGCAATTTTTTTCAAAATTTTATTAAACTCGGTTTTGGCAATCCCGGAAAACGGCTGCCTCTTCTCCGCCTTTTGGTATAGGTAACCGTACAGCATCGGGGAAATTTTTATAATTTCCAAATATGTGCCCAGCACCATTTTTTCTAACAGCGGGCTGGTATGTTTAAAGGTATCTAAAATCGTTACTTCAGCCTCAGGCATTTGTACCAAAAGTGCTTTTTCTATCGCTTTGGCTGCTCTGGCATGGCCGTCACCGGCGGTAACAGAAAGAATCAACACCCGAGGAGAGACAGTCTTTTCTTCGGCACTTAACATTCAATAATCACCTAACCCGCACAGATCTACATCGATCTAATACAGCAAATCTTTAACTGTCTGCATTAACATATCGCGCTTAACGTTGTGGGTTTCAGCAGTTTTTCGCACGTGTACTTCTACGTTGTTTTCTTCTACTGCCTTTTTGCCAACCACTATCCGCAGCGGATAACCAATCAAGTCGGCATCTTTAAACTTAACCCCGGGACGTTCCGGACGGTCATCAATTATTGTTTCAATACCTGCGCTGTTAAGCATGTTGTAAATTTCTTCTGCAATACTCATCTGCTGCCCGTCTTTGGCACTTACCGGCATAACAACAACATGAAACGGAGCAATATTGACCGGCCAAATAATGCCGTTTTCATCATGATTTTGCTCCACCGCGGCAGCCATAGTACGACCGACACCAATACCGTAACAGCCCATCACTATCGGTTTTTCCTTGCCGTTTTCGTCAATAAAGTGCGCTTTCAGCGCTTTGCTGTACTTATCGCCTAATTTAAAGATTTGTCCAACTTCAATGCCTTTCGCTTCAATTAATTTGCCGGAGCATTTCGGACAGGGCTCGCCCGCTGCAACCATGCGAATATCTTCCACAATATCCATTTGAAAATCCCGGCCGGGATTAACATTAATGAAGTGAGCATCGGTTTTGTTCGCTCCACAAACTGCATTTACCATGTTGGCTACTTCATGGTCGGCAATGATGCGGACATTTTCCAAATTTACCGGACCGGCATAACCGACAGCTGCCCCGGTAACCTGTTCCACTGTTTTAGCGTCAGCCAGTTCTAATGTTAAACAGTTCAATACATTATATAGTTTAATTTCGTTTAATTCCCGGTCGCCGCGCACAAGTGCCGCCACAACCCCCTGGTCTGTTTTATAAATCAATGTTTTAATAATTTGGTTCCGTTCGGCATTTAAAAACTTAGTCACCTGTTCTACCGTATGGGCATTGGGTGTACTTACCTCTTGAAGCTCTAACTTTTCATCAGTGCTGTTTAACACTGCAGGCGGCAGTGCCACCTTTTCCACATTAGCAGCATAATCACAGCTGTCACAATACAAAATAGTAGCTTCACCCGAATCAGCCAGCACCATAAACTCGTGAGTGGTACTGCCCCCAATCGCCCCGGAATCCGCTTCTACCGGGCGAAATGTCAAACCACAGCGGCTAAATACACGGTTGTACGCTTCATGCATTTTTATGTAACTTTGCTCCAACCCGTCCTCATCGCGATCAAATGAGTACAAATCCTTCATGATAAATTCACGGCCGCGCATCAAACCAAACCGCGGACGGCGTTCATCGCGATATTTATTACCGATGTGATATAAAAGCTGCGGCAGCTGCTTGTATGAACGCACTTCATTGCGCATCAGTACAGTAATTACTTCCTCATGGGTCGGCCCAAGGCAGAAATCACGATTGTGTCGATCTTTAAAGCGCATTAATTCCGGACCGTACACATGCCAGCGCCCGGATTCCTGCCACAGCTCAGCGGGCTGCATAATCGGCATCAATAATTCCTGAGAACCTTGACGATCCATTTCTTCACGGATAATATTCATGATTTTTCTCATTACCCGCCAGCCAAGCGGCAGATACGTATATACACCGGCAGCGGTTTTGCGAATAAAACCGGCCCGCAGCAGCAGCTTATGACTAATCACCTCCGCTTCAGCAGGGGTTTCGCGCAAAGTAGGTATTAGCATTTTTGAAACACGCATATTTGCAACATCCTCCAAACCAGAAAATATTATATAAACAGCAATAATTTTTTCAAGTTACTTGTCTTTCATTTTTTCTTTAGTAATTATGTCAATCTCACGCAGCAGTTCTTCCACCAGTTTATCCTCATTAACTTTACGCACAATTTTACCTTTGCGAAAAATCATTCCAACCCCGCGTCCGCCGGCAATTCCTACATCGGCTTCCCGCGCTTCACCGGGACCGTTAACCACACAACCCATCACCGCTACTTTAATCGGCTGATCAACGTGCTGGAGTTTTTGCTCAACTTGATTGGCAATAGAAATCAAATCTACTTCAGTACGGCCGCAGGTTGGACAGGAAATTATTTCTACACCTCTCTGACGCAAACCAAGAGCCTGCAGAATTTGATAGGCAACTTTAACTTCATGCCGTGGATCACCGGTTAGAGACACTCTGATAGTATCGCCAATACCTTCCGCCAACAGCACACCAATGCCTACCGCAGATTTTACCGTACCTGAGCTTACAGTGCCGGCTTCAGTAACTCCGACATGAAAAGGATAGTCTACTTTCTCTGCCAGCAGACGATACGCTGTCAGCATCAGCGGAATATTGGAAGCTTTTAGAGATACTTTAATATCGTAAAAATTCAATTCCTCCAGCATTGCAATATGATTTAACGCACTTTCCACCATTGCTTCAGGTGTAACACCTTGATATTTTTCTAAGATGTGCCGCTCCAGTGAACCGGCGTTAACACCGATGCGAATCGGAACAGCGCGTTCTTTAGCTGCCGCCACAACTTCCTGCACTTTCGCTTTGCCGCCGATATTGCCGGGGTTAATGCGCAGTCCGTCTACCCCTGCTTCGATCGCCTGCAGTGCTAAGCGATGGCTGAAATGAATATCAGCAATCAGCGGAACAGAAATAGCCGCTTTTATCGCCGGCAGTGCGGCCGCAGCTTGTTCATCCGGTACTGCTACCCGAATAATTTCACATCCGCATGCAGCCAGTGCGTTAATTTGCTCCACTGTCTTTTCAACATTACGGGTATCGGTATTAGTCATTGATTGCACCGAAACAGGCGCACCTCCGCCTACAATAACATTACCCACCTTGACAGGGCGAGTGGCACGCCGATTAGCATTGATCATTGTCTATTGCCCTCCAGGATTCACCAAGTTAAGTACATCTTTGTAAGTTATCACTACCATCAGTAAAATGAGCAGCCCAAAACCAACCATATGGATAAACCCTTCTTTGGCGGGATCTACCGGCTTACCGGCAATCTTTTCCCACGCTAAAAATACCAACCTGCTGCCGTCTAATGCCGGAATGGGAAAGAGGTTAAACAAGCCTAAATTGATAGACAAAAAGGCAGCCAACTGCAAAAGCGAAAAAAAGCCAAATTCAGCTGCGTTGCCAATCTCAGCCACTACCCTAACCGGACCGGCTAAATCCGCCGGTGCCTGATTTAGCAGCATTTTGCCGATAAACGAAATAATCAGCACTGTTACTTGAACTGTAGTTTCAATACCCTTCCATAAACCTTTGATCGGGTTTTTTTCTAATTCCGGCATAATGCCGATAATATATCTCCCGTCTTCGCTTTTAACAGGGGTAACGTTAATTTCCTGCACCTGTCCATTGCGTTCCACTTCAATATTTAACGGCTGCCCCTGGTATTTGTTTACCAGCTCGGTCATATCATTCCAATGATTTACCTTGATGTCGTTGATGGCTACCACCTTGTCACCGGCTTGAATCCCGGCGGTATATGCAGGGAAATCTTTGGTCACACTGCCGATATCGGTAGTTTCTTTGGGAATGCCGCTGAAGGTAAAAATAATGGCAAAAAGAACTGCCGCAAGCACAAAATTCATAATCGGCCCGGCAGCAATGGTGGCCGCCCGCTGGCCCACCGTTTTCTTATTAAAGCCGCGCAGGTCGTCAAAATCATTATCTTCGGGATCCATACCGGCCATGCGCACAAATCCGCCCAGCGGAAATACCCTTAAATTATAAACTGTTTCGCCCTTTTTAAAGCCAAAAATGGTAGGCCCAAAACCCATGCTAAATTCATAAACCCGAATACCGGCACGTTTAGCGGCGGCAAAGTGCCCCAACTCGTGAAAAAATATTAAAATTCCAAAGACAAATACTGAAGCCAAAAAAGTTTGCATCAATCCACCTCTTATTCTTTTTAGATAATATTTTGGGCCTTTTCTCTGGCCCAGCGGTCAGCTTCCAGAATATCATCTAATGACGGTTTAGAGATGTTGTTGTGTTTTTCCATCACTGACTCTACAGTGAGCGGTATGTCTAAAAAGCTGATTTCTCTTTTCAAAAAGCGGGCAACCGCAACTTCATTGGCAGCATTTAGCACTGTCGGCATCGTTCCACCGCTTTTTCCCGCTTGATAAGCCAATTTTAAGCTGGGAAAGCGCTCTAAATCCGGCGCTTCAAAGGTAAGTTCAGCAATCTCGGTTAAATTAAGCTTCGGTAAATCGTTAGGCCAACGACTTGGATATGACAATGCATATTGAATAGGAATACGCATATCCGGTATTCCTAATTGTGCCATTACCGCTCCGTCAACAAATTCAACCATTGAGTGAATAATGCTTTGGGGATGCACCAACACTTTAATTTGATCAAATTCAACATCAAACAGCCACTTAGCCTCAATCACTTCTAAACCTTTGTTCATTAATGTTGCGGAATCAATGGTAATTTTACTGCCCATATTCCAGTTGGGGTGCTTTAATGCTCTCTCCGGTGTAACTTCACGCATCTCTTCGCTCGTCAAGCCGCGAAACGGCCCGCCGGAGGCAGTAAGCAAAATTTGTTTCAAATCTTGATGTCTTTCCCCGTTTAAGCACTGCCAAACAGCTGAATGTTCGCTGTCCACCGGGTAAAGGGTTACACCGTTGGCTTTGATTTTTTCCATTACGGTGCTGCCTGCCGCCACCAGTGTTTCTTTATTGGCAAGCGCAATTTCTTTGCCTTTTTCAATTGCTTTCATCGTCGGTAAAAGACCTACCGTGCCGGTTACTGCGGTAAGTACCACTGTTGCTTTACTATAGGTAGCTGCCGCAATTAAACCCTCTGTCCCAAACAATATTTCAGGCTTATTTTGGCTGCTCAACATACCGCTTAGCTTTTTCGCATCACCGGAGTCGGCAACCGAAACCAAATCAGGTTTAAATTTGTCAACCTGCTGAGCTAATAGTTGTATGTTTCGACCGGCTGCCAACGCCACTACTTTTACCTGCTCAGGATTATTTATCGCCACATCCAGAGCTTGTCGGCCAATGGAACCGGTGCTGCCCAGAATGGATAAATATTTCAATACTCACACCCCTAATCTTTTACTTCCCCTTTGGGAAAAAATCTCCTGCTTGAAAAGCCGCTTGAACAGCAATCAGCAGCAGAGGTCCTAAAATTAATCCTACAAAACCAAGCATTTTAAAACCAATGTACATTGCCATTAACGTAGCCAAAGGGTTTAAACCTAAATTAGCAGCCACCACCCGTGCTTCCAACAATTGGCGGGTAACTAAAATCAATAAGTAAAGCAGCGATAATTTTACACCAAAACCAATGTCACCGATAATAAACATCCAAACAGCCCAAGGCACAAATAATGTAGCCGGTCCCAGTACCGGTATTATATCAAACAAACCAACTAATAAACCCATTGTTAAAGCATACTGGGCTCCAATAATTTGCAGCCCAACAATGCTGATAATCATAGTGATGGTTACTAAAATACTTTGTGCTTTTAAATAGGACAAAAAAGCCCTTAGCACCTCGCGTACTATGTTTATGCTGGTTTCGCCATACGGCGCAGGAATAAAACGTCTCCAAAAAGCAGCAATTTTTCGCCGGTCTTTAGCAATGAAGTATGTACCTAAAAAGGTAACAATAATTAAAAGAACCGTTTCCGGCACCAGAGAAACAAAGGATACCAGCGAAGTTACCGCAATTTCCAGCAATCTCTGCAGTGCACTGGTTAAAGCACGCAGCCCCTCTTGTATGTAGCCAATCACATCGCCGGGCAAGTTCCCATAAAAATGAACGGCATCAGGTATCATTTGTTCAATGTATAAGCGCACTTCTTTGGCAAAATCAGGAAATGTGGCCGAAAGAGAAACCAATTCAGCCACTAAACGAATGCTCAACAAAGTAACGACAGTACCCAACCCGCCAAATACAAGCAGCATCGTTACCAAAACCGCCAAACCGCGGTTAAATCGGGCGCGGTTTTGCAGCACATCTATCATTGGTTCCATTAAAAAGCTTAAAAACAGTGCAATAATAAAAGGCAGTAATACCGGGAACAATCGTGCCGCCAACCATAACAGAACTGCAATTAAAATAAGCGCAAGCAGCGACGCACCACTGAAAATTATTGTGTTTTTGGCATAATAATACCATCTTGGAAACATTATTTCACCTCATTAAATTATAAACACCAAAACAAAATAGTATACCAGCGGAGCAGTAAGCAGCATACTGTCAAAACGGTCTAACATGCCGCCATGGCCGGGAATAATGTTACCGGAATCTTTAATGGCACACTGCCTTTTGACAGCACTCTCTATTAAGTCGCCGATTTGAGCGGCCAAACTGATTAACCCCCCCAATAACAGCACCAATCCAAAGGAAACATCAAGAAGCAGCTTACTGTAAATATACACAATCAAAATTGTTCCAAGAACGCCGCCGGCAGCACCCTCCCAAGTTTTTTTGGGACTCAAAATCGGGGTAAGTTTGTGTTTACCGAAAGCTCTCCCCGCAAAATAAGCAAAGGTGTCACTGGCCCAAGTGCCCAGCAGCATTACAAACAGCCAACTTCTACCTGCCGGAAGAATGCTTATCAAGTAAATATAGATCAATAAACTGACATATAACGTAACAAACAACCCTCCGGCAGCGTGGTTAACGGTATATTTAGGGTACTGACTGACTAAGTAAACCAAATGCAGCACAATAATCAATGTCAGCAACCCGCCAAAAAGCTGCATGTTCTGCATATAGACAGCGGCATACAACAACAGCGGCCCGAGCAATGTCAGACCGGCATGAGGCATCACATCGATGTTTTTTAACATATTCAGCATCTCCAGCGTACTGACAATGATAACTGCCGCTGTAAACAGCAATAACACCGGCCCACCTTGATAAACCACAAAAACAATCAGCGGAATGCCGATTAATGCACTTATTATCCTTAATTTAAGCACGTATTTTTCACCAACCCAGCACGCAAACGATCAACTTTTTTTGCGTTTATCTTTAATTAGTCCGCCAAATCTCCGTTCACGGTTTTGATAATCATAAATCGCTTGCAGCAGATCAACCCGTCGAAAATCAGGCCACATTACATCACTGAACCAAAATTCAGTATAAGCCAACTGCCATAACAAAAAGTTAGATATACGATAATCACCCGACGGCCGAATTAACAAATCCGGTTCCGGTAAGCCGGCAGTATACAAATGAGAAGAAATCAGCTGCTCATCGACATCTTCCGGCGTCAGCTGCCCGCTAGCTACCTTTTTGGCAATTGCTCGTGTGGTGTCCACCAATTCTGAGCGGCCGCCATAATTCAACGCCAAGTTAAACACCAGGCCGTCATTATCAGCAGTGCGATCTCTGGCAAAAGCCGCCGCCTTTTGACATTCCGCAGGCAGCTTATGTATTCTGCCGATGGTGCGAACCTGCACCTTGTTTTTGTCTAATTCATCAATTTCTTTATAGACATACTCTACCAGCAAATTCATCAGTGCGTCCACTTCTTCCTTAGGACGCTTCCAATTCTCGGTAGAAAAAGCATATACCGTCAGTACCGGTATTTTTATTTCATTACAGATTTTAACAATATCACGAAGCGATTCCACGCCGTTACGATGTCCTACAACCCGGGGCAGGCCTCTTTTTTGAGCCCAACGTCCGTTACCGTCCATAATGATGGCAATATGGTTGGGTAGGCGTTCAAAATCGATTAACTGCATTAACTCATGAACATCTTTTCTTTTTCCCTTGTTTTTTTGCTTACAAAAAAAGTGTTTGAGCATAAAACCTCCTCGATCTTGATATCGTTAGCTAATAGCAAAACGACCCCCTCGACGCTGAGGGGGTAATATCCGATTACTCTTCGCTGGCCGCCCTGTCCGGGCAAGAATTTAAGCAGGATTCAAAAGCAGCTGTTAAAAGGACAGTACCGGCGTCAATTAATTTCACCTGAACTACCCTTTTCTTTCCTTTTTCTGCCGCAAAAGGCGCATTAGTATATCGGATTTGATAATCAAATCCTTTCGCTTGTAAAAATTGCACAGCCCGATCCAATTCTAACGCCAATAATTCAGCTGCATCCATTTTAAACCTGCATAATTTCTTTTTCTTTAGCCGCCGTTAAAGTGTCTATTTCTTTAATGTATTTATCTGTTAATTTTTGAACGGATTCTTGACCTCTTTTAAGATCATCTTCAGAGATGTCGCCATCTTTTTGGGCTGCTTTCAGCTCATCATTACCATCTCTTCTTAAATTACGAATCGCCACTTTACCTTCTTCCGCCTTTTTCTTCACAACTTTTACAAGTTCGGCACGGCGTTCTTCTGTCAATTGAGGTATGGCCAATCTTATTACTGAACCGTCGTTGTTGGGGTTAATGCCCAGATCTGATTTCATAATCGCTTTTTCAATTTCCGGCAGGACACTTTTATCCCACGGTTGAATTACCAACAAGCGCGCTTCCGGCACAGATACATTAGCCAACTGATTTATCGGAGTCGGTGTGCCATAATAATTCACCTGAATTTTATCCAGCAGTGCCGGCGTCGCCCGACCGGCCCGCATTCCTGCAAATTCATTTTGAGTCACTTCGACACTCTTTTTCATACGCTCCTCTAAATCTTTAAGAATCTCGTTAATCATTATTCTCCCCCCCTACGTATGTACCGATCTTTTCACCAAAAACAGCCTTTTTTATGTTGCCTCTTTCAGTAATGTTAAAGACTACCAAAGGAATTTTATTATCCATACAAAGTGATGTCGCAGTGGAATCCATCACTTGTAAGCCTTTTTGCAAAACATCAATATAGCTGAGTGCATCAAACTTTTTGGCATCTTTATTTTTTAAGGGGTCATCGGTATAAACACCATCCACTCGCTTGGCCATCAAAATTGCCTCTGCTTCAATTTCTGCCGCCCTTAAAGCTGCTGTTGTATCGGTAGAGAAATAAGGGTTGCCGGTGCCGGCACCAAAAATAACTACCCGTCCTTTCTCCAAATGCCTAATTGCGCGGCGGCGAATATAGGTTTCAGCCACAGCTTTCATTTCAATTGCTGTTTGCACTCTGGTATCAACACCGATATTCTCCAAAGCATCCTGCAGCGCTAAAGCATTCATTACCGTTGCCAACATCCCCATGTAGTCGGCAGTTGCCCTGTCCATTCCTTTGGCGCTGCCGGCAACACCGCGCCAAATATTGCCTCCTCCTACAACAATAGCTAATTGCACACGCATTTCTATTACTTCTTTAATCTGCTCTGCAATAGAATAGGCCACTTCCGGGTCGATACCAAAACCTCTGGTACCGGCAAGCGATTCACCGGAAAGTTTCAGAACCACACGTCTGTACTTGGGAGTCATGTATTAACTGAACCTCCAGTCCGGTTTAAAATATATTCAACAAAATTACACAAATTCCTTTCCGGATGCTGCAAAACATTCATATGTATATAAAGATTGACTTACGTTCTGCTGATAAGGCAAAACGTAAGTCTATATCTACTTTACTTTTTCATTTGAGACATTACTTCTTCAGCAAAATTATCTGCTTTTTTCTCAATTCCTTCGCCCAGTTCAAAACGAACAAAGCGACGAACACTGATATTTTCACCGATTTTGGCAATCTTTTCGGTTACCAACTGCTGAACAGAAATATCAGGATCTTTAATAAACGGCTGCTCTAACAGGCAAATTTCTTTATAAAACTTATCAATCCGGCCTTGTACCATCTTTTCTACAATGTGTTCCGGCTTGCCTTCGTTTAAAGCCTGAGCTTTTAATACATTCTTTTCTTTTTCCACCACTTCATCGGGGACTTCTTCACGTTTTACATACTGCGGCTTAGCAGCAGCCACCTGCATGGCAATATCTTTCACCAGTTCTTTAAACTCATCTGTTTTAGCCACAAAGTCGGTTTCGCAGTTAACCTCTACCAGCACGCCAATTCGGCCGCCGCCATGTATGTATGACTCAACCAAACCTTCAGCAGTTACTCTGCCGGCTTTCTTAGCTGCAGCTGATAATCCTTTTTCACGCAGCAGATCTATAGCTTTATCAATATCGCCGTTTGTTTCGGTAAGAGCTTTTTTACAATCCATCATACCTGCACCGGTACGTTCACGCAATTCTTTAACCAGTTTTGCAGAAATATCAGCCATAAAATCTCCCTCCAAACTCATCAATGTTTTACTTTGCTATTATAACCATAAAGTTCCGCTGCCAAACATACAAAAAGGGCAGGGAGACCCGCAAAGAGATGCCCCCACCCTTTAGTATACTACTCGCTAATTTGTTCGCCTTGCTTACCTTCCAAAACAGCATCTGCCATCTTAGCGGCCAGCAGTCTAACGGCACGAATAGCATCATCGTTACCGGGTATCACGTAATCCACTTCATCAGGATCACAGTTGGTATCAACGATAGCTACAATCGGAATACCCAATTTGCGTGCTTCTGCCACTGCAATGCGTTCCTTGCGCGGATCAATCACAAACAAAGCATTAGGAAGGCGGTTCATATTTTTAATGCCGCCCAGAAACTTGTTCAACCGCTCTTTTTCATGCAAAAGTTCGGCCACTTCTTTTTTGGGCAGGCGATTCATAGTGCCGTCTTCTTCCATTTTTTCCAACTCATTCAATCTATCTATACGACGACGAATGGTTTGGAAGTTAGTCAGCATACCACCAAGCCAACGTTGATTTACATAAAACATATCACAACGCCCAGCTTCTTCTTCAACTGCTTCCTGTGCTTGTTTTTTTGTACCTACAAACAGCACAGTTCCGCCGTTGGCAACAGTTTCTTTAACGAAATTATATGCCTCATCAACCTTCTGGACGGTTTTTTGTAAATCGATGATGTAGATACCGTTGCGATCCGTAAAGATATACGGAGCCATTTTGGGGTTCCAACGTCTGGTTTGGTGTCCAAAGTGCACGCCGGCTTCTAACAACTGCTTCATTGAAATAACTGCCACTGCTACTGCACCCCCTTCCTGCGGTTTTTTCCCTCCGCTGTCATCATCTTTTGCAAGACTTGATTTGCATCAAGCACCCTCACAAAAATCCAACAGCGTGTGTATTTTCACACCAGGTAAAATGATAGCATAATTGGCACATAAAAACAAGCAGAAGTTCAAAAAAGTTATCAGGCATGCGTTAGGCAGCAATTACATGCAGCATCAGCGCTGTATGCCCGCTGTCATTTAAAAAACCGGAGCATTTCCTCCGGTTTTTTAATGATACTATTTTTTATATACAATTTATTTTATTTCAGCTTTTCCAGTTCTTCTAACAGACGGTCGTTTAATACACGAATATAAGTACCCTTCATCCCAAGTGATTTGGACTCAATTACCCCGGCACTTTCAAATTTGCGCAGCGCATTAACTATTACTGACCTGGTAATACCAACGCGGTCGGCAATTTTACTGGCGACCAATACGCCTTCATCACCGTCTAACTGTTCAAAAATGTGCTGTACCGCATCTAACTCACTGTAAGACAAAGTACCCAAAGCAATTTGCACCGCCGCTTTTTTGCGTGCTTCTTCTTCCATTCGTCCGGCGCGGGCGCGCAGTATTTCCATTGCGACAACGGTGGCACCGTACTCCGCCAACACTAAATCTTCATCAGTAAAGTGCTCATCGTATTTTGCCAGTACCAAAGTACCCAACCGCGTACCGGCACCCAGTATCGGCACTACCGTACTTACTTTATTTCCATGCGGGCAGCCTTCGTCATCAAAAAATACGCAGGCATTGTGAGCTTGGCAGAAATTAGCATGAGTTTCATCCACTTTTAACAATGCGTTGTTATAATTTTCCGGAAACCTCTTACTGCCCTGCACAATATCCTTCATAATATCGCAGGCAAACTCATCCATAAAGGCATAGCCCAGTGCTCTGCCTCGTTTATCAATTATATACACGTTGGATTTGATATTGTCCGACAATACTTTAGCAATTTCTGCATAATCCACCGGGTAACCTGCAGATTTTTGCAGCAAACTGTTGATAGCCCTGGTTCTTTCCAGTAGTCGATTCATTTAACATGACCCTCCACTCTCTTACAAAATGTACCGCGTTAGATCTTCGTTTGCAACAACTGAACTTAGTTTACTGTTTACATAGGCCTGATCAATGGTAACGGTTTGACCGGACATTTCCGGAGCTTCAAACAAAATATCTTCTAATAATTTTTCCATAATGGTTTGCAATCTACGCGCACCAATGTTTTCTGTTTGTTCATTAACAGTATATGCTATTTTAGCTATTTCTTCAAGTGAATTTTTTGAAAATTCTATATTCACACCTTCAGTCCTCACTAATTCCTTGTACTGCTTAATTAAGGCATTTTGCGGTTCGGTAAGAATTTGTAAAAAGTCCGCTTGAGACAAACTTTTTAATTCCACCCGAATGGGAAAACGACCCTGCAGCTCAGGAATAAGATCAGACGGTTTAGCAACATGAAAAGCACCTGCTGCAACAAACAAAATATGATCGGTTTTTACCGGCCCGTATTTAGTGTTCACGGTAGAACCTTCAACAATAGGCAAAATATCTCTTTGCACACCACCGCGGGATACATCCGGCCCTTGAGCGTAATCTTTGCCCGCTATTTTATCAATTTCGTCTAAAAATACAATCCCCTGTTCTTCCGCCCGCTTCACTGCTTGAGCAGTAACTTCATCCATGTCAATCAGTTTTTGGGCTTCCTGTTGGGTTAAGATTTTGCGCGCTTCCTTAACGGTGACTTTCCGCTTGCGCTTTTTACCCGGAAAGATTCCGCCAAACATATCTTTTATATTTATACCCATTTCTTCCACGCCGGATCCGGTAAAAACTTCTAACATCGGCGGATTGGTATCTTCTACCTCAATTTCCAAGTACTCGTTTTCCAATTCTCCCCGGGCCAGTTTTTCACGCAGCATATCTCGTTCAAATTCTACTCTTTTCTCTCTTTGCTTCTGCAGGTTGTCTTCTTCATTGTTGGCATTAGTTTGATCATTTAGGCCAAACAGCATTTCAAAAGGGTTTTTAGCAGAAGCTGTTTTAACCGGTTTAGGTGCTAAAAGTTCTACAATGCGTTCTTCCGCCATTTTAGCGGCTTTATCCTCTACATCAGCCACTCTTTCTTGGCGCACCATGCGTATGCTGGTTTCAACCAAGTCTCTGATCATCGATTCAACATCGCGCCCCACATAGCCAACTTCAGTGAATTTAGTGGCTTCAACTTTAACAAACGGAGCTTTTACCAGCCGGGCCAATCGACGGGCAATCTCCGTTTTGCCCACACCCGTGGGGCCGATCATCAGGATATTTTTGGGCACCATTTCTTCCTGCAGTTCTTCAGGAAGTCTGCTGCGGCGATAGCGGTTGCGCAGCGCAATAGCCACCGCCTTTTTAGCATCTTTTTGACCCACAATATATTTATCTAATTCCGCTACTATTTCCCGGGGAGTTAAAGATTCCATTATCTATCACCCCCTTGTAATTCTTCAACCACAATATTATGGTTTGTATACACGCAGATATCTGCAGCTGTATGCAGTGCTTCAACAGCAATTTCGCGCGGCGTCAGTTCTGTATGCTTAAGCAGAACCCGCGCTGCCGCCAGCGCATAGTTTCCACCGCTGCCAACAGCGGCAATACCGTCATCAGGTTCAATAACTTCGCCATTTCCGGAAATAATTAAAATATGCTCGGCATTGGCAACAATTAAAAGTGCTTCCAGACGACGCAAAACGCGGTCTAAACGCCATTCCTTAGCCAGCTCTACCGCTGCTCTTAAAATATTTCCGTGATATTCTTCCAATTTTGCTTCAAACTTTTCAAAGAGCGTAAAAGCATCTGCAACTGAGCCGGCAAACCCGGCCAGCACCTCACCCTGATACAGCCGACGGACTTTGGCCGCCGTTTGTTTAAAGATAGTGCGTTCTCCGAATGTCACTTGGCCGTCTCCGGCAACGGCCACTTGAGTACCTTTTTTTACCGCTACAATAGTGGTGGCATGAAACATTCAAAAAAAACTCCTTTTAACAATTTTTAATTATATAATTTTCATCACATTTTGACAATGATAATTTTCATCACTTTATGACAATTTATATTATTAGCAGTTTTGATTAATATTACGCTCGCGGATGTGTCCTTTGATACACTCGTTTAATTTTTTCTTTCGTTACGTGAGTGTAAATTTGAGTGGTTGATAAGCGCACATGACCAAGCAGCTCCTGTACTGTGCGCAGATCAGCTCCACCGTCCAGCAAATGCGTGGCAAAAGTGTGTCTCAACGTATGTGGACTGCCTCGGTGGGCCAACGCAGTTTTTTGTAAATATTTATCCAGTATTTTACGCACTCCCCTGGCGGTAATTCTTTCACCGCGATAATTAACAAACAGCGGTGATTTAACCCCAACCTGGCAGGCATTAGTTTTTAGTTTAATTCGCGCATCAGCTAAATAAGTACTTAGTGCTTTGGCGGCATAAGAACCAAGCGGAACAATGCGTTCTTTTGAACCTTTACCCCTAACACGCACATAACCGTTGGCAAGGTCAACATCATCTTCATTTAAGCCAATTAGTTCGCTGATTCTTAGACCGCAGGCATAAATTGTTTCCAATATTGCCCGATCACGCTGACCGAGCGGTGTGTTATCCGGCGCATTTAAAAGCTTTAACATTTCCTCCGGATAAAAAAAGCTGGGAAGTTTTTTATTCATTTTGGGTGTTGCTACACGGGCAAGCGGATTATCTGTGAATAATCCCTCCCTGGTAAGGTAGCGGTAAAAAGATCGCCAGGCTGCAAGCTTTCTGGCTATCGTACTTCGTGCATTGTTTTGGGCTTGTAAGTGCGCCAAAAATCCACGCATCAAGCGATGGTCAATATCGCCGGGCGTAATTTCGCGATCACTCTTACCTGTAACTTGGCAAAAATAATCCAACCCTTGAAAAATATCTTTTTGATATTCTTCCACCGTACGCGGCGAAGCATTTTTTTCTAACTTTAAATAATATAATAAAAACTGATCGATATAGTGATACAAATCAATCGACACTTCCTTAATCCGGTTAGAATATTGAAGGCAGGCATAAAAACCCCTTTCCGCATCGGCCGTCTTTTAGTTGTTGATGTCGGCAGCGGCAATAAAATCGTTCAGCTTTTTTATAGCCCGCTCAGCAATGGTTTGATTGCGCAGCTTTTTATCTTTAATGCGTCTTTCCAGCGGCGGTATCAGCCCGAAAGTAATATTCATCGGTTGAAAATGCTTGGGATCAGCACTGGTAATGTAGTTAGTAAGCGCACCGTGTGCCGTTTCCGGCGGAAAGGTCACCGGTTCTTTACCTGCCGTCAGCCGGGCTGCATTAATCCCGGCAACCAAGCCTGCCGCCGCAGATTCAACATAACCTTCCACACCGGTAATTTGCCCCGCAAAAAACAAATCTGTCCTTTTAATGGTTTGCATTGTCGGTTTCAAAAGCACCGGCGAATTAATATAGGTATTGCGGTGCATCACCCCGTAGCGCACAAATTCTGCGTTTTCCAACCCCGGTATCAGTGAAAAAACCCGCTTTTGTTCACCCCACTTTAAGTTGGTCTGAAAGCCCACCATGTTATATAACGTACCTTCAGCATTGTCCTGGCGCAGCTGTACTACCGCATAAGGACGTTTACCGGTGCGCGGATCAGTTAAACCTACCGGTTTCAGCGGCCCATACAACAAAGTATCACGACCGCGGCTTGCCAGTACTTCTACCGGCATACAGCCTTCAAAGTGCACTTGTTTTTCAAATTCCTTAACCGGAGCTCGTTCAGCATTAATTAATGCTTGATAAAAAATTTGATACTCCTCTTCGGACAGCGGACAGTTTAAATAAGCAGCTTCACCTTTACCATACCGAGAGGAGCGAAAAATGACGTCCATATTTAATGATTCTAAAGTAACAATCGGTGCCGCAGCATCATAAAAATACAAATACTCACTGCCTGCAAATTCTTTAATCTGCACCGCTAAGCTATCCGAAGTGAGCGGACCGCTGGCAATAATAGTTGTACCCTGCGGGGGAATAGCTGTTATTTCCTCACGAACAATTTCCACCAACGGATGTTTTTCCAAAGCGTTAGTAATATACTTAGCAAAACCGGTGCGATCCACCGCCAGCGCCCCGCCGGCAGGAACACGGTTACAATCGGCACTTTTCATAATCAGCGAATTGAGCTTACGCATTTCTTCTTTTAACAACCCAACTGCGTTTTCCAGCGCAGCCGCTCGCAGCGAATTACTGCAAACCAGTTCTGCAAAATCAGCGGTATGATGCGCCGGTGATTTTTTTTGCGGGCGCATTTCATACAGTTTTACCCGAATACCGCGTCGGGCCAGCTGCCATGCAGCTTCTGAGCCGGCTAAGCCGGCGCCAATAACAGTAACAACATTATTTTTCATAATTTGGGATCACAACTCCTAGAACATTAATTCATGATTTAATTTTTCGTCTTTTAACTCTTGCTGCTGTTTTATCTTCTTTTTCACTTCATTTTTGTCATTATCTTTATCATCTTGGCTGCTTCGATAACCGCACTGTTCGTTGGTACATTTAACGTACTGTTGACCTCTGCTTCTTTTTTGAACCATTAAGCTGCCGCATTTCGGACATTTTTCTTCTACCGGCAAATCCCAACTGATGAATTCGCATTCGGGATAATTACTGCACCCGTAAAACTTACGACCTTTTTTGCTGCGCCTAAGCACTATATCGCCATCACAATTCGGACATTTTACACCGGTCGGTTCTAATAACGGTTTAGTAAATCGGCAGTCCGGAAAACCGGGACAAGCCAAAAACTTTCCATAACGGCCAAACTTCACCACCAAATTGCGGCCGCACTGTTCACAAATTTCATCAGTTACCTCATCTTCAATTTCTACTTTGCCGATGGCTTCTTCTGCCGCTTTTAACGTTTGGTCAAACGGAACATAAAATTCCTTCAGAACGTTTACCCAGTCAACTCCGCCCTCACCGATTTTATCCAGCTTATCTTCCAGTTCGGCAGTAAATTCCACATTAATGATGTCGGGAAAGTATTTCTTCAGCAAATCCACCACAATAGCGCCCAACTCGGTGGGATAAAACTGTTTATTTTCCCTGACAACATAGCCCCGTTTTTGGATGGTTTCTACAATCGGGGCATAAGTACTGGGGCGGCCGATGCCCTGCTCCTCCAATGCCTTTACTAAAGTTGCATCGGTATAACGCGGCGGAGGTTGAGTAAAATGCTGCTTGGGATCTAATTTCTTGAGGTTGAGCTTATCCCCTTCGTTTAATTCCGGCAGGATACCTTCGGTTTCTTTAGCATCGGCATCGTCAGTACCCTCAATGTAAACCTGCATAAAACCGGGAAACTTTATGGTAGAACCGGTGGCCCGGAAATTATAGCTGCCGGCTTTAATATCCAAACTGGTGGTGTTAATTACTGCCGCAGCCATTTGACTGGCCACAAACCGCGACCAAATTAATTTATACAGTTTATATTGGTCATTGGTCAAATATTGTTTAATTGATGCCGGATCGAGATGTACATAAGTCGGCCGAATAGCCTCGTGAGCATCTTGAATTTTTCCGTCTTTCTTTTTCTTGGTATTTTGCTTTACTTCTTTTGGTACATAAGAAGGTCCAAAGCGTTCTAAAATAAACTGTCTGGCTTCTTCTTTGGCAGTTTCGGAAACCCGCTGCGAATCGGTGCGAATATAAGTAACCAAACCGGTAATGCCTTCACTGCCTATTTCTAAACCTTCATAAAGCTGCTGCGCAACCACCATCGTTTTGCGGGAAGTAAAATTTAACTTTCGCGACGCCTCTTGCTGCAATAAGCTGGTTGTAAACGGCGCGGCCGGATAGCGCAGCTTTTCTTTGCGGGTAATTTTATTCACCACAAAGTCAGTTCCTTTTAAATCAGCCAGAACTTCTTTCATCTGCTGCTCGCTTTTCACTTCCAGCTTTTTACCCTGATATTTGTTTAATTTTGCATCAAAAGTACCCTGGCCGTGCTTAGCCAGTTTAGCAGTCAGCGACCAATATTCTTCCGGCACAAAAGCATTGATTTCTTCTTCACGGTCGACAATCATGCGTACCGCCACCGACTGCACCCGACCGGCAGACAGGCCTTTTTTTACTTTGCGCCACAGAAGCGGACTTAAGTTATAGCCCACCAAACGATCAAGAATTCTTCGTGCCTGCTGAGCATTAACCAAATCCTGATTGATTAGGCGCGGCTGTTTCACCGCTTTTTGAATTGCTGTTTTAGTAATTTCGTTAAACTCAATGCGGCATGGTTCGGTATCTTTAATCCCCAGAATATGCTGTAAATGCCAAGCAATTGCTTCTCCCTCACGATCAGGGTCGGCCGCCAGCAGCACACGGTCAGCCTTTTTTACTGCACTTTTTAATTCCTTTATAATATCTCCTTTTCCTCTGATGGTAATATATTTGGGGGCAAAATCAGCTTCAATATCTACACCGAACTGACTTTTTGGCAAATCACGCACATGCCCCATTGAAGCTTTTACTGAATAATTCCTTCCAAGAAATTTACCAATGCTCTTGGCCTTAGCCGGAGATTCTACAATTACTACAGTTTTTGCCAATTATCATCCACCCCTATACTAACTAAGCTAGGTAAATATCTGACCCGTTTTTTAACAATTTATCCTAAGGCACATTTATTTAGAACAATGCCCAGAATTTACAACGGCATACATTTTACCGGGCAGTTTTTTTACTAAACCTTTTACTTCTAAAAACATTAAAGCAGAAATCACTTCCTGTGAAGGCACTTTCAGCTGCGATATCAATTCTTCCAGGTGCATTGGGTCACCGGACAGCTTTTGATAGATTGTCTGTTCAGTTAAACCAAGTTTCATTTTGGGTTGATTTGACCTTTTTGATTCATTAAACAATCTTTCAATGCCCAATTCATCTAAAATATCACTAACATCTGTTACCGGTTTTGCCCCCTGCTTCAGCAGTTTCAACGGGCCTTTACTCATATTACTGTATATGCTGCCCGGCACTGCCATTACATCGCGCCCCTGCTCTAACGCCAAATCAGCAGTTATTAATGCCCCGCTTTTTTCAGCTGATTCAACCACCACAACTACCTGGGAAAGTCCGCTGATGATGCGGTTGCGCGAAGGAAAATGCCACGCTTCGGGCGGAGAACCCAGCGGAAATTCAGTAACCACTGCCCCTTTTTCAACAATTTCCGCAAACAGCTTAGCATTCTCTCGGGGGTAAACTACATCGGCGCCGCAGCCCAATACCGCTACGGTACAGCCGTCAGCTTCAAGACAGCCGCTGTGTGCGGCAGTATCTATTCCTCGAGCAAGTCCGCTTATTACCACCACATTGTTTTCCGCCAACTCGGCAGACAATCTGCGGGCAGCGGTAATACCATATGCTGTGGGCTTGCGAGTGCCAACCACCGCCGCGCTGCATTCGTGCCATTTTTTTAAATCGCCGCGCACAAACAAACCCGGCGGCGGATCAAAAATTTCCCTTAACGGCGCAGGGTATACTTCATCATCAAAGCAGACAAACTCAACTTTATGTTTATAAAGCCTTTCCAGCTCATCATCTAAATTAATTCTGGCCCGCTGCCAAATTAAACCTTCAGCCATTACCGGCGTAATATTCGGCACTGCCAGTAAATCCTTTTCACCGGCCAGCCAAGCGTTTTCCGGGCCATTAAAATAATCGATAATTTGCCAAATGCGTTTTCCGGTTCCGGGCAGCAGCAGCTGCCAACCCAGCCAATACTTTTTTTCACTCATCAACTTCACCCCGATGAATGCCAACTAATTTTGTCAATTGCATTAGCCTATTCGGGATAGAACAAATATTTCCTGCCAATCTGCCAAAGTATTTTGCCGCTAAAATTGTCGCAATTATTTTGCACTTTAACTGTCAGACTTTCTACTGCACAAAACCGCCGCATCGGAGAAACCAAGCTGCGTTTCCTTCAAATCCTTTGTGGACGGCTGTTTACCGCTTTGCTGCCAACTGTAAAATTACACCTAAATTTTGGTCGGCTGATAATACGCCGGCGCAAATATCACCGTAAATTTTCAGACGTTTAAAGATGGTTTTAATATTGTATTCACTGCCGGCGATATCGCCTGCTTCAATTTCTTCCCAGGTTAACGGAGTAGATACCGGTGCACCGGGTTTCGGCCTTAAGCTGTACTGCCACGACATTGTTTTACCGCGGGTGTTTTGCAGATAATCCAAGTAAATTTTTTGCCCTCTTTTTTTTACCGTTCGTTCGGTGGTGCATTTTGCAGGATAAACACCTTCTATCAGCTCAGCAATGTATTTCATTGCCGATGTAACTTCAGCAAAAGTATGCTTGGGTTCTATCGGAATAAAAATATGTACGCCCCGTGAACCGGAAGTTTTGGGATAACACCGCAAACCAAACTGATTTAACGCTTGTCTTACCAACAAAGAAACTTTTAATATTTCACTGAACTCAATCCCTTCCGCCGGGTCAAGATCCATCACTGCAATATTGGGGTTTTCGATATGCTTTTTGCACGACGTCCAAGCATGAATTTCAATACAACCCAGGTTTGCCAACCAAATTAATACTGCCGGATGATCACAAATAATGTAATTTACTTTTTTGCTGCCGTGGTTAACACTAAAGGTTTTCACCCATTCCGGGGCGTGCAAAGGACATTCCTTTTGATAAAAAAACCCGCCGTTAATGCCATGCGGGTAGCGTTTTAACACCAGCGGACGATCGGTAATGTGCGGCAGCAGCACGTCGGAAATATCGTAATAGTATTTAATTAAATCTCTTTTAGTGATATTATCCGGAAAGATAATTTTATTTAAATTGGTAAGTTTAATTTTTCTGCCGTCAATTTTGACAACTGTTTCATCACTCTTTAACATATATAAATTCCCCGCTGTTTTAACTGTACTCTGCTATCTATCATCTGTCATTTTTTTATAAGCATTCATCCGGCGGTTTTTTTAAGTCAGCAAAACCGGCAGTATTTTGTTGATTAAAAACCTCCTCTACAGTACGCGGGTCTATTTTCCACCAATATCCCATACTGTGAATCATCTGCAGCTTCAGTGTTTTTTTTACATTTTGCCGACCGTCAACGTAGTTAACCTGCAGCTTCACATTAATTGTTCCTGTTTCTTTTTCCATCTCACCCACTGTAAAATATAGAGAATCGACGGTGTTGGCCAACTGCACAAAATTTTTAGCATCAATTTCCGGCTCACCGGCAAGTGTTAACAGCGCAATATCAGGGGCATGCTGATCTAACGCGCAAAGCATTATTTCCGCTACCCGTTCAGGAGCTGCTGCTTTCAGCATTTCCGGCATTCGCCCGGCTGCCTTCCACACCATTATTTGATGGGCCAGATTGGGTTGATCGGGATTTTGATGAGTAGCACTGTCTTTAAAATGGATACAAAAATGGCCGTCAAAGTTGTTGTGCTTAATTTTCCCTGCCCCGTGAGGCATGCCGTTCATCGAGGCAGCAATGCGCATATCTGCTGTTTCCACCACTACTGCCCGCCGGCGCCAGCTCCACTGCCCACCGTAAATTTCCTTCATTATTTCTGTATCCCGTGCCGTGAGCGGCTGCACGTCAGCATGCAGCGAACCCGCACGACGCTGTACATCAAAGCGCAGTCCGGTATCAACATCTTCTACCGTTGCTTTACTATAGCGGCTGAAAATTTGCCGCGCGTCACTCCAGCTGAGCAGTTGGCCGTACGGACTCTGCCGTTCCAGTCGGGCAATGTAGTCCAGCGAAATCTCACGCAGGCGGTAGCTTGGCAAAACCGCCGTGCCGTCCGGCAAAAAATATTCGCCCGCTGCTGATATTAAATACCGTACCTGTTCTCCGCCCTGCTGTACCGTCAGCGAGTATAACGCCAACTGCTTTGGCGGCCCCGGACGACGCATTTTTTGAGTATATTTCAGTGCTTCGATAATGTCATTTTTGTCTTGTTCATCGGTCACCGGCGCTTCAGCTTCCCACCTTACGGCACTGTAGGTAATTTCGGCAGGAGAATCAGGCCAATACACACGAGCCAATATAGCAATCGGGATAACAAACAACAGAATTTTAGCCAATATCCTCATAATTTTTCACCTATATATTTCTTTCTAAAAAAAGATATGGGAGAAATTTAAAATTATGTCTTATTCGCCGATAATCGCCGTTATTGGTCCGTCCGGTTCAGGCAAAAGCACACTGCTGCGCTTATTTAACCGCACCAGCGATCGGCATGATGGTAGGAAATTCAATGGTAGTAAGCGGCTTGTTTTTAAACCGCATTCAAGCAGAGGTAAATAACCGGCGGAGAGAAATTCAAACTGCGCTGGCACTAGGAGCTAAGTCGCGCCAGGCGATAGCAGATATTTAAAAAAACACCGTTCGTTCCAGTATTATTCCAACCATTGACAGCTTAAAGACGGTGGGGGTGGTACAGCTGCCCGGCATGATGACCGGTTTAATTATTGGCGAAGCCAGCCCCATTCAAGCAGAGGTATAACCGCGCGCACCAGTTAATCCGCTGATTTATCAGGACGCAAGCCTTTGTAGCTGGGGTGCCTTAACCGTCCGTCAGCGGTTAATTCGGCAAAATGCACTTCACAAACCAGCACCGGCTTTACCCACTTGGGATTGCGCAAGTCATTTTTTACCGGCACCAAAAAAGGTGGTTTATCAACTGCCAACGGTGCCAGCAAATTCATCAAACGACGCTGTTCCTGGCGGGTAAAGCCGGTACCCACCTTCCCCCGGTAAGTCAGCACCCCTTCCTGCCAACCGGCAAGAATTAAAGAACCTAACAAATTTGCACCTCGCCCCGGTTCGTAACCGCATATTATCAGATCAGCGGATTTAAAATGACGAATCTTTTTCCAATAGGCAGAGCGCTTCCCCGGCAAATAGGCGCTGTCCAGCCGTTTAGCCATTACTCCTTCCAACCCTTTATCAGTGCAGGCCTGGTAAAAAGCAATACCGTTTTCAGTGATGTATTCTGAAACCAGCAGGCTGCCGCCTGGTGCTGCCATGTCGGCCAGCAGTCTTTTGCGGCTGATCAGCGGTTGATCAATCACCGGCCTACCGTCGGCATAAAGTACATCAAAAGCAATAAAAACTGCCGGCAGCTTGGCGGCTGCTTTTTTTATACGTTCTTCATCAGTCAACCTGCCCCGAGACTGCAGTGCGCTGAAAGAAGGCACTCCGCCGTTTAGCACTACAATTTCACCGTCTAAAATCGCCGGCAAACAGGCCGCCTGCATATGCAAACTGCCCAACTCAGGGAAAGTCGGAGTTAAATCAGTTAAATTGCGGGAACGGATTACCGTTTGTCTGTCAAGATAAGCCAGCCCGCGGTAGCCATCCCATTTTATTTCATATAGGTAATCAGCATTATCAAACGGTTTGGCCGCTACTGCCAGCATTGGCTTGAACAGAGGCAGTTCCACCGATGTCAGCCTCCTTAATTTTGCTGGCAGTAGCTTTACCCGAAATCACGCTGATTTATCCGGGAATTTTCCCCCTGATCCGGACTGATCGTATAAGCTTTTAAAACATCGCTGCGGCTTATAATGCCGACCAAATAACCGCTTTGATTTAATACCGGCAGCCGCCCGATGCGGTAACGGCTCATTAATGCCACAGCATTGATCAGCGGCTGCTGCTGCTCTACATAAATTAACCGCTTATTGATCAGATCAACCACTTTTAAACCCTGGCGTCCTTCTTTAACGGCGCGGTAGAGCTCTTTGCGGGTTATCATGCCCAGCACTTTGCCGTCATTACCAACAACGGCAAATCCTTGGTGCGGGCTTTCTTGCAGTTCGCTCCAGGCTTTAAAAACAACAGTATTGGCAGCAATCGTTTCCGGCTGCATTGTCATAACTTCTTTAACCAGTGTATTGGTTAACACGTCCGGCCTGCGCATTTGCTCTAAATCTAAGCCTTTGCGGTACAATTTGGTGGTATAAATGCTGTGCTCAGTCAGCGTAGTGGTAATAACAAAGCTGATAATGCTGGTAATCATTAAAGGTAAAATCATTTTATAATCGTTACTCATTTCAAACAGCAGAATAATTCCGGTAATCGGTGCAAACGAACCGCCTGCCAGCATTCCGGCCATGCCGGCAAGTGCAAACGCCATCGGGCTGATCACTAAATGCGGAAACAGCTGCTGAAATACCAAACCTAAAATGCCGCCCAGCATGGCTCCTAAATACAGCGAGGGGGCAAACACTCCGCCTGAACCGCCCGAGCCCAGTGTAATTGAGGTAGCCAGCAGTTTCAAAATCAGCAGTACTGCCATCAGCCCTAACGCATATTGACCTGCCAACGCCGTTTCAATGACGTCGTACCCAACCCCGAACACTTGGGGGAAAAACAATCCGATAGCGCCGACAATCAGCCCGCCCAATGCCGGCTTTAAGTATGGCGGCACTTTAGATAAATTTTTAAAAAAATCTTCCACCCGATAAAACGTTTTAATGTAAATATAAGAAAACAATCCGGCAGCAACACCCAGCAGCGCATACAGCAGCAGCTCAGTTGAGCTGAGCATAGTAAACTGCGGCACTGCAATCGGCGGCACTTCACCAAATAAATTTTTGCTTACCACTGACGCCGTTACTGCCGATACCACTATCATCATCAGGTGGGTGGTGGCAAACTCGCCTAAAATTACTTCCAGTGCAAACATCACTCCCCCGATGGGAGCGTTAAAATTAGCAGAGACCCCGGCCGCCGTACCGCAGGCAACCAATGCCCGCATCACATGCGGCGGCAGCTTAAACACCTGACCTACAGCAGAACCGATGCCGGAGCATATATGAATAATCGGCCCTACCCTGCCGGCAGAGCCTCCGGAGCCCATACATACCGCAGCGGCCAGTGCCTTTACCAGCACCACCCGTGTAGGCACATATCCGCCCTTTAATATTTGATCTGCCATTACTTCCGGCACACCGTGACCGCGGGCTTCTTTAGCTCCGTAATACACCAGCGGCCATACCAATAAGCCGCCAATTGCCGGCAGCAGCAGCACATAATAATGCTGCATAAAACCTAATACATGCTTTCCACTGCCAAAAAACAAAACGGTGAAAAAGTCCAGCAGCCATAAAAAACCATAAACTGCTAAGCCGCACACAGCTCCGACAGCTATCCCCAAAACAATATCCAATGCATGACCGATATTTTTCTTTCTGTTTGCAAACATAATTAGCTCCTTAAACATCACTCGGTAAAATTCTATATAATTATCATACTTCTAATTATTTGATTAGTAAACGACAGCTTAGGATTTAACAATTACTATTCTTTAATAGAAGCTGCTTGGCAAACGTTCGGTGGCTTATTCGCTTTCTTATTCTGAATAAAATATTTGCATTATGAACAACAAAAAGCCGGATTTTACTCCGGCTAAAATACAGATTACAACGCTCCCCCAACCACTCAAATGGCGACATCATACTTAGATTGCTCTTCTGCTATGAACTTTTGCGCCGCTTGGCAGGTTTCTTTTTTTCTGTTTTTTCTTTTTTAGCCAAATCGATACTGGCTTTAAGCGCAGCCATTAAATCCACAATTTTTTCGGTATCAGGCTTAAGCGGTTCCTCTACCGCCTCACCCGCTGCTTTGGATTGAATTACTTCCATTAGAGCTTGGCGGTACTCATTGGTGTATTTTTCCGGTTCAAAAGCAGTGGAGAGATTATTAATTAAGTTTACAGCCATTTTTAACTCGTTGTCATGCAATTCTGCCCGATAATTTAATTCAGGTATATTCCCCGGGCGGCGCACTTCATCGGGATAGTACATAGTGCTCATCATAACGGCGTCCTGCGCAACCCTCAAAACTGCCAACGAAGGTTTGCTGCGTATCAATACTTTTGCCACCGCCGCTTTGCCGGTTTCTTCCATAGCTTTTTTTAGCAGTTGATATACTTTTTGCCCGCCGTCACCGGGCGCTAAATAGTAGGCTTTATCATAAAACACCGGGTCAATTTCATCGATGTTAACAAAATCTACAATATCAATACTTTTAGCAGCCGCGCCCGGCAGGCGTTCAAAATCCTCCTCTTTTATCACTACGTATTTACCTTTTTCATATTGATAACCGCGCACAATTTCTTCCATTGGTACTTCAGTTTCACAATGAGGACAATAACGGCGATATTCAATCGGTGTTTTGCATTTATCATGCAGATAGTTAAATTTAACATCTTTCTTTTCAGTAGCAGCGTACATTTTAACCGGCACATAAACCAACCCAAAGCTAATTGCGCCTTTCCAAAGAGGCCGCACAAAAAACACCTCGCTCTGTGGTTCATAACAAGTTTATTTTTCATCTGCATATTTAGAATAACCCGGTAAAAGATGTTTATCCTATTATTTTTATTTCCAATATACTCATTTAAGCAGCACTTGTGGCATTACAGCTTTTTCCCCACGGTTTACAAAGGTCAGACATTAACTTATATTAAAAAGGGAAAACTTAACATACGATAAGTTTGCGCAGACAATAGAGCACACTTTCAAATAATAAGGAGGCTAATTTTTTGTCTTGGTCATTAATTATTCTGATGGCTGAACGAATGGGCTTTATTGTGGCCATCGCCTTTTTGTTTACCCGCTGGTCACGTTTTCGCCGCCTTTTAGAGCAAAATCCCAGCCGTCAAGAAAGATTACTTTTAGCGATAGTTTTCGGCGCTTTTGGCATTATCGGTACCTATACCGGCATTACCATCGGCCCGGGCGAAGTACAAGATCAATTTCCCGGTGGCTTAACTTATGAAGATGCCATTGCTAATTCCCGGGCGATAGGAATAATTGTAGCCGGGCTGCTGGGCGGGCCGTCAGTCGGCATTGGGGCCGGTTTTATTGCCGGCATTCACCGGATGATGTTGGGCGGCTTTACTGCGACGGCATGCGGCTTATCCACTATATTTGAAGGAATCCTTGCAGGATTTATTTATCTACGGGTAAAAAAAAGCGGCGGCATTTCGGTAACAAATGCCCTTTTAGCCGGTGTATTAGGGGAAATTGCTCAAATGCTGATTATCTTAGCGGTAGCCCGTCCTTTTTATAAAGCATTAGAATTGGTGCAAATCATCGCCGCCCCAATGATTATTGCTAACAGTTTAGGCATTGCGTTATTTATAGCTATTGTGCAAATGATAATAGAAAATGATCGAAGGGTTGGCGCTGTACAGGCACAGAAGGCACTAAGCATTGCCAATAAAACACTGGCTCACCTGCGCACCGGTTTAAACCAAAAATCTGCATTAGTTGCTGCTAAAATTATTTACCAAGAATCTAATATCGCTGCTGTAGCTATTACAGATGAACACACTATTCTTGCTCACGTCGGTGTGGGTGCCGATCATCATTTACCGGGGAAAAAAATATTAACCGCTGTTACCAAAGAAGTACTTAAAACCAACGAACTGCGCATTGCTGTCAACCCCGATGAAATTTTGTGTCAGCACAGCGACTGCCCGCTGCAATCAGCGGTGGTGGTTCCGTTAAGCAGCGGCGGTAAAGCAATTGGTGCGCTGAAGCTGTATTTTGTAAAGCAGCATACCCCGGATAAATTCATGGTTGAGTTAGCACAAGGGTTGGCTCATTTATTTTCCACTCAACTGGAACTGGCTGCTGCAGAAAAACAGGCCCGTCTGCTGCAGGATGCTGAAATTAAAGCACTGCAGGCGCAAATCAATCCTCATTTTCTGTTTAACGCGCTGAACACCGTGGTTTCGTTGATTCGCACCAACCCCAATGAAGCCAGGCAGGTACTGATTAATTTAGGCACTTACATCCGGCAGAATTTAAAATCTTCTCTAACCAAAATAATCACATTTAAAACGGAATTAAAACACGTACAGGCTTATTTATCTGTAGTTCAAGCCCGCTTTTCCAACAAGCTGCAGGTAAAAATTGATATTCCTGATGAATTATACTCCCTGCAGCTGCCTCCTTTAACTCTGCAGCCGATAGTGGAAAACGCAGTGAAACATGGTTTTGAAAAGATAACCGAACAATCGAAAATTACTATCACCGCCGTTAACCAGGGAGATTATGCAGAAATAACAGTGGAAGATAACGGCAAAGGAATAAAGAAAACTCTGCTTAATAACTTACTGGATGCCAAAAAAAGAATGACAACCGACTGCATTGGCTTAATAAATGTGCACAGCAGGTTGGTAGGACTATACGGCCAGGAATGCGGTTTAAAAATAACAAGCACGTTAGGAGAAGGCACTACTGTAAAATTTAAACTGCCGATTAACAAAGAGGAGGATAATTAAAATGCACGTTATAGTGGTAGATGATGAAGCTCCCGCCCGGGATGAATTGATTTATCTATTAAAACAGCACCCTGATGTAGAAGTAGTGGGCGAAGCAGAAGACGCAGTATCGGCAGTGCAGCTTTGCCGCCGCAAACGACCGGATGCTGTGTTTTTAGACATACACATGCCTGGTGATGACGGTATGAGTGCTGCACGCCAACTTGCAGCTTTATGCAATCCTCCGCTGTTGGTGTTTGCCACTGCTTACGATCAGCATGCCTTAGAAGCTTTTGAGGTAAATGCGGTAGATTATTTGCTGAAGCCATTTGCTGAAGAAAGAGTGAGTGAAGCTATTGAAAAGCTGCGCAAACTGGTAAAAAAGCGGCCGGCGGCCAGTATTATCCAACAAAAAATTGCCGTACATAATGAAGATGAAATTAGACTTTTGGATCCGCAAGAGATTGTGTTTGCTGCCCGGCAGGGCCGTGATGTTATTGTCAAAACTATCGACCAACAGTATCAAGTAGGATTTTCATTACAGCAGCTGGAAAGCAAAATAGATAATCACGGATTCTTTCGTCCTCACAACAGTTTTTTAGTCAATGCCAATATGATTGAAAAGATTGAACCTTGGTTTAACGGCTATCAGCTGGTAATGAAAGATAAAGATAATTCTAAAGTTCCTGTGAGCCGCAGCGGCATGAAACAAATCCGCCGGCTGCTGAATATTTAGCAAATCAGGCCGTACTTTCTACCATCGACACATCGATATTAGCAGACTATGCAGAATTTTTACAAATCACCCTCCCAATTTATTAAAATTTAATTAATCAATCAGATAAGGGAGGGAAACGCATTGATTACATTTATTCTATCCATTGTTCTGTTAATTGTCGGGTACTTCACATACGGAAAGCTGGTAGAAAGAGTGTTCGGCATAGATGAAAACCGGCAAACCCCGGCTTACGCGATGAATGACGGAGTAGACTATATGCCGATGGAATGGAAACGGGCCAGCTTAATTCAGCTGTTAAATATTGCTGGCTTAGGCCCCATCTTCGGACCTATTATGGGGGCATTATGGGGTCCGGTAGCTTTTGTGTGGATTGTACTCGGCAGTATTTTTGCCGGTGCGGTACACGATTACTTCTCCGGCATGTTGTCGGTACGCAACAATGGTGCCGGATTGCCGGATATCGTTGGTAAGTACCTCGGCAACAGCATGCGCATATTTGTAAACGGTTTTGCACTGATTTTGTTAGTTTTAGTTGGTACCGTTTTTATGACCGGTCCGGCAAAATTGCTGGCAGATTTAACACCTGGTTGGATGACGCTGTCGATTTGGGTGGGAATTATTCTTATTTACTACATTTTCGCTACCCTTTTGCCGGTGGACAAGATTATCGGTCGGTTTTACCCCGCCTTTGGCGCATTGCTGTTAATTATGGCTGCCGGTGTTGGTGTATCAATGATTGTACAGGGTTACCACATTCCCGAGTTAACCCTTGCCAACCTGCATCCCAATAATGCACCAATTTGGCCGTTATTGTTCATTACTATTGCTTGCGGGGCAATTTCCGGTTTCCATGCTACTCAATCACCGATTATTGCCCGGGTAACCCAGAACGAAAAATATGGTCGGCGCATTTTTTACGGTATGATGATTGGCGAAGGTATTATTGCAATGATTTGGGCCGCTGCCGCTATGTCTTTCTATGACGGCGCCGGGCTGTCCGCAATGCTCGCTTCCGGAGGACCCGGACCTGCCGGTGTAGTTAAAGAAGTTGCAACCACTATGCTGGGAGCAGTTGGCGGTACGCTGGCGGTATTAGGGGTAATTATACTGCCGATTACTTCCGGTGACACCGCATTCCGCAGTGCCCGGATGCTTATTGCCGACTTTTTGAAAATGACTCAAAAACCGATAGTTAAACGGTTAATGATTGCAGTTCCAATGTTTATATTAGCCTATATGTTAACTAAAATAGACTTTAACTTCCTGTGGCGTTACTTCGCTTGGGCAAATCAAACCACCGCAATGATTATGCTGTGGGCTGCAGCAGCTTACCTGCTGCAAAACAAAAAGAATCACTTTATTGCTTCTGTCCCCGCTGCCTTTATGACGGTGGTAACTTTCACCTATATCTTAATGGCACCGGAAGGATTTCAGCTGCCTACCGGCATTGCTTATCCGTTAGGTTTTGTGCTGGCATTGATTCCGATTGGCCTGTTTGTTTACAAAGCAGTACGAGCCAATAGTAAATCGCCGGCAGCGGCTGTCAAAAAACCGATTAACGAGTAGAACAGATATTTAAGCAATTAAAAATCACAAAACCGAGGACAGCTGCTTGTCCTCGGTTTTTTTTCTGTATAAACAAATTTTCTGCTGCATTTTGGAGATACCGTTTATGGCATCAACCAATTCTCTTGCGCACAAAGCCGCTGATTCTTTTTAATGCTTCTCTAAGGTCTGCCAAAGATGCAGCATAAGAACAGCGCACAAATCCTTCCCCTGCTTTACCAAACGCATTGCCCGGTATAACAGCTACTTTGGTTTCGTACAGCAGTTCTTCTGCAAACTGTTCCGAAGTTAGTCCGGTAGGTCTGATATCCGGGAAGACATAAAATGCCCCACCGGGGTCAAAACAAGGAAGGCCCATTTCATTAAAACTGTTAACCATCATACGCCGCCGGCGGTTGTACTGCTCCACCATATTCAGCATAGACTCACGGCCGTTTTGCAGCGCTTCCAGAGCAGCCATTTGGGCAGTAATCGGGGCACAAAGCATAGTGTATTGGTGTATTTTATTCATAGCTGCTATAAAATCGGAGTTAGAAGCAGCATAACCTACTCTCCACCCGGTCATGGCATAGGCTTTAGAAAACCCATTTAACAGTATAGTTCGTTCCCGCATCCCCGGAAGCGATGCTGTACAAGTGTGTTCACCCTGATATGTTAGTTTATCATATATTTCATCAGAAATAACTACTAAGTCGTGCTGTACCGCTACCTCTGCAATTTCCTGCAGATTTTTTTTACTTATGGTAGCGCCGGTGGGGTTATTGGGGTAGCTGATAAGCAGCACTTTAGTTTTAGATGTAATGTGCTTTTCCACCATATCCGCAGTAAGCTGAAAGTTATCTTCCGGCTTTGTGGCAATGGGTACTGTTACGCCCCCGGCAAGTTGGGCACAGGGTATGTATGAAACATAGCTTGGCTCCGGCACCAGCACCTCATCGCCGGGGCTAACCACTGTACGCAGCGCTAAATCTAATGCCTCGCTCACCCCAACGGTTACCAGCAGTTCATCTTTGGGGTGATATTTTACTTGATAGTTGTTGTATATATGTTCGCTGATAGCATCTCTTAGGGCTGGCAATCCCTGGTTTGCTGTGTATGTGGTGCAGCCTTTTTCCAGCGAGTAAATGCACTGCTCTCTGATGTGCCAGGGGGTAACAAAATCCGGTTCTCCAACTCCCAAGGATATTACTCCTTCCATTTCAACAGCCAAATTAAAGAATCGTCTAATACCGGAAGGAGGTACGTTGGCTACCAAAGGGTTAATGTACCGCTGCCACTTACTCATGGCGATACCACCAGCCTACGATCGGTCTCCTGATCTTCTAAGATGCAGCCATGCTGTTTATATGTTTTCAGCACAAAGTGAGTAGCAGTGCTTAACACGTGCTCCATAGTAGCCAGACGGCTGGAAACAAATTGGGCTACTTCTTTCATGGTGCGCCCCTCTAAAAATACCGCTAAGTCATAGTCACCGGACATCAGGTGTACGCTGTGTACTTCAGGGAAGCGATAGATTCGTTCCGCCACTGCATCAAATCCTACTTCCCGCTGCGGTGTTAGTTTAACTTCAATAAGAGCATTCACCTTTTCTATACCGGTTTTTTCCCAATTAATCATGGTTTGATATCTGGTAATCACACCGCTTTTTTCTAATTCACTGATGCGCTGACGCACTTCCGCAGCATCAATATCCAACATAGCTGCTATTTCTTCCGGAGTTATTTTGCAGTTTTGTTCCAATAGTTCTAAAATGGCTTTATCGTTTTGCATTTTTCTCTCCTCAATTCAATATTTTAGGCAAAACCGAACTTACTATGCACAACAGCGTTGAAGCGGGATGGACGCCGCCCCTGTTTCAGGCTTAGTTTAGGCGGCTGTGTTACGCAGCAGCTGCCAATATCAGTAAAAATATTATAATTGCAATAATTAGATAAAAACAACAAAAGCCGTCCCGTACTTTAAGAATAAAGCGGAAACCGGCTTTGTATTCATAGTGCACAGCGGCCAACGAGCTCGGCAGCCCAATCCCTATGGCTTTTATATTTGGTGCACAAGCCAAAACCTAAAATGAGAATACCAATTTTTCAACCAGAGATCAACAATTATTTAGAATGTCCAATTATATTTTAAGCAATTGCTGATAAAATTCAGGCTCTTTTCTAAATGCCACCCATTTCTCTCTGCTGCCAGCTGCTGTTAAATAAAGCTTTTGCTTATTTTCTCTCCGTCATAACTGAACAGCACCGGTTTTTCATCGATCATTGTTTCTAAATGCACCGGACGCCCCCAAATTAAATACACATGAGGCAGCGTTTTTTCCAAATGTACTAAATCAAGCTCTAACCCCTCATACTGATGCACCAAATACAGCTCGCCGCGCTTTTGATAATCTCCGTTTTTGACAACTACCACCGGAACACCGCAATTAGTTATATTTTTTACCAGCTCATCGCGCACATTTTTCCAGTTTTTATCTACTATTTTATACTCATGGCCAACTCGACGAAACAAATATAAGTCCATTTCTTCTACCAGTTCTTTCGTTAAATAATTGCGCAAAAAACTAACATCATTATCTACCGCCCGCACTTCAAATATCTTTTCTTTACCCTGCCCTCCCGGACGGTCATACCGTTTCTGTTCCTCTGCTGTAGGATAATTCCATCGCTTTTCGATATCTTCAAAAATCTTAATTCCCAAATAATAAGGATTAATGCTTTTGATAGATTTTTGAATTACTCCGGCATGCATTTTGGCAAATTCCACCGCATCCGCTTCATCTAAATCCATTTCCCGCATAATGCGCACATGCCAGTATGAAGCCCAGCCCTCATTCATTATTTTCGTCTGCATCTGCGGCCAAAAATAAAACATTTCATCGCGCAGTATCGAAATAATATCCCGCTGCCAATCCTCCAGATCTTTGGCGTAGTTCATTAAAAACCACATTAAATCATATTCGGGCTGCTCAGGAAATTTTTTTATCTTTTTATCACAATTATTGCCGCATGAACAGCCTTTCGGCTTATCTAAATTCCACAAATCATCATAAGGAGTTTGCTGCTGTGTACAGCATTTATCTTCTTTTTTCGGTTCCTTAATATAGTGATGGGGATTAATATGCTGCTGCACCGCTAAAACAGCATCTAAAAACCGCTCTACTTTATCCCGCCCATGCTGCAGCTCGTATTTGCGCAGCCGTTCTGCCGCCACCGACATCGATTCAATCATGTCGCGGTTTGTATGCCGAAACCAGGCGTTATTTTTAAAGAAATCGCAGTGAGCCAAAACGTGGGCCACCACCAGCTGATTTTGAATTAAACTGTTGCCTTCTAACAAAAAAGCATAGCACGGGTCGGAGTTGATCACCATTTCATAAATGCGGCTTAAGTTGTAGTCGTACTGGGTTTTCATTTTATGGTACATTTTACCGAACGACCAGTGGGTAAAGCGGGTGGGCATGCCGTAAGAACCAAAGGTGTAAATAATATCCGCCGGGCAAATTTCAAAGCGCATCGGATAAAAATCAAGTCCGAATCGCCGAGCGATGTCTACGATTTTTTCGATAGATTTTTCCAACAACTTAATTTCCTGCATCATGACAACCCCTGCCTATCATCCGGCGGCTGCACCATATGTACTGCACCGCTGTTCCGTTTATCACTAAAAAATGCCTTTAGGGCAGGATACACCCCGTGCTTATCCCGAATACTTACCGCTGTAAACTTCGGATTATCAATCTGTTCATAAGCCGTTCTTAATGTACTGGTGTAATAATACGGCCCTTCAATTTCTCCATACCCCACCAAGTTGCAGTATACCAGCAGTTTAGATACTAAGTTAATACACCGCTCGTTATCTGAGTTTAAATTGTCACCGTCGGAAAAATGAAACGCGTAAATATTGTAATCATTGGGGCTGTATCGTTTTTCAATTAAATCTAACGCCAATTTATATACTGACGAGCACCTTGTACCGCCACTTTCCCCTTTGCTGAAAAACTCTTCCTCGCTTACCTCTTTTGCCTCGGTGTGATGAGCTAAAAATACAATTTTAACCTGTTGATATTTAGTGCGCAAAAAACGCACCATCCAGAAAAAGAAACTGCGGGCAATGTATTTTTCATACGGCCCCATACTGCCGGATGTATCCATCATCGCCAGCACCACCGCTGCTGATTCGTATTTATAAGTGGTTTCCCACGTTTTATAGCGCAAATCTTCCGGCATAATGCCGTAAATGCCCGGCCTGCCGCATTGAGCATTTCTTTTCAGCACTTCTAACAGCGTGCGCTTGCGGTCAATATTGCCGGACAAACCTTTTTTACGAATATCCCGAAACTCAACTGTCTCAGAAGCCAGCTGCTTATTGTGCTTTTCTTTTAAATCCGGCAGTTTAAGATTTTCAAACAATATCTCTGAAACCTCTTCAATGCTCACATCGGCTTCATAATAATCAACACCGGGCTCTTCTCCTGCCCCTTTGCCCTTGCCCGCTCCTTGGGGGCGTTCGCTGCCAATGACATCGCCCACTTTGCTGTCTCCGCTGCCCATACCGCCGTGTTTTTGCTTGCGAAAATCATAGCGAAAGCGGTATTCCTGCAGTGAACGTATCGGAATGCGAATGATTTTTTTATTATCTGACATAATGATATTCTCTTCGGTAATGATGTCAGCCAGATTTTTTTTAATTGCTTCCCGCACCTTTTCGCGGTGCCGCTGCTGGTCCAATTCCCCTTTGCGGTGCAGCGACCAGTCCTCCTTAGAAACAATAAAGCTTATATGCTCTGTCATTTTCCTCACCTACCGGTTTAACAGGCTGCCAACATATTTCAACAGTTCATTTGCGCATACCGGACAATAACCGTGATCGGCTATCAAACGGGCACTGACTTCGTTGATGCGTTTCAGCTGCTCGGCATCCGGTGTTTTGGTAGAAGTAGTGATTTTAACAACATCTTTTAAATCAGCAAACAATTTTTTCTCAATTGCTTCGCGCAGCCGCTCATGAGATTTATAGTTGAACCGCTTGTTTTTGCGGGCATATGAAGAAAGCCGAATTAAAATCTCCTCTCTAAATACCTTTTTGGCATTTTCAGAAACACCAATTTGCTCTTCAATAGAACGCATCAGCCTTTCATCGGGATCCATTTCTTCATCAGTAATCGGATCTTTTAGTTTTACCCCGTTGCAGTAAGCCTCAACATTATCCAGATAGTTTTCAAACAGTACCTTGGCATTTTCCTCAAATGAATAAACAAAAGCCTTCTGCACCTCTTTTTTAGCCAACTCATCGTATTCACGACGGGCAATGGAGATAAAGTTTAACAAGCGCTCTTTCTCTTCCTTGGTAATGGATGGATGCTGATCTAATCCGTCTTTAATCGAGCGCAGAACATCCAGCGGATTGATACATTTAGTACCGGTGCGAATCAGCGCACTGGACAGCCGGTTAATAACATAACGCGGGTCAACACCGCTCATCCCTTCATCTTCCGCCTCTTGCTGCAGCTCGGTAATATCCTTTTGCTTGAAACCTTCGACATCTTCGCCGTCATAAAGCTTCATTTTCTTGACAATATCCATCCCCTGCTTTTTAGATTCTTTGAGGCGCGACAGCACTGAGAAAATACTGGCCACCCTTAATGCATGCGGCGCAATATGAATGTCTTTTAAATCACTCTGCTTAATCAGCTTATCGTAAATTTTAATTTCATCGGACACCCGCAAGTTATAAGGAATTTTCATCACAATCATACGTGACTGCAGTGCTTCGTTCTTCTTATTGGAAATAAATGCTTTGTATTCGTTTTCATTGGTGTGGGCAACAATCATAATATCAGCATAGATTAATGCAAACCGTCCTGCCTTGAAGTTTCCTTCTTGAGATAACGAAAGCAAATTCCAAAGAAATTTTTCGTCACATTTCAACATCTCCTGAAATTCCATTAAACCGCGGTTGCTGATATTTAATTCACCGTCAAACCGATAAGCCCGTGGGTCGCTTTCTGAACCGTATTCACCAATGGTAGAAAAGTCAATACTGCCGGTTAAATCAGCAATATCCTGACTTTTTGGATCGGACGGTGCAAACGTGCCGATTCCCACCCGATTATCTTCACTTAACAGCACTCGTTCTACCGGCACTTTTTCAATATCGCCGGCAAATTCTGTTTGTAAGCGCAGCCTGCAGGCAGGGCACAGATCACCTTCAATATAAACTCCATATTCCTCCATAAAATCTTTGCGCAGTTCTTTGGGAATGAGGTGCAGCGGTTCTTCGTGCATTGGGCAGCCTTTAATGCCGTACAGTGCCCCTTCATCGGTGCGTGAGTAATCTTCCAAACCTTTTTTCAGCATTGCCACCAACGTGGATTTTCCCCCGCTAACCGGGCCCATCAGCAGTAAAATCCGTTTGCGCACATCCAGTCTGCGGGCAGAGGGGTGAAAATATTCTTCCACTAATTTATCTAACGTTTTATCCAAGCCAAAAATTTCTTTATTAAAGAAATTATAACTTTTCACTCCGTTAATTGTTTCAAAACCGGCATCTTTAATCATGTTATATAATCTGGAATGAGCTAATTGCGCAACATGCGGGTGCTCTTTTACAATTTCCAAATAATCTTTAAAAGTTCCTTCCCAAGCTAATTGCCGCTCCCTGTTCTGATACTCATCCAACCGCTTTAAAAAATCCACTTTTTATCACCACTTTCTTTGTTGTGATTAGCAAAACGCTTGGCAGACAAGCGCTGTTGGCTCTTTGGTTAACAGTTGTAACATTATATGCATTGAAAAAACCAAAAAGAAGATTTGACTGAATATTTTACATCTTATGACAGGATAAAAAATGTCCCTCTTGTGCAAAAACAGCGCTAAAAAAGCAGGATTGGCTTCACAGCTCATCAGGAAACAAAAAACGGATTGCCTTGAAAAAGCAATCCGTTCTTCCCTGAATTATTTATTTAAACTCCACACATGCTTTGTATGCACCAGTTAATCAGCTTACATAACAGCAAAGTCTGCACCGTCAAAAAAACGCAAACAAAGTTTTACTACATCAGAAACTTACAGGGTACCAAAACTATGGGGGTGAATGATGTGGCAGAACAGGCGTTTTACTACATCAGAAACTTACAGGGTACCAAAACAGTAGTTATTTTGCAGAAATGATTAGAGAAGTTTTACTACATCAGAAACTTACAGGGTACCAAAACTATAATGATAAAATGTATTCCTTCTGTTAAGTTTTACTACATCAGAAACTTACAGGGTACCAAAACATTAAATCCAACATGCTTATATGGTGCAGTGTTTTACTACATCAGAAACTTACAGGGTACCAAAACTGCTATTATAATTTGTCCTATTGGAGTATGTTTTACTACATCAGAAACTTACAGGGTACCAAAACATGAGCAGGTTTGATTCTTTCAAGCATTTCAGTTTTACTACATCAGAAACTTACAGGGTACCAAAACAGCGGTTTACTATGTGCAGCCGGTCATGCAGTTTTACTACATCAGAAACTTACAGGGTACCAAAACTGCTTCGGATGTATCTGAAAAGGAGATTGCGTTTTACTACATCAGAAACTTACAGGGTACCAAAACTTGGCCGCGTTTGTTGTACACCAGTTCAAAGTTTTACTACATCAGAAACTTACAGGGTACCAAAACTTGGCCGCGTTTGTTGTAC
>CBEUVQ010000019.1:0-42743 GCA_965546615.1 uncultured Peptococcaceae bacterium
TTAAAAATTCTTTTTACCAATATCGATTTGAATTTTTCTTTAACAGGCAGAGTTATTATTTGCGCCGCCTGCTGCAAATCTTTTTTTGTATACATTTGTGACCCAATAATAAACGTCTCTCGTTTGCACATTTCAAAAATATTTAAACCTAAACTTTTCTCAAAAGTACCCAGAATGACAATAACTTCCGGAGCAGGATCATAAGTAATCAGGCCGTCCAGCACTGTTTTATTTCCGGTACATTCAAACACCACCGACCTGACGCCCTTTACAGGAACGTCACTGATATTTTCGTAAACCTCAAACCCTAAATTTTCAATCATTTGTTTGCGCTGGGCATTAATTTCAACAAAATATACATTCATGCCTTGAAGTTCTTTTAAATAAATGCCAATTAAAGTACCAATTGTGCCCGCGCCGGTGATAACTGCATTTTGGGCAGAATGGTTAACGCGCTGCAGCAAATCAGCACAATGTACTACCACTGCCAGCGGTTCAAGCAGTGCTCCTTCCAACAGGCTGCATTCTTCCGGCAGTTTAATTAAATTTTCTACCGGTATCGCTACTTCGTCAGCTAAACAACCCGGCACCTGGAAACCCAAAACTTTTCGGTCGACACAAAGATTTGGATACCCCAATTTACAGTAGTCGCATTTCTGACAGCCTATCAACGGTACCACTGCAACTTTGTCCCCAACCTTAAACTCTTTATTATCCGGGGAAATTTGACTGACATATCCTACAGCTTCATGCCCCAAATTGGCAGGAGGCTTCACCTTGGGATGTTTACCAATATACACATGCAAATCAGACCCACATACACCGCAGTAAGCTACCTTAACAATGGCATATCCTGCTTGTAAAGAAGGAGAGGACGCCTCTTCCACCTTAAAATTAAAAGGTTCTGTAACGACTGCACGCCGCATCTAAATCATCTCCGTTTCTAGTTATCCTGTATAACCGGCCAACAATCTCGGCAATAAAAGAATGATGTCGGGACAGAATATAAATATAATCACCAGTATCACCAAAGCAAGCATAAATGGCAGTGCTCCTTTGGTAACTTCTTCTAATGATAACTTGGATATAGTCATCGCAATAAATACGTTTGATCCCAAAGGTGGCGTAAGCAGAGCTACCTCATTGGTAATAACCCATAAGATACCAAAGTATACCGGGTCAATTCCCAACTGGGTAATAACCGGCAGCAAAATGGGTACAAGAATAACAATAGTGGATAATGTTTCCATAAACATCCCTAAAACAAATAACAATAAACAAATTAAAATTAATATAATTTGCGGGTTAGTGCTGATGGACAGCATAGCCTCCGCAACATGCTGCGGAACTTCATAAATGGTTAAAAATCTGCCAAACAGCATAGATACGCCGACAATAATCATCGAAGTACCTGACGTAATGTTGGTCAGCTTAATACTTTCCCAGATATCGTTTAAGGTGAGTTTTTTAATAATAAATTTGCCTACAAAAAGAGCATAAAAACAGGCAACAGCCGATGCTTCAACCGGTGTAAAAATGCCCGCATAGATACCGCCTAAAATGATAATTGGGGCAAGAAGTGACCAGATATTAGCTTTAAAAATTTCAAATATTTCTTTTGAAGTGTAGATTTTATCGGTACCTTTATAACCGCGCATTCTGGCGATAACGTAAGCAGTAAGCATGAGTACCATGCCAACAATAAAGCCCGGCAGCATACCGGCCATAAACAAAGTGCCTACCGAAACATTGGCCATAACACCATAAATAATCATCGGATTACTGGGTGGAATCAAAATGCCCAGCGTACCGCCCGTTGCACACACACCCGCCCCGAATTTTTTATCGTACCCCGCTCTAACCATAGCGGGAAGCATTAAAGTACCCATGGCAGCTACTGTTCCTGGGCCGGAGCCAATCATCGCCGCAAAAAACATACAGCCGAGGATAGTTACCAGCGCTAAGCCACCTCTGATTCTACCAACAAAAATTGACGCAACATCGATGATTTGGTCGGACATGCCACCGCGTTCCATGATTCCTCCGGCAAATATAAAAGCAGGAATAGCCAGTAAGGGAAACATATCACCTACTTTTACCATATCCAGCGGGACAATATCCAGTGGGATACTGCTGAAAAGCAAAACAGCTATAGTAGATATACCTAAGGATACATAAATCGGAACTCCTAACAGCAGTGCTGTAAAAAGAACAATCCAAATCCCCCAAGTTTCAAACATATTAATCCCCCTAAGCTGTAGGTTTCCCTTTGATCAGTCCAAAGTCTGCCAGCATTTTTATTACTAAACGAATATTTACCAATGTAAACGCAATCGGTATCATTATATATACATATCTCATATCCCAGCTGAGGATTGGTGATATCTGAGGAAAATCTTTCATATCAATAACGACTTTAAAACCTAAATAGATAACAAAACAGTGAAATACAAAGGTAATAATATACTGAATGAAATCTAAAATTTTCTTTAACTTATCAGGTAGTAAGTTTACTAAAAGTGTCACACGAAAATGGGCTCCCCTTTTTGCACCCAGTGATGCGGCAAAATAAACCATTATCAGAAAAGCAAACCTTAACATCTCTTCCGACCACGCTAAGCCTTGTCCGAAAACATACCGCGCAATAACCTGCGCCATTAGCAGAATAACAACGGAACAAAACAAAACTGAGGCGATAATTTCCTCAAAATTATCGATAACCCATTTGCACTTATTTTTTTTCATTGCAATCCCCTCACAAGAGTAATGTATAATGCAGAATCTTTGAATAAAGGTTCTGCATTATACTATTTGAAAAATTAAGTTTGAGGTTTTTCTCTGCCCAGTGCTTCCATAACCTTATCTAAAATAGCGGGGTCAGGAAGTTCATCATAGAACTTAGGCCATATTGACATAGCGTTTTGCATCCACTTATCCTCATCAGCCGGCGGTCCGCTGATTTCAAGCCCTTTTTCTGTCAATTCTTTTTTCAGTTCATCTTCTTTGCTGGCCATCAAGGTGCGGTTTTCTTCGGTAACCTCTTTACCCGCCTTGATGATTGCCTGCTGTACGTTTTCAGGTAAGCCTTGGAACCATTCTTCGCTGATAATAATGTTGCCCAGCCAAAGTTTGTAGTGCAGCTCAGTTACATAATCCTGAACTTCGTACATCTTAGATTGATAAATACTGGTATACGGATTTTCTTGACCGTCAACCACCTTTTGCTGCACAGCATTGAAGGTTTCGTCCCAAGCCAGAGGTACCGGCTCAACACCCCAGGATCTAAATGCTTCTACAACATACTTATTGTTAGGAACTCTGATTTTCAGTCCCTGTAAGTCTTCCATGCTGTTAATCGGCTTTTTACTGTTTGTAATATGGCGGAAACCCTGCTCCAGCCAAGCAACACTTCTGGTACCGCTTTCTTTTATTTGCAGCTCATTTAAATCATCCCAAATTGTGTCAATAGCTTTATACGCTTCTTGTCTGTCTTTAAAAATGTACGGAAAATCAAACACTCCGATGGACGGTGAGAAAGTCGTCATGTTGCCTGCAGTAATCATAGCCATTTCAATGACACCTTTTTGAATGTCGGGAATATTTTTCTGTTCGCTTCCCAGCTGGCCTCCGGGATACAATTTAACATCAACCTGATTGTTGGTATATTCTTCAATTTTCTTTTCCATTGACTTAGCTGCTTCATAAGCAGGAACACCGTCGATCGGCGCATCAGGCAGGCTGTATCTAATGATAATTTTTTCATCACCGGCAGCTTCCTGGCCTTCTTTACCTTCCTGGCCGGAACCGCCGCAGCCCGTCAGCAGAAAGGCTGCAGTCATTACCGAGGTTAATAAGAATAACAGCTTTTTAGGTTTAAACATTAAAAATCCCCTCTCTTTAATGTAATATTAAAAATATTTAGTTTAATTTTAATTGTCTTTATTTTCAAATCTCACCACCCTAAGATTGTATTTTCAAGGCTTAGTCTAAATGCTCCAGCCTTAAATATTTTGGATTCCATTCTCCAATCAGCGGTTTCAACCAGCTGACAAATTCTTCTGTAACCTGTTTAGTCTGCTTATTGTAAAAATTTTCCGGGACCTTTTTCTCTCTGCCGCCCACATCCAATAACGGCACAGTGGAAAACCGCAAAGCATCATGCATATCAAAAATATCAACCATGCTGCCGCCCATTTCGGCTGCGGCAGCCTTTACAGCGGCCCGACCGATCATATATGCTTCCTGCTCATCTATTTCGGAACGTACGGCGCCGAAACATCTCTGGGCTATACCCAAGTCCTGCGCTCTGGCCCGAATTTTCAGCACCTCGGAAATTCGGTTAGCCAAATAAAAAGAAGCCCCCCCGTATACTTGACTGCCTTGTTTTACATCTGCAAAAGGCATGCTGCCGATGCAATTATTATACTTATCTTTAATACCTTCTCCAATTACTGCAACTGCATAGCCCTCTTTTTGAACAACATCATGTACTTCATCAATAAATTGCTCTTCATCAAAAGGCAGTTCAGGTAAATAAATCAAATGAGGAGCTTCATTTTTATTTGATTTAGCCAATGCCGCGGCCGCTGCAAGCCAGCCGACATTTCTACCCATTACCTCAACAACCCTAACCTGCTCAAAATGACGCATCGACCAAAGGTCTATACCAATATCTAACGTTGCTTGTGCAACATATTTAGCAGCACTGGCGTAACCGGGAGTGTGATCCATCCCCACAATGTCATTGTCTACAGTTTTGGGCACCCCGATGACCTGAATCGGATATCCAGCTTCTTTAACTACCTGATCAATTACACCGGCCGCATACATAGTGCCGTTACCGCCAATTTGCAGGTAATAACCCGCTTGCAGATCAGTTAGCAAATCCGGAACTTTACTCAAGTGCTGTTCTGTTAGGTGCATACGACTTGATCCAAGAAATGCCCCTGGCGTATTCCTTAACATAACCAGTTGATCATCAGTCATTTCTGACAACTTGACGCAGTTAAAACCAAACAAACCATGAAAACCATTGATACACCCGATAACTTGATCAATCTGCGGCCACAACCGGGCCTCTTCAATAATTCCCGCTAATGTACTATTGATCACAGCACTGGGCCCGCCTGTTTGCGCTACTACTAATGTTTTTGAACCGGTCACCCAGCCATCCTCCTTTTTCTTACGTGGCGATACAAGCTACAGCAGTTCCCGCCAGCCCGAATTAAAAAAGCTCAACTTATCAGCAACAAGATTTGCCACCGCCTCTTTACATGTTTGAGGAATACCAACCATATCGTAAGAGTCAGGGTTTTCATGATGCTTAGAAATAAAACTTTCAATATAAGCTTTCTTTACTTCTGTCCCAATGTTTATCTTTTCAATTCCATACTCAACAGCTAGGGCAAACTGCCTTGGTGTTAAACCCGTTCCTCCGTGAAGCACTAACGGCACGCTGCTTTTTTGCTTGCATTGACGTAAAACATCAAAGTTTAAATTAGGCTCACCTTTGTAAAGGCCGTGAGCATTGCCAATAGAAACAGCCAAAGCGTCTACCCCGGTTGCTTCTAAGAAATCTGTTACTTTTTCCGGGTCAGTCATTTTGCAGTTTTTTGTTTCCTCGCCGTCTTCCACGCCGGCAAGCGCACCTAATTCCGCTTCCACCGAAACCCCTAAATGCTGCGCAGCCTCACGCACTTTAGAAGTTAAAGCGATATTTTCCTCAAAAGATAAGTGCGAACCGTCAATCATTACCGAGCTAAAGCCCAACTTCATCGCTTTAAGACAAGTGGCAAAATCCTTGGCATGATCTAAAAACACCACCACCGGAACCTTGGCCTGCTCCGCTAAATCTACTAATATCTTGACAATATCCTCATTTCCCGGCTTGGCTAATACCGGTGCTCCCACCATGGCAATCACCGGTAGGTTTGCCTGTTCCGCACCCCAAACAATACCTTGAGCTGTGTATAAATCATAGGTGCTAAATGCACCCACTGCAGCATTTTGCTCTTTCTCTGCCAATACTTCCCGAAGAGTTACTAACGGCATGAAGCTCACCTCCGATTTTTTTCAAAAACAAATCCATTACCTACCTCAATTTTTTCATTCTTTAAGATAACTCTGTAGCGATAACGCTCGGCATGATAGTAGTTAATTGATAATTCTAATGGTTTGCCCCGGGAAAACACCAACCTTTTCATTGCCAGCAGCGGCGCACCTTCATCAATTCCCAGGTGCTCTGCTTCTTCCGGACCGGCCAGAGAGGAATAGATGTCTTGATGAGCTTCCTCCAGCATAATCCCTAATTTACGCTGGACAATTTCATAAGTACCGTGATGCACCAAATCATACTTTTGAAATTGTCTGCCTATTTCTAACGGCCAAAAGCTTTTTACCAGTACAATTGGATTATTATCCATCAGCTGAATTTTTTCGATAGCAAAAACCTTTTCAGAGTCAATAACATCCAGCTCTAAATCCTCAAATTCCTCAACATCGACTTCAGCCACCCGCAATATCTTTGAACTGGGTTTATACCCCTTAGCCCTTATCTCATCAAAAAAACCTGTCAATTGACCCAAAGTCTCTACATGCTGCTTTTTCACAAAAGTTCCTTTTCCCGGCTTTCTCTCCAACCAGCCTTCTCGGACTAATTCATCCAAAGCCCGCCGAACAGTTGTACTGCTCACATTGTAAATCCGCATTAATTCCTTGTCACCCGGGACAATATCACCAATATTCCACTCACCATTTTGCAGCTTCTTTCGCAAATCATTACATATTTGATAATGCAGCGGAATAGGATTCCCTTTCATCCATCAACCCTCTTTTTTATTTATTGTTTGTAATATTGCAATATTACATATATGTTATTTATTATTATAAATTCATGCGACAATTTCGTCAATTGTAAAAGGTTATAATTTTCAAAAATTTATTTAACAAACTATCCTGGCGTTATATTCTTTGTTTAAAACAAAAACCTCACTGCAGTATCTATCGTTTGCAGCGAGGTTAACACAAACATCTTATAATAAATAAATATTTATTAAGCCAAACGCAGTTCTTTTAATTTTTCTTTAGTAGGTATACCGTTTTGATCCCAACCCATCACCTGATAATATTCATCCAAAAGGACATCCAAGTTAACAGTCTGTCCTTTGCTGGGGCCTTCCGTCATTGCTTCTTTGGTAAATCTCTTGGGAAGGGTATCGTCTTTGCGGGAAAAGCCAATTTTCACATTAAACATTTTTTCCATATTATAAATTCTTTCCGCCCGAAACAAAAATTCTTCCTCTGTTAATTCAATACCGGTAACGCATTTAAAAGCCTCAATTTGCTGCGGTCGACCAACGCCCGACTGGTTAGTGGAGCAAATTCCAAGGGAATCAAGAATGGTAAAGTTCATCTGGGCTCCTTTTACTAAAGCTCCTTTACCTTTTTCTTCAAACCGGTTGTTAGCTGCAATCTCCGCCCCAAAAACCGGCCCCACCATGTGGTGAGCACCTTTAAGCGAAGTAGCGTAAATAAGCCCCATACCTTTAGCCCCGCGGGGATCGTAAGCTGCCGGTGCCATATTTTTGGAATGGACAGCTAAATCCGGCACACCCCACTTTTGCGCAGCATAGGCCGGACCTTCAGCCAAATCAGCGCCAATACCTTCTCTGGCAGCAATCATTTCCAAAAGTTTTGCCTCTGCTTCCGCATTGCCAAATCTAAGCTCCAAACCGCCGGTATCTTCCAGCGTGAGAATTCCTTTTTCGAAACATTCCATTGCCAAAGAAACACAGCCGCCGGCAGACATGCTGTCCAAGCCCAAATCATCGCAAACGGCACAAACTTTCAACAAATCTTCCCAATTGTTTAGGCCGCAGTTAGAGCCCAATAAAGTTAAAGTTTCAAATTCAGGACCTTCCAGCTTGACGTATCCGTATTTTTTCGATTGAATGGCGCAATTTTTACTGCAGGCAATGGCACAGCCAAAACAAGCCGCATCGTTATATACAGCTTTTTCTCGCATAACAGGACCTTCAAATTCTTTAGTTTGTTCAGAATAACCCATACTAAAGTTTTTGGTGCCCATAAAACCGGCGTTATTAATGTTATCTACCAGCTCGTTGGTTCCATAATTTCGGCGTTCAATTGCTTGAGGATGCTGCTTATAAACCGGCAGGCACATTTCCACCAGCTCTTTTAAGGCATTTACATCTGCTGCGCAAACATCCTTAGAACCGCGCACAGCAATGGCCTTCAAATTTTTCGATCCCATCACCGCACCGCAGCCTCCTCGGCCAAACTCACGGTAAACATCATTTGTAATGCAGGCATATTTAACCAAGTTTTCTCCGGCAATCCCGATAGATGCTACATGAATACGATCGTCTTTTAACTCTTTTTTGATTAACACATCTGTTTCATGAATACCCTTACCCCAAAGCTCAGCAGCCGGTCTTATCTCCACTTTATCATCATCAATCCAAAGATAAACCGGCTCTTTGGATTTCCCTTCAATAATTAATCCGCTGTAGCCGGCAAATCTAAGTTCCGGACCCCAGTGTCCGCCGGCTAAGGAATAAGAATAAGTATTGGAAAGAGGAGATTTAAACGTGACACAAACTTTATTACCACCCGGAACCATCGTTCCTACAAAAGGCCCATTCATAAAAATCAGCTTGTTATCAGCACTCAACGGATCGCAATGCGGGTCTACTTCATTGGTTAAAAAATAAGCTCCCAAACCGCGGCCGCCTAAATATTCCTTAAACAATTCCAAAGGCAGTTCTTCTTTGGCAACAGCTTGATTAGTTAAATCTACGCGCAAAAGCTGTCCAACAAAACCACAATCAGACATCTTTCTCCCTCCTCTATTCAGTATAGGCAACAGCCTGTTCAGGACAATGTTTTACACACTGCGGTTCACCGCCGCACAGGTCACAAATTAATACATATCTTTCAACAGGATGTTTTTTAATTGCGTGATACGGGCAGGCCCTAATGCACTTGCCGCAGGCAATGCATTTTTCTTCATTCACAATTACTGCTCCGGTCTCAGTATCTTTGCTGAGTGCCTTAATTTTCTCGGGGCAGGCATTAATACAATGCTGATCTGAACACTGCCGGCAAACCATCGGATAATCCATCAGTTCATCGTGATTTCTGACAACACTTATTCTGGCCTTTTTCGGGTTTACAACATTAAAGTGATAAATACTGCACCATTGTTCGCAAATTCTGCAACCAACACACTTTTCAGCATGTACACTGATCCTTTTCACTAAAACTCCGCCCTTTCATAAAAGATATTTGCGACCGGGATTATCAGCATAATAATTACGGCAGAACATCTGCAAAAAGTATTGGTTTGCCAAGCTGCCACAATTACCAGAATGACAGCCTAATACAGTTTATACGAGGGGGGAATCTCCCCCCTCATATAAACTAAAGCACTTTATATACCGCATTGCAGTCTTCTTTTCCATAGCCCTGTTTCTCTGCTTTTTCATAGAAAGACTTTGCTAATTTTGTAAAACGGGCATCATACCCCCAGTTATCCGCCATTTCGCAGCCAAGGCGAACATCTTTCAGTGCCAGGCTGACACCAAACCGGTTGGCAAAATCATTATTAATAACCCAAGGTCCGCGTACTTGAAGTTGGAAAGAGTCAGCACCTGTATCCGCCAGCAGTTCAATCAGTAATTTGGCATCAATACCTGCCTTTTCACCAATTCTCATTCCTTCAGCCAGTACAGCCATGTTGGTCATACCGATCATATTACTGATTAACTTAAAAGCATAGGCTTGTTCCACATCGCCCATATAATAAACAGGATTACCAACAATCTTTAATGTGTCGGACATTTTTTCGTAAGTTTCTTTTAGACCACCGGCAAAAATCGGCTGTTCAGCCTTTTCTGCCTGAGCAGGCCCTTTGCCAAGGGGACAGGCTAAAAAGCCTATGCCTTTATCAGCTGCAAAATCAGCCAATTTCCTGCCTGTTTGGGGGTCAATTGTGCTTACGTCAATATAAACAGCGCCTTTTTTCATTTTGCTTAACAGCCCGTTTTCTCCCAACATGGTTTCTTCAATATGTTTGGGAAGCGGCAGGCTGGTAAATACTACATCGCAATCAGCTAATTCATCAGGGCTTTTGGCTGCTTTACCTGTAGTACCGGCTGCCAGCGTACGGTTAATTGCCTCTTCGCTTAAATCAAAAACAGTCACATCTTTACCTGCTCTGATTAAGTTGCGTGCCAGCGGGCCGCCCATTAGCCCCAATCCTATATAGCCGTATTTCATAATCAATCCCCTCACTTCATTAATTTTTTAAAGAAAATTTGATTTGACTTTCCAGCAAACTATTAGACGTTATTTTTCTAATATTTACCAAAAGCAATTTAGGCATAATCGTCGGCTTATTCAATTCCGCTAACAATGCGTCAATCATAGGCAATTTTCAGAGCTAAAACTCATTTTTTATCATCGCTTTAACACACTGCTCACAATGCACTGAGCATTTGAACATTGAGTGTATTTAAGTAATTATCCTGCTGCCGTTTTTGTGGTGCGCACCTGTGTATATTGCCTATACAGTAGTAGCAAAATCAATGCCAACAAAAAACACTGCTTTATCTGCCAAAATTGTAATACACCGACCTTGTTGTCGCATTATTGCATCATTTACCCGCTAAATTACTGCTGCATTTTTGCGAATTGTTGCTAAACGGAAACATATTCGCCTCTCATTAATTCTGCCACTGTTAAATTCTTTTTTCTTAAAGCACAAAAACGCCGCGCTTTTTAACCAACACCCAAAAGATTGGGCAGCCATAAAACAATTTGCGGGAAACGGGCCACCAGCAATATGCAGACTATCAGGGCCAGCACATAAGGAATGGCAGCTTTTGCTAATTTCTCCAAACTCAAATTGGTTAATCCCATTGCCACAAAAAGATTTACCCCTAAAGGCGGTGTCAGCATTGCAACTTCGTTGGTCATAACCAAGAAAATACCAAAATGAATGGGATTAATGCCAAGCTGATGCAGCAAAGGCAGCACAATCGGGGTTATAATTGTGATAGTAGCCAGTGTTTCCATGAACATCCCCAGAAAGAACAAAAAAACACCAATCAAACACATTACAAGAAACGGGTCTGTACTTATCGATGTCATCATTTCTGTTAAACGCTGCGGCACATGATACATAGTAATAAATCTACCAAACAGCAGAGATACACCTACCACTATCAATACCACACCGGTAGTTGTGCTGGTCAATACAAGTGATTCCCACATTTCTTTTAATTTGATCTTACGATTGATAACTGCACCCACAAAAAACGCATATACAATGGCTATCATGGAAGCTTCCACCGGCGTGAAAATACCGGCATAGATACCTCCCAAAATAATTACCGGTGCCAGCAAAGCCCAAATACTTTGCCAAACAACCTTCACAGCTTCCTGAAAGCTGACTTTTTCGGCACTGCCTTTATAGCCGCGCCTTCTGGCCAGAAAATAAACTGTCAGCATTAAAACGGTGCCTACCAAAGCTCCGGGAACCAAACCGGCCATAAACATGCCGGAAACCGACACGTTTGCCAAAACACCGTAAACAATCATCGGATTACTGGGAGGAATAAGTATCCCCAGCGTACCTCCGGTAGCTGTAACAGCCGCCGCATAATCCTTATCGTACCCCCGTCTGAGCATCGAAGGGATCATCAAAGCACCCATTGCCGCTACAGTGCTGGGACCGGATCCAATCATCGCTGCAAAAAACATACAGCCGAGAATGGTAACCAAACCCAATCCACCCCGCACACGCCCTACAAAAAGCGAGGCAACATTTACGATTTGCTGCGCCATACCGCCCTTTTCCATCAAAGCCCCGGCCAAAATAAAAGCAGGTACCGCAATCAATGTAAACATTTCTGAAATTTTATAAAGATCTAAAGGAATAATTGACAAAGGAATATCCGTTGCTATTAAAGCAACAAAGGTGGCAATTCCCAGTGCTACAAATACCGGAATACCCAAAAATAAGGCCAAAAAAAGCATTAACCAAATGCCGACATCCAAACTCATTAGAATTCCTCCCCGTCGTAAGCTATTTGTTCCAATTGCCCGGCCCGGTACAATTTATAATACCGTTCTATTATCCTAAAGCATTGCAACAAGAATGCTATGGGGATTACCGCAAATACATATTTCAAATCCCAACCCAAAACTGCCGATATCAGCGGAAATTCATTCATAGATTGGAATAATAAAAATCCCTGCCAAATAACAACAACATTAAACACCAGCCAAATCATATCCGCAAACATAATAAAATATTTGCGCCAGTGCTGGGGAAACAGCTTAAATTGAGCTGTCACCCGAACATGGCGGCCTTTTTTAGCTGCCAAACTGGTAGCCATGTATACCGTAATTAAAAAAGCCATCCGGGACAGTTCTTCAGAAGAGGCAATTGCTTTGCCAAATAAGAAGCGGGAAAAAACTTGAGTAGACATAAGAATTACGACGGCCAACAGAAAGGATGCGCATATTATTTCTTCGAAATTATCGTATATCCATTTCAAGCGTTCTTTCATTTGCTTACCTCCTTGATAACATAACGGGCTACATAATCTCGGGTAGCCCGTTATGTTATTAGTAAACTGCTATTTAGGCATTTCTCTACCAAGGATTTGCATAGCTTTTTCTACCAGTTCAGTGCCGCCAATTGTATCGTAAAACTCCGGCCAAATGGCCATGGCCCGTTTTTGCCATTCTTCTTCATCTTTCGGCGCTCCTAAGTATTCCATACCGTTTTTAGTCAGATTATCCAATGCATTTTTCTCCAGCTCCTGAATAAATTCCCGTTCAGCCAAGGCAGTATCTCTGCCCGCTTTAATCAGCGCCTCTCTGATATCTTCCGGCAAGCTCTGCAGCCATTTTTCCTGCACTACCACCGGTCCAATCCACATTTTGTAGTGAATGTCGGTAATATATTTTTGGTTGGCTTCGTAAAACTTCATAGAGTTATTAACTGTATGCGGGTTTTCTTGTCCGTCAACCAGCCCCTGCTGCAGAGCGGTAAAGGTTTCATCCCAAGCAACCGGCACCGGTTCACAACCCCAAGATTTAAAAGCACCCAGCATCATCGGATTCTGCGGAACACGAATTTTTAATCCCTGCAGGTCGTCAAGAGTGGTCACCGGCTTTTTAGAGTTTGTCAGTGTGCGGAAACCCTGTTCAAACCAAATAAGAGCACGCGTTCCGGATTCTTCAATCATCTTTTCATTTAAGTCATCCCAAATACCGTCCATTACCTTATAAGCCTCTTCACGGCTTATAAACATATAAGGCAGATCGTAAATACCTACCGAAGGTGCAAATACCGCAGCATTATTGCCTGCTAAAGAAGTTGCTTGAACAACACCGTTTTGCACATCCTGAAAACCCCGCTGTTCGCTGCCCAGCTGACCACCGGGGAAAATTTGAACATCTACACGGTTATCGGTATATTTTTCTGCCAATTCCTCAAACTTAAGCGCCACCCATTGATGGGGATCAGAAGGATCTGTGCCAACCCCATGGGTGTACTTAATAATAATTTTGTCTTCACTGCCACCGCCACCCTGAGATTGCGCAGAATTTTCATCAGAACCACCACATCCGCTGAGCATTAACATTAGCGAAATCGCCATCAAAGATAATAGAAAATTTAATTTTTTCATGAAACTCAACCTCCTCTTTTATCATGTTGTAATTACCCGCCTTGTACTTACTTAACTATTAACCCTGGTCAGGCCACCCCCTTCCTGCAGATCAAAACCATCAAACCGGATTGAAAAGCAGCTTCGGTTTTTAAAACACTGTCTGATAAAATTCAACCACATCCTGCAAAACTGTTTCGCGAGGATTTGTTTTTACATCGTCACTTTCCATCACTTCTCGGGCCATTTGTTCAATATCTTCTGTCGTTATTGCCACATCCGGCAGATGATCCGGTATTCCTATATCTCCCGCCAACTTACGCACTGCCTCCACCGCTTTCTGAGAAGCTTCAGCCAAAGGAAGATTACTCACATTTTCACCGAAAACTTTCGCAATGTTTATATATTTTTTCGGCGAAGCCATTGCGTTAAATTCCATCACTTTTGGCAAAACAACCGCACAAGCAATTCCGTGGTGCATATCAAAATGACCGGTCAATGAATTAGCCATGGCATATACAATACCCCGACCGGCATTAGCCGACCCCATAGCGGAATATAAACAGGCATTCTGCATGGCGGTTGCCGCCTCCAAATCTTTTCTGTTGGCAATAAATCTCCGCAGATACTTGGCCACCAGTTGAACAGACTTGAGATTAAGTAAATCAGTTAATTCTGATGCTCCCAAAGAAATATAGCCTTCCACCGCATTTGCCAGCGTAACCATGCCGGTAGCAGCAGCAACATTTGCGGGCAGCGTCTGCAGCATCACCGGATCCAATATTGCCACTTTCGGTTTTTGCAAAGGGGAGCTGAAAGCAATCTTAGTATTGTTGCGCTTATCCGCAATAACTGCTTTACTTAAAATTTCTGCCCCTGTACCGGCAGTTGTCGGAACGGCAATGATCACCGGTGCAGCACTGCCGGAACCAGGTAAATCAGGTGCAGTTGTACTCACTTTGGCGCAAATAGCTTTGGCGGCATCAATTACACTCCCCCCGCCAACGGCTACCAACACATCGCACTGTTCATTTCGATAAATTTTCATACCGTTTTCAATATTCTCTATATTCGGATTACTCTCAACCTGATCAAAAATAACATAGGCAAGGTTCTCTCCGCTTAACGATATGAGAATGTCCACCAGCAAGCCGGCTTCGGGAATTCCTTTATCCGTACAGACAAAAACTACTTTTCCTCCAAGTTTTTTAACTTCTTGTCCAACAGTTTTTCTGGCACCCAAACCGCTGATTATTTTAGGCATTGTTGCAAAAGAATATATTTGACCAACGATACCCATCAACCCCTGACTATATAATTGTGTTAGTGAACTCAATTACTAATTTTGCAAGATTTATGCCAAAACATAGTTGTCGAATTTTCTAAGATTTTTGACTATACTGTTTTTGGTTTTGTCGCATTTTTGCAGCAAAAGCAGCGCCGCCGGTTTTGTCAAAACAGCGTTAGCGCTTTACTGCAAAAGGTTTTTAAAAAAACAAAAAAGTTATTGCAGCAATGCGACAACTGTCTCATTGCTGCAATAACTTTTTTACAATAATGAATATTTTTTCAGTTTTCTATAAATGGTTGATCGATCCACTTTAAATAGTTCAGCTAAATCCGAAACTCGGCTGCATTTTTCCAGGCCTCTTTCAAGCAATTCTCTTTCAAAATTATCCACCATTTCACTAATGCTTTGCTGTCCAATGACCTGGTCATCAACTTGAAAAGAGTTCTCTCTGCGGTTATCGCCGGAAAACAGATAACCGGGTAAATCTTTTGCCTCTAAAACCTCTTTATCTAAAGTTACAATTAAACCTTGAATTAGGTTTTCCATTTCCCGAACATTTCCGGGCCATTTATAATGCTGCATTATTTGTACTGCTTCCGGACTTAAGGTTATTTTCTTTTTATATCGCGCATTAAATTTATCTAAAAAATATCGGAGCAAAGAAATGATTTCTTCTGTTCGTTCCCTAAGGGGCGGAATATCCAGCACCGCAACTCTCAGCCGGTAATATAAATCACTTCTAAAAGAACCATCTTTAACCGCCTGCTCCAGATTTCTGTTCGTAGCAGCGACAAAGCGAACGTTCACTTTTTTTACTTTAGTTGAGCCAATTCTCATAACTTCTTGATCCTGGAGCACACGCAGCAGCTTCGCCTGCATAGGTAAAGGCAGCTCTCCGATTTCATCCAAAAACAAAGTACCCTGATCAGCTAATTCAAAATAGCCGGGTTTTCCCTTGGGACTTGCACCGGAAAAGGCTCCCGCTTCATAGCCAAACAGCTCCGATTCAATTAAATTCTCCGGAATAGTGGCACAGTTAATTTTAAAAAACGGCTCTTCTTTTCGCAAACTGTGCTCGTGAATTTTTTTGGCAAACACATCTTTACCAACACCGGTTTCGCCTAACAGTAAAACCGTAGTGTCAGTGCGGGCAATCCGTTTTAACAGCTGCATTAAATGCAGCATCTTGGGACTTTCAATTACTACATTGTTATTTTTTCGAAGATGATTTGTACGCAGATACTGTGCTTCTTGATGATATCTTTCGATCAAATCAGTTTGAGATGCTATTTGCTCCTTTAACTGAGAAAGAATTGTAACATCACGCACCAGAGTAACAACATAAGCAACGCTGCCGCTTTCATCAAACACCGGATATCCGTTTATAACAACTTTTCTGCCGGTTTTATTCACTTGAACAGAGGTTTGCGGTTTGCCGGTTTTAACAACAATTGGGTTTAACGGTGAATCAAACACCCCTTCCTTTGCTAAATCAGTCACCCGCTTACCCAGCAAATCTTCTTTTTTTAAACCGGTCAATCTTTCGTACATATTGTTAACTTTTATTGTTTTACCACTGGAATCAGTAATATAAATCCCATCATAAAAGATTTCCAAAATATTATCTAAAAAACACTCAAGTTTTTTCGTTCTGCTGCACTTTTTATTTTCCCCCATTTTCCTCTCCTTTATTTTTTACATTCCCTCCCAAAACACCGCTTTATTAAAATCAATTTAAAATCATATCTGCAATTTTTAAAATATTCGACACAATAATACATAATTCCTTTGCATGCAGCTAATTCTCGGCGGCTGGGATATTTTTCATATCTGTATTTTGGCAGGTTTTAAAATTATCAGCTTAAAAAAACCGCCTCCAAGCATTTCAGCTTGAAAGCGGTGCTGCACTTCTTTTCTTCTACTCTGCAAAATATGCATTAATGCCGCGCGCTACAGCTTCGGCAATGCGCTGACGGAACCTGTCATCTTTCAACAGTGCTTCCTCGCGGGGGTTGCTTATAAATGCCGTTTCCACCAGTACGGAAGGCATGCTGGTTTCTCTTAATACCGCGAAGTTGTCCTGGCGGATGCCTCTGTTTTCTAATTTTAACTCTTTGACCATTTCGTTTTGAATACACTGTGCCAAACGCATCCGGTCAGCCTGCTGTTCAAATAAATCTTTTCTGGTGGTTGGAGCGTAATAATAAGTAGTGGTACCGCCAATGCTTGTGTTGATGTTAGAATTACAGTGAATGCTGACAAATATATCGGCATTGGCACGGTTAGCGAGCTCCGGACGGGCAAGCAAATCCACTGTTTGATCACCTGTTCTGCTCATTATCACTTTTGCCCCTTGTTGCTTCAAAATTGCCGATAATTTTTGAGAAATGTCCAAGTTAACGGTTTCTTCCCAAATCGTACGGCTGTTTCCTGGTGCCCCGGGGTCATCACCGCCGTGACCGGCATCAATAAAAATTACTTTATCTTCAATGTACTCTCCGTATTTGATTTCAGAAGCTTCAACGGTAAGCACTTTACCGTTATTTGATACTTTGGTACGGTAGTTTGCCGGACCGTTTAAATCAAGCACTATTCGTGCGATTTTGGGTTCGGTGCTGTACTGTCCGGTGCGCAAACTTTTCACGGTAGAAGAATTTATTTTCTTTGTTGTTTCAGGTATCTCACCCAAATCAAAACCTTCGAAATTAACTACCAGGCGATCGGGATTAGTAAGCATAAATGTGTTGTAATTAATCTTGGCATTGGACTCGACAGTAACAACGGTTTTATCATCTTCTTTATCGATATCCAAATCCGTTAAATGCGGGCTGTCTTTATCATATGTGTCGTCTTTTTGATCCTGCGCATCGTCAGCAGTTGCAGGATCGTCTTGGTTTAAATCCAATGGCGGCAGCCACGCCGGCTGCTCATCCGTCTGCTGCCCGGTATCGTCTGATGGTGTTTGATTAACCGGTGGCTCCGGTGCTTGCACCTGTTCCACTTTAGTTAGCCAACCGGCTGCCCAAGCCTCACCGTTGGGCAGTTTTAATTTATACCATTGATCGGAAACCGCCAGCAGTTGATAACGTTCACCGCTGTTCACGCTGCCCACAACCTGATAACCGGTGCCGGGACCGCTGCGCACGTTAACATTGTTGGCAGTAATCACCGCATATTTTATACTGCTGCCGCCTGCATCCGGTGAATTTGAAGCAGAAGGCTTTGATGCTGTGCTATTTTCCACTTTCACCAGCCAACCGGCAATCCACGCCGCTTGGCCATCACTTTTCTGCACTTTATACCAATCACCCTGTTTGTCCAATATCGGCAGCTTGTCTCCTTGATTTACAGTGCCTAAAACATCATGATTGGTACCGGGGCCGCTGCGCAAATTAATATGACTTCCCGTTACTACCGCGGTTTGAGCAGCTGCCGCATGTGCAGCTTTAATCCCGTCTGTTAACAGCGGAGCATCAAATGAGCAAATGATACAAAGAGAACTAATCGCCACCGCCAGCGAAAAATTCACCGCTTTTGCGAATATTTTTCTATACATCAAACACCATCCTAAATTTTCACTTTTATGCATATTTTTCTGCACATATATTAGACGGGCGGCTTCTACATTTTGTTTCATTAATATATTGTTTTCAGCAATATACTTAAAAAGTGCCGCGGGAAGAAACCTCACGGCACTTTTGTTATAACTTTTATTTTACTGAACCTCCGCTGACAACAATGTCATTATGTCGTTCCAGCGGTACACTTAAATCCAGGTGCCCCGCCAAAGTATTTATAGTTTGACCATCTACCAAGATTTGCACTCTTTCTATAGTAGGAAACTGAGTCAAAGTATTTACAATCGAATAAACTGTTAACAGTTCACCACTGCTGCCACCGGGATGGTTTTCTTTTAAGGCCCCGTTAAAGTCTACGGTACACAAACCGTCGGTAATATTAATATCTTTTAATTGTGCTCCGGGCGGTATAGTGGGCAGCAGCGCCGAATCTTCACCGGGTCCCTTGGTTAATTCATTAATCGTCATCCTGGCAATACCATCAACTTTAGGAATATCTCTTTTCTCTGCCACTAAATTCCCCTGCTCATCTGCAAAATACAGCACTACCGGAATTTTATCCACCATATCCGCCAGTGCCGAAACACTCTCAGGTGTTGGCTCGGAAAGCCCTGACTCCTTCACAGTTATCGTAACGTCTGCAGCCGGACCCTTTTCTTCCGCCGTGCTGCATGCAGCGGCACAGCACGTCAACACTAACAAAAGCAAAAACGTGCCGATACATTTTAATCTCTTCATTTTATCCCTCCCAAGCATTTACCTGTCCATTTAATATATATGCCGCTATGCAAACTTATATTACATTTTTTTCCAATAAAAAGTGCAGCATTTGTCCTCTACGCCTGTATAGCGATATCGGGACAGTGTACGCATAATTTAATTCTTTCTAAGAGATAATTTAAATTGTTTGGAGGGATACAGATGATGATCAGAGCATTCCTTGTCGTTACCGGCTTATGTCTTTTTCCGCTGATTGCTCAGGCAGAAACTACTTATTACTGCCCAATACATTGTTTAAATAAAAATGAGTTAACTCTGTCACAGCCCTACACAAGCGGGCCCGATGTAGCTGCACTGCAAAAGGAATTGCAGCAGCTCGGTTATTACAACGGATTGATTGATGGGGTTTACGGACCGCAAACCGCAAAGGCAGTGGCTGCATTTCAAGAAGCAGAGAACATGCCGGTAACCGGGTCAGTGGTCAATGAAACTTGGGAAAGATTAGCTTCTTATCTTAAGCTGCCGGTAAGCGGCGAAGTTAAATCGCCTCCCAGCGGCGAAATTGCCATTGTCATTGATACTATCAACCGTACGCTAACGGTAATGGAAGACCGGCAGCCCTATCAAACATTTCACGTAGCGGTAGGTGCGCCGGAAACTCCCAGTCCGCTGGGCACCTGGAAAGTAGCAAGAAAGGCTAAAAACTGGGGAACCGGCTTTGGCACACGCTGGTTGGGGCTTAACGTGAGTTGGGGAATTTACGGCATCCACGGAACTAATAAGCCGGGCTCAATCGGCAGCTATGCCAGCCACGGCTGCATCCGCATGCATAACAGCAAAGTTGAAGAACTTTATCCGTGGATACCGGTAAACACACCGGTTTATATTATCGGCAATCCTTTTGGGGTTCCCGGTCATACTCATCGCACAATCTGCAAAGGGGAAAGAGGTTCGGATGTGGCAGCAGTGCAGGAATATTTAAAACGCCACGGTTACTATGACCAGGAGGCAGACGGCATTTTTGGCCCCGGCATGGAGCAAGCAATCTTTAAGTATCGCCAAGATCATAATTTGCCGCGGGATAACCGGGTAGACCGGAAGATGTATGAGCAAATGAAGCTGTAATTAAATATAAACGCTAAGCCATTTACGCTCTGCAAAATAAATTTCACACAAATTTTTAAAGGGGTGCAGAAAATGCACCCCTTTAAGCGTTCGGCTTAATTTTTACACCGTTTCCTTCCGCAGAATTAAGCGGAATAATTTGTGGTTTAAAGTTCAGTTTATTTAATAATTCTATGTAATCCTCGGGCCTAACTTCTTCCCAGCGCTTTTGCAGTATTGCCAGCAAAACCGCTTCCATGACATTAGTGCCGAAAGAGCGACCGTTAAATACCGGGGTGGTAGTTACCAACATCCCCGCCCCTCTTTGCATTAACAGCTTGACATCTTCTTGAGTGGTAGTATTGGTAACTATCATCTGACCGTTAAGTTTTTCCGGCAAATATCTTCTGATAAAGTGATAATCACCGGCAATAACTTCCGCCAGATGATAGTATTTTTCATATTTATGTGCTTTGGCGGCGCTTTGCTTATTTTGTTTACTGCCGGTAGGATAAAGCAGTTTAAACGGCAATCTGACAATGATCGGCAGCAGCCTCTGCGCAATGCTTTCTAACTTGGAAATTGATTTTACCGGATAAGGAATACCCACCGCAAACATCAAATCACCGAAAGTTACATCGCAGCCGGCATTCACCATTGCTTGAGCCATACCAAAGCGATCTACCGCACTGGTCATTAACACCTTGGTGCCTTGGTTTAGATAACCATGTTTAACCAAATGCTTAACGGTTTCTCTTTCCAAAGTATTTTTTAATCCGCTGCCATCCACTACCGGAGTAGTTTTTACCGCCTGCAGCAGTCGCAAGCTGTCCCTAATAGCGTAGCGCTTTTCACCGGCATAAAGATAAATATCAATACCGCCAAGACCAATGGCATTTACTTTGCCATCCAGCTCTTTCAGCATGGCAATTGCTTTAGCAAAATCACCGTCGGTACCGATTCTGCTGATTTCGAACCGCTCGCCCAAAAAATCGGTTTGCACAGTATGGTTGCGCTTTGATGATCCTAAACTTACGCTGACTACCTTTTTCAAGCTAATGCCCCCAATTGGGTTTATTTAACAACTATATTTTAACCAGAAAAAGTTGAAAATACAAGTTTCAGGCAGCAGATGCCGCTGTAGGTCAAATGCGACTTTTATTAACTGCCAAAAACACCTCATGAAATTTCTGCCAAATTCGTGATTTTTCTACCAAAGTTCCTTTTTTAGTATAAAATATAAATGTGTTCCAAAATTATCAGAAACGAGGTGATTTTGGATTTTTTTATTGAGCAATAGGATGACATCTTAAAAAAAACAGAAATTAATCAAGGAGGTACACAGTGCTTAAACAGCGGAACAATATCAAAATTTCTGTTGTTTCATTATTGGTTGCGGGTTTGACAGTTGGCGTTCCAATCAGCGAAGCCGCTGATTATACCGTTCGAGCGGGCGACAGCCTTTGGAAAATTTCTCAAAAATTTAATACTTCAATTAGTCGGTTAAAAGAAATAAATAATTTAAAGACTGATGAAATATTAATTGGGGAAGTTTTAACCATCCCCGAGGATGAAAAAAAACCCGCCGGAGGCGGTTTGGTTTATACCGTAAAATCAGGGGACAGCTTGTATTTTATCGCTCTTGATCATGGCACTACCGTTACTGCACTGAAAAAACTCAACAATCTTACCGGTGACGAAATCCGCGTCGGTCAGCAGCTAATTATTTCTCCAAGTGCGGAAAAATCACCGCAGCCGTCTGCACCTGCAGATGAATATCAAAATTACACCGTCGCTGCCGGCGACAGTTTATATTTCATATCCAAGCGTTACGGCATTACTGTGGACAAGCTGATGGAAATTAATAGTTTAAGCGATTCTGATATATATGTCGGGCAAGTATTAAAAGTTCCCGCTAACAGCGAGCAGCCGCTGCCTGAAGATGCTCCGCAAACAGGCGGCTGGAATCTGCCCGACGGCACTGCCTTGTATTATGTGCAGTCCGGCGATTGGCTCAGCGGCATTGCTCAAAAGTACAATTCTTCAGTTGATGCCATCATGAAAACAAATAATTTAAAAACGGATATGCTCACTCCGGAGCAGCCGTTAATTGTGCCGGTAAATTCTAAAGAAGCGGTTTACGGTATTACCGCCCCCAGTGTGCCTAAAAATCCGGGATTTGGCGAATTATTAGATTGGGAATATGCCAATTGGCTGTTCAATCACCAAAGCACTGCCGTCATAAAAGATTTAGAAACAGGCATTACCTTTAATGTCTACCGCATTGGCGGCGGCAGCCATGCCGATTGTGAACCGCTTACCGCTGACGACACTGCCGTTATGAAAAGCCTGTTTGGAGGCGAGTGGAGCTGGCAGGTGCGCCCGGTAATATTGCAGTACCAAGGTCGGGAAATTGCCGCCTCAATGGCAGGTATGCCCCACGCTTTTGATACCGTATCCGGCAACAATTTTAACGGCATGTTTGACATTCACTTTTTAAACAGCCGCACCCACAACACCGACAGCAAAGACCCAAACCATCAGCAGGCAGTACTGAAAGCTGCCGGCAGTTAACCGACAAACAGCAACAGGAGGCTTAATGCCTCCTGTTTTTTTGTTTACAAGTAGGGTAAAATTAAATAATATGCAGCGTTCAGCACAGCAAACGACAGCTTTTTCCAATATAAAACCGTAATCGGCGTGCAGGAATTTATGCATCTTTTACGGAAACATTAATCTTATTTTATTTTTATCGGGTGAAATTATATGTATGTAGATAAAAACGAAGTTTTACGATACCTTGGTTATAAAACCGGCAAAACTAAATTAGATCAATCAATGTCAGCTAAGATTGATTATTACATCTCGCTGGGAATAACGCTATTAGAACCCAAAACCACCTATCGGATATTTAACAGCATTATTGTTGATGACAGCGCGGTTAAAATTCCGGAAGCATCTTTAGTGCTGCCGGGCAAAGACATCTCCAACCACCTGCGTCACTGCCAAAAAGTCTGTTTGGTGGCGGCAACCGTCGGCCACCAACTGGAAGCAAAAGCAGCTGAACTATTTAATACCGGCGAATATGCTGCCGCCACCATTTTAGATGCCGTGGGCAGCGACGCGGTAGAAAAAGCAGCCGATCAACTGCAGGATAACCTGCAAATTTTAGCCCGGCGGATGGGACTCCCCCATTTAACCTGGCGGTTTTGTAACGGCTACGGTGATCTGCCGTTAGAAACACAGCACGATTTAGCAGCTGCGGTAAACGCTGAAGAAATCGGCATTACAGTAAATAGCAGCTGCATGCTCAATCCCCAAAAAAGCATTATTGGCATTGTGGGATTAAGCGCTCATCATGCTGATAGCCAAATATTCAATAAATGCGACAAATGCAGTGCTGTAAACTGCGCTTATCGAAACAGAGGTGATGGCTGTGCAAAAACTGCAAGCAAGGATTGACCGGCAAGTGCTGGTTTTTGACGGGGCAATGGGAACACTTTTACAAAAACAATGCCTGCTCGGCAACAACTGCCCCGAACTGTTAAACGTTAAACAACCCGAAGCAATTACCGACATCCACCGCCGGTATGTGGAAGCCGGGGCAGATATTATCGAAACCAACACTTTTGGCGGCAGCAGTATTAAACTGGCCGAATTTGGCTTGGCGGAAAGAGCGGCCGAATTAAATGCCGCCGGCGTTAAAGCAGCAAAAAAAGCCTGCTCGTCCGGCACGTTGGTAGCTTTATCCGTCGGACCTACCGGCAAAATTATGCAGCCCAGCGGTCCGCTGACTTTTATTGAAGCCTACCAATCTTTCAAAGAACAAATCACCGCCGGCATTGAAGCCGGAGCAGATTTAATCTGTATTGAAACAATGTCCGATTTGGGCGAAGCAAGGGCGGCAGTTTTGGCAGCCAAAGATGCCGCCCCGCATATTCCGGTAATCTGCACCATGACTTTTCAACCCGACGGACGCACACTGATGGGCACCGATCCGGTGACCGCAGTGATTACGCTGCAGTCGTTGGGCGCAGATATTTTAGGCGCTAACTGTTCCGGCGGGCCGGAAGAACTGGCGCAGGTGATTGCCGAAATGGCACCGGTAAGCAAAGTGCCGCTTTTGGTACAGCCCAACGCAGGTCTGCCGGTGTTAAAAGGAAGCGAAACAATCTTCCCGTTAACCGCCTCCGAAATGGGGGCTTACGCTCCAAAACTGGTCGCTGCCGGCGCCTCACTTATCGGCAGCTGCTGCGGTTCCACTCCGGAATTTACAACAGCTATTAAAAAGGCGGTAGAAAAATTAACTCCGATAAAACCGCAGTATCAACCCCAAACATACGTTACTTCCGCCACGCGCACAGTAGCGATCGGCAGCACTTACCCGGTGCGCATTATCGGTGAGCGCATCAATCCCACCGGAAAAAAGATGCTGTCTGCCGAACTGCGTCAGGGGTCGCTTGCCAAGGTGGTGCAGGAGGCAATCAGTCAGGTGGAAAACGGAGCGGATATTTTAGATGTCAATGTTGGATTACCTGATATAGATGAACCAACAATGCTGGTTAAAGCAATCAATGCGGTGCAAAGGGTAGTAAATGTGCCTATACAAATTGACAGCAGCAGCGTCAAAGCATTGGAAGCCGGCTTACAGGCATATCACGGCAAAGCACTGCTTAATTCTGTAAACGGCAAAGACGAGAGTTTAGACGCTATACTGCCTTTAGCCAAAAGATACGGAGCAAGCGTATTAGGTTTGTGTCTGGATGAATCAGGCATTCCTTCTAAAGCCGAAGACAGGTTACAAGCAGCCCGAAAGATTGTTGAGCGTGCTTTAGCTTATGGCATCCCTAAAGAAGACATTTTAATTGACTGCTTGGTTCTTACCGCCAGTGCTCAGCAGAATGAAGTTTTTGAAACTGTCAAAGCAGTGGAATTAATTAAAAAACATTTAAATGTTCCGGTAGTTTTAGGAGTCAGCAACGTTTCCTTCGGCCTGCCCAACCGCAAATTATTAAATCGCACTTTCTTGGCCATGAGTGTCGCCGCCGGATTAGATGCTCCTATCATCAATCCCCACGACCGCGACATGGTGGACACCATCAAAGCAGCTGAGGTATTGACAGGGCGTGACCGAGATTCTAAACGTTATATTGCTGTTTACGGCAGCCACCAACATGCTGCTGATACCAAATCAGAAAAAGCTTTGAACAGCGCGGATGCTTTATATCGTGCAGTGGTCAACGGTATAAAAGACGGAGTTACCAATATGGTAGAAGAAGTTTTGGCGGAAGGGAAGCAGCTCATGGAGGTCGTGGATAATATTTTAGTGCCGGCATTAGACGAAGTGGGCAGTAAATATGAAAAAGGTGAGTTCTTTTTACCGCAGCTGATGCAGTCGGCGGAAGTAGTGCAAATTGCCTTTAACCGTTTGCGCATGGAACTGTCTAAAACCGATGTGGACAAGGGTACTGTAGTTATAGCAACCGTTAAAGGCGATGTGCATGATATTGGTAAAAATATCGCTAAAGTGCTGATGGAGAATTATGGTTTCAATGTAGTAGATTTGGGCAAAGATGTTGCGCCGGAAAAAGTAGTGGCAGCCGCAAAAGAACACAATGCAGGATTGGTAGGCCTTAGTGCATTAATGACCACCACCATTGTCAGTATGAAAGAAACTATTGAGCTGCTTAAAGCAAGCAATCCAAACTGCAAGGTGGTTGTTGGCGGGGCGGTATTAACGCAGCATTATGCCGATATGATCGGTGCCGATTACTACGCCAAAGATGCGCGTGAAGGCGTTAGAATTGCCCAGCAGGTATTTGAACAGAAACAAGCTGTTTATCAATAAATTCAGGAGTGGGTGTTAAAAGCCCACTCTTTTTTAACGACATTTGGCGCAAACTCAATATGCATCTGGAAAATATACACATCTGCAGACATAAAAAAACCCTTTACAGTTTAAAACTGTAAAGGGTTTTTGGTGGGCGATGACAGGATCGAACTGCCGACCCCCTGCTTGTAAGGCAGGTGCTCTCCCAGCTGAGCTAATCGCCCGGATTTGCTGTCCGCTACGTATGATACTATATCATAATCCGGACAGCTCGTCAACATCTGACAAAACAAAATTTTACCGCCAAAATTTAATGCTTAATACCACCAATACAGTGTACAGCTCTAATCTGCCTATCAGCATGCAGAAAGCTAAAACTAATTTGGCAATTGCCGGTAAATCAGCAAATGTTGTAGTGGGACCAACCAGTCCCAAACCGGGCCCAACGTTGCTCAGTGCGGCTACCGCGGCGGTAGCCGCACTGATTAAGTCTATTCCTAAAGAAGTTAAAAAAACGGTAACGGCACCAAAAATAATTAAAAACAATACAAAAAAGTTTTGTACCGTTTGCACCACTTCCGCCTGCACCACGCGGCCGCCTACCCGCACCGGTATCACTGCCTGCGGATGCACCAATTTAAGCAGTTGGTTGGCAGCAGATTTAAATAAAATCATAAAGCGAATCACTTTAATGCCGCCGCTGGTGGAACCGGCACAAGCACCGACAAACATCAGCGTTATTAAAATACATCTGCTGAAATCCGGCCACTTGTCAAAATCCGCAGTAGCATAACCGGTACCAGTGATAATCGAAGCAGCTTGAAACAAAGACTGCCTTACCGCTGTACCGAGATTATAACCGTTAAAATTTATCAAATTGACGGCAATCAGCAATACCGCAAACAAAACAACACCAAAATATGTCCTGGTTTCGCTGTCTTTAAAGTACCCCAGCCGTTCACCTTTGATCACACTGTAATGCAGGTTAAAATTGATTCCGCAAAGCAGCATAAAAAAAACAATAATCAGCTCAACCGGCAAACTTTGATAAGCACCCACGCTGGCATTTTGAGATGAAAAACCGCCGGTTGCCACTGTGCCAAAAGCGTGAATAAACGAATCAAACCAAGAAAGACCGGCTGCTTTCAGCAGCAGTACCAGCGCAGCAGTAAAACCCAAATATACCTTATAAAGCTGCCGCGAAGTTTGCGCTACCCGCGGAAGCACCTTACTTTTGGTCGGCCCGGATACCTCCGCTTTAAACATTTGAAACCCGGCAATATTTAAAGAAGGTATCAAAGCCAGCGTAAGTACGATAACTCCTATCCCGCCTAACCAATGGGTTAAACTGCGCCAAAACAATATACCCCGCGGCAGTGCCTCTACGTCGGCAATAACCGAAGCACCGGTAGTGGTGAAACCGGACATCGTTTCAAAAAGAGCATCAACGAAGGTGGGAGTGGCACCGCTCAGCAAAAAAGGAATTGCTCCAAAAACAGCCAACAGCCCCCATCCTAAAGCGGCAATTAAAAAACCTTCTTTATAACCAACCTGAACATTATTTGGTTTAACCATTATAAGCGCAGTACCGATTGCCCCGGTTATCGCAATGCCGGAGATAAAAGCCGCTAAGTCGCTGCTTTGGTCGACAGCTGCCAGAGCCAAAGATGGCAGCATGGCCGCCGCCTCACTGCTAAGAAGTATACCTAAAATCCGCAGCACCAGTCTGATGTTCACGATTTTGTTCCTCCGGTCATTGCTTCTACAATATGCAAATAGTTACCCAGCAGAAATATCACTAAGTGGTCACCGGCCATTATTACTTCATCACCTTCCGGGATGATAGATTGATTTTTTCTGAGAATGGCCCCAACAATAACCCCTTTGGGCAGACCCGCTTTCTTTAACGGCTTATTGACAATCTTACTGTTTTCCTGCACCACCAGCTCGACAACTTCCGCTTTTCCGTTCAGTAAAACAAACATGGAAATTAATTTGCCGCCGCCGATGAAGCGCAGAATTTCGCTGACGGTAATTAACCGGGGGCTGACCGCATTATCTACCCCTAAACGTTCTACCAGTGAAGTGTACGCCGGACGGCTTACCTTTGCAATTACTTGTTTTGCCCCCATTTGCTTTACCAACAAAGAAATTAACAGGTTCTCTTCATCAAAACCCGTTACCGCAACAAAGCCGTCGATATCCTTAATGCCTTCCTGCTGCAAAAATTCAATGTCGGTACCGTCGGCCTGCAGAACCAAAACATTAGGCAGTCGTTCCGCTAAATCTTCACACTTTACTTTATCCTGCTCAACCAGCTTAACATTAATTCCCATTGCACTTAACTTGGCGGCAAGGTAGTAGCCAATGCGTCCGCCGCCCAATACCATTACGTTTTGTATTTTTCTTTTTTTACCTTTAATGCGATAGCAGAGCTGACTGATACTTTTTAAATTACCCAACACATAAATGGTATCTCCGGACAGCAAAACATCGCCACCGCCGGGAATGAGCATGTCTCCCTGCCGGGATATCGCTACAACCCGTGTGCCTTTGGGAAAGTCCAGTTCCGACAGCATTTTATTGGCCAGCATTGCCCCTGCCTGATCAACCGATATCTCCGCCATCAGTATTTTTCCGTCACCAAAAGGTTCGGTATGAATAGGCAGGTTTAACGTTAACTGTCTTGCAATTTCGGTAGCCGCAGTAAATTCAGGATTAATCAACAGATCAATCCCCCACTCCTCTTTTGTGGGCAGCAGGTCATGGGCATAGTCCGGATCGCGCACACGCGCAATTGTTCTTGCCACACCATGCATTTTTTTCGCCCTTGAGCAAGCAATGATGTTAATTTCATCACTGTTTGTAACAGCGACTAAAAGATCGCTTTCGGTAACAATGGGATTATTTAAAACTTGGGATGTACCACCGTTACCTTTTATTGTTAAGACATCAAGTCTTTCCTGCACAGCTTTAAGTTTAGCACCGTCACGGTCAACAAGCACAACATCATGGCCGTCTTCGCTCACTCTGCGGGCTATCTCCACGCCTACTTTTCCGGCCCCAACGATACAAATTTTCACTGCGGAACCTCCTGACTTTAAACATGATGTATTACTATACCTTTCTACTAAAGAACTGTTTAAAAATCAAGTGCTTTTTATTAACTTATTGTTATTTTAATTTTCCCAACAGCAGTTGATATAACACAAACAAGCCCGTGGTACAAAGCCACGGGCTTGTTGTTCTTTCTTTATAATAAAGCATCCATCATTGTCAGCATCTGTTCCTTTTCAAAACCTTTCTGCTGGCTGGCACCACTTGGGCAAACCGATACGCAGGCACCGCAGCCCTGACAGAGCACCTCACGTACCAACGCCACTTTTCTGCGCTCATCCAGCACTCTTGCTCCGTACGGGCAGTTTTCCACACACAAGCCGCAGCCTTTGCACAGCTCTTCATCAACTGCAGCGGTGATACCCAAAGATTCCAAACCTTCTTTAGACAGCAGTGTTACCGCACGCACCGCAGCAGCATTGGCCTGGGCAATACTTTCTTCAATAGTTTTTGGACCATGAGCCAAACCACACAGATACTGACCGTCAGCAGCAAAATCTACCGGGCGCAGCTTCATGTGTGCCTCAGAAAAGAATCCGTCGGCATTTAAAGGCAGTTTAAAGTGTCTGCTCAGCAGCTCATTATCCTCACGGGGCTGTATACCGGTTGAAAGCACCAGCAGATCAGCATCAATGCCAATCGGCACACCGAGTACATGGTCATCGATTTGTACCGTCAACTTATCACCGTTAGCGGTAACCTGCGGCTTGCTTTCCGGATTATAGCGAATGAAAATGACGCCCTGCTGCCGTGCCTTGGTGTAATATTTTTCTTTAAAGCCGTAAGTCCTGATATCACGATACAGCACAAACACCTGCGCATCAGGGTTCAACTCTTTAATTTTCAAAGCATTCTTAACGGCTTGCGTACAGCAGATCTTACTGCAGTACGGACGATCAGGCTGTCTTGATCCAACACACTGAATCATTACCACCGTTTTGACGTCACCAAGTCCGGAACTCTCTACCCGTTCCTCTAATTCCTGCTGCGTAAGCACAGCAGGGTGTTCACCGTAAAGATATTCGGTAGGTTTAACCGCTTCCGCACCAGAGGCAATAATTACCGCCCCGTGTTCAACCTCAACGGTACTGCCGTCATCACGCTTCAACACTGTTTGATAATTTCCGAGATATCCGCTTACTTCTTCTACCTGAGCATTTAAAAGCACTTCAATTTTAGGATGGGCATTGATTTTATCAATTAAATCATTAACCAATTCCATCGGGTTATGACCGTTAACGGTGTATTTAATATGGCGGGCATGACCACCCAATTGGTTGGTTTTTTCTACCAGCGTTACATCAAAGCCCTGCTCTCCCAACGACAAAGCATTGGTCATTCCGGCCACACCACCGCCAACAACCAAAGCCCGGCGGTTAATATCAATAACGGTGGTTTGAACCGGCTTCAGCAGGCGAACCTTCGCTACCGTCATGCCAACCAAATCTTTGGCTTTTTCTGTCGCCTTTTCCGGAATATTCCGGTGTACCCAGGAAACATGCTCCCTGATGTTGGCATGTTCATACAAGTAGGGGTTTAAGCCGGCCTCACGCAAACTGGCCTGGAACAGCGGAGCGTGCGTCCGCGGAGTACACGAAGCAACAACTACCCGGTTTAACTGATGTTCCACAATAGCCTCTTTAATCTTCACAATGTTGTCCTGCGAACAGGTAAATAAGAATTCCTGCGCATGAACTACATTAGGCAGAGTGCGGGCGTATTCAACCACTTCCGGAACTTTAACCACACCACCAATGTTAATACCGCAGTTGCAGACAAACACACCTACCCGCGGCTCCTCGCCGCTGACATCACGTTCCGGCGGGTATTCTTTTTTGCGTATCATTGTACCGCGCACCGGCGCCAGCAGCCTCGATGCATTTGCTGCTGCCGAGCTGGCATCAACCGCGGTATCGGGAATATCCTTCGGTTCGCAGAATGCCCCGCTGACAAACACCCCTTCTCTGGATGTGCAGCCCGGTCTAAATTCATCAGTTAAGCAGAAACCGTATTCATCAAGCTCAATGCCGACCGCCTGCGCCAGTTTTTCAGAATCTTTATTGGGACTTAAGCCAACGGATAATATCACCATGTCAAATCTTTCAGTGTTAATCGATCCATCCTCGTTGGCATAACGAATAATCAAATCATTACTGCCGTCTTTAGCTTCAGTTACTTCATAAATTCTTGAGCGCACAAATCTTACTCCCTGCTCTTTGCGGGCGCGGTCATAGTAACGCTCAAAATCCTTACCGTGAGTACGCATATCCATAAAGAAAATAGTGGTTTCCAACGGATCATGGCTGTGCTCTTTGGCAATCACCGCTTCTTTAATGGCATACATACAGCAAACCGATGAGCAGTAACCTTTACATTCTTTTTCATTCCGCGAGCCAACACACTGGATCCAAGCCATTTTCTTCGGTTCTTTGCCGTCTGACGGACGCACCATATGCCCGCCGTACGGGCCGGAAGCGGAAAGCACCCGTTCAAACTGCATACTGGTTAACACGTTGGGGTAGCGCCCATAACCGTAATAACTCAGTTTTTCTGCATCAAATGTTTCAAAACCGGGGTTTAATACAATTGCCCCAACATTCAGCTCAATATCTTCATCCACCATATCGTGGTTAATCGCCTTTGCAACACAAGCGTCAACACACTGCAAACATTCCGAGCAAACAGCACAGTTTAAGCAGCGCTCCGCTTCTTTTTGGGCTTCCTCTGCGGTGTATCCCAACGCCACTTCTTCAAAATTGGCAGCGCGCTCATCAGCCGGTGCACAGCGCATCGCTACCGGTGCAGCTTTGGTCACTTCTGACGGCTTTTGACGCAGCGGTGCAATTTTTTCTTCCGGCACTTTAAATTCTCGATTAGCGCGCAAATCTTCCCCTTGAATATAGCGGTGGATACTTTCTGCCGCCCGTTTACCGGCACCGACAGCATCTACCAACAATCTGGGGCCATGCTGAGCGTCGCCACCGGCAAATACACCGGGAATATCGGTAGCCAACGTATCATTATCCGCTTTTAGGCGATTACCGCGCTCGTTGGTCAGCGGCAGATCGCCGACAAAAGATAAATCCGGGGTTTGACCGATAGCAACAATTACACTGTCCACATCGGTATAGTTTGTCAGTACATCACCGTATGTAGGTGCAAAACGTCCCTGATCATCAAAAAGTGAAACTACATTTACAGCAGTAAGTCCCGTTACCTTCCCACCGGAACCGACAATCTCTTTCGTGCCGGTTGCATAGTGGAAAACAATGCCTTCTTCAATAGCCTCTTCAATTTCCTCTTTCGCCGCCGGCAGAGTACCTTCAGCTTCCAGGCAGAGCACATGTACCTCCGCCCCCAAACGCCGAGATACCCGGGCTGCGTCCATTGCAACGTTACCGCCGCCGATAACCAGTACCTTTTTGCCCACATCAACTTTTTCACCCAGTGCATTTTTCCGCAGCATTTCTACCGCAGTAATGACACCGTCCAAATCTTCTCCCGGCACCTTTAATTTCAGCCCTTTTTGAGCACCAACGCCTAAAAAGACCGCTTTATATCCTTCGTCAAGCAGCCCCTGTACAGTAATGTCTTTGCCTAAAGCAGTATTTACTTTAATTTCTACCCCGAGTTTTTTAATCAATTCAATTTCTAAATCTACCCACTTTTTAGGAAGCCGGTATTCCGGAATACCAACCCGCATCATCCCACCGGCTACCGGCAGAGCTTCAAAGATTGTCACTTTATAGCCGCGCTTGGCCAAAAAATAAGCACAAGACAGACCGGCAGGACCTGAACCGACAACAGCAACTCTTTCTTCCCGCTCTGCTTCCACTTCCGGCAGCGGCAGCGATTCCAAATTGCTGTAAGCAACATCTGCCGCTAAACGCTTTAATTTTTGAATTTGTACCGGTTCATCAATTTGTTTGCGGTTGCAGGCATCCTCACAAGGATGGGCACAAACCCGCCCGCAGATAGCAGGCAGCGGATTGTCGCGATAAATCATTTTCCAGGCATCCAAAAACTTGCCGGATTTAATCAGCTGTACATAACCCTGAACGTTAATGCCGGCCGGACAGGCGGCACGACAAGGAGCCACACCTCTCTTTTCGATAGCAAAAGCATTTGGTGTAGCTTGCGCATATAATTTATAAGTAGCTTTACGATCTGCCAACTGACCGTTAAAATCGTCCTTTAACACTACCGGACAAACGTTTGCACATTCACCGCAACCGGTACATTTTGCCAAATCTACATAACGAGCCTTTTTATGCAGCTTTACTTTAAAGTTACCCGGTTCACCTGATACATCAACGACCTCGGCACCGGCAATAATATCAATATCTTTATGCCTGCCGGTATCAACCAATTTAGGTGACATAATACACATTGCACAGTCGTTGGTAGGAAATGTCTTATCCAACCGCGCCATCGTACCTCCAATGGCAGGTTTTTTCTCTACCAGGTAAACCAGATATCCCGATTCCGCCAAATCAAGCGATGATTGCATGCCGGAAATACCGCCGCCAACAACCATCACCGCACCTACCATTTGCCCGTTTGATGCTTTCTGTTCACTCACCAACTGCTGACCCCCTTTGTATTTATCTAAACCCAGGTTGATCAGATAATTAATTAGATTGTTACTAAATGCACAAGTTCTTTTAAAGAAAACTTGGCTTACGCCTAACCTTTAGGTTGACGAAAGCCTTGATTATACTATCATTTTTTAAATTCTATATTTTCTGATAGTATAAAAATGTGTGTCAGCATGTTAATAGCCTCACTGTTAAATATCACCTGCTTTCCGACCAGTGAAAATTTACAAAGATTTTATATTTATTTTTAGTTTATCATATGCATCAGCGAAAATCAAAAACGATTATTAGGGAATTTTGTCGAATTTTCTGTAGGATTAATTTATACTTTATTGTATTTTTTATTCATATTCTCTTTGTAACATATATATTATTATTGTTTTAAAATAATATAAGCCCAAGGATAAATCCTTGGACTTATATTGATACAACAGCTCTATCAGCATTGTTAAACAGCTGCCTCTTGTGCCGACCATACTGTCGGCCTGTACAGCCCACCTGCTTCCGATACTTATTTATTCTTCTTTGAAGAGCACTTCCGGCAGTTGCCGCTGCACGACATAACCGGCAAGAGTGAGGCATAGCAGCGTGGGCAGCGCAGTTCTTTCAGTTCTTTAATCACGTAGCCGCATTGCGGGCAGGTGATTGTGCATTGTTCTTTGTCTTCTTTACTCATGTCTATCACCCTTAAGAAAAATCTTTAAAATAACCGCAGCTTCACAATTCTTGCAAGGCTTACACGGCAGGCAGCCGGTGTTTTGTCTCTGCTATTCATACTTTTCGGCAATGCTCTTTAAGCACTGCTGTCGTTTGCGGAGCTCAAGCAATTCGCTTCTCTTCCATCGCAACTGTCTTACTTTTAGAAATCAATCGGCAGCTTACAGCGATTAACACCGCTCCGACAAAAATGGCTGCAGTAAGCGGTAAAACCTCAGTTCCCAGACCAAAGGTATCAGCCAATTTGGCAACTATACCGCCCACGAAGAAAGCAATCACCCAAGAACCCAGCCACATTAAAGCAGCTTCCGCTTTACTGCGTTCTTTAAAAATAATCAATATTGAAGCAATGCACGGCACAAACAGCGTAATGGTAATTAACGACACTACTGTATCCATCGCCCCCATTTGTAAACTGTTTAGCCCGGCAGCACCAAAGTCACGTCTAACCACTCCCATAATAAAGGCTGTGGCTGCTTCTGCCGGCAGTCCCAGCCAGCTGACCGTCAGCGGTGCCAGCAGCTGCTGCAGTGTTTTCAAAAGACCGGTAAGCTGAAGAGTACTGATTATAAAAGCACCCAGTGCAAATAACGGAAACGCTTCACTTAAAAATTGGTACGATTTGGTGGCAGTCTTTTTCACAACATTATCAATTCTCGGCAGCCGAAGTGGCGGCAGGTCAATTAATAAATCCGTGGATTTCCCGGGCAGCATGCTGTGCATTACCGTACCAACCACTATTAATACACTGAAAACCGCTACCACATACAGCAGCAGATATTCAAAGCCAAGCGGAGCCAGCATTCCGGCAATAACGCCCAGCTGAGCCGAACAGGGAATAGTCAGGCCAAGCAGAAATATCGCAATCCGCCGTTCCCGCTCGGAACCCAACAACCTGGTGGTAATGGTAGCCATGGTAACACAACCGAAACCTAAAATCAGCGGAATTACACCTCTGCCGTTTAAACCGATTGATGTTAACAAGCGATCAACCAAAGCAGCAATCCTCGGTAGGTATCCGGAATCCTCGAACAACGATAAAAAGAAATAAAACCCGGCAACCAGCGGAAGCAAAAGCCCCAATGTATAGGTAAATGTCATTGTCAATAAACCAAATTCGCCAATCAGTATTTGCCCTAATGCCGAATCCGGAGCAATAAACTGACTGACAAAGCCTCGCACCGCCGGTTCATATATGCCTAACATAATTGACTCTTCAGTAATACCAACAATTGTTCCGGCTACAAACACACCGATAATTTTATACATTGCGTATAATACCAGCAGCAAAATCGGAATACCGGTAGCCGGTTTAATCATTAACCGGCTGAGCACCAGCTTAAATGAGCGGTCACGCCCTTCTTCCTTAGTTACCTGATTTACTATTTCGTTAACCCGTTCACGGCGGGCAGTATAAATGTCCTCACGCAAAGTTCCCGGTTCAATGCCATGACGCTCGGCAATGACGGCATCACCTTCCAGTACTAAAAGCGCTTCTCCTTGATTGCCAACCCGGTTTATCATAGCGTTCAATTGATGCTGCAGTTCGGCACGCACCACCCCGGTACGAGCTTCGTTAAGGCGGTTTTTCACTTCTTCTAAACCAATTTTTTTAACGGCAACAGTGGGAATTACCGGAACACCTAATAAATCGGCCAACTGCTGAACGTCAATTTTTATGCCTTGTTTTTCTGCTTCATCAACCATATTTAAAGCAACGATTACCGGCAAACCGGTATCAATAATCTGTTGGGTTAAAAATAAATCGCGCTCCAAATGTACTGCATTGACAATGTTAAGCACAACGTCAGCGGCTAAAATTACATCCCGGGCCACTCTTTCTTCATCATTAAATGAAGATATCCCATAAACACCGGGAGTATCAACAATTACATCACTACCTACTTTTCCATGAGATATATCCAGCGTTGTTCCCGGATAGTTGGAAACATCTACATACATCCCGGTTAAGTAATTAAAGAAAACAGATTTCCCGGCGTTGGGGTTGCCGGCCAACACTATTTTTTTACCCCCTGCGGGTACATCGATATGCATTCCAATTTGATGACAATGCCCCATTATGTTATCACCTCAATAGCTGCTATTTTAATTCTGCTTTAATTGTTTTCAACAATTATCGTGCCGGCTAATCTACGCCCCATTGCGATTTGCTGGCGGTTTTTGCGCAGCACCACCGGTCCGGCCGGTACCACTTCATCGCAGGTAACCACCGCTCCCTCGGCAATGCCGAAACGAATTGCCTGGGCGCGAACATCCGGATCGGGAATTGATAATATCTTAATTATTTGGCCTTTTTTTACCCTGTCCAACGTCATAATTAATACCTCCTGATTGATGTTGAAAATCATTATCGTTTAGTTGTTAAAAAAATACCCTTTGCAAATGCAATCGATAATCATTATCATTTAGTCAGTTAAATTGTACCGCATTAAAGCAGTCTTTGTCAACGTTTTTTAACTGCTGTGGATTTGCCATTTTATGTGTTAACATTTTTTGACCCTGCTTTAGTTAATAAAAAAAACAGAACCCCCAAACAGGCTTGGGGGTTTTTGTTTTGGTGCGCCTGGTAGGAATCGAACCTACGCACCCGGCTCCGGAGGCCGGCGCTCTATCCACTGAGCTACAGGCGCATATTAAGTTACTAGATCATTATAACGAATCAATATTAAAAAATCAAGAATTGTTGACCCGGAACTTAATTATAGCACAGTGAGATTATTAGTCAACAGTATCGGTCAATAAATTCAATTCCCGGCAAATTGCCTTTTTAGTATGGAATTTCGGTTTGCTTTCTAGTAAAATGGTTCAAAAAGCCAAATGCTTGGATTGTTTTCCATCAGGAGGGAAAATCATGAAATATCTTTTTCAACTCTTTATTGTATGCATGACGTTTGTGTTTTTGTTAACACCGCTTATGTCGGCATATGCTGCCACTTACATCGTTCAGTCCGGCGATTCTCTTTACAGTATCGGTTTAAAACACGGCATATCGGTACAAAATTTAATAGAAACTAATCAGTTGACTACCACACTTTTAAAACCCGGTCAAAAGCTAATCATTCCCGAAAATAAAACCGAGACCGACAATAACTCGGTTGGCCGGGAATATATAGTCAAGCAGGGTGATACATTATATCAAATTGCTATAAATTTTAACACAACTATCCAAGCTATAAAAACTGCCAATAATCTAACAACCGAACTTATCCATCCAAACCAAGCTTTGATTATCCCGGGTCGAAATGATACTGTCGACAGAGGCAGCGCTGATCGCCCTAAGATACCTTATACCGAGCAGGATTTAGATTTACTGGCCCGGCTAATTGCCGCAGAAGCAGGAAATGAATCAGCTACCGCTAAAATCTGTGTCGGTGCGGTGGTGGTAAACCGTACAGCCAGTTCTAAATTTCCAAACAGTATTCAAGCGGTAATTTATCAACCGGGACAATTTGGCCCCGTCAGAACGGGATTAATCAACAACCCGGCGCCGCAATCTTGTGTACAAGCCGCTAAAGAAGCACTGGCAGGATCTGATCCTACCAACGGCGCACTGTTTTTTTTCGACACCGGCACTAAAGATAAGTATCTGCGTTCGCTGCCAATCGCTTTACAAGACGGAAATTTGATTTTTGCACGGCCGAGATAAACAAAATCCCATCCTGCTAATCAGCATCAGGATGGGATTTTATAGTGCAAAAATAAGGCAAATGGTCGGAAGCCAAGCTTGCAATCACATGAGCATTGATTACTTTAAAATCAGAACTTGCAATAATATAGTCGATCTTTATTTGAGGCTTTTTCGACGGAAAAGTGAACTCAGCCGCACCCTCTGATATACAGTTCTGCAAATTATTACCTGCTAACAGCAGGTTGACTGCCGGATCGGTAGATTGTTCATTCAAATCGCCGGTGATGACAATCCGCCCCGCAGTTTCAGCCAAAATCTCTTTTATGTACTGCACCTGCTTTATCCTGTCTTCTTGATTTAACCCTAGGTGGGTATTAAAAAAATTAATATTTTCCCCTTGAAAATCAATTATTGTTTTTAAAAGCCCCCTTTTTTCCCCCCTGCCGGGAAGCAGGTAATTATGCCGGTGGATAATCGGGAACTTGCAAAGAACGGCATTGCCGTATTGAGTCGGCCATGCCAAACAGGTATTGGCTCCAAAAACAAAATGCATATTCGTTAACTTGGCCAGCACTTTGGCTTGATGCTGCATTTTACTGCGCGGGTTATACTTATCAATCTCCTGCAGGCCGCAAATATCGGCACCGCTGGCAAAAATAACCCAAGCAATGCGCTCTAAGTTAACAGAGTTATCCATTCCTAAGCCATGTCTGATGTTATAAGTTAATACTTTCAAAGTTTTCGGCATAACATCACCTATACTATGTTATGCCGAAAATGAAGGTTTAATCTTTATATTTATAAGGTCCGACAGTACCTTCCAGCTTTTTCACCAAGTCAGTTAATACCTGACTGGAAGATTCCCGGAAAACAAGTTCAGCCTCACTGTCCCACGGGGTTGAATCTCTGTTAATAATCACCACTCTGCGGGCCATATGCGGCAGTCCCGCCACCGGATATACCTGTAAACTGCTTCCGATAACCAGCAGCAGCTGACAGCCGGACATATTTTTTTCCGACAAATAATAATCATAAGGCATCGGGTCACCGAAAAGAACAACATCAGGACGCAGCACTCCGGCACAATTAGGACAGCGAAATCCTTCGTAAATCTGTTTAAATTCATAAGAGCGTTTGCATTCCATGCACCGGCAGGATCTTAAGTGACCGTGCACTTCCCACACCCTGGCAGAGCCGGCCTTTTGGTGCAGACCATCGATATTTTGAGTAATGATGCCGAAAAGCCAGCCCATTTTTTCCAGCTCAGCCAATGCTAAGTGAGTAGGATTAGGCTTAGACTGCAGAATGTCCCCCCACCACTGCATGTTCAATTGGTAGAATTCTTTGGGATTATTCACCAGTGCTCTGATGCTGGCCACTTCTTCCGGTTTATATTTATTCCATAAACCGTTTTCCTTACCGCGAAAGTCCGGAATACCGCTTTCCGTGCTGGCACCCGCGCCGGTAAGGGCAATAGTTTTTTTAGACTTTTTCACCAACTCAGCTAATTTTTCAATACTTTCCCAGTAATCCAACAAAACCATCCCTTCCATTATTCACAATTTAATTTTTATGAGAGGATTTTTATTATTATACATAGAAGTAATACGTTAATAAAAGCATCATAAAAATATATTTGGTAAAGAAGGCGGTAACTATGACTTTATTATATCGCAAAGCAAAAATTTCCGATGTAGAAAAAATTCACCAACTTATCTCTTATTACGCCAATCAAAATCAAATGCTTCCCCGTTCCCGCTCTTCTCTTTATGAAGGCATCCGGGAATTTACCGTTGCCGAATTTGCCGGCGAGCTGATTGCCTCAGGTGCACTGCACATTATTTGGGAAGACTTGGCAGAAATCAGAGCGCTAGCGGTGGCCGAAAAATTTGTTAAGCAGGGAATTGGCCGGCATTTGGTAGAATTGTTTGTCAAAGAAGCGCGCGAGCTGGAAATAAAGCAGTTATTTGCGCTTACTTATCAGCCGGACTTTTTTGAGAAATGCGGCTTTAAAGTAATTGCTAAAGAAAAATTGCCCCAAAAAGTCTGGAAAGAATGTGTCAACTGCCCGCTGTTTCCAAACTGCGAAGAAACCGCGGTAATTTTAAATCTGTAATACAGCTTTATTTAATTTCAAGCGCGTAAGACGAGAATATAAACAGGGCGGACACATCGGTCCGCCCTGCGTTACTCTTGTTTATCGGTGCCTTGTTCGTTCAGCTTATTGTCTGCTTCGTTAGCTACTTTTATTCCACATTTATAACAATATATACCGTCAGCGGGCAGCTCAATATTGCATTGAGGACAAATCACCGGCTTAGGCTGCATTTTTTCTATTTTTTGCTCCAACTGCAAAATATCTTCTTCCAATTTTTTAGTGCTCTGCAGCAGTCTTTCGATCTCAGCGCCCAATCCTATATCACCTTTAAATTGACGATAAACCAGCTCACCAATAGCTTCCTTATTATTTATGATTACTTTTTGTAATTTAGCCAATTCGTATTTCAGTTTAGTTAATTCGACAAATTCTGTCGGCCTGCGAGTTGCCTCTTTAGCTTTATCGCCTAATTCTTTAGCTTTTTCGCCGATGCGACTGATAAATTCCATTTCACACCTCCTTTTTGCCAATGCCTAACAATATATACTATTCATCTCTTGTCTATTTCTGACAACCTTTTGGTGAATTCATTCATATCATCAGCCAGTTGGCTTAATTGGCCAACAGCATAAGCGACTTGATCCGCTGCTGTCACTTGTTTTTTAGTCAGTTCGTTATTTTCTTCAACGCTGTTAATAATTTCAATCATTGATTGTTCTAAGTTTTTCATTATTAACGAAATTTTTTTCACAGAAGTGGCACTGTGCTCAGCTAATTTCCGCACTTCTTCCGCCACCACCGCAAACCCTCGGCCGTGTTCTCCTGCGCGAGCAGCTTCAATCGCCGCATTAAGCCCTAAAAGTTTTGTTTGGTCGGCTACTTTACGAATAAATTGCAGCACTTCTTCAGTATCCTGCAGATGCTTTTTTATCCCATTAATCGAGCTGCTTAACGATTCGCCGTAATCTTTGATAAATTGGGAAACTTCATTGATGATTTCCGGCACTTGTTCTACGGTGGCATTAAGCTGCTCACTCATACCGGCCAGCTGCTGGGCTTGTTCGTTAAGTTCATGGAACAGCTCACCTTTTTGCTTTCCTACCAATGTTATTAACCGAGCAACTTCCCCTTGAACTAAAATACAATTTTGAGAAATGTTTTCTTTAATTTTTTCACGAACCTCAGGATTGCCGGTAACTTCAACCACTATTTCAACCTGGTTTATTTTTAACATTTCTACAAAATCAGTATAAGTACTGATCCCAAGCTCTTCAGCCAGTTTCATACCAACAGATTCCGGATTTAAGTCTGCAATGCCAACGATTTTTACATCCGGAATATCTTGAAAAACCCGCAGCATTGCATAACCGCCTCTACCGCCGCCCACTATGGCTATATTGAACAAATAACCACCACCCATTAAGCACGTTTACTCGTTTATTCCGCTAATAATTCGATATAAAAAGCACTATATCCTGCTAAGCAATTACAATGAATACAAATTTTATCAGTAAACGACCTGCTAAAACAAACCGTAAACACTTTAAAAAAGAAAATAAGGATGCATTAAGCATCCTTACTTTATCGTTCTATAATCATCGGTTGAACTTCACGCCAATTGGTACCGTTGGGTATTAACAGCTCTTCAGCAAACTGTTTAATTACCTCTTGATATTGCTCGCTGCTGCCTACATCCTCATGGAGCACGTGCGGCCCGTCATCACCATCAATAAAAATTTTATAGGCAATTGAGCGGTCGGGTTGAATTTTACTAAAAGCTTTTACTCTTCCCTTTTCTGAGTCACCAACCAATACCTGGTGCAGTTCTTCCTTCGGGCTTTTTATGATATAGTATTTTTCTTTTGGCGATACCAACTTAATCCCTCCAGACATTTTTTTGTCGGAAAAATCTCACCAAAATCATTCCTGCTGCAAACCCTCCGATGTGTGCCCACCAAGCGACACTTTGAGCATCCGCGGAGGCAACCGCTGTTTGGTTAATCACCTGTAATAAAAACCACAGCCCTAAAAAAAGCAAAGCCGGTATGCGAATAATGCTGATAAAAATGCCGATTGGCAGCAGAGTTAATACCCGTGCTTTGGGAAACATTATAAGATAAGCACCCAACACCCCGGCAATGGCGCCGCTGGCACCAACCATCGGCACATCAGATTCCGGCATAAAATAAACATGCGTTAATGTTGCGGTATAACCGCTAATTAAATAAAACAGCACATAGCGGATGTGCCCCATCCTATCTTCAACATTATCGCCAAAAATCCACAAATAAAGCATGTTGCCCAGCAGATGAAACCAGCCTCCGTGCAGAAACATCGT
>CBEUVQ010000020.1:0-42419 GCA_965546615.1 uncultured Peptococcaceae bacterium
GGCGCAGAGAGGTGCTGGAAATAATCACCGAACTGCACCAAAAGCACCGCTTGACAGTGATATTAATTACTCACTTGATGGAAGAAGCGGCTTATGCTGACCGCTTGATTGGGCTGCAAAAGGGCAGTATTGTGCTGGACACAACTCCCCGGGAAGCTTTTGCAAGAGTGGATGACCTAAAGGCGCTTGATTTAGAACTTCCGGATATAATACTGCTGGCGGAAAAAATCAAGGCATTGGGTGTGCCGCTTAGTCAAACACCGTTAAATATTGATGAACTGGTTGATGATTTATGTGGGCAATTGAGTTAACAAATGTCAGCTACACCCATAATGCCGGCACACCGTTTGAGCAGCCGGCGCTGACAGACATCTCGTTAAAAATTCGCATGGGCAGCTTCAGCAGTATTATCGGTGCCACCGGATCGGGCAAATCTACACTGATTCAGCACTTAAACGGCGTCCTTACGCCCCGGCAGGGTTTAATTAAAGTATTGGGCAATGAAATCACAACTAAAAAAGCGCGCGCCGGGTTATGGCGGGAAGTGGGTTTGGTGTTTCAGTATCCCGAGCAGCAGCTGTTTGAAGAAACAGTTTTTGATGAAATTGCTTTTGGTTTAAAAAATCTGGGCTTAAATGAGCAGGAAATAAAAAGCCGCATTAATGACGTGCTGAGCCAAATTGCGCTGCCGCGGGAAATATTGACCTGCTCCCCGTTTGCTTTGAGCGGCGGCTTAAAAAGGCGGGTGGCCATAGCTTCGGTGCTGGCGATGCGGCCGAAGATTTTAGTGCTGGATGAGCCCACCGCCGGTTTGGAACCGGCTTTTAAAAACAAACTTTTTGCGGAAATAAAAGAAGTGCAGCGCAGACAAAACCTAACGGTGATTTTGGTAACGCACAGTATGGAAGATGCTGCCCGACTTTCTGACCGGATAATCGTTTTAAACCAGGGGAGACTTTATGCAGAAGGTACGCCGCAGCAGGTATTCTGCAGCCCGCAGGAGTTAAAACAAATCAGTTTGTCTGTGCCGTTAGAAGTAAGTGTGCTGCTGCAGCTTAAAAAGCGGGGCCTGCCGGTGAAAACAGATGTAATCGGCCTGGAAGAAACAGCAGGCGAAATTGCAAAAGCCTGGAAATATGCGGATAAAACCCGCGGATAAAACCCGCGGAAAACTTAGTGCTGAGCAGTCCGCTGGAGGATAATCGCTATGTTTGGACAAATTACCCTCGGGCAGTTTGTACCGGGGCAGTCACTGCTGCACCGCCTTAATCCGGTAACCAAAATACTGGCAGTGCTGCTTACCACTGCGGCGGTATTTATCGCGCCGGGATGGAGCGGCTTGGGATTGGCAGCGGCGTATGTACTGTTTATCTCACTTCTGGTAGGCAGATTGGCGGTTAACACCTTAAAAGGTTTAAAGCCGCTGTGGGTGCTGATGGCTTTTACTTTTCTGTTTCAAGCTTTCACCGTACCCGGTGATGCGCTTTTGGCCGTCGGCTTTATTAAAATAACGGTGCAGGGAGTAGAAAGAGCGGTATTTTTAATCGGGCGCATTGTGCTGGTGGTGCTGCTTACTTCGATATTAACGATAACTACTTCACCGCTGCTGTTAACCCGGGGAATTGAAAGCCTGCTCAGTCCTTTTAAGAAGATAGGCCTGCCTGCTCATGAATTGGCAATGATGATGACTATTGCTTTAAGGTTTATTCCGACGCTGCTGATGGAAGCAGAAATTGTTATTAAGGCGCAGCGCTCCCGCGGATCGGATTTTACGCACGGCAGTTTTACCAAACGCATTAAAGCGTTAATTCCGTTTATTGTGCCGCTGATTGCCGGTTCACTGCGCAAAGCGGAAGATTTGGCGGTGGCGATGGAATCAAGATGCTACCGCGGCGGTATTAACCGCACATATATGCATAAATTAAGCATGGGTGCAGCCGATTACCCGGCGCTGGCAGTTAGTGCGGCTTTTTTTGTGCTGACTGTTTTAATGCGGTTGATGGGTTGGTGATTATTTGGTTAACATAAAATTGACGGTGGCCTATGACGGCACAGATTATTACGGTTTTCAGGAGCAGCGCGGCACCGGGCTGGCGACCGTGCAGGAACTGCTGGAAAGCAGTTTGTCTAAACTGGCTAAACAGAGAATTCAGGTGATTGGTGCCGGGCGTACAGATTCCGGGGTGCATGCCAGGGGCCAGGTGGTAAACTTTAAATGTGACTCTTGGCCTGTGCCGCTGAACAAAACGCCGCTGGCACTCAATGCTCTGCTGCCGGATGACATTGTGGTCACTTTGGCGGAAGAGGTGCCTGAGGACTTTCATTCCCGCTTTTCTGCCAAAGGGAAGACCTACCGCTACACCGTTTATAACCGGCGAATTCCCAATCCTTTTTTAAAGCGGTTTGCGCTGCATGAGCCGAGGCCTCTTGACACTGCGGCAATGAACGAAGCGGCGGGCTATTTGGTAGGCGAGCACGATTTTAAATCATTTCAGGCGCAGGGCACCGTCGTTAAAAGTACGGTGAGAACCATTTTTTCCGCAGCGGTGGAACGCGACGGCAGTACTGTACTGTTGACTTTTACCGGCAGCGGCTTTTTGTACAACATGGTGAGAATAATGACCGGTACACTGCTGAATGTGGGCTTAGGAAAAACTAAACCTGAAGAAATCAAAGACATTTTAGCCGCCTGTGATCGCAGCCGAGCGGGAACCACTGTACCGCCGCAGGGTTTGTGCTTAATGAAAGTGTATTACTAATTTGGCAAAAGCTGCAGAATTTCGCTGATTAAACACGCCCGGTTGCGTGTTTTGCCTTGACACCACATATTTCATGTATTAAAATACAACTATGTGACCTGAAGCAGTCCCGCCCCGTTCTGCTTGAGGTTCATGTTTGCAAGGAGGGAAATAATAATGAAGACTTTCATGGCTAAGCCGGAAGAAGTCCAACGCAAATGGTATATCATAGACGCCGAAGGCAAAACTTTGGGTAGACTGGCTGCCGAAGCTGCCCGTATTTTACGCGGCAAACATAAGCCTACCTATACCCCCCATGTGGACACCGGCGACCATGTTATCGTGATTAATGCTGAAAAAGCAGTATTGACCGGAAATAAATTACAGAAGAAAATGTACTATCGTCACAGCGGTTATCCCGGTGGTTTAAAAGCAATTAACTATGCTGAATTTATGAGCACCAAACCGGAAAGAGCTGTTGAAAAAGCTGTTAAAGGGATGCTGCCTCACAACAGCTTGGGTGATAAAATGGGTAAAAAATTAAAAGTTTATCGCGGTTCTGAGCATCCACATCAGGCGCAAAAACCTGAAGTTTGGAATTTTTAAGATCGATGTTTGAGGGAAGGAGGCTGTAAGAGTGGCCCAAGTTCAATTTTATGGCACCGGCCGCAGAAAAAATGCGGTAGCGAGAGTTTATCTGGTACCCGGTGATGGAAAATTCGTGGTTAATAATAAAGAGTTATCTCAGTACTTCGGTCGCAAAACATTAGAAATGATTGTACGCCAGCCGTTGGAGCTGACCGGTGTTACCGGACGTTTCAATGTTAAATGCAGCGTACACGGCGGTGGCGTAAGCGGTCAGGCAGGTGCAGTAAGACACGGTATTGCCCGGGCACTGGTGCAGGCAGATCCTAACCTGCGTCCGGTACTGAAGCGTGCCGGCTTCTTAACCCGCGATCCGCGGATGAAAGAACGCCGCAAGTACGGTTTGAAAAAAGCTCGTCGCGCTCCTCAGTTTTCCAAACGTTAACAGCAGAGCGCATACATCAAACAAACCAAAAGAAGGCCAATTGGCCTTCTTTTTTTTATGGTGGTTTTTGTGCAGGTTCTTTGTCAAATGTTGAGGCGGCAGGTTGTTTGCTGCAGTATTCTCCGTTGGGCAGCAGTGATCTCATCTAGCCCGATGGTATAGCTTTTCAGTCCTGCACTTAAACAATCTGTCGTTATAAGTCGGTAAAAATAGAAAATTAATTAAAACGATCTGGAATATTATTTACTATAATAAATAAAGAGATGGCAAAAACAGTTTACCGGCTTTAAACTTGGAGGAGCTTCTTTCAGCGGGTATTGATAGGTAAAAACGTAAGGAGAACTTTAGCAAATGCTGATATGGCGAAAGCTGGATGACATGAAGCTGAAATTTACAGAATGGCTGTCGGTGAATTCTAATTTAGTTCAATTTAAGAAACAATTGACTAAAACTGCCTTTATATTATTTTTAACGGCGGGCCTTCTGCCGGTTTCGTTTTCTGAGATGTTATTTTGGCTGGCGGTATTTATTGCCATCTTTCACACCTATTTAGAATATAAATTTAAATAGGGAATAAGTTTTCTGTTTTAAAGGCTGCTGCGCATGGAACTGTGAAGCAGCTTTAATTTTTCTGTTTATCCAGCATTTAACATACCTTTTTTCTTTTGTCCGCAATGCATTTTTGAAAGGGATTTAGCATACTTTCTATATTATTAATGCATGTACAAGGAGTGAAGATATGCCAAGCTGTATTAAAGTGTTCCGCTTTCGCAAAAGATATTTGCTGCTGCTGGTGCTGGCTGTCGCTGCCGCCGTCAAACTTTACGGAAGCGCGCAGGTGCGTTTGGAACAAAAAGCCGTGCAAACAATGGCTTGGTCGGTAAGCAATAAAGTAATTGTCATTGATCCCGGTCACGGCGGAATAGACCCCGGCAAAGTAAGCGTAAACGGGGTGGAAGAAAAAAATATTAATTTGGAAATATCAAAACGCCTGGCGACAATTTTAAGCCAGGCCGGTGCTGCGGTAATCTTAACCAGAGAAAGTGATGAACATTTGTCATCGCCGGGCAGCGGCGGATGGTCAGTAAAGCATCGTGAGGATTTGGCTCAAAGGGTGAAAATTGCCAACGATCGCCGCGCCGATCTATACATCAGCATTCACTGCAACAGCTTTCCCGATCAATCCCAGCACGGGGCGCAGGTGTTTTATCAGCCCGGTTCGGAAGAAAGCAGGCTTTTGGCCAAATGTATCCAAGATGAAATTATACGACTCTTAAAAAACACTGACCGGAAGGAAAAAGCAGTGGACTATTATGTGACGCGGAATACCAAAATGCCCACTGTAATAGTGGAAACAGGTTTTATCACCAACCCGAAAGAGGAAAAGCTGCTGTTGGATGCGGCTTATCAATCAAAAATGGCCTGGAGTATTTACGCCGGAATTATTAAGTATTATGCCGACAGAGAAGAAATAAGCGGTAAAAAATAGCTGTTATTCAGCGGTTTTGCGCCCTAAAATGCTGAAAGTATAATTATGCAGGTTAAGGATAAAAAACTTCGGGTGTTCTTCAATGGTGGACATGATTGCCGTCTTTTCATTGCGAATATTTGTGCTGAAAGCAACTAAACGGAAGAAAATGTGTGGAAGGTACATAAATTAACACCTCAAAGTAGAATATGCGCATTTAGCGGGTATTGTTACAAAGGGGTATCCGGCAGCAAATTTAAATTGTATCACCCCACCAATCATGGTAAAATTTTGATTATAAAATGTTGGGAGGGGGAATGACATGGCCATTAGAGTGCTGCTGGCTTCAGACGGTTCGGAAAGCTCGCTTGTTGCTGCAGAATATGCTGCATCTTTAATGAAAATGATACCGTGCATGGAACTGACAATTTTAACGGTAGATGATCATCAAGTTGCTGGCAAGGAAGTAATTGAGCGCACCAAAGCGATATTTGACCGTGAGGGACTGCCGGTGAAAACGGTAATTAACAAGGGAGAAGAAGAAGTAGGCAAAATTATCGCTTTTTATGCCAATAACGGCCCGTATGATCATGTAATTATCGGCCGCCGCGGTTTAAATCGTATTCAGGATATACTTTTAGGCAGTGTCAGCGAAAAAGTAATTCACTTAGCAAAATGCCCGGTAACGGTAATTCCGAAAAACACAAAAGTAAAAACCTGCCAAGCATAGCCGTGATTACTCACGGCTTTTTTATCGCTGTCAAATCCAACCGGGCTACCGCCGCAATGATTTTTGCCACCGCCTTGTAAAGCTCGGGCGGTATTTCTGTGCCGATGCCCAAATCGGCCAATGCCTGGGCGAGAACTTTATCCCGGTAAATCGGAATATCTTCCTTTAATGCCAGCTCTTCAATTTTTTTGGCGATATCACCACAGCCGGCGGCAACCACTTTGGGGGCACCGCCTTTTTTTTCGTCATACTTCAGGGCGGCCGCCACTTTTTTTGTTCTTTTTTTCCCGTCCATTATTAAACCTCACAGTCCATCAAGTTGACGGTTAGCTGCGCACCGCCTGCCGCCGGATCAATATCCTGGCAGCAGCGCACCTTGGAATTGACAAAGCAGTGCAGTGCGGCACGGCTGTATCCTGCCTGCTTTAATTCTTCCTTCAGCTCCGGCAGAATTTGTTCCACTTTTTGCCGGGCAGCTTGGTTTTCGGCAGCAAAACGCACCGCCAAACTGTTGGCGGACAGTACCTCCAGTGCTACCCACAATGTGCCTAAGTGAAAGGTGTGCAGCTCGATAAAAACGCCGGTGCTGTTTTTAGCGGCAGACTTACTGCCGCCGGTATACTTCCTGATAAAAAACAGTGCGTTAGGAAATAAATCGGTGGTAAGCGGCAGCGGCAGATAAACCGGCCGGCTGTCATTGTGTGTGTGCGTTTCCACAATATCCGCAGTTTTGGCGGTGGTGGTTTTTTCGGCGGTGACAGTGGACGGCGGTATGGCTTTTAAGTTTGCGCCGTTTTTTAAATTGGCGGCGGTTTTAGCTTCGCTTTGCTGTCGGTGGCTGCCGGGCAGCTGCTGCAATTTAAAAAGCAGCGGCAGTATGCGGTCAATATTAATTTTAAAGCACCCCCTTGTTATATTATTCGGTATGCATTTGGGCAGGACTTTAGCGGCAAAAAAAGAAAAGTAAAGATAAAATCGGGAAAAAATATACTTACTGTGTTCAGCAAATAAGGAGGTGCTTTTTATGCCGGTGGTTCTCTGCGGTGTAGTACCCCACCCGCCGGTTGCAGTGCCGGAAGTAGGTAAAAGTGAAGCGGTAAAAGTTGAAGCCACTCAGCAGGCACTGCTGCAGCTGGGCGCGCGGATAAAAGAAAGCGGTGCGGAAGTATTGGTGATTATTTCTCCCCATGCTCCGCTGTTCAGCGATGCGGTTGTGGTTAACAAAGCAGGCAGGCTGCAGGGCAGTTTGGCATCATTCGGAGCGGGCGGGGTTAGCTTTGATTATAATAATGACCTGGCAGTGGCAGAGGAAATTATTGCCCAGTGCAATCATCTAAACCTGCCCGCGGCAGCTTTGGATGAGCAGACAGCCCGCGAATTTGATGTCAGCTTGTCGCTTGATCACGGTATGACGGTGCCGCTGTATTTTCTTCGCAAAAGCGGGGTAGAGCTGCCGCTGGTAGCTGCTTCGATGTCGCTGTTTTCCTTTGAGCAGCTGTATCGTTTCGGTCAAGCGGTGGAGAGAGCGGCAGATGCGTTGGGCAAAAAGGTGGTGCTGGTGGCCAGCGGCGACTTATCTCACCGCTTAACACCGGATGCTCCCGCCGGCTACCGCCCCGATGCCGCTGAATTTGACCGGGAAGTTGTGCGGTTGGTGGGAGAAGCAGATGCGGAAGGTTTAATTAAATTAGACTTAGATAAAGTGGAACGGGCGGGGGAATGCGGACTGCGCCCAATTATTATGATGATGGGGGCGCTGGAAGGAAAGAGAGCGGAGGCAGAAGTGCTGTCATACCAAGCCCCGTTTGGTGTGGGGTATATGGTGGCGGTGCTGCGGCCGCTGGCCGCCGATCCAAGCCGGATCATCAGCCCGCGGTTGGCCGCAGAGCGCGAGCGGAAAATTAAAGAGCGCCGCCGCAAAGAAAGCTTTATCGTCAGGTTGGCCCGCGAAACGCTGGAAAACTATGTGTTAGGCAGGCCGGAGCCGCAGGTAAATGCGGCAGAAGTGCCGGAAGAATTTAAACGGCGGGCGGCGGCATTTGTTTCCATTAAAAAGAACGGCAGCCTGCGCGGCTGTATCGGCACCGTTTATCCTCAGTATTCCGATATAACAGAAGAAGTTAAGCATAATGCGGTCAGCGCCGGTACCCGCGACCCGCGCTTTTATCCGGTACAGCCCGAAGAGCTGGAAGAATTGATATATTCGGTAGATATCTTAACGGAACCCGAACCGGTAAGCGGTATCGAACAGCTTGACCCCAAAAAATACGGGGTGATCGTCAGAAAGGGTTCCAAAAGCGGGCTGCTGCTGCCGAATTTAGAAGGCATTGACACAGCACAGCAGCAGGTAAGTATTGCCAAAGAAAAAGCAGGTTTAAAGAAAGATGACGAAGTAACGTTAGAACGGTTTACAGTGATCAGATACTATTAGTAACGTTTTTGAACAGGGAGAGATGGAACACAATGCAGCAAGCACTGTTTTGGACAGCAAAAGAAGATAACTCGGTACTGTGTCAGCTGTGCCCCAAATACTGCACCATTCAGCCCGGCAAAACCGGCTTCTGCCGGGTGCGCAAAAATGTTGACGGCACGCTGTACACGCTGAATTTTGGGCAGCTCTCTGCCCATGCGATGGACCCGATAGAGAAAAAGCCGCTCTACCATTACTATCCCGGTGAGTATATCCTGTCGCTGGGTACAGTGGGCTGCAACCTGCGCTGCGGTTTCTGCCAAAACTGGAACATTGCTCATGACAACCCGCAAACGATTGAAGTCACCCCTGAGCATGTGGTGGAAGTGGCGGCAAATCAGCAGCCTTATCCCAACGTCGGCATTGCCTATACCTACTCCGAGCCGCTGGTGTGGTATGAATTCATCTTTCAAACCGCCCGGCTGGCGCGCGACCGGGGGTTAAAAAATGTTTTGGTGACCAACGGCACTGTTAACGAAGAACCGCTTAAAGCACTGCTGCCCTTTATCGATGCAATGAATATTGATGTTAAGGCGTTCAGCAGCGAATATTATCAGCGGCACTGCAAAGGCTTTTTGGAAACGGTGATGCGCACCGTGGAAATTGCTTATACCCGCTGCCACGTGGAGCTAACCACGCTGCTGGTGCCGGGTCTTAATGATTCCGAACAGGAAATTCGCCGGCTGGTGGATTGGGTGGCGGGTTTGGACCGGCAGATTCCGCTGCACTTCTCGCGCTATTTTCCCAACTTTGAGTTTTCGCTGCAGCCCACCCCGGCGGAAACGCTGCATAAAGCCCGCGATATTGCTCGGGAAAAATTAGATTACGTTTATATCGGCAATTTAGGTGATCCCAAAGGCATGAATACCTACTGCCCACGCTGCGGTAAAATTTTAATCAACCGCACCTGGTACAACGGCAAAACTGTCGGTTTAACCAAAGACAACTGCTGCAAGCACTGCGGCGAAAAAATAAAAATAATTCGTTAGCTGATCTATTGAATTTTATTCACAATAATGTATAATTATAAATAATTTAAAGTTAGCGTCATGCTAACTTTTTTTCTTTGTCGGAGGGATTTTGCTAATGATTAAAGCAGCAATTATCGGAGCGACCGGTTACACCGGGGCGGAATTGGTACGCATATTATCCCGGCACCCGCAGGTGCAGTTAACGGCTTTAGCTTCACGAAGTTATGCCGGAAGCCCGTATTATCAAGTATATCCGCATTTATATAAGTTTACTGATTTAGAATGCAGCGATTTGGATATAAGCGGTATCACTGCTAAAGCAGATGTGGTATTTGCCGCTCTGCCGCACGGCTTATCAATGGATATTGCCGCAGAAGTGCTCAACCAGGGCAAAAAGCTGGTGGATTTAGGGGCGGATTTTCGCTTAAAAGATGCACGAGAGTATCAGCAGTGGTATAAAGCGGAACATTCAGCGCAGGATTTACTGGCACAGGCGGTTTACGGCCTGCCGGAAATTTATCGGCATAAAATTAAAAACACCCGGCTGGTGGCCAACCCCGGCTGCTACCCCACAACCGCCATTTTAGCTTTGGCGCCGCTTTTGAAAAACAGGTTAATTGATCAAAACAGCATCATTATCGACAGCAAATCCGGCGTTTCCGGCGCAGGACGGGGGCTGTCGCTGAAAACGCATTACTCGGAAGTAAATGAAAACTTCGCCGCCTATGCCGTTGCCGCTCACCGGCACACACCGGAAATTGAGCAGGAGTTAAGTGCACTGGCCGGCGGTACTTTAAAAATCAGCTTTACCCCGCATCTTACACCGATGACCCGGGGAATGCTGAGCACAGTTTATGCGGCACTGAATACCGCTGTTGATACCGGCGAACTGCACAAGTTATATCGTGACTATTATCAAAATGAACATTTTATCCGCGTGCTGCCGCCGGGGATGCTGCCGCAGACCAAAGCGCTTACCGGCAGCAACTACTGCGATTTGGCGGTAACCGCCGATCCGCGCACCGGGCGGGTAATTGTTTTATCTGCCATTGATAACTTGGTTAAAGGTGCGTCGGGACAGGCGGTGCAGAACATGAACATATTGTTTGGTTTAGACGAACGTACCGGCTTGGAGACGGTGAGTTTATACCCGTAGGAGGGAAGGCGAGTGACTGTTATAAATATGCATGATGTGCCCGGCGGCATTACCGCGGCACCCGGCTTTTATGCCGGCAGCGCCGCCGCCGGCATAAAGAAGGATAAATTAGATGTTGCATTGATATATACCCCTGAAGTTTGCAGTGCGGCGGGAGTATTTACCACCAACGCAGTGAAGGCAGCCCCGCTTTTGCTGAATATCGAGCGGCTGCCAAACGGCTGCGGCTGTGCTCAAGGAGTGGTGGTCAACGCCGGCAACGCCAATGCCTGCAACGGTCCGCAGGGTATGGTTGATGCCAAAGCGATGGCCGCTGCGGCAGCAGAAGCATTGAATATTGATGAAAAACACATGCTGGTGTGCTCCACCGGCGTAATCGGCCAGCCGCTGCCGATGAAAAAAGTGCTGTTCGGTATTGAGAAGGCGGCAGAAGAGTTAAGCACTGACGGCGGCCGCAGTGCCGCGAAAGCAATTATGACCACCGATTTAGTGTGCAAAGAAAAAGCGGTGCAGCTGGAAATCGGCGGTACCAAGGTAACTGTCGGCGGTATGGCGAAAGGGTCGGGAATGATTCACCCCAACATGGCCACGATGCTGGCGTTTATTACCACCGATGCGGTGATTGAACCGGCAGTGCTGCACAGCGCGCTGAAAGAAGCGGTGGATCAAACCTTCAACATGATTACAGTGGACGGTGATACCAGCACCAACGACAGCGTGCTGGTGCTTGCCAACGGTTTGGCGGATATGCCGCCGATTAAACCCGACAGCCGGGAATACGCTCAGTTTACAGCCGCTTTAACAGCGGTGTGCCGCTCGCTGGCGCAGAGCATTGCCCGCGACGGTGAGGGGGCAACGACACTGCTCGAAGTAGTGGTGAAAAATGCGGCATCTCTTAACGATGCGCGCTTGGCGGCACGGGCGGTGGCCGGTTCCAACTTGTTTAAAGCAGCGGTTTTCGGTCAGGATGCCAACTGGGGCCGGATAATATGCGCTGTTGGCTATTCCGGAGCGAGTTTTGATTACCAAAAAACAGATATTTATCTTGGTGACATTAAAGTGGCAGAAAACGGTGCGGCGCTCAGCTTTGACGAAGAAGCGGCTGCCGAAGTTTTAGCGAAAGATAAAGTGACGGTAACGATTGACCTGCACAGCGGCAGTTATCACGCTGCTGCCTGGGGCTGTGATTTAACTTACGAATATGTGCGCATCAACGGCAGTTACCGCACTTAAAGCAGTGAAAAGGTAGGAGAAGAAAGCATGCTGACAGCATTGGAAAAAGCGGGTATTTTGGTAGAGGCGCTGCCGTATATCAAAAAGTTTTCCGGTTCAACGGTGGTGATTAAATACGGCGGCCACGCCATGATAAACTGCGAACTGAAAAAAGCGGTAATTACCGATTTGGTGCTGATGAAGCTGGTCGGCATCAACCCGGTGATTGTTCACGGCGGCGGTCCGGAAATTACCGCCATGTTAAAAAAGGTGGGCAAAGAAAGCACCTTTATCGGCGGTTTAAGGGTAACCGACGAAGAAACGATGGAAATTGTGGAAATGGTGCTGGTGGGAAAACTAAATAAAGAAATTGTGTCGCTGGCGAACAAATTAGGCGGCAAAGCGGTGGGAATATCCGGCAAAGATGCCGGTTTAATTGCCGCTTCCAAGAAAACGGCAACCGTTAAGTATCCTGACGGCCGGGTTGACAGCTGTGATTTGGGCTATGTCGGCCAGATAGAAAAAATTAACCCGGCAATTGTTCATACCTTAATTCGTGAAAATTACATTCCGGTAATTTCCCCGGTGGGCGCCGGTGCAGACGGGGAAAGTTACAACATCAATGCCGACACCGTCGCGGGAAAATTGGCGGAAGCGCTGCAGGCGGCGAAATTAATTATTCTGACCGATGTAGAGGGAATTTTGCGGGACCGGACAGACAGCAGTTCATTGATTTCAGTGATCCGCACCGGAGAGATTGACGGGTTAATACAGCAGGGTGTTATTGCCGGCGGGATGATTCCCAAAGTGGAATGCTGTGTTTCCGCAATAAAAAACGGCGTAAAATCCACCCACATTTTAGACGGGCGGGTTCCCCATGCGCTGCTGCTGGAAGTTTTCACCGACAAAGGGGTCGGTACGATGGTAGTGCCTTAAAACGGAGGTAATGGCGATGACTACAAAAGAAATTATTGATATGGGCAGTAAATATGTGATGAACACTTACGGCCGGCTGCCGATGGCACTGGTAAGGGGGCAGGGCGTAAAAGTTTGGGATGCCGAAGGCAAAGAATACCTGGACTTTTTAAGCGGCATTGCCGTTAATTCGCTGGGCCACTGCCACCCCAAGGTGGTTGAAGCTGTCTGCCGGCAGGCGGAAACGTTAATGCATGTGTCCAACATTTATTGGATTGAACCGCAGGTTAAGCTGGCGGAACTGCTGGTGGAAAACAGCTGTGCCGACAAAGCGTTCTTCTGCAACAGCGGCGCGGAGGCAAATGAAGCGGCCATTAAACTGGCGCGCAAATATGCCAAGCAAAAATACGGACCGGAAAAATACGAAATTATTACTGCGCTGCAGTCCTTCCACGGGCGGACGCTGGCCGCAATTACCGCCACCGGTCAGCCTAAGTACCAAAAGGATTTTGAGCCGCTGCCCGGTGGTTTTAAGTATGTACCGTTTAATGACTTGGCAGCACTAAAGGAAGCGGTAGGGCCGCATACCTGTGCGGTAATGCTGGAACCGATTCAAGGCGAAGGCGGGGTGCATCCCGCCGATGCGGATTACCTGCAGGGGGTAAAAGAAATCTGCCGCCAAAACAACCTGCTGCTGATTTTTGACGAAGTGCAGTGCGGTTTGGGGCGCACGGGCAATTTTTTAGGTCATCAGCTGTACGGCGTAGAACCGGATATCTTTACGCTGGCGAAAGCGCTGGGCAACGGTTTCCCCATCGGGGCGATGCTGGCCAAAGATGAGGTGGCTGCCGCCTTTAAGCCGGGAGATCACGCTTCAACCTTCGGCGGCAACCCGCTGGCTTGTGCCGCCGCACTTGCCGCTATGCAGACAATGCTGCATGATAACGTTATCGAAAATGCGGCGGAAATGGGCGAGTATTTTAAACAAAAACTTACAGTACTGGCGGAGAAGCACAGTATGATTAAAGATATCCGTGGTGCCGGGCTGATGATTGGCGTGGAAATCGACGGTGAAGGCAGCGAGATTGTCAATAAATGTCGGGAAAAAGGGCTGCTGATAAATTGTGCCGGCAGCAGTGTGCTGCGGTTTTTACCCCCTTTAATTGTGCAGCGGGCTGATATCGATGCTGCCGTTGACATATTAGATCAAGCAATGGGAGGCTAAAAAATGCCGGTAAAAAAAGACCTGCATAAAGTTTTGGTTATCGGCTCCGGGCCGATTATTATCGGCCAGGCCGCAGAATTTGATTATGCCGGTACGCAGGCTTGCAAAGCCTTGAAAGAAGAAGGGTTATCGGTGGTGCTGGTTAACTCCAACCCCGCCACCATTATGACTGACGCCGGTATTGCCGATGTTGTATATATTGAACCGCTCACCCGGGAAAATATCGAGCGGATTATTGCGCAGGAGCGGCCGGACGGCCTGCTGCCCACACTGGGCGGGCAGACCGGCTTAAATTTAGCGGTAGAATTAGCGGAACACGGCATTTTAAAGAAATATAATGTAAAACTTCTTGGCACTTCGCTGGACACCATCAAACGGGCGGAAGACCGGGAGATGTTTAAAGAAACGATGCTGGCTATCGGTGAGCCGGTGCCGGAAAGCACTATTGTTTGCAGTGTTGAAGAAGGGCTGGAATTTGCCGCCCGCATCGGCTACCCCATCATTATTCGCCCCGCTTATACGCTGGGCGGCACCGGCGGAGGTATTGCGGAAAACGAGCAGGAACTAAAAACCATTCTGCACCGCGGCTTAAAAATGAGCATGATTGGTCAGGCGCTGCTGGAGCGCAGTGTGGCGGGGTGGAAAGAAATCGAATACGAAGTGATGCGCGACGGCAAAGACAACTGCATCACTGTGTGCAGTATGGAAAACATCGACCCCATCGGTATTCATACCGGTGACAGCATTGTCGTCGCTCCCACCCAAACGCTGGCCGACAGAGAATACCAGATGCTGCGCAGCGCAGCGATTAAAATTATTCGGGCGTTAGGGGTGGAAGGCGGCTGCAACATTCAATATGCGCTTGACCCCAACAGCTACCAATACTACGTGATTGAAGTTAACCCGCGGGTCAGCCGTTCATCGGCGCTCGCTTCCAAAGCCACCGGCTATCCCATCGCCAAAATTGCCGCTAAAATTGCCATCGGCCTGTCGCTGGATGAAATGACCAACTCGGTAACGGGCTGTACCAGTGCCTGCTTTGAACCGACGCTGGATTATGTAGTGGTTAAGTTTCCGCGCTGGCCGTTTGATAAATTTGGCAGCGGTGACAGGATTTTAGGCACGCAGATGAAGGCTACCGGCGAAGTGATGGCTATAGACCGCACTTTGGAAGGGGCGCTGATGAAGGCGCTGCGGTCGCTGGAAATCGGGGTGGACAGTTTGCAGCTCAAAGGCTCGCACAGCTGGTCGGAAATGGAGCTGGAAGACAAACTGCGCTATGCCGATGATGAGCGCATTTTTGCAGTTGCCGAGGCGTTTCGGCGCTACTGGACGATGACAGAAGTTTATCAGCTCACCAAAATAAATTATTATTTCCTGGAAAAAATTAAAAACATCGTCACGCTGGAAGACGAGCTGCGCTCTGCCGGTTCCGGGCCGGACCCCGATCTGCTGCAGCGCGCCAAAGCGTGGAATTTCTCGGACAGCTATATCGGCCGCTTGATCGGCTTAACTGCGGCGGAAGTGCGCGAGCTGCGCTTAAATTTCGGCATCCGCCCGGTATATAAAATGGTGGATACTTGTGCGGCAGAGTTTGAATCCGCCACCCCTTATTTCTATTCCTGTTATGACACCGAAGATGAAGTTGCGGTAAGCGGCCGACCCAAAGTGCTGGTGCTGGGGTCGGGGCCTATCCGCATCGGTCAGGGAATTGAGTTCGATTACTGTTCGGTGCATTCCGTTAAGGGGCTGCAGCAGCAGGGGATTGAAGCGGTCATCATCAACAACAACCCCGAAACGGTGAGCACCGATTTTGACACTGCCGATAAGCTGTACTTTGAACCGCTCACGTTAGAAGACGTGTTAAATGTTATCGATAAAGAAAAACCGCTGGGAGTGGTGGTGCAGTTCGGCGGGCAGACCGCCATTAACCTTACCGCAGACCTGGCGGCGTTGGGAATTAAAATTTTGGGAACACCGGTAGAAAGCATCGATGCTGCTGAAGACCGGGAGAAATTTGAAAAACTGCTGACCGACTTGGATATTCCGCAGACAGAAGGCAAAACCGCCACCGCTGTTGAGCAGGCAAAAGAGATTGCCGAACAGCTGGGCTACCCGGTGCTGGTGCGTCCGTCTTACGTTCTCGGCGGGCGGGCGATGGAGATTGTTTACAACACCGAGCAGCTGATAAAATATATGCAGACCGCAGTGCAGGTATCTCCCAAGCACCCGGTACTGGTGGATAAATATATCCGCGGCAAAGAAGTGGAAGTAGACGCAATCGGTGACGGACACCGCATTTTTATTCCGGGGATTATGGAGCACGTTGAGCGGGCCGGGGTGCATTCCGGCGACAGTATTGCGGTGTATCCGCCGCAGTCGCTGAGCAGAGAAGAAATCGATGCAATTATCGATTATACCATGCGCATCGGCAGAGAATTAAAAATCTGCGGTTTAATTAATATTCAGTATGTTGTCGGCGAACAGGGCGTGTTTGTGCTGGAGGTTAACCCTCGGGCATCGCGGACGGTGCCGATTTTAAGCAAAGTTACCGGCGTGCCGATGGTGCAGGCGGCCACCAAAGCGATGCTGGGCATAAACCTCGTTCAGCAGGGTTACCCGGAAGGATTGGGTCCGCAGCCTCAATGCATTACTGTAAAAGCACCGGTGTTTTCTTTTGAAAAATTGGGACTGGTAGAAACTTCGTTGGGACCGGAAATGAAATCAACCGGTGAGGTAATGGGGTCGGACTGTTCCTTTGCCTACGCTTTTTACAAAGCGATTACCGCCGCCGGCATGAAGGTGGCTCACACCGGACAGGTGTTGTTTTCGGTAGCGGATCGGGATAAACTGGAGGCGGTAACTGCTGCTAAGCAGTATGCGGCTTTAGGCTTTAAGTTAGCTGCCACTGCCAACACTGCCAAAGCGTTAAAAGCGGCCGGGTTAAACGTGACGGTATTGAAAGACCCGTTAAAGGCAGTGCGCGCCGGTGAAATACAGCTGGTGGTAAACACTCCTACCATGGGTAAAATACCGGCAAGAAGGGGCTTTAAACTGCGCCGCACAGCAGCGGAATACAAAGTGCCCTGCTTAACATCGCTGGACACCGCCCGCGTTATGGCGGTGGCATTGAAAAGTTTACAGCAGGGATCGGCACCGAAGCCGATTTGTTTGGCAGACTGTGTGATTAAAAACAGTGCTGCTGTAGGTAAATAAGCATAATTTTTGGAGGGGTAAGCATTGCTGATTTTACAAGAAAAATTTAAAGGCCGCGATTTACTTACGCTGGCCGATTACAGCAAAGATGACATTTTCACTTTGTTAAACACTGCCGTGGAAATAAAAAAACTGCACAAACAGAACATTCCTACCCCTTATCTGCAGGGCAAAACACTGGGCATGATTTTTCAAAAATCGTCCACCCGCACCAGAGTTTCTTTTGAAGTGGGGATGTATCAGCTGGGCGGGCAGGCATTGTTTTTATCCGACAAAGATATTCAGCTGGGACGAGGCGAAACGATAGCGGATACCGCCCGCGTGCTGTCCCGGTTTGTAAACGGCATTATGATTCGCACCTTTGCCCAAAGCGATGTGGAAGAGCTTGCCGAGTACGCCGACATTCCGGTAATTAACGGTTTAACCGACCTTACCCACCCCTGCCAGATTTTAGCTGATTTCTTAACTGTTCTGGAGTATAAAGGGCGGCTGACGGGATTGAAATTGGCTTATGTCGGTGACGGCAACAATATTGCTCATTCGCTGTTGATCGGCGGAGCAAAGGTAGGCATGCATGTAGCGGTGGCGTCGCCGGAAAACTACCGGCCGGACGGCATGATTGTTGATATCGCCCAACAGGCAGCGGATGAAAACGGCGGGGTAATTGAAATTACTGACGACCCGGTGGCGGCGGTAACCGATGCCGACGTACTGGTAACGGATGTATGGGCCAGCATGGGGCAGGAGCAGGAGTTTACCGAGCGGGCGAAAGTATTTGCCCCCTACCGGTTAGACAGCCGACTGGCCGCACATGCAAAGCCGGATTACCTGTTTTTGCACTGCCTGCCCGCTCACCGTGGTGAAGAAGTAACGGCAGAGATTATCGACGGCCCGCATTCCGCAGTGTGGGATGAAGCGGAAAACCGCCTGCATGCGCAAAAAGCGGTGCTGGCGCTGCTGCTGTAACAGAGGTAATATTTTGTTATAAAATTTGCTGTAAGGTAGGAAAATAATAACTGGTGTAGAATAAATAATACTTGTTTTGGATAATTATTGATGAGGTGAGAATATGGCTAAAGTGGTACTCGCCTATTCAGGCGGGCTGGATACATCGATTATCATTACCTGGCTGAAGGAAAAGTACGGCTATGAAGTTATCGCCGTTACTGCCGATTTGGGTCAGGGAGAAGAACTTGCTCCGCTGGAAGAAAAGGCGCTGCAGAGCGGAGCGAGCAAAATCTACATTGAAGATTTGAGAAAAGAGTTCGTCACCGACTACATTTACCCCACACTGAAAGCAGGTGCCGTTTACGAAGGCAAATACCTGTTGGGTACTTCGATGGCTCGGCCGCTGATTTCTAAAAAGCTGGTGGAAATTGCCGAAAAAGAAGGGGCGGAAGCAATTGCCCACGGAGCGACCGGCAAAGGCAATGACCAGGTGCGCTTTGAGCTGGGCATTAAAGCGTTAAACCCGGATTTAAAAATTATCGCTCCTTGGCGGGAGTGGGATATTCGTTCCCGTGAAGATGCCATCGACTATGCCGAGGCGCACGGCATTCCGGTGCCGGTGACCAAAAAAAGCATTTACAGCCGTGACCGCAACCTGTGGCATATCAGCCATGAAGGCGGCGATTTGGAAGATCCCTGGCTGGGAGCGCCGGATGATGTGCTGGTGCTGACGGTACCGCCGGAAAAAGCGCCGGACAAGCCGACGATTGTTGAACTGGAATTTGAGCAGGGTGTGCCGGTGAAATTGAACGGCGAAGCACTTGATCCGGTAGCGATGCTGGAAAAATTAAACGACATCGGCGGGGCAAACGGTGTCGGTATTGTCGATATGGTAGAAAACCGCCTGGTAGGAATGAAATCCAGAGGGGTGTATGAAACACCGGGCGGCGCAATTTTAGTGCAGGCCCACCGTGAACTGGAACTGCTCACACTTGACCGCTTAACGCTGCACACCAAAGAGCAGCTGGCACTGAAATATGCCGAGCTGGTTTATGACGGCAACTGGTTTACCCCGCTGCGGGAAGCAATGGATGCCTTTGTAGATGTAACCCAGCGCAGCGTTACCGGTACAGTGAAGCTCAAACTGTACAAAGGCAATATCATTCCCTTTGGCGCTAAGTCCCGCTATTCACTGTACAACGAAGAATTTTCCACCTTTGGTGCCGATGAAGTTTACAACCAAAAGGATGCCGAAGGATTTATCAACCTGTTCGGCCTGCCGCTGAAAGTGCGGGCTTTGATGGAAAGAAAAAACAAATAATTTAACAGATTAACAAAGGAGAACTGCCGCATGAAACTTTGGGGTGGGCGCTTTCAGCGCACCAATGACCGGCTGATGGAGGATTTTCATTCCTCCATTTCTTTTGACCAGCGCTTGTACAAATACGATATCACCGGCAGCATTGCACATGCCAAAATGCTCGCTAAAGCAGGTGTGATCAGCGAGCGTGATGCGGAACAAATTACTGCCGGGTTAAAAGAAATTCTCGCCGACATTGAAGCGGGCAGAGCAGAGTTTGACGTTTCTGCGGAAGATATCCACATGAACGTGGAAAAGCTCTTGATTGAGCGCATCGGTGATGTCGGCAAAAAACTGCATACCGCGCGCAGCCGCAACGACCAGGTGGCTTTGGACATCCGCATGTTTATGAAAGACGAGCTGAAGCAGATTGGTGGGTTATTAACGGCACTGCGGGATACGCTGTTGGATTTGGCTGAAAAGCACACCGAAACGGTGATGCCGGGTTACACCCACCTGCAGCGAGCGCAGCCGATTACCTTTGCCCATCATTTGCTGGCTTATGTGCAGATGTTTCAGCGCGACATTGAGCGGCTGCAGGACTGCTATAAGCGTACCGACGTCATGCCGTTGGGTTCAGGCGCGTTGGCGGGCACAACCTTCCCGATTGACCGCAGCTTTACTGCCAAGGAGCTGGGCTTTGCTCAAATCAGCGAAAATACCATGGATGGTGTGAGCGACCGCGATTTTGCGGTGGAATTCTGCGCTGCCGCCTCGCTGATTATGATGCATTTAAGCCGTTTTTGTGAGGAAATTGTTCTTTGGTCTTCGGCGGAGTACGATTTTGTAGAGCTGGATGATGCTTACAGCACCGGTTCCAGCATTATGCCGCAGAAGAAAAATCCCGATCCGGCGGAATTAATTCGCGGAAAAACCGGCCGGGTTTACGGAGATTTAATTACCCTTTTAACAATGCTGAAAGGCCTGCCGATGGCTTACAATAAAGACATGCAGGAAGATAAAGAAGCATTGTTTGATGCCGTTGACACGGTGAAAAAATGCCTGATGGTTTTCCGGCCGATGATTGCTACCATGAAGGTAAAATCAGCGAACATGGCGGAAGCTGCCCGCGGCGGTTTTACCAACGCCACCGATCTTGCAGATTACCTGGTGCAAAAAGGCATTCCTTTCCGCCGGGCGCACGAAATTGTCGGGCAGGCAGTGCTGTACTGCATTCAGCACAACAAAGCGCTGGAAGAACTGTCGCTTGATGAATTTAAAGAGCTGGATGCCTGCATTGAAGAAGATGTGTATCAAGCAATCAGTGTGGAGCACTGTGTGCGTGCCCGGAAAGTGCCGGGCGGCCCTGCGCCCGAGGCGGTAAAGCAGGCGATTGCCAATGCCCGGTCGCGCCGTTAAAATCGCTGTACAATACTGTCGGCGGTGCCGGTTAGGATAAACCGCCCGCTGTATAAAACAAAAAGCTCGTTCCAGCGGAACGAGCTTTTTGTGCTAATTTGCCAGCAGCATGCGGTCGTTGTTCATCGCCATACCGCTGGCCTTTTTGAACATTTCCAATAAATCCGGCACTTTGGTGCTGCTGCGTTTTTTGCCGCTTAAATCTAAAATAATCCGTCCTTCGTGCATCATAACGGTGCGGTTGCCGATGCGCAGCGCATCTTCCATATTGTGTGTCACCATTAGCGTGGTTAAATGATGCTTTTTAATAATTTCTTCAGTCAGCTGAAGCACTTTTTGCCCGGTGTTGGGGTCGAGTGCGGCGGTATGTTCATCCAGCAGCAGCACCTTCGGCGGCACCAGTGTGGCCATCAGCAGTGTCAGTGCCTGCCGCTGCCCGCCGGACAGCAGTCCTACTTTAGTGGATAGCCGGTTTTCCAAACCCAATCCCAGCAGGCTGAGCTGTTCTTTAAAAAAGTCGCGCTGCTGCCACCTGATTCCGCGGCGCAGCCGGCGCTTAACTCCCCGCTTTAACGCCATTGATAAATTTTCTTCTATCGTCATGGAAGCGGCGGTGCCCATCATCGGGTCTTGAAACACTCGGCCGATAAAAGCCGCCCGGGCATGCTCCGGCAGCGTATGAATCGGGCTGCCGTCAATACTTATCCTGCCTTCATCTGCGGTATAAACACCGGCAATCATGTTCAGCAAAGTTGATTTACCGGCACCGTTGCCGCCGATTACCGTCACTACGTCGCCGGGTTTTAATTCCAATGACACGCCGTTCAGCGCCACCCGTTCGTTAACACTCCCCGGATTAAAGGTTTTTCTGATTTCTTCAATTAGCAGCACGCTATACAACCCCCTTTCCGGGATTTAGACGAGTTTTTAACTTTTGCTTAATCATCGGTGAAGACATCGCCAGTACCACCAAAACAGCGGTAAATAGTTTCAAATCAGTTGTCGGTAAGCCCATTCTCATAACCAGAGCGATTACAGCGCGATAAATAATTGAGCCGCAGATTACCGCTGTCAGTGTGCGCAGCAAACCACCCTGCCCGATAACCACTTCACCGACAATTACCGAAGCAAGACCGACAACAATCATGCCGATGCCCATGCCGGCATCGCTGAAACTTTGATACTGGGCAACCAATGCCCCGGATAACGCCACTAAACCGTTGCCCAACGCCAAACCTAAGATTTTCATATTGTCGGTGTTTACGCCAAGACTGCGGATCATGCGTTCGTTATCGCCGGTGGCCCGCAGCGCCATGCCGATTTCTGTCTGCAGGAACATATACATAAGACAGCACAGCACTGCCACTGCGGCCAAGCTGAGAGTAATAACCGCCAGTTCTTGGGGCACACCTATCCCGGCAACGCCGGTATAAACGGTATCCATGCGCAGCAGCGAAATCATTGATTTGCCGCCCATCACCCTAAGGTTAACGGAATATAACGCAATCATCATTAAAATACCGGAGAGCAGCGGGGCAATCTTTAATTTAGTGTTTAACAACCCGGTTAACAGGCCGGCAAGTATGCCGCACACCAAAGCCAACATCGTTCCCAGCCAGGGATCGTAACCGTCAAAAATCAACCTTGCTGCTACCGCCGCTCCCAAGGTGAAGCTGCCGTCAACAGTTAAGTCGGGAAAATCCAGTACCCGGAAGGTAATATATACCCCCAGCACCATGATCCCCCAAAGTAAACCTTGTTCCAGTATTCCTAGCCAAACACCTGCTGTCATTAAATCACCTTATTCCAATAATTTTGCTTTTGCTTTAATTTCCTCCGGAACGGTTACACCCATTCTTTCCGCTGCTTTTAAGTTAATTACCAAATCAGAACCGGGCTGGCCTTGAACAGCCATATCGGCGGGATTTTCACCGTTCAATACTTTTACTGCCATTTCGCCGGTTGTGCGTCCCAGCTGGTAATATTCAATGCCTACCGTAGCGAGCGCACCGTTTTTAACAATATCCGCTTCACCTGCAAAAACAGGGATTTTGTTTTCTTCAGCCACTTTCAGCACTGCGGATAACGATGATATTACCATGTTATCGGTGGGTATGTAAATACTGTCGACGCGGCCGACCAGCGATTGAGCGGCCTGCATTACTTCACTGGTGGCAGTGACCGTTACTTTTACCAACTCCAATCCCAAGCCGGGGGCGACTTCTTCCGCTTTTTCCACCTGCACCAGAGAATTGATTTCGCTGGAATTGTAGATTATCCCAACCTTTTCGGCTGTGGGAACAATTTCCTTTACCAATTTAAGCTGATCTTCCACCGGGTTCATGTCCGTTGTGCCGGTGACGTTGGTGCCGGGTTTTTCCATGCTGTGCACCAGCTTGGCACTTACCGGGTCGGTAACGGCGGTAATTAAAATGGGAATATCGTCGGTTTCATTGGCCATTGCCATAGCCGAAGGGGTAGCGACCGCCAGCACCAAATCACATTTATCCTGCACAAATTTGCGGGCAATAGTCTGCAGGTTGGCCTGGTCGTTTTGGGCATTTTGATAATCAACAATTAAGTTTTCCCCTTCAACGTAGCCGTTTTCTTTTAATACCTCCAAAAATCCTTCGCGGGCGGCGTCAAGTGCGGGGTGTTCAACAATTTGAATAATGCCGAGCTTAACAGCTTCGTTGGCATCGGTATCTGCAGATGTATTTTCCTCGCTGCCGCAGCCGCTTAAAACAAAAAGCATAAGCGCTGTCAGTAAAAAAACCACTGTCTTTTTCATTTGTTCAGCCTCCTTAGTTTTTTCGTCAAGGCACTGTGTTTTTATAAACAAAGCGGGTAATTACCGTTTGCTGCTGTCAGTACCTTAACAGTGTAAGTCTGTAAATATAAAAAAAGCTCCCTGAACGGAAGCTTTAATTGACAAAATTGTCACAGCTAAAACAAAAAGATACACGAGTACCCTACTGCCGTCCTACCGTTCTCTACCGTGCTGAGCTGTTAAATTGTGCGTGATTGTAAAAACCGCCAACCGTTCTTCTGTGCTAACTTTTCGCTACAAATAATGTTATTATATCGTCAATTAACTGTCAAGATATTGTATTCCGTCTTGACAGGAAATTACTACCAGGGGCAAACAAGTGTATAATTTTCAAAATTATCTTTTAATTTTGTGCATTATTGACACCTTGCCGTTCTGACAGTATACTCATAATTAACTTAACTGCAAATTAAAGTGATGACAGGGATAGTTGCTTGAAACTGAGCTCCAGAGAGCCGGGGGAGCTGGGAACCGGCGCTTAAGACAGGCATTGATCACCCTCGAGCTGTCGGCTGAAAGGCATATGCCGAGTAAGTGCGGCCGGGTTGAGGAACCCGTTAACAAAACCGTGTCTATCGACGACACTTTAAAGTGGTACCCTTTTTGTGGTGCAAGCAGGGTGGTAACGCGCAAGGAATACCTCTCGTCCCTGGTAGATTTATCTGCCGGCGTCGAGAGGTTTTATTATTTTAAATATGCCAGGCAGCGTTTTTGACCGTTCTGCACCGGGTGTGCCTGCAGCTAATGCAAAAATTTCGGCTTTCTATAAAATTTATTCTTGACACATTTGACTGCAGCCAGTATACTGGTTATTAAATTTTTAGTGCAGAAAACAATTTATTAACCAGTAAGTGATGACAGGGATAATTGTCTGAACCAAAAGCTGCAGAGAGCCGGGATTGCTGGGAACCGGTGCCGGAGGCAGGCAATGCTCACCCTGGAACTGCTCTGCCGAAAGAGTGTTTCTTTAGTAGGCGAAGCCGGGTTGAGGAACCCGTTAACAAAACCGTGTCCGTTGACAGACACATGAGCGGCACCTTTATTTTGGTGCAAGCAGGGTGGTAACGCGCAAGGAATACCTCTCGTCCCTGGCAGTTTATACTGTCAGGTGCGGGAGGTTTTTTATTTTTAAACATTAATAAACGTTCTTTACCTTTCTGTGCACGAAAATCGGTCAGCAGACAAAGTAATGGTTTGGCAATATTCGCAAAAAGAATGTGTATAAAATACTGACACCAAGGAGGTATTTGGCTATGCGCAGTGATGCCATGAAAGCAGGATTGCAAAAAGCCCCGCACCGCAGTTTGTTTAATGCGCTGGGCGTGGTGGAAGAAGAACTTCGCCGTCCGTTAATCGGTGTTGTTAATTCGCAAAGTGAGATAGTACCCGGACATCTGCATCTCAAAGAAATTGCCGAGGCTGTCAAGGCCGGTATTCGACTGGCCGGCGGCACCCCGTTTGAATTTAGCACCATTGCTGTCTGTGACGGGATTGCGATGGGGCACCAAGGGATGAAATATTCGCTGGCCAGCCGCGAACTGATTGCCGACAGCGTGGAAGTAATGGCAACAGCCCATCCGTTTGACGGTTTGGTGCTCATTCCCAACTGCGACAAAGTAGTGCCGGGTATGCTGATGGCTGCCGCCAGGCTGAATATCCCGGCAGTTGTAGTGAGCGGTGGTCCGATGATGGCCGGCAAATACCGCGGGCAGGCAGTGTCGCTCAGCAACATGTTTGAGGCGGTAGGTGCAGTGCAGGCCGGCAGTATGAGTGATGAGGAATTGGCAGAGATGGAACAATCCGCCTGTCCGGGCTGCGGTTCCTGTTCCGGCATGTTTACCGCCAACTCAATGAACTGCTTGGCTGAAGTGTTGGGAATGGCGCTGCCGGGTAACGGTACTTTACCCGCTGTTTCTGCCGCCCGGCGGAGATTGGCGAAACAGGCGGGCATGAAAATTATGGAACTGGTGGCTGAAGATATCAAGCCGAGTGATATTATTACCGAACAGTCGATATATAATGCGCTGACGGTGGATATGGCGCTGGGCTGTTCAACCAATACCGTGCTGCACCTGCCGGCTGTTGCAAGGGAAGCGGGTTTTGTGCTGGATTTAGACCGCATCAACGAAATCAGCTCTCGCACCCCGAACTTGTGCAAACTTGCCCCGGCAGGCAGCCATCATATTGAAGATTTAGACTTAGCCGGCGGTATTCCGGCGGTGATGGCAGAGTTAAACCGCCGGGGACTGATTAACGGTGAAGCGCTGACGGTAACCGGTCAAAAGGTCAAAGATAATTTGGTCGGCAAAAAAGTGTTAAATTACGAAGTTATTCGTCCGATAGATAACCCCTATTCTTCCACCGGCGGTATTGCGGTGCTGCGCGGCAACCTTGCTCCGAAGGGGGCGGTGGTGAAGCGCTCGGCGGTAGCTGAAGAAATGCTGCGGCACCGCGGCCCTGCGAAAGTGTTTAATTCCGAAGAAGAAGCGCAAAACGCATTAATGCAGGGCGAAATTAAAAAAGGCGATGTAATTGTCATCCGCTATGAAGGGCCGAAAGGCGGGCCGGGTATGAGAGAAATGCTTTCACCCACCGCTACGGTAGCCGGTTTGGGTTTAGATAAAGATGTAGCGCTGCTTACCGACGGCCGCTTCTCCGGAGCAACCCGGGGAGCTTCCATCGGCCACGTTTCTCCCGAAGCGGCGGAAGGGGGTCCGATAGCCGTCGTTCAAAACGGCGATATCATCAACATTGATATTCCCAACTGCAAATTGGAAGTAGAACTAAGCACTGAAGAAATCAGCGCCCGGCTGAAAAAATGGCAGCAGCCGGAAGCAAAAGTAAAAACCGGATATCTTGCCCGCTACGCCAAAAACGTTACTTCGGCAAGTTCCGGTGCAGTTTTACTAAAATAGCAACTGGGAGTGATAACGAGTATGAAACTTACCGGTGCGCAAGCATTAATCAAAGCACTTAAAGATGAAGGTGTTGATACCGTCTTTGGCTATCCCGGCGGAGCGGTACTGCCGATATATGATGCTCTTTATGATTCAGACCTTAAGCATATTTTAACCCGTCACGAACAGGGGGCGGCTCATGCAGCCGACGGCTATGCCCGGGCAACCGGCAAGCCGGGTGTCTGCTTTGCTACCTCCGGGCCGGGAGCGACCAATCTGGTTACCGGTATCGCCAATGCCTATATGGATTCGGTGCCGCTGGTGGCGGTTACTGGCCAGGTGGTTACCTCGCTTTTAGGGCGGGATTCCTTTCAAGAGGCAGACATTACCGGCATTACTCTGCCGATTACCAAGCATAACTATTTGGTTAAAGACCCTGATGACTTGGTATCAACGATACGCGAAGCATTTCATGTTGCCACCACCGGGCGGCCCGGGCCGGTACTGATTGATGTCCCGAAGGATATATCCGGCGGGGAGGCGGAATATAAAGAATCCGCCCCGATGTATCTGCCGGGATACAATCCGCCGGCCGCAGCGGAAGAAGATTTGGTTAATCAGGCCGCGGCAGCGGTGATGGCCTGTGAACGCCCGGTGATTTACGCCGGCGGCGGGGTGGTAAGCGCCGGCGCCCACCGCGAACTGAAGCGGCTGGCAGAGCTGATGGCTGCTCCGGTAACCACTACTTTGATGGGGCTGGGCGGTTTTCCGGAAGATCACCCGCTGTCGCTGGGCATGCTGGGCATGCACGGTTCGCGCTATGCCAACTATGCGGTGTGTGAGTGTGATTTGCTGCTGGCGGTGGGGGTAAGATTTGACGACCGGGTGACCGGCAAAATTGAGAGCTTCGCCCCCGATGCCAAAATTATTCATATTGACATTGATCCTGCTGAATTAGGGAAAAATGTGCGTGTAGACATTCCGGTGGTGGGCGATGTCAAAACAGTGCTTAATCAGCTGCTGGAGCGGCTGGAAGCCAAACTTCCCGGAGCTTGGCAGGAAAAAGTGCAGATGTGGAAAAAAGAATATCCGCTTGATTATGAACAGGGTGGCGATCCAATTAAGCCGCAGCAGGTAATCAGCGAGATTTATCGGGTCACCGGCGGTGAAGCCCGCATTGCCACCGAAGTGGGGCAGCATCAAATGTGGGCAGCACAGTACTACACCTACACCAAACCCCGCTCGTTTATTTCTTCCGGCGGCTTGGGCACGATGGGGTACGGTTTTCCGGCAGCAATAGGCGCACAGGTGGGCTGTCCCGATGAAGTGGTGTTTGATATCGCCGGCGACGGCAGTATTCAAATGAACATTCAAGAGCTTGCTACCGCTGTTGATTATAACCTGCCGGTCAATGCAGCGATTCTGAACAACGGCTACTTGGGAATGGTGCGGCAGTGGCAGGAATTGTTTTATAACCGCCGCTATTCCTACACAGAAATGAATCCCCCCAACTTTGTTAAACTGGCGGAAGCTTACGGGGCGGAAGGCTACCGCGTGGAAAAAGCGGCTGATATCAGACCGGTGCTGGAGCAGGCTGTTGCCAGCAGCAGGCCGGTAATGATGGACTTTGTGGTTGAGCGGGAAGAAAACGTTGTTCCGATGGTTCCGCCCGGCGAAGCACTGCACAATATGTTAGGTTAAGGAGGGAGCACAATGCTGCATACACTGACGGTACTGGTTGAGAATAACCCTGGGGTGTTGGCGAGAATAGCGGGGTTGTTCAGCCGGCGGGGGTTTAACATTGACAGTTTAACCGTTGGCCGTACGGAAGACCCTGCTGTTTCCCGCATGACCATTGTTGTGGAAGGCGATGATCACACGCTGGAGCAGGTGGAAAAACAGCTGCACAAATTGGTGGATGTTTTAAAGATTACCGATGTCACCGATGTGCCCCACGTTGAACGGGAGCTTTTGATGATTAAAGTATTGACGGACAGATCCAACCGGCTGGAGATTATGCAAATTGCCGACGTCTTTCGTGCCAAAATTGTAGACTACGGACCGAAAACATTAACGATTGAAGCAACGGGAAATGAAGAAAAGCTGGACGCACTGCTGGAGGCACTGCGGCCGTATGCAATTAAAGAATTTGTTCGCACCGGAAAAATCGCCCTGCTGCGGGGTGCCAAATATACCACAATCAAAACCAAGGAGGAAGATTAACATGGCAAAAGTTTTCTACGATCAAGATGCAAATTTAGATTTATTACAAGGTAAAAAAATTGCGGTGCTGGGTTACGGCAGTCAAGGTCATGCGCAGGCGTTAAACTTGAAAGACAGCGGTATGGATGTTGTTGTCGGTCTGAGGAAGGGCAGTGCCAGCTGGGAGAGCGCACAAGCCCAGGGGTTGGAAGTATGCACCGTTTCCGAGGCCTGTGCCAAAGCGGATATCATTCAGGTGCTGCTGCCTGATGAAGTGCAGGGAAAGGTTTACCATAACGAAATCGCGCCGCATCTCACCGAAGGGAAAGCGCTGGTATTTTCTCACGGCTTTAACATTCACTTTAACCAAATTGTACCGCCGAAAAATGTCGATGTATTTATGGTTGCACCGAAAAGCCCCGGTCACTTGGTACGCCGCATGTATGTAGAGGGCAACGGCGTTCCTGCTTTGGTGGCGGTGCATCAGGACTACACCGGCAGAGCAAGAGATCTCGGCTTAGCTTACGCCAAAGGAATCGGCTGCACCAGAGCGGGCGTTTTTGAAACCAGCTTTAAAGAAGAAACCGAAACTGACTTGTTCGGTGAGCAGGTGGTATTGTGCGGCGGCTTAACCCAACTGATTAAATCCGGTTTTGAAACTTTGGTGGAAGCGGGTTACGCTCCGGAGATGGCTTACTTTGAATGTGTGCACGAAATGAAACTGATTGTGGATTTGATTTATGAAGGCGGCTTAAATTACATGCGCTACTCGGTAAGCAACACCTGTGAATACGGTGACTACACCCGGGGGCCGCGCTTAATTAATGAAGAAACGAAAAAAGAAATGAAGAAGATTTTAAGCGAAATTCAAAACGGTACCTTTGCTAAAGAATGGATGCTGGAAAATCAAGCTAACCAGCCGATGTTTGCCGCTATGAAGAGAGAAGAACGGGATCATCAGGTAGAGAAAGTAGGGGCGGAACTGCGTAAAATGATGCCCTGGTTGGAAAATAAATAAATCGCAGCACTTGCTGCGAAGAGGGGGTGCTTGGCTTTGAAAATTACTGTTGCCGAAGCGCTGGTGCGCTGCCTGGAGCTGGAAGGCGTAGAAGTGATTTTTGGTTATCCGGGCGGGGCCATTCTCCCTGTGTACGATGTATTATACCGCACAAAAAAAATCAAACATATCTTGACACGACATGAACAGGGGGCGGCTCATGCGGCCTGCGGCTATGCCCGTGCTACCGGTAAAGTAGGGGTGTGCATGGCTACGTCGGGGCCGGGGGCAACCAACCTAGTAACCGGTATTGCCAATGCCTATATGGATTCTATTCCGTTGGTTTGTTTTACCGGTCAGGTGCCTACCAGTCAGGTGGGTACAGATGCCTTTCAAGAAGTAGATATAACCGGCATTACCATGCCGATAGTTAAACATAATTATTTGGTTAAAGATCCGAAACAGCTTCCGAAAATAGTGAAGCGGGCGTTCCATATCGCTTCTACCGGACGCCCCGGGCCGGTGCTGGTTGACCTGCCGAAAGATGTGCAGGAAACAATGATTGACTTTTGCTGTCCCGACAGCTTGGGACTGCCGGGGTATAAGCCGACATATAAAGGTCATCCTTCCCAAGTAGCCAATGCGGTGAAACTGATGATGCAGTCCAAGCGGCCGGTGATTTATGCCGGAGGCGGGATAGTAAACTCAAATGCTTCGGAAGAATTGATGAAGCTGGCGGAAACGATCTCCGCACCGGTGGTAAATACACTGATGGGATTGGGGTGCATTCCGGGTGAACATCCGCTTTTTCTCGGCATGCTGGGACTGCACGGTGCCCGCTATGCCAATTTGGCGGTATGCAATTGCGACTTATTAATTGCGGTGGGCGCACGGTTTGACGACCGGGTTACCGGCAAGCTGGAAGCGTTTGCTCCCGATGCGAAAGTAATTCACATTGATATCGACCCGGCGGAAATCGGCAAAAATGTACACTCTCATCTGCCGATTGTCGGCGATACCAAAACAGTGCTCAAAGCGATGCTGGAAAAATTAACACCGCTTGATAACAGCGCCTGGCTTGAGCAGGTGCGGCAGTGGAAAGAAGAACACCGGCTGAAATATCACGATGACGGAACGGTGTTAAAACCGCAGTATATTATAGAAGAAATTTATCGCTATACCAAAGGTCGGGCAATTGTATCTACCGATGTCGGTCAGCATCAAATGTGGGCCGCCCAGTACTTTAAATACAGCTCGCCGCGAAACTTTATCACTTCCGGCGGATTGGGCTGCATGGGCTTTGGCCTGCCGGGGGCAATCGGAGCACAGATCGGCCGCCCCGATGAACAGGTGGTGTTAATCACCGGCGACGGCAGCTTCCAAATGACGATGACGGAATTAGGCACCGCTGTTGACCAAAAGCTGCCGCTGAAAATATTCGTTTTAAACAACCACTGTTTGGGTATGGTGCGGCAGCTGCAGGAATTTTACCATGAACGGCGCTATATGGCGATAGATTTTAATTTCGACTTAGATTTTGCAGAGCTGGCCAAATTATACGGATTTAGGGGCTATACAGTAACCGACAAGCAGCAGCTGCAGGCCGTTCTACCGCAGATTTTTGACGAACCGGGCGGCGTGATCGTCAACTGCTTGATAGACGAAACAGAAAACGTGCTGCCGATGGTGCTGGCCGGCAGCGGCATTGACCGGTGTGTTGACTGATAAGCTCAATGAATGATGAGAAGGGTGCCGCCCTTCTCATTGACCCCTTTAACACAAGAAAGGAGTGGCGTTTTTGACTCAACGGGTGTATATATTTGACACTACTCTGCGCGACGGCGAACAATCTCCGGGGGTTAGTTTGAATGTTGCAGAAAAATTAAAAATTGCCCGCCAGCTGGATAAAATGGGCATTGATGTCATTGAAGCCGGTTTTCCGATCACTTCACCGGGTGATTTTGCTGCCGTTCAGGCGGTGGCGCGGGAAGTGAAAAATTCCGCTGTAGCGGGGTTGAGCCGGGCAAATTTTAAAGATATTGACACGGCGTGGGAAGCGCTGAAAGAAGCGCAGCAGCCGCGAATTCACACTTTTATTGCTACATCGGATATCCACTTGAAATATAAGCTGCGCAAAACCCGCGAGCAGGTGCTGGAAGCGGCGGTGGCGGCGGTGAAGCATGCCTGCAAATATACTTCCGATGTTGAATTTTCAGCGGAAGATGCTTCGCGCACCGATCCGGAATATCTCAGCCGGGTAATGGAAGCGGTCATTGAAGCGGGAGCAAAAGTAATAAACATTCCCGATACCGTTGGTTATGCCACCCCGGAAGAGTTTGAGCGCTTTATTTCTGAAATTTTTCAGCGGGTGTCCAATATAGATAAAGCGGTTGTCAGCGTGCACTGCCACGACGATTTAGGTCTGGCGGTAGCCAACTCGCTGGCGGCGGTAAATGCCGGGGTGCGTCAAATTGAAGGCACTATCAACGGCATCGGTGAGCGGGCCGGCAACGCCGCACTGGAAGAAGTGATTATGGCGCTGTACACCCGGCGGGATCAATTTAAAGTAAGCACAAACATCAATACCGAAGAAATCTACCGCACCAGCCGCTTGGTGTCCGGCCTTACCGGCATGAGCGTGCAGCCGAACAAAGCTATCGTCGGCAAAAATGCCTTTGCCCATGAATCCGGTATTCACCAGGACGGTGTGCTGAAAGAACGCACCACCTATGAAATTATGAACCCCGAGATGGTGGGCATTTCCAAAAGCAATTTGGTGCTGGGCAAACACTCCGGCCGGCATGCTTTCAGGCAGCGGTTGAGCGAGCTGGGCTACAATCTCAGTGAAGATGAGCTGAATAAAGCGTTTGGCCGGTTTAAAGATTTAGCTGACAAAAAGAAAGATATCACCGACTTTGACTTAGAAGCAATTGTGGATGAAGAAATTCGCGAACAGCCAAATACTTATGATTTAAGTTATATGCATATTTCCAGCGGCACTACCGTTGTGCCCACAGCTACCGTAGGATTAAGCTGTTCCGGTGAAAGATATGAAGAAGCCTCCTGCGGCGACGGTCCGGTAGACGCAATTTACAAAGCAATTGATAAAATTACCGGCCTGCATTTAGTGCTGGAAGAGTACACCATTAACGCCGTTACCGGCGGCAAAGACGCGCTGGGCGATGTAACGGTAAAACTGCGCAAAGCGGATAACGGCAAAATATATATCGGCCGCGGGGTAAGTACCGATATTTTGGAAGCCAGTGCCAAGGCTTATGTCAATGCCACTAATAAAGTGGTGTATGAGCTGAATCACAAAAAAAATGAATGTTAATCCGCCGGCGGCAAATAACCGGCGGTACAGCTTAAACTTTGAACCTCGAAGGAGGATGTGACAAAAATGGGAATGACAATCACAGAAAAAATCTTAGCTGCTCATGCCGGCAGAGATTATGTTCAACCGGGAGAGCTGATTAACTGCAAAGTAGATATGGTGCTGGGCAACGACATCACCTCTCCGGTGGCGATTAAAGAGTTTCAAAAAATCGGGGTGGAAAAAGTTTTTGATAAAGATCGGGTGGCACTGGTGCCTGATCACTTTACGCCGAACAAAGATATTAAATCGGCGGAGCAGGCAAAAGCAGTGCGGACATTTGCCAAAGAGCAGGAACTGACCAACTATTTTGAAGTGGGCCGCATGGGCATTGAGCACTGTCTGCTGCCTGAGCAGGGATTGGTCGGCCCCGGCGGCGTAATTATCGGAGCGGATTCACACACCTGCACCTACGGAGCGGTGGGCGCCTTTGCCACCGGGGTGGGCAGCACCGATTTGGCGGCGGCGATGGCGCTGGGAGAAACTTGGTTTAAAGTGCCGGAAAGCATTAAATTTGTTTACAACGGCAAACTAAACCCCTGGGTGGGAGGCAAAGACTTAATCCTCTACACCATCGGCCAAATTGGCGTTGACGGCGCGCTGTACCAAGCGATGGAATTTACCGGTTCGGCGATCAGCGAATTATCTATGGACGGCCGGTTTACCATGTGCAACATGGCGATAGAAGCAGGTGCCAAAAACGGCATTATTGCCGCTGATGAAACCACCCGCGCTTATGTTGAAGGACGGGCCAAATTCCCTTATACCTGCTATGCCAGCGACCCCGATGCCAAATACGCCAAAGTTTACGAGTTTGATGTGAGCAAAATTGAGCCACAGGTCGCTTTCCCGCACCTGCCGGAAAACACCCGCCCGGTGAGTGAGGCGACTGATGTAACCGTTGATCAGGCGGTAATCGGTTCCTGCACCAACGGACGGATTGAAGATCTGCGCATTGCCGCCCAAGTGCTGAAAGGGAAAAAAGTGAACAGCAATGTGCGGCTGATTGTTTTCCCCGGTACGCAGGAAATTTACCGGCAGGCGATGCACGAAGGTTTGATGGATATATTTATCGAGGCCGGTGCGGCGGTCAGCACCCCCACCTGCGGCCCCTGCCTGGGCGGTCATATGGGTATTCTTGCCAAAGGCGAACGGGCAATTTCCACTACCAACCGGAACTTTGTCGGCCGCATGGGTCATCCCGAGAGCGAAGTATACTTAGCCGGCCCGGCAGTGGCGGCGGCATCAGCAGTATTGGGGCGGATTGCCCATCCTGAGGAGGTGTGCTAAATGAAGTTAACCGGCAATGTATGGAAATTTGGCAACGATATCGATACCGACGTAATTATTCCTGCCCGCTATTTAAACACCTCGGACCCCGCCGAACTTGCCAAGCACTGCATGGAGGACGGCGACCCGGAATTTTATCAAAAAATATCCGCCGGGGACATCATTGTGGGCGGCAAAAACTTCGGCTGCGGCAGTTCCCGCGAGCATGCCCCCATTGCCATTAAAGCGGCGGGCATATCCTGTGTTATTGCCAAATCGTTTGCCCGCATCTTTTACCGCAACGCCTTTAATATCGGACTGCCGATATTCGAATGTCCTGAGGCGGCGGATAAAATTCAGCCCGGTGACCGCTTGGAAGTGGAAGCGGACAGCGGCTTAATAAAAAATCTTACGCAAAACGAAACCTACCGGGCAACACCGGTGCCGGAATTTATGCAGCAGGTTATTGCTGCCGGCGGCTTAATCAACTACGTATCACAAAGGATGAATAAAAATGGCTAAAATTGCAGTTCTGCCGGGAGACGGCATAGGTAAAGAAATTCTTGCTCCCACAGTGGAGATTTTAAAAACAGTGGCGCGAAAATATAATCACGAGTTTGAATTTCAAGAAGGATTAATCGGCGGTGCCGCTTACGATGAAACCGGGCATCCGCTGCCGGAAGAAACGCTTAAACTGTGCCGGGAGTGCGATGCGGTATTGCTGGGTGCGGTAGGCGGCCCGAAATGGGATAACCTGCCGACTCACCTGCGCCCGGAAGTAGGGGCACTGCTGCCGATCAGAAAAGAGTTGGGGCTTTATGCCAATCTGCGCCCCGTTAAAGTGTTTCCGCCGCTGGCGGACGCATCCAGTTTAAAACCGGAACTGGTATCGGGGTTGGATATTTTGGTTATCCGCGAACTCACCGGCGGCCTTTATTTTGGCGAGAAAAAGCGGGAAGAAATACCGGAAGGCATCCGGGTATACGATACCATGCTGTACACCACCCCGGAAATTGACCGGGTGGTTAAATTGGCATTTGCGATGGCGGAAAAAAGAGGCGGAAGGTTGGTTTCGGTTGACAAAGCCAACGTGCTGGAAACATCCCGTCACTGGCGGGAGCGGGTTGATGAGCTGGCGAAAGAACACCCGCAGGTAGAGCTTAGCCACATGTATGTCGACAATGCGGCAATGCAGCTGGTGCGGGCTCCCAAACAGTTTGACGTCATGGTTACCGAAAACACCTTCGGTGATATTTTGACGGACTTGGCCGCTCAGCTGACCGGCTCAATCGGCATGCTTCCTTCCGCAAGTATTGGCGGCAAAGTGGCCCTTTACGAACCTATTCACGGCTCTGCACCCGATATTGCCGGCAAAGATTTGGCCAACCCGCTGGCGACAATTCTGTCGGCGGCAATGATGCTGCGCATCAGTTTTGATTTGGAAAAAGAGGCGGGTGCAATAGAAAATGCGGTGGCGGAAGTGCTGAACGCCGGTTACCGCACCGGCGATATTATGCAGCCGGGCATGAAGCAGGTGGGTACAAAAGAGATGGGTGAACTGGTTTTAAAACAGCTTACCTAAACTAAGGAAACGAAGTACGGGGGTGATGCAGTTTGCCATCAGTACAGATTTATGACACAACCCTGCGGGACGGCACCCAAGGTGAAGGCGTATCGCTGTCGGTGGATGACAAAGTAAAAATAGCATTAAAACTGGATGCGATGGGCTTTCACTATATTGAAGGCGGCTGGCCCGGTTCAAACCCCAAAGATATGGAATTTTTTAAGCGGATTAGCGAATATCGGCTGACATGTGCGAAAATATCCGCCTTTGGCTGCACCCGAAAACCCGGCATTGCAGCGGAACAAGATGCCAATTTAAACGCTGTTATTAATTCCGGCGTGAAAGCTGCCGCTATTTTCGGAAAAACATGGGACTTTCACGTCACCCATGCATTAAACACCACTTTGGAAGAAAACCTGGCGATGATTGAGGATTCAATGCGCTACCTCAAAAATAACGGCCTGGAAGTATTCTTTGATGCTGAGCATTTCTTTGACGGTTATAAAGCGAATCGGGATTATGCCTTAGAGTGCCTGGCCGCTGCTGTGCGCGGCGGTGCAGACACCTTGGTGCTGTGCGACAGCAACGGCGGCACCATGCCTTATGAAGTACAGGAAATTATTGCCGATGTAAAAGCGCACATTGACAAACCGCTGGGCATTCATGCGCACAACGACTGTGAGCTGGCGGTAGCCAACTCGCTGGCAGCGGTGCGCTGCGGTGTTACCCATGTGCAGGGCACCGTTAACGGTTACGGTGAGCGGGTGGGTAATGCCAACTTATGTTCAGTGATCCCCAATCTGACGCTAAAATGCGGCATTGACACCATCCCCCGAGAGAATTTGGTGCATTTAACGGAAATGTCCCGCTATGTCAGCGAAGTGGCGAATATGAACCCCAACCCCTATCAGCCTTACGTAGGGGCGAGTGCTTTTGCGCATAAGGGAGGCATTCACGTCAGTGCGCTGTTAAAAGAATCATCAACTTATGAACACATTCAACCCGAGCAGGTGGGCAATCAGCGCCGGGTGCTGGTATCGGAATTATCCGGAACATCCAACCTGTTTTATAAATTTAAAGAGCTGGATGTTGATGTTCACCGCCAAAGCCCGGAAAGCCGCCGGCTGTTGGAGCAGATTAAAGAGCTGGAAAACCAGGGCTACCAGTTTGAAGCGGCGGAAGGTTCCTTTGAACTGCTGATGCGCAAAGCCTTTAACGGATACGTTGAGCCGTTTTCTTTAGAAAACCTGCGCCTGATTTTAGAGTTTAAAGAAGGGCATCCGGTGCACTCTGAGGCGGTAATTAAAATGAAAGTAAAAGACGAAGTGGTGCATACCGCCGCCGAAGGCAACGGACCGGTTAACGCGCTGGACAACGCGCTGCGCAAAGCGCTGGAAGAAGTTTATCCTGACGTTAAACAAATGAAACTGAACGACTATAAAGTGCGGGTGTTAAATGAAAAAGCAGGCACCGAGGCACTGGTAAGAGTGCTGATTGAAACCGGCGACGGCCGCCGCACTTGGAGCACTGTCGGTGTGTCCACCAACATTATTGAAGCAAGCTGGCAGGCATTGGTAGACAGTATGGCTTACGGTTTGCTGAAAGCAGAATAGCTTTTAAAAAGGGGGTGCCGGTTGAACCGGCCCCTTTTGCTTTTTATGCGCCGGCAGCGGCATTTGGTGATTAATGTAAGACAAATTACAACAAAACGTTGAATATTATCGAATAATCAGCAGGTATATTAACAATAAAATCGAATTTATTCTTTCAAATATGTATTTGATTATGGAGGGTGCCCTTTGCTTGAGCAGCTGCGGTCAATAAGTTTGGCTCCGTTTACTTTAATAAGCATTTTAGATATCGCTATTGTTGCTTTGGTGCTTTACCGGCTGATGCTGGTTATTCGCGGTACCAGAGCGGTACAGCTGATTAAAGGGATAGTTGTTTTGCTGGTGGCTACCACCATCAGCAGCTGGCTGCAGCTGAACACCATCAACTGGCTGCTGCGGCAGACAATGACCGCTTTAGTGGTGGCGCTGCCCATCGTCTTTCAGCCGGAACTGAGGCGGGCGCTGGAACAGCTTGGTCGGGGCAAGTTTTTTTCCAATCAATTTACCCATCTGAAAGAAGAAGATAAATCGCGCATGATTAACGAAGTGGTGCGGGCAGTACAGGTGCTTTCCAAAAACAACCTGGGTGCACTGATTGTTATTGAGCGCGTTACCGGATTGGAAGAATATATCGATACCGGAATTAAAATAGACGGCTTAGTGAGCTCGGAGTTTTTAATTAACTTGTTTATTCCCAAAACCCCGCTGCACGACGGTGCCTGTATTATTAGGGGCGATCGGGTGGCGGCGGCGGCCTGCTTTTTACCGCTAACCGAAGCAGAATTGGACCACGGTTTGGGTACCCGGCACCGGGCAGGCATTGGGATAACGGAGTACTCCGATGCTTTAACTGTTATTGTTTCGGAAGAAACCGGCGACATTTCGCTGGCTGTTGAAGGCGAGCTGCACCGCACGCTTGATGAAACAACACTGAAGGAGCGGTTGACAGAAGGACTGCAGCCTAAACCTGCGCCTTCATTAACCAACATTCTGAACCGGAACGGGGGTGCCGGATGATCCGCTTTAAATTTAACTCACTTTCCTGGCAGCGTTACTCGCTGATTATTATTTCGGTATTTATTGCGGTAATTCTTTGGGCATACGTCAACAACCTGCAAAATCCGCTGCAGGAACAGGAATTCAGAGTTTCACTGCATGCTGCCGGTTTACCCGACGGGATGATTACCGACGAACTGCCCGACCGGGTGAGCGTGTGGGTTAAGCCCGGCCTGAAAGTGAGAGGGTTAAAAGCAGAAGATTTTAAGGCTGTTGTTGACCTTTCTCATGCCGATATCGGAGAAAACGTGCTGACGGTAAATGTATCCGGACCGAGCGGAGTACAGATCAGTCAAATAAATCCCGGTACCATCACGGTAAATGTAGACAAACTGGTGCAAAAGCAGGTGCCGGTGCGCGCCTTTCTGAAAGGTACCCCGCTGGCGGGTTACTCTACCGGCGAGCCGCTTTTAGTACCTACCGCCGTTTTGGCCAGCGGGCCCAGCCGCCTGCTGGATACCATTGAACAAGTTCCCGTTACTGTTGATGTAAGCGGAGCAAAGCAAAATCTGGATTATTCGCTGCCGCTGGCGCTGCAGAACAAACAAGTGAAGCTGTCTCCCGAAGTGGTGCGGGTGGTGGTGCCGGTTAACGTCAGCGTTCCTTATAAGGCGGTGCCGGTGAAGGTAGAAACCACCGGTGCACCAAACGAAGGATACGAACTGGATTCCGCAGCCGCGCAGCCTGCTGTGGTGCAGGTTTATGCCCCGCATGACGTGCTGCCGCAGATTAAAGAGGTAAGCACCGAGCCGGTCAACTTAAACGGCGCGGAAGAAAACTTAAAGCAGTCGACAGAATTACAGCTGCCGCCGGGGGCGGTGCTGCTGCAGCCCGACCGGGTGGAAGTAACCGTTACATTAAACGAAGTGCCGCAGCCGCCGGAACAGCCGCAGGAACCTGAACAGGCAGAATAAAATACATAGGCTTAAGGGCGCGATGTTTCGCGCCCAAACTGCTGCATCGGCGATGATTATTTATTAACCGCCCGCTGTTCGGCAGCATATAATATTTAAAAAATTGACAATAAAAAATGTCGGAAGTATAATTAGCGTGATTTATTGTGTTTAATTCCTTGTGACTGAAAGGAGATTTTTTACATAGATGGCGAAACTGTTTGGAACAGACGGAGTAAGAGGAACAGCCAACCGGGAATTAACGCCTGAGCTGGCTTTTAAACTCGGCCGGGCCGGTGCCTGCGTTTTAACCGGCAGCGGTGAGCCGAAGCGTATTGTTATCGGTAAGGATACCAGAATATCCGGTGATATGCTGGAAGCAGCGCTGATTGCCGGTATCTGCTCGGTAGGTGTTGATGTCTGCAAAGTAGGTGTGCTGCCTACCCCGGCTATTGCCTACCTGACCAGAGAACTGAATGCTGCCGCCGGTGTGGTTATTTCCGCATCGCACAACCCGGTGGAAGATAACGGCATCAAATTCTTCGGCCCCAGCGGCTACAAACTTTCCGACCAACTGGAAGAAGACATCGAAAAAATGCTGGATGATACCGCCGGCTTTCCGGTGCCGACAGGCGGTGATTTAGGGCGGGTTTATACCGCTGCAGATGCTGCCGACCGCTATGTAAAGTTTGCCTTAAGTACAGTAAATATAGACTTAAGCGGGCTGAAAATTGTGGTGGACTGTGCCAACGGTGCCGCCTACCAAGTGGCGCCCCGCATTCTCAGCCAATTGGGGGCGGAGGTAATTCCCCTTTTTAACACCCCGGACGGCGTAAATATCAATGCCGACTGCGGTTCCACCCACCCCGAGGCACTGATGAAAAAAGTGGTGGAATGCAAAGCAGATTTAGGCTTGGCCCACGACGGCGACGCCGACCGCGTTTTGGCGGTGGATGCCGGCGGCAGGCTGATTGACGGCGATCAAATTATGGTAATCTGCGCCAAACACCTAAAAAATAAAAATCAACTGCCGCTGAACACGCTGGTGGTGACGGTAATGAGCAACATGGGGCTGTATGCGGCGATGCATCAGGCGGGCATTAAAGTGCTGCAGACCAAAGTAGGCGACCGCTACGTGATGGAAAAACTGCTGGAAAGCGGAGCGGTGCTTGGCGGAGAACAATCCGGCCACATCATTTTCTTAAACCACAACACCACCGGTGACGGTATTATTACCGCGCTGAAACTATTGGAAGTTATTAAAGAAACCGGTCAATCGCTGGAATCTTTGGCTGCCCAAATGGAGCACTACCCGCAAATGCTGAAAAACGTGCAGGTAAAAAATAAAGAAGCGGTGATGAACAGTGCGGAGTTAAAAGCCGCTGTTCGCGACGCAGAAAAATACCTGCATGGCGAAGGCCGTGTGCTGGTACGCCCTTCCGGCACCGAACCGCTGGTAAGAGTGATGGCGGAAGCAAAAGATGAACAAAAGCTGAGCGAAGTAGTGAACAAATTGGCAGCAGTGGTAGAAAGTATCAGCTGAAGGGGGTGAAAATGACTTTTTAAAAGACTGTTGAAAAACTGAATAATGTTTAAGCGCCAGGACCCTATGGGTTGACGAGGTGGGGGTTTATCGAATTTTCGGCGGATGCCCCCCGGTTGACCACGACCGATAACGATACTACAAAACCGCAGGCAACTGCGGCACAAAAGTATCAAGTGGTTAAAAGTTTGCATGGTATACAGACAAGTGAAAAAATTCACTATACCGTGGAGCTTACCACGGTTTTTTTGCGCCCCGAAGGGAAAGATAACACTAAAAGGCGGAAACACACACCGTCCGCCGTGCTTTCTTCATAAAAATGATAATCAGCATCATGCGAAAGGAGCAGCTAAAACTATGTGTGGAATAGTTGGCTATGTGGGCGGCAGAACCGCCGCCCCGATATTGATAGATGGTTTAAGCAAATTGGAATACCGCGGCTATGATTCAGCGGGAATTGTTGTTTGGGAAGACGGAGAAATAAAAGTGGATAAAAAAGTGGGCCGCTTAACAGTACTGGTAGAGAGCTTGAAAGGTAAAGACACCGATGCAAAATGCGGTATCGGCCATACCCGTTGGGCAACCCACGGCAAACCGTCTGATGAAAACGCTCACCCGCACACCGACTGCACCGGTAATTTTGCGGTGGTGCACAACGGGATTATTGAAAACTACCTGGAGCTGAAAGAATGGCTGCAGCAGCAGGGGCACCGCTTTAAATCCGAAACTGATACCGAAGTAATTGCCCATTTAATTGAACATTATTACCAAGGCGACTTAATGCAGGCACTGCGCCGCACAATCGACCGGGTGGAAGGTTCTTATGCTATTGTGGTTGTCTGCAAAAATGAACCGGAGCGTCTGGTGGCAGTGCGCAAAGACAGCCCGATGGTAGTGGGCTTGGGTGAAGGTGAAAACTTCTTGGCTTCCGATATTCCGGCGCTGCTTAAACACACCCGCCGCACTTTAATTATTAACGACGGGGAGTTTGTCGACCTCACTGCCGACAAAGTTGAAGTTACCAACGCCGCCGGCGAAAAAGTAGACAAAGACGTATTTGAAGTAACGTGGGAAGAAAGCCAGGCAGAAAAAGGCGGCTACCCCCACTTTATGCTGAAAGAAATTTATGAACAGCCCCGGGCACTGCGCGATACGCTGAGCGGCCGCATTGCTCCGGAAAACGATAAAGTGATACTGGAAGAAATAAAAGCAGACAAAGACTATATTCAAAGCATCAACCGCATATACATCACCGCCTGCGGCACCGCCTACCATGCCGGTTTGGTTGGCAAGCAGGTGATTGAATCAATGGTGAGAATACCGGTTGAAGTAGACGTTGCTTCCGAGTTCCGCTACCGCAAACCGCTGGTAGGCCCCGACACACTGG
>CBEUVQ010000021.1:0-39665 GCA_965546615.1 uncultured Peptococcaceae bacterium
CGGTACCGACAGCTAAAATACCTTTGACACCAAAGCTCATCAATGCCGGTGTAATGATAAATCCTCCGCCGGCACCGATACAACCTGTAATCAACCCGGCACAAAGGCCAACCAAAATTGATCCGTAAAATATTTTAGGTGTAAAGAAAGCCGGTGCATAGGCTGATTTACCACCTAAAGATTCAGGCAGCATTGAGGCTGCATGAGCTAATGCCGGTAAAATAATCGGTAAGCAGATTACCAGCAGCAATATCAGCCTCTTCTTATTGCGCAGGATATTCATCGAATTCTCATATTCCCATTGGGCAAAAGATTTCGATGCCTGCAAGAGAGCTAAATAAACTCCTCTCCCGCTCATAGGTAAACCCCCTTTGAACTTTTAATAATGCGCTTAGATACAAGTGCAGTAAGCTAACTTAAATACCTATCCCGACTGTTTAACAGTGCAGTTTTCCTTCCCCCTTTCGGTGGTTTTTACATTTAAATAAAAAGTGCACCCTTCGTCATCGAAGCGTGCACTTTCTATTCACTTAAATCCGGCGGTATTTTTAACAGATTTCTTAAACTGATTAATAACTTGTTCATCGCATTATTTCTGATGCGAAATCCGTTTTGAACACTACAGCCAATCCGCTTTGCCGTTTCACTCATTGAAAGTTCCTCAATATAGCGGAGCCTAATAAATTTTCGCTCATCTTCACTTAATATTCTCATTGCTTCATCTATTGAGATGATAATTGTTTTATAGATATTTAACTGATCTTTCAAATAACCACTGTGTTTATCGGTTAAAATTTCATCCAAAGATTGTTGAATATTTTTTATACCAATGAGATATATTTTGTAATTGTTTAAGTGTTTAATAATGATATTAATTTGTTCTTTTTTCCTCATCAGCGCGCCCCCGTTCAATTGATTTTGGCTTGTGCTCCCTTTATTAAAGGGGGCATTTGTGTTTTTCATCACAAAAGTTGATATAAAAAAATACCCTCGCAGCTGAGAGCGTTTTTGCTTTGCTCATTTATTCTTTGATAGCATATTACCTTATTTTTAAAGAAAAAACTTACACTATTCCTACACAAAAAATAAACGAACACTATATTAAAAAATAAAGCCAAACTATACAAAAAATATTTCGAAATTAAACTAAAACTTCACCCAAAATATTGTAAAAAATACACCAAACCTCTACCGCAGCTCTACCAAATATTTATCTCCTTCTGAAAATAATAAAGCACCCTGCTTAAGCAGGGTGCTTTATTATTTTGAAGTTAGTGAAAATCTATTGTTATCTCGATCAGGTTTCTTAGACTGATCAATAATTTGTCCATCGCTTGAGTTCTTATTTTAAAGCAGTTTTGCACGCTGTACCCCAGTTCCTGAGCAGTCTTTTCTATCGAATAGTTGTCAAAATAGCGGCACTTAATAAACTTTTGTTCATCCTCGCTTAGTGCAGCAATCGCTTCATCTATTGAAGATACAATGGTTCTGTAAATACTCAGCTGCTCCTGTAAATACACGGCTTTATCTCCGGAAACTTTATATATTGCTGTGCTTTCCGTTGAACTGCCACCCGAGTAAGCTCCAGCCGATCCTTCTTTCCAGTCATAATTTGTAGTGATATTTGGTAAAATTTCATCCAAAGATTGTTGAATATTTTTTATACCAACTTTATACGTCTTATAATTTTTTAAGTGGGTTTTGATGATTTCAACATGTTTCTTTTTATTCATGTTGAACCCTCCCTATCCAAGTTTACCTACCGGCAATAAGGTGCTTTAAAATGGTTAATTTTATAAACATCTGCAATTACAGGCTGCCAATTTCCAAATAGACGAAAGAAAAAGGTGCTTTAAAAATAATTTCTGTTTTTAAACGGTTAATAAATCATTCGAAAATAATCTCCTCCTCTCCTCGCAAGGCAAAAGTTTGTGCATAATATCACAAGATTTCGCCTAAAAGCTTACTAATATTCAACTAACTAATAACATGGTATTGTTAGAAGAATATCAAAATATGATTTTTAATTATTATACACCTCTCTATTTAGCTATGACAATATTTTTTTCACTGCTAAAAATTATCACCGCCGTTTTGTCCGGAAAAACACTGTTTAAGACAAAAAAGCGCGAGGATTACTCACGCTTTTCTCCGCAGACCGGGCAGTGCTTATCTTGTTTTACTTCTATCTGGTCACACTGCATAGTAAACAAATCTATTGTAAACATTCTTCCTACCAACGGCTCGCCAATGCCCAGCAGCACTTTAACTGCCTCGGATGCTTCGATGCAGCCTATCATACCGGCAACGGCACCCAAGATACCCAGCTCAGAAGTGGTTGGCGCGTCAGCCGGGGGAGCATCCCTAAAAATGCAGCTAAAGCAGGGGCCTTGTCCCGGAATAAATGTCATCGCTTGTCCTTGATAGGCCAGCACCCCGCCATAGATAAAAGGCTTAGACTGCTGTACACAAACTTGGTTAACAATTTGCCTGGTGGCAAAGTTATCTGCAGCATCTATCACCAGTTGGTAATCTTTAATAATTTCTGCGGCATTTTTTTCAGTCAGCCGTCGGTGATATGTAACTACCTTGACATCCGGGTTTAATGCCGTTAACTTTTCCTGCGCCGATGCAGCTTTAGGACGACCAATATCATGAATATTGTGCAGCACTTGACGCTGTAAATTTGATAAATCCACAGTATCTGAATCTATCACGCCAACGGTGCCAACCCCGGCAGCAGCAAGATAGAACAAAACAGGAGAACCCAGCCCCCCGGCACCGGTCACTAATACTTTCGACTGCAGCAGCTTTTGCTGCCCTTCCGTGCCGAAATCATTAAGCAGGATGTTTCGTTGATAATGAATAAGCTGTTGTTTGGTTAAACCGTTCAAAGCTATCACCTCAGGTACTTTTGTTCAATTAAATCAGCAGCGCCTGCTGCATCGTTCCAATCAAACACCGGCACCGAACGGTTTAATTTTACGTCGCTGACCACCGCAATCACTTGTTCCGGATGACAGGCAGCACCTTCAGACACCCCTTGGCGAAAAATTTCTATTTTCGGGGTATTCTCCTGTTTAAACCCTTCGGTAATAATGATATCCATATCTTCAAGCAGTGGGATAAGTTCCGCAAGCGAGCACGGATGATCGGTTTTCTTTACTAAACCTATTTTTTCCGAGCCGGCAATTATCACTGCATCCGCCCCTGCTTGAGCGTGGCGGTAAGTATCCTTACCCGGTATATCCAGTTCAACAGCTTTGTGATGATGTTTAACGGTGCCTACCCGATAGCCTCGCTTTTTCAGCTCACCAATCAGTTTTTCTATAAAAGTTGTTTTTCCGGAATTTGACCAGCCAACTACAGAAATTATCGGTACACCGGGCACAGATTATTTCTCTCCTTCAGAAATGATTTCAATACTGTCGCCAACCTTAACCGCTCCGCCATTGAGCACTTTAATAAATATGCCTTCGCGCGGCATTACACAGTCACCGGCCTGCTGGCGAATAGCACAACCGTGGTGGCATTCCTTACCTATTTGAGTTACTTCACCGACTGCTTCCGCCCCAATTTTCAGTTTCGTGCCAATCGGCAGAGAAACTAAATCAATGTTTTCGGTAGTAATATTTTCAGCAAAATCTCCCGGACCTACATCCAAGCCCATTTTGCGCATTTTTTCAATGCTTTCTATTGCCAGCAGGCTTACCTGGCGGTGCCAGGGACCACCGTGAGCATCCCCTTCCAGACCAAAATCAACCACTAGGTTTCCGCTGCCAACATTTTTTTTGCGCATTCCTTTCTCCGGGCTGGTACATACTGCAATTACTGATCCTGCCATGGTTGTTCTCCCTCCCGTGTGAATTCACCGCTTTTACCACCGGTTTTTTTGATTAAACGAATGTTATTGATTATCATACCTTTGTCCACTGCTTTACACATATCGTAGATGGTCAATGCCGTTACATTAACTGCTGTCAGCGCTTCCATCTCTACCCCGGTTTTGCCGGTAGTGCGCACACTTACTTCAATCTCTACCTTGTTAGGATGAACAATTTTAAAATCAACATCGACACCGGTAATGCCAATGGGATGCGCCATCGGTATCAAGCGGGGAGTTTCCTTAGCAGCCATAATGCCGGCCACCCGTGCCACGCCCAGCACATCACCTTTTGCCATTCTTCCTTTTTCAATCAGTGCCAACGTTTCCGGGTTCATCAGCACCTCTCCCCTGGCTACCGCTTCGCGCTTTGTTTCTGCTTTCATTCCAACTTCAACCATGCGCGCCCGGCCATGGGCATCAAAGTGAGTCATTTTACTCATAAGCTTACCTAACCTCCGATTTGCGACATAACCCTTTGTCCCTGCCAGCCGTTGTCCATATGATGGCGGTCAGGCTTTATTTTAATTGCTTCAATAAATATTTTTGCCAGTTCTTCCTTGTCGGCACCGCTGCGCAGTGCAGATTTTATATCCACTTCACGTTTATCAAATAAGCACGGGCGCAGCCCGCCGTTTGCCGTTAGACGCAGTCGATTGCATTTACCGCAAAAATGATCACTCATTGCGGTAATGAAACCAATTGTTCCCGGCGCACTCCCTAAGCGATAATACTTTGCCGGCCCGCTGCCGATTAAATCATATTCCGGCTGCAGGCTGCCCAGTTTTTCTTGAATAATGCTTTTAATTTCTTCGGCAGGCACGTAACGATCTCCTGCCCAAGGGCTGGATGTACCAATAGGCATCAATTCAATAAAGCGCACATGCACCGGAGCTTCGGTTGTCCATTTAGCAAAGTTTACAACCTCATCCAAATTAACTCCGCGCACCACTACAGTGTTTATTTTTACCGGATCAAACTGCAGTCTTAACGCTTCATCAATCCCCTGCAGCACCCGATTTAAATGGCCGTTGCGGGTAATTTTATGAAACCGCTTCGGCACCATGCTGTCTAAGCTGATATTTACCCGTTTTAACCCGGCTTCTTTTAAATCGGCTACCATTTCTTTCAGCAAAACGCCGTTGGTGGTAAGGGAAATGTCAGTTATTTGCGGCAGTGAGTTTATTTTTCTGATCAGCTCAACCAAACCAAGCCGCACCAACGGCTCACCACCGGTTAAACGTACTTTGCGGATCCCAATCATTGCGGCAGCTTCTACAACCTGATATATTTCCTCCAGTGTCAATATATCCTCATGTTTCATTAACTGCACACCTTCTTCCGGCATACAGTATACACAGCGTAGGTTGCAGCGATCGGTAACTGATATTCTTAAATAGTTAATATCGCGCTTAAACCCATCCTGCATATTGTCACCCGCTTCCTTTGATAATTATAATCATCCGGTTATTTTATCATTAATATAAGAAACTTTTTGTTCCTGATACAGCTTACCGGCCAACACCTCATCAGGCAGTCCCTCTTGAATAATGTCGCCATTAGCCAATTCAATCACTCGGTCAGCCAATTTAGGAATCTCCCGGTAATCATGCGTAACAAAAACCGCGGTAATGCGGTTTTCTTCTAATATTTCCCGCAAATCATCCAATAAGCTCTCCTTCGTCGGCGTGTCTAACGCGGAAAAAGGCTCGTCCAAAAAGAGCACCTGCGGATCTAATACCAATGCCCGCGCCAAGCTGACGCGTTGAGCTTCACCACCGGATAAAGTATGCACCGGTTGTTTCGCTAAGTGTAAAATGCCCACCCGATCCAACCAGGATTTTACCAAGCGATTTATCTCGCTTTTGGGATAATTTCTTAACTGCAGTCCAACAGCGACATTCTTAAAGACAGTAGTATCTAACAGCAAAGGTTCCTGCAGTACTGCAGCCATTTTTCGTCTTACGCGCAGCTTGTCTTGGCGCCGAACAACTTGTCCACAAAAATAAACTTCACCTTTGGTGGGCTTTTGCAGCAGCGCCAGCACCTGCAGCAGAGTGCTTTTTCCTGCCCCGTTATGACCCATCAAAGCCAGCACCTCACCACGCTTAAGTTCCAGGGAAGGTACATTTAATATCATTCGCTTGGCTTTAATCATGACAACATCTTTTACTGCTAAAACAGTACCGCTCATTGGATAAATCTCCCCCGTTGTTGATTGATAGTTAAAACAACAACTACAAGGTATGACAATGTCAGCAAAATAAGGCTCAGTGCAATGGCAATTTCTTCCTGCCCCTTAGATACTTCCATTACCATGGCGGTGGTTAGTACTCTGGTCTCTTCCCGAATATTGCCACCAACCATCATCGATGCTCCCACTTCGGAAACAACGCCGCCAAAACCGGCCATAACGGCTGCCAATAATCCCAAGCGCGCTTCACGCACTAAAAGCATCATCAACTGCCACTGCGAAGCCCCAAGTGAAAGTATTTGTGTTCTGATTTTACTATTTAACTGCTGAAAGGCGGCCACCGAGAAACCCATAACAATCGGTGAGGCAATAATTGACTGGGCAATGATAATTGCGGTTGGGGTATACAATAATTTCAGATCTCCCAGCGGGCCGTTTCTGGCCAGCAAAACAAACACCCACAAACCGACAACCACCGGTGGAAAACCCATACCCAGGTTAACCATACTCACCAATATTTTACGACCGGGGAAGTTATGAAAAGCCAAGAGATAGCCCACCGGCACTCCTATCAAGACACTAATCAGAGTGGCGGTACACGATACTCTAAGTGTTAAAAAGGTTATTTCCAAAACTTCCTTATCACCGGATAACAGCATCAATATTGCTTCTTTAATTCCCTGTAATATCCAATCCATAAATACTACTCCCAGATATCAGTCCTTATGTTGATTTATGCATAACGGTCGTTATTAACAGACGGGCCTATCCCGCCTGTTAATATTCATTTATTAGCCCCCACCTACCGGTGGAAAAAGGGCCACTCGGTCACCGTCTTGAAACGGTTCATCAATATTGCGGTGAGTGCCGTTTACCAGAATTGAATAAACCTGCTCTTCCGGTATAACCAGCTTTTTAAGCAGTTCTCTGCCGGTAGCACCGGCTTCTATTTCTACGCTGATTGGTTTACCGTATACTGCACCTGCTACATATTTTTCTAATCCACTGTACAATCTTACTTCCAGCAGCAAGCTCTCACCTTCTATCCTTAGGTATAATTAATTCTACTCTATCCTGCATACCGCTGCCAACGTATTATTGACAAACAGCTTAAAAGTTAAATACTTCGTCTAATTCGTCCTTCAGTTCAAATTTGGTGTTATGCGGAGCAAGCTCTTCCTCGTAGAAAAACTCCGGCAGACGGTCATCTGCTTTGGTAAAGCCTGCCTTAGCATTAAATTCGCGCTCGTTTTTAAGAATTTGTTGACCCAGTGCAGTAACATCGTCAACAGTCAGCTGCGTGCCGTATTGAGCGTTAAGCATATCTACCACGGTGGGAAGCCCTTCCGGATTGTCCAGTACTGCAAACGCTACAAACAAGCATAAACCGGTGGCGTCAACCGCTGCGGTGGCAACTTGTAAGTTGCGGGACAGCTCAATTTGTCCTTCTGATTTGGTTGGATCGATATAGCCACCAACTTTAAGAATGTTGGCCGTTACTGCATAACCGGCAGTGTGGTCGGCACCCATGGTTGTTGTGGCATAAGTAACGCCGTTACCTTTAACCGAACGCGGATCATATGCCGGAATGCTTTGGTTTTTAACTACCGGCACACGGGTTACACCATATACTTTACCGGCGATACCGGCACCGGCACCGATGATGCGGCCTAAGAAGGTACCTTTACCCACTTCTTCTAAGGCTTTAACAGCGGCTTCACCGTCACCGAACGGAATAACACCTGCTTCCATCAGTACACCCAGCGTTCCTGCCGCTTCAATGGTATCTAAACCTACATCGTTACAAATGTAGTTGAGCTTAGCAACTACGTCCAAGTCGTTGATTTCTAAGTTCGGCCCAAAGCCCCAAGCAGTTTCGTATTCAATCGGTGCGCAAACTTTGCCGTCCGGCATCGGATAAACGTTGGAACAGCGCATTACGCATCCCGGGTGGCAGGCGTGGGTAGCTTTACCGCCGCGAGCAACAGCAACTTCTGCCAATTTTTCACCCGATACTTCGTTAGCATCGTCAAAACGACCTCTGCTGAAGTTGCGGGTAGGCAGTCCACCGGCTTCGTTAATGATGTTCATCAGCACGTTAGTGCCAAACTTCGGCAGCCCATCGCCGCAAACGGGGTGATCGGTAAGGATTTTAGCAAACTTTCTCGCTGCAGCTTTGAATGCTTCTTTATCTTTAACCGGTGCATCAAAGGTCTTATCAGCTTCAACAACAATAGCTTTTAAGCCTTTGGAGCCCATAACCGCACCCAAACCGCCGCGTCCGGCATAACGACTGGAGTTACCTTCAAGGTCGTTATTGGTAATACCGGCACTGAGCATTTTCATTTCACCGGCTGGGCCGATGCAAATTACCCCGGCTTTCTGGTTATAGCGCTCTTTTAACAGTGCAGTCAATTCGTAAGTACCTTTGCCCGCCAAATCATCAGCGGCAATCAACTCTGCACTATCCGCAGTTACCCGCAAAATGTAGGTTCCCTTATCAGCCATACCTTCAACAACAATTGCTTTAATGTCCAGGTTGGCAAGCTTTTGCGCGGTAATACCACCGGCGTTTGCTTCCTTGATACCTCCGGTAAGAGGACTCTTGCCACCAACAGACAAGCGCCCGGAAGAAGGTGCATTTGTACCTGTCAACAAACCCGGGGCAAAAATCAGTTTGTTTTTTGCTCCCAGCGGGTGGCAAGTGGCGGGAACTTCATCAAGAACAAATTGAGAAGTCAGCGCGCGCCCACCCAGCGGAAGGTACTTTTCAGGCACTTCTTCAACATTAACTTTTTTAGCAGTCATGTCGACTCTGATAAATTTAGGCATAAAACCCCTCCTTTTATTTGATTTATTTAAAAATACATACTGTTAATTTTCTATCTGCAATTAAAATAATCCTGCCTTTAGTTTTTAGAATTTATAAAATTCCAAGAATTATTGACAACTATCAAAATATTATTGCAAAAAGTGTGCCACACTTCCCAGCTTCAAAACACTAATTTATGCCGGTAAAATGTTCCATAATACAGCAGTTGTGCATTCTTTGAACACTTTGTTTTTTTCCCGCCTTAAAAATGCACCCAAAAAGAGCGTTTTTCTCACTATCTATTGGAGCGAATATTGCATTTATGATAAAGTAAAAGAAAAAGTTTTCTAAATATAAAAACAAAGAGGTGCTTTTTATGGCCAAAATTGAATTGCGGGCTTTTGCTTTCTTGTACAATGAATTTAACAAACGAGGCTTAAAATCCCCTATGGAACTGGATATACCGGAAGAAGGGACAACCGGCAAACAAATAATTAAACAGCTGGATATTCCCGAAGACAAGGTAGAAGCTGTATTTATTAACGGCACCACTTACAACTTAAACCACCCCATTAAGCCCGGTGACCGTGTTGGTTTGGTATCACACGGCTTGCCCAGTATTTACCGCATTCATCTGGGTTTTTACAGCAAGGATAACAGAGAAAAACAGTGTTAAGCTTTAAAATATGCAGAAATTCATTACAAATTATACTCCTTCATCTTGCGGTAAAGGGTGTTGCGCCCAATACCCAACAGTTTGGCAGCAGCGCTGACATTGCCCTCACACAACGCCAGTGCAGTTTCTATTGCACCGGCTTCTAATTTTTTTAAAGAAAGATCGCTTGCAGAAAGCAGATTCATTTGATACAACTTTTTGGCCAGATTTGTTTTTACTGCACACACCTGCCGATAAGCAGCCATCAATTCCTGAGGGGAAATTTCTTCATCGTTAACCAGGTTATTGAGAGCATCAATTATATTATGTGCAGGCAGTAATTCTTTTTCATTTTTTTGTTTAGTCAGCGGTTTTTTTTCAGCTGTGCTTTGGCATTTGTTATTAGAAGAAAATATCTTTTGCGGCAGATGGCAGGGCAGAATGATATTTTCTTCGCACAGCGCCACCGCTTGACTGACGGTGTTGTACAGTTCACGCAAATTACCCGGCCAGCAATAACTGCACAAACCATCCATCGCTTCCGGCGAAACCTGCATCGAACCAAACCCCAAGCGGTTTAAAAAATAATGCACAAAACCGGGAATATCGCAGCTGCGCTGTTTTAGTGTCGGCAGAGTTAATCTAACCACATCCAAACGATAAAACAGATCTTCGCGAAACCTTTTTTTCTCTACCGCTTTTTCCAAATCAACATTTGTGGCAGCAATTAAGCGAACGTTGGTTCTGATTGGCTTTTCACCGCCGACACGGTGAAACTCACCGGTTTCTAATACTCGCAGTAATTTAACTTGAATCGCCGGGCTGGCTTCACCAATCTCATCTAAAAAGAGCGTTCCGTTATTCGCCAGCTCAAATATTCCGCGGTGCATATTGCTTGCCCCGGTAAATGACCCTTTTTCGTGACCAAATAAGTGGCTTTCTAAAAGGTTCTCCGGCATCGCACCGCAGTTGACGGCAACAAAATTTTCGTTTGCGCGGCTGCCGGCAGCATGAATAAACCGGGCGAGCACTTCTTTACCGGTACCGGTTTCACCATGGATTAATACATTAATATCTTTTCGGGCAATTTTATCGGCAATAGTTAACAGCCGATGCATTTCTTCATTTTGGCCGTAAAACAACCCCACCTTTTCCGCAGCAGCTGCCCAACCGGCCTTACTACCCGCACCGGCATCGCTGCAGCGGTATTCCAAAGCTTTTTGGATTAGATGTTCCACTTCTTCAATGTTTTCAAAAGGTTTTTCGATATAGTCAAAAGCACCTAACTGAATGGCACGAACCGCTGTTTTAGTTGTGGCATAGCCGGTCATAATGATTACTTCACAATCAGGCTGGACTTCTTTAATTTTTTGCAGCAGCGTTAAACCGTCAATATCGGGAAGTTTTAAGTCAACCAACGCTGCCTGATAGTTATTGCTGTTCCACAATGCTTTCGCCTGATCACCGCAGGTAGCTACCCCTACGTGAAAGTTTTTGCTCTCCAGCAGCCGGCGAAATAACATCCCCACCTCCGGCTCATCATCGATAACTAAAATTTTGCCGTTCATAGTTTTCCCCCTTTCTTATTAATTTTGATTCAGCGGCAATACCACCCTAAACTTACTGCCCTGCCCCAAAACACTTTCCACATTGATGGTTCCGCCATGCGCTTGGGCAATGCCCAGGCTTACCGACAGGCCGAGCCCGGTTCCTTTGGCGGCTTCTTTACTGGTATAAAACGGGTTGAAAACTTTATCCAGTTTGCTTTCTGCAATACCTTCACCGTTATCTTCAACCTCAAGCCAAATTTGGCGTTCATTATTTTTTTCCGCCATCAGCGTTCTGATAGTGATTTGTTTTTCCCGATTTACCTGTTCCAAAGCATCCCGGGCATTTAAAAGCAAATTAATCAGCACCTGCTGCAGCTGCTGTCCGTTGGCAAAAAGCAGCGGCAAATTCTCCGCCAATTCTGTTTTCACAGAGATTTTGCTGCGATTAATTTGATATTGGGTAAGACTGAGCACTTTTTCCACCTGGTCGTTGATATCGGTGGGCCCCATCGGCTGCTGCTCCTGCCGGGAAAAGGTGAGCAGGTTTTGAATGATTCGCTTGCATCGCAGGCCGCAATTTTCTATATCCTTTAAAAAATCCCTGCGCAGGGTTCCTTCTGTATTTTCTCTCAGCAGCATTTGTGCTGTGCCAATAATTACCGTTAAAGGGCTGTTTAATTCATGAGCCACCCCGGCAGCCATTTCTCCGATAGCAGCTAACTTCGCAGATTGAATTAGCTGTGCTTCCATTTTTACCTTTTCGGTTTTATCTTGAATATGATGAATTACTGCATAGATTTTATGCTCACTGTTAAACACCGGGTAGTAATGAACATCAAGCACACAACCACCGGTTTGCATTTCCCGGTGGCTTGGTTTGCCGGTTTTAATTACTTCTTCCATCAAACAGCGCGTGCATTTTTTATCTCTGCCCCAAAGCAGTTGGTAGCATTTCATATCCTGCAGTTTACCGGTTTGCTGACAGCGCAGGTAAGAAAGCGGACGGTTATTGCTTTTGATAACATTAAAGTTTAAATCAATTAAAAAGATGGGATCAATCACCGCAGTGAAGGTTTCTTCCCATTCTCGTTTGCTCTGCAGCACTTCTTCATACAAGCGAGCATTTTCAACACAAATTGCCAATTGATCCGCTAATTGGTTGCAAAAAACCAACTCGTTATCGTGGTAGGCATTTGGTTGACAGGCACCTAATAAAAGTACACCAATCACTTTGCCGCGCACAAATAAAGGGATCGTTAACACACTGGAGATATTCAACTTTTTGCCTTCTTTGCAATCACAAATTTCTTCACACACATTTTTTCCGTCGTCAAAATTATACAGGCAGTAGTGGTTTTGTTGAATACATTGATACAAAAACGATTTTTTAGGCAGCTCGCTGTTCAAGCACTCGTTTTGCGGTTCCATCGCTTTAATGCGCAGCATTCCGTTTTCCATCAATGCCAACACCAAGGTATCACAAGGCAGTACCGAAGGCAGCTTGCTGTAGGTGCGCATCAATATATCGGCAATAGACATATCAATATTAATATCTTTAACAATTTGGTGGATAATTTCCAAACGATTATTTTGTTTGATAATTTCTTCATTGCGCTTTTTTAATTCCAAATAATAGTTCAGTTTGGAAGATTTTACACCGGTTAAATCCTCAATTAATGAGCGTTTATCATTAATCAACATTACACCTCCTTTTATAATGCTTTTTTAAATATTGCAATTAAATCCGCTTCGTCTACATCACGGGGATTGGTAACTAAGCAGGCATCTTTTAATGCGCTTTTAGCCAGCCTGGGAATAACCTCTTCACTTAGGCCAATTTCTGATAACCGTTTTGGCACTCCAACATCTTGACATAAATTTTTCACCCACCTAATCGATTTTTCCGCCGCTTTCCACTTAGGCAAACCCTCTGTCGGCACCCCCAACGCCTCGGCAATTCGGGCATACCGCTCAGAACAAGCAATTAAATTAAATTCCATTACATGCGGCAGCAAAATGCCGTTTGTTTCACCGTGGTGGGCATCTATTAAACCGTCAATCTGATGGGCCATGGCATGATTAGCCCCTAAAACAGCATTGGAAAAAGCTAAACCCGCCTGCAGGCTGGCCATCGCCATAGCATTTTTGGCCTCCATATTGCTGCGGCAGGCCACCGACTCCCGCAGATTATCGGCCACCAGCTGAATGGCATACAGAGCGTGAACATCGGTAAGCGGAGTTGCTGCTAAAGACACATAAGCTTCAATCGCATGGCTTAAAGCATCAATTCCGGTAGATGCGGTAAGACGTGTATCCAGAGAGCTCAACAGTTCCGGATCGATAATGGCTATGTCAGGAACTAATGATTTAGAAATAATGGTCATTTTAATTTTTCGATTGGTGTCGACAATGATAGCAAACTGAGAGACTTCCGAACCTGAGCCGCAGGTAGTTGCCACCATAATCATTGGCGGCAGCGGTTTAGCAATTTTGTTAATTCCTTCAAAATTTTGCGGCCTGCCGCCGTTAACAGCCAGCACCGCAATACTTTTAGCCGCATCAATTGCACTGCCGCCGCCTATTGCAACTATCGCATCACACTCTGAGTTTAAGTAAAGCCGACTTCCCTCAATAACCTCAACGTCTTTGGGGTTGCTGGTGATATTCGACCATAATTGGCATTCCAATCCTGCCTTTTCTAAGTAATGCAGTGCCTGTTCAACCCAACCGGCTTTAATTATCCCGGGGTCGGTAACAACAAATACTTTGTGCGCTCCCAGGCGCAGCGCACTTTCCCCCACTTGGGCAACCGCCCCAAAACCAAAAATTATTTCCGGAGCTACAAACTTACTGATTTCTAAAAGTTTACTCAATCACATCCCCCACTTTTTAAATTATTTTTAAATAATTAATTTTTAAATTACTATTTTAATTTCGCTTTACTTAAACCAAGTTCCTTTTTCCAAAAACAATATAAAAGATGAGGCAAGAAATATCTTACCTCATCTTTTAGCAGCTTATTTAGATATTGCTTACATAGCGTTTTTGTAAATCTGAATTACTTCTTCTAAAGTAGCAAGGCGTGGGTTGGTCAGCTGGCAGGCATCCTTTTGAGCATTTTCTGCCATTGTTTTCAAATCTTCTTCTTTTACGCCCAATTCAGTTAAACCTGCAGGAATACCAATAGAAGCTGATAATTTCTTAATGGCTTCAATAGCTTTTTGAGCAGCATCAAATGTCGATAACCCTTCAACATTCTCGCCCATAGCGACAGCGATGTCGCGGAAACGTTCCGGACAAGCAATTAAGTTGAACTGTTCAACGTGAGGCAGCAGAATGGCATTGCATACACCGTGCGGCAGGTTATAGAAACCACCTAATTGGTGAGCCATGGCATGAACATAGCCTAAGCTGGCATTGTTAAACGCCATACCGGCCAAGAACTGGGCATATGCCATCTGTTCACGCGCCTGCATATTTGTACCGTTGGCAACGGCAGCGGGCAGGTATTTTACTATCAACTTAATAGCCATTAGTGCCGCTGAATCTGTCAACGGGGTAGCAGCGGTAGAAACATATGCCTCAACGGCATGAGTTAACGCATCCATACCGGTTGCTGCGGTGAGCGCAGGCGGCATACCAACCATTAGTTCCGGATCGTTAATGGAAATCGCCGGTGTTACCCGCCAGTCAACAATAGCCATTTTTACTTTTCTGCTAGTGTCAGTAATAATGCAGAACCTGGTCATTTCCGAAGCAGTACCGGCAGTAGTGTTGATAGCCACCAGCGGCACCATCGGGTTGGTGGACTTATCCACCCCTTCATAGTCGTGAATTTTGCCGCCGTTTGCAGCCAAAAGGCCAACGCCTTTTGCACAGTCGTGAGAAGAACCGCCGCCTAATGAAACAATGGCGTCACAGCCTTCCTGCTGCCAAACTTTAAAACCTGCTTCTACGTTGTGGTCGGTTGGGTTTGGTTCCGCACCGTCAAAAACTACCGCTTTAAGCCCGGATTTTTCAATAATTTGTTTAACTTTATCTGCCATTCCGATTTTGGCTAATCCAGCATCGGTTACTATTAAAACTTTAGAACCGCCTAAACTTTTAACACGATCACCAACCTCGTTAACACAACCTGCACCCATTATGTTAACTGTGGGAATAAAATATGCACTTACCGCCATTTTAAAACCTCCTCATATTTTTTATGGAACGAAGTTCCTAAGCTTTGCCTATTTAAAAATGCAAAACCGATGCCAACTTTAAAAATTTTCTAAATATATATTATTTTTGCATCTTTCAGAAATATGTGATTGATAGCACAAGTTTTTGTGCTGTTCTGGGGCAAACAACCGCTCCAAATTGGAACAGAGTATTTAAAAATGATGCACTAAACACAAAGGATTTTTAAAAACATTACTAGAAATCTTTAGAAGAATATAACTAATCTTTAAATGGTGTAGTTTTTAAGATGAAAAAATCCGTCAAGCTGGTTATGCTGTTAACTGCAATTATGCTGCTGTCAATACTTAACGGCTGTGCCGACAAAAAAATCGCCGCTACCGACGAACCTGCACCACCTGTTCCCGTTCGTCCCCAGCCGGTATCCGCCCAAATTACCGCGGTAGGTGATTTTTTAATGCACATGCCGGTTATTAACGCCGCCTGGAATGACAAATTAAACCGTTATGATTTTGCATCACAATTAACAGAAATAAAGCCTTTCTTATCTGAACCGGATTTAACGATAGCCAATTTAGAAACTCGGCTGGCCGGCAAAGAAAACAACGGTTATTCCGGCTACCCGTTATTTAACTGTCCGGAGCAGCTGGCTTATGATTTAAAGGAAGTGGGCGTAGACGTAGTAACCACCGCCAACAACCACAGTTTAGACCGCGGTTTTAACGGATTGGTAAAAACTCTTGATAATCTTCAAACGGCCGGTTTGTTAACTGTAGGAAATTATCGCACACCGGAAGAACGCGTACCGCTGCTGCTTGACGTAAACAGCATAAAAACGGGAATTTTGAATTATACCGAAAGTGTTAACGGAATTCCGGTGCCGCCGGGGAAAGAATACGCAATTGATTTTGCCGATCCGCACATCATTGCCCAAGATATTGCGGAAATGAGGGAACTTGGTGCCGATGTAATAATTGTTTATCTTCATTTTGGGGTTGAATATCAACGCCACCCCAGCCAACAGCAGCGGGAGCTGGTGGATAAAATTTTTGCTGCCGGCGCTGATATCATCTTTGGTGACCATGTACATGTAATTCAACCGATGGAAAAGAAAAAAATTACTTTTCAGGGTAAAGAAAAAGAAGTATTTGTCATTTACTCGCTGGGCAATTTTATATCCAACCAACGCTGGCAGTACTCTGACAGCGGGGTAATTGTTAATGTAGTTTTACAAAAAGATGTTGAAACCAACGAAACTATTATCAAGAAAGTTGATTATATCCCCACCTGGGTGCATACATATCAAGAAAACGGAAAAATGCGCTACCGGGTTGTGGCGGTAGAAAAAGCAATCAAAGATTACGAACAGCAGAAGGATAAGACGATCTCTCCGAATGATTATCGGCGATTAAAAGAAGTTTGGCAGGAAACCACCACTCATTTAACTGATCAAGAGCAAGAAATCTACCCCCAGCTGTTAATCACGAGTGATAAGCCAACAGAATATTATGCCGAATAACAACAGTAAGGAGTGGATGACATGTCCAAAACTCTGGTGATCGACCCCGGTCACGGCGGCATAGACCCCGGGGCAGTCGGCAGCGGTTTGCTGGAAAAAGAATTAAACTTAGAAATAGCTAAAATGATTGCCAATCGACTGCAGCAGTATGATGTTAAAATCCATCTTACCCGAGAAGATGACATTTACTTATCTTTACTGGAGCGCGCAGGCATTGCCAACAGATTAAATGCTGATTACTTTGTATCTGTGCACATCAACGCCGGCGGCGGCACGGGATTCGAAAGCTATGTCCACACCACCGAAAACCCCCAAACAACAGAGTTAAGAAGAGTTGTGCATAACAGCGTTATGGATTTTTTAAGCACCAAAGGAATACGCGACCGCGGGTTAAAATCTGCCAATTTTGCTGTGCTGCGCGAAACAAATATGCCTGCAGTCCTGCTGGAAAACTTATTTATCGACAATCCCAGCGACGCCGTTTATCTAAAAGATGCCGAATTTAAAACGGAATTGGCATATGCCGCAGCAGCAGGCATTGCCAAAGCTCTAAATTTACAAAAAAATGAACAGGGAAGCAGCGTTGCTTGGAATCCGAGTGCCGAGGTAGCACAATTAAAAAATTCCGGTTTAATAGCTAACGATCATCCGCCGAACAATTATGTTACTTGGGGTGAATTTGCCGCTGTGATGAACAGACTGATTAAAAGATTGGAAAAAACTGATTAGAACATTGGAAAAATAAGAGATTTTGTTTAAAATCCTTTTGAATATTGATAATAAGCGCGTATAATATATTCTGAGGTGAAACAATTGAACACGTCATTATTAAAAACTTTTGTTACAGTAGTAAATAAAAAAAGCTTATCGATGGCAGCGCAGGAACTACACATTACTCAACCGGCGGTAAGTAAACATATTAATGCCTTGGAAGAATATTTCGGAGTTGGGTTAATCGAGCGGCGCGGACGCGGAGTTACACTCACCCCGGCGGGAGAACTTTTATATCACAACGCAAACCATATACTGGGTTTAATTGATAAAACAGAACGTGAAATCAGAGAGCTTAGTGCCACAGTAAAGGGTAAATTGGTGATCTGGGCAAGTTCTATTCCCGGTCACTATATACTGCCCTACATTATCGGTTCGTTTAAAAAAAGGTTTCCGGAAGTACACATATCGCTGCAGATCTCTGATTCTTTTGATGTGATTAAACATCTGCTTGATGAAAATGCTCACTTGGGAGCATTAGGAGTTAAGCCTGATAACAAAAAGCTGGAAACCACCAAATTTTTTACTGATAAGCTGGTAGTTATTGTCCCGGCAAACCATCCGCTGTCGGCTAAATCGTCAATTTGCTTATCCGAGCTGGCTTCAGAGCGGTTAATTTGGCGTTCAGTCGGTTCCGGCACCAGAACAGTGCTGGAAGAAAGTTTAGCTAAGTCCGGTTTGTCCATTGATGACTTAAACATCGTTATGGAGTTGGGCAGCACAGGCGCGGTAGTTACCGCTGTCGAAGCCGGGTTAGGTGTTTCCATTGTTTCTAAATGGGGTATTCACCGCGAATTACAAGCAGAACGAATTGCAGCCTTAGACATCGAAAATTTAGAGCTAACCCGCGATTTATACCTGAGCTACCCCAAAAAGCGCTACCAAAACAGAGTTGTCCAAGCTTTTTTGGATTTTGTCAAAAACGGGGATTATACACTGCCACATTAGTTTTTCACAGCAAAACCCCCAAAAGGGGGTTTTGCTACACTGATACCACTTCTTTAACTTCCGGCACCTGCTGCTTGAGCACCCGCTCAATCCCTGATTTCAGGGTCTGTTCTGCACCGGGTCAGCCGTGACAGGCTCCTTGAAGTTTTACTTTAACCACACCGTCTTCAGTAATATCTACAAGCTGCACATCTCCACCGTCGCGTTGGAGAAACGGACGAACTTTTTCCAAAGCTTCTTTTACTTTTTCTTTCAAACTAATGACCCTCCTTTCCGTTAGAAATATACTAACCAAAAAGGAGGGTCATAAAACACTTTTTAAAATTAAAATTTTTGTATCATTTAGAAAAAAATATTATTAGTTAACTTGAACCACTTCTTTAACTTCCGGCACCTGTTGCTTGAGCACCCGCTCAATCCCCAATTTTAGGGTCTGTGTTGCACCGGGTCAACCGTGACAGGCTCCTTGAAGTTTTACTTTAACCACACCGTCTTCAGTAATATCTACCAGCTGTACATCTCCACCGTCGCGTTGGAGAAACGGGCGTATTTTATCAAGTGCTTCTACCACTCTTTCGCGCATTCTTCAGCACCTCCTTTGCCGCTAACTAGTTGAATTCCATGCTATTTTACCTTTTTTTTCAGTATTTCGCAACATTTTAATCCGATTGATTAATTTTCCGAAAAAGGATAAACCTGCTGCTTTAATAACCGGCAGCAGGTTTATCAGTATTAAACAAATAAATATTATTAATTTACAGGTATAAGTTCTAATACTACTTTTACATTTTTTGTGCTAACTTTAAGTGCTTGAATTTGATTATACAGCTCTTTTATCTCGCTTTGCACAGCAGCTGTTTCTTGATCATTTTCATCTGCATCTTTCAACAATAAAGCTTCTTTTTGCTGCTTTTCAACAAGCTGTTCTTCCAACGAGCGAATTTTTGCCGTTAAATCTTCAGAAGTGCTTGATTCAGAGACGTCGCCTAAGGAATTCAGTTCACCTAAAAAACCGGAATAATAATTAGCCACCGGTATATACATGTTTAGCGGGTTGGATGCACTTACAGTACCGCCGTATTTTTGAGCAACGGCAGCAACCTTAGCCGCGGCACTGTCAACATCATCAACATTAATTTTTACTGCTGATGTTATGGCCACATAACTATGATTTGCAGCAGTTACCTCCGCCGGTAGGGTAAGTCTGTTACTTGCTTCCGGTTTGCCGCTAAACTTTTCTGCCGGCTCTGCAGTTTGCTGATTGCTCGGCTTGTTCTGCGGTAATTCTTGATTTTGGTCAATAGGCGACTTTACTTCCCCGTTTTGTTGGGTATTCCGCGTATCGTTATCAACTTGTTCAGCATCCTGATCTTGACCGACAGCATCGGTTGTTTGTTCTGTTTGATTATCTGCTATCGGCTGGTAAGCAGGTGTTTCTGTTCTGGCTAACTGCGGACCAACAAAATCTAAATTTCCGTTTCCATCGTTCCACATCGAACCGATGCCAAGAGCCATTGAAAATACTGCCGCCACAGCAGCAATTTTATACCAAGGCTTTCTGGCAACTAAGCGCACTTTTTCTGACAGTTTAGCTCTATCATCATCTGCCACAGAAGCAGGTATTGAGGCTAACCGTTCACGTAATCCCGTTATAAATTCCGGGGGCGGCGTTAACTCCGGCAGTTCATTTAATAATGCACTGGCCGCCTTCAATTCCTCCCACTGGGACCGACAGTGATGACAGGCCAGCAAATGCGCGGCAATGAGCCGAGATTCTTTTTCATCGAGCTCGCCATCGATGTAAGCTGACAAATTTTCGCTTACATACCGGCACTTCATCACATCATCCCCCCTCTAATAGATTGACGAGGTTTTGATGAAGAAAGTTCCGGCAATACTTTCATTTTTTCCTTAAATGCTACTCTGGCGCGATTTAATCTCGATTTAACAGTGCCAAGCGAACAGTCCAACATCTGTGCAATTTCGTCATAAGAAAAACCCTGAATTTCCCTCATTACCAAAATCAACCGATGCTCATCTGACAGCATATTTAAGCACCGCTGCACCTGTTCACGTATTTCCTGACGCTCCACTTCCTCCTCCGGCCCCGGATCGTCACTGGCAATATGTAAAAGCGGCGACATGTTATCGCTGTCATTATAAGCTTCATCAAGCGATATTGTCTGTTTTCTCTGCCTGCGCCTCAACTCATCGCGGCATACATTCGCGGTAATATGGTAAATCCAAGTCATAAAACTGGAGTCACCCCTAAAGCGGGGCAGCGCCTGATAAACTTTGATAAATGCTTCCTGTGCCAAGTCGCAAGCATCTGCATGGTTTCCCATAAAGCGGTACGCCACTGTATATACCTTATTTTCATATCTATGAACCAGCTCTTCGAAAGCAATGTAATCTCCGGATTTACTTCTTTCAATGAGCTGCTTATCGGTTAAAGACAATGGTGATCCCCCTTCTATCCAAACCCGATGAATCACTAACTGATCAATTATAATTTAAACATTAAAATATCTTAAATAAATATTCGACAATACGCCTGATATTCCTTTTGCAAATAACTCATACCAAATGTTTACTTGATTGCTAAAACAATAACCCCGGCTTACCCGGGGCTACTTTACAGTTACTTTATTCATTTTATCACCAATTTGAATTTTGTCTACAATGTCCATCCCTTTTATTACCTTGCCAAATATGGCATAGCTGCCATTTAAAGACGGTGCATCATCTTTAAGAATATAAAACTGTGAACTGGCACTGTCGGGATCTGATGATCTGGCCATGCCCACCATACCGCGATTATTCTGCAGGGCATCGTTTGTTTCTAACTTAATAGTTTCATCCGCGCCTCCGGTGCCGTCGCCTTTGGGATCACCGCCCTGAATCACCCAGTCTTCAACCCGGTGAAATGTCAATCCATCGTAAAAACCTTTTTCAATGAGCTTAACAAAATTATCCACCGTTACCGGCATCGCCTTAGGATACACTTCCATTACAATATCACCATAATCGGTGTTAATAGTGACTTCTTTAGTTTCAGAAAGCACATCGGCATCTTCAGCTTGGTCGTTACCGGCTGTATCTGCTTTACCTGTATTGTCAGTTTGTTCCGCTTCTTTATCTAAATCCGTCGTTTGCGAAACAGACCCAATGCCAATACCTAATGAAAGGATAACCAAAAGCACCGCAGAAATGATAATATATCTTTTTGTTTTCGGATCATTAAGATCAAATTTGCCGGTTTGTTTCTTCTTGGCCATTTACCTATCCCTCCACTGCATCATTATTGAAATCTCATTTATAATTATGACTAATTTGTGACATTTTGTCCATACAGAAAATAGATTTCCTGTTTTTTATTTTGACAAAATCGTTGACTTTAATGTGGTGTTATGTTAATATTAATCTTGCTGATGCGCTTACAAAATAAATAAGACATGCCGAAGTGGCGGAACTGGCAGACGCACTGGACTCAAAATCCAGCGAGGCTCACCCCTCGTGTGGGTTCGACTCCCACCTTCGGCACCAGTAAAAAGTTTTACGGCTCACTGTACAGTGAGCCGTTTCTGTTTTAAGTGCCTTTCATAAAATCTTTTATCATCATTTGCAAGTTTTAATCTCCGAAAGATATGCCTATTTGTCTTGCAATGTTTAGCAGTTCGTTATTTTTTTCCACCAATTTAATTTTCGCAACAGCTTCTTTTAACGGAACAGGGGTAACTTTACCGTTATTTAAAGACACCACATTTCCGTACTGCTCTGCTGCTGCTAATTTTACGGCAGATGTTCCGTACATAGTAGCCAGTATTCTATCGTATGCCGTTGGCGTGCCGCCCCGCTGCAGATGGCCCAGCACAATTGCCCTGGCTTCACTGCCTGTCATTTCTTCTAAATTTCGCGCTACTATATTTGCAATTCCGCCAAGTCTTAACGGCTCATTAATGCCTTTATTTTGATAAACCAACTCACCGTCTGCCGGCTTTGCCCCTTCTGCTACAACCACCAAACTAAATCGCTTGTTATTTGCCAATCTTTCTTTAATTTTATCCACGATCTTATCGTAACTAAACGGTATTTCCGGCAGCAGGATGATATCCGCCCCACCGGCTACACCCGCATAAAGAGCAATCCACCCGGCGTTTCTGCCCATTACCTCCAAACAAACTATCCGGTGATGCGATTCAGCGGTTGAATGCAGCCTGTCCAATGCTTCTGTGGCGTAGCTGTAAGCAGTATCAAAACCAAAAGTTTGCGAGCTGCCGATCTGCAGGTCATTGTCTATCGTTTTAGGGCAGCCTATTACCGGCAGACCTTTTTGATATAACTCATAGCCAATAGACAGCGTTCCGTCTCCACCGATAACAATTAAAGAATCAGCATACTCTTTGATAATCTGAATACATTCATCTGATTTATCTTGGTATTGATTATTTCCTACCGGAAAATGAAAAGGATTATCTCTGTTGGTAGTTCCGAGAATTGTCCCGCCTTTGGGCAGTATTCCCGACACTTCTTTATCTCCCAGCGGCATAATATTTCTTTCTATTACACCTTTAAAACCGTCCCTGAAGCCGATAACTTCGTAATCGTATTCCCTGACGGCAGTTCTTACAATTGCTCTGATAACTGCATTTAACCCCGGAGCATCACCACCACCGGTTAATACCGCTATGCGTTTTTTCATTTTAAACCTCCCCCTTTGATATATTGAATTTTTACATTACTTTAATTGATAAGCTGAACGCTTTAGCACATCTAATTATGAGATGTCGACATTGCGAAACACCAGCTTGTGGGCGGCATACAGCACCGCCCCGATTAAAAGACTCATCCACGGCGTAATGGGCAGTACCGGCAGGTCATCTCTGAAATAATAAAAAATCAGCAAAAAGCCGGCAAGGGGCAGCACGTACAAAATCAGCATGGTGGGCAAATAGCCGTAAAGCAGTTTCCGGCCAAATTTTTCAAATGTTGACCTGCGCATAAACCAGAACACTCCTTCAACCAGAAACGCGGCGATAAATGGTAATGCCAAAAGTTCCGGCGAAAAACCTTTATTAACGATAGGCACTTTGAAGAAGATGTTCAGCAATTTTGCAGCAAGTCCGTCTGTAACGGCGTGTATAAAAAAAACAACGTACAGTGCAGTGCTGAATACAAACATATATCGCCTCAAGCTAAAAGGACGTCGGCCAAGGTTCTCGACGATCTCCTCACAGAACGCTTTCGGATCGCTGCCAAACACATCTTCAGCAGTTTTCCCTTCTTTTTGTGCCGCTAACAAGTGGTCCAGCATCTCCAACAATAATTCTTCTGTTTTTTTCGTCGGAATATGGCTGGTGCGCAAATAAACCAGCATATCTTCGTAGTAAGTTTTGTTTTCTTTCGTTAACTGTTTTCGCCTTTCGTTGTTAATGGCAGTCATTTCTTTTTCTGTCACAGCTTACCCCTCCACTTTAGCCAAAATTTGATCCACCGACGTCTTCATTTCCTGCCAGTTTGTTCTAAACTCTGCCAATGCCGCTCGCCCTTTCGGCGTCAAATGGTAGTACTTACGTTTCGGCCCGCTCGGCGAATCGCGCATCGTCCCTTCAATCAGCTTCTCTCTCTGCAATCGCAGCAAAACAGGATAAATACTTCCTTCGCTCACAAAGCTAAAGCCGTTTTGAGCTAATTTCACACTCAGTTCGTAACCGTATACCTCCTGCCGCCCGATAAGCGCCAAAACACACCCTTCTAAAATACCCTTTAACAGTTGGCTTTGTGCCGACATACATTCACCTCTTGTGTCCAGACTATATTGCGATGCAAGATACCGGCAAATAATAACAGCTACCTTGTAATGTAAGGTAGCTGTTATTATTTTATACCACTTTAGAGGTAAGATGCAAGCGGTTTCGGAAAAAATCAGCCGGTTTACAGTATCGGAGCGAGAAGCCTAACCACCGACTCTCTGATTTTGCTGACAACAGGGCGCTTATTGTAGTCAGTCCAGGTCATCTCGCTGCTTTTTTCAATGTCTTTTAGAAAGATTTCTTTTAAATTTGCAGCGGTTTTTGTATCATAAATTAACGCATTAACTTCAAAATTATAGCGAAAACTCCTCACATCAAAGTTAGCGGTACCAACAGAAGCAATCTTGCCGTCAACTACAATGGTTTTGGCATGAATAAAACCGGCTTGATATAAATAGCATCTAATGCCAAACTTCAGTAAATCGCCGATATAAGCGTAAGAAGCCCAATAAACAAATTGATAGTCAGGATTGGCGGGAATCATAATGCGCACATCCACCCCGGACATCGCTGCTGTTTTTAAAGCAGTCATTAATGTTTCATCAGGTACAAAGTACGGTGTTTGGATATAGATGCTTTCTTTGGCGGCATAAATCATTGTAAGGTAACAGTTTTTAATTTGCTCGCGTTCTGAATCCGGACCACTGGAAATAATCTGCACACCTACCCTGCCTTGGCCGGCAATTTGTGGAAAATAATCTGAATAATAATTGATTTTGCGTGCGGCAGCTAAGTTCCAATCCAAAATAAAGCGAATTTGCATTTCATGAACGGCACTGCCGGTAACTTTGATATGGGTATCCCGCCAACTGCCTAAACGTTTATTTAACCCCAAATATTCACTGCCGATATTAAAGCCGCCGATAAAGCCGATTTTGCCGTCTATAATCACCAACTTGCGGTGATTGCGGTAGTTTAACCTGATGTTTAAATAAGGAATTTTGGACGGAAAAAATGCCGCTGCCTCGCCGCCGGCATCGAGCAGCGGCGGCAGTATTTTTTTAATGCCAAGCGAGCCGATGTGATCGTACAGCAGTCTTACCTGCACTCCTTCTTTTGCCTTGGCACTTAAAAGCTGAATAATTTCTTTACCCAACCGGTCGTTTCTCACAATGTAATAAAGCAGATGCACATGGTGCTTGGCATTTTTAATGCACTCTTTTAATGAAGCGAATTTCGCCTGTCCGTTTGTATAGATTTCTACATTATTATCTTGGGTAAAAAGTGCTGTGCTGTTCATCAAATTAAGGTGAATGATGTTTTGATAATTTCTCACCAGCGGATCTTTGTAGTTTATTTCACCCTGCTTAAGCTGATCTCTTTGGTGCTGAATAAGTTTTTCTAAAGCCAGCATCTCTTCGTTTTTTAATCTGTACAGCTTTCTTTTGTTCAGTTTTCGGCCTAACAACAAATACAAAATAAAACCCAAAACCGGTAAAAACAACAGCACCATCAGCCATGTCCAGGTAGCGTTGACATCCCGTCTTTCAAAGAAGATAATCGCTGCCGCCAAAAAAATATTTAAAACTATTAAAACGGCATAAAGATAATTTAATAATTCCACAGCGTCAACACCTCAAATCCCGCTTAGGCATTATCAGTGGTTGCCTGCAAATACTTTGAGTTTTTCATCTAATCAGTTGTTATTAATAATTATAGTCGGAACTGTTAAATTAGACCAGACAGGTGATATTATACAGCAAAGCTGTCAATTGGTTACCGACAGCTTTGCTTAACACATGCAAATTTTATTTTGCCGACAGACAGTTAATCCACAAAACTAACTACTTCTTCCAGCGGCTTTCTGGGCGGGGTTTTGGGGTCACCGTCGGGAACACCCAACGGTGTCATCGCCGCTAAAAAGTAACCCGGTTTGTTAAAACCAATTACTTTGGTAATTTCTTTAGCAGCATAATTTTGACTGGTCATCCAGCAGGTGCCGTAACCCAAATTGGCAGCAGCAAGCATCAGGTTTTCCAAAGCGGCAGCAATATTTTGAATGCCGGGGGCGGGGCGCAGTAATTCTTCAATTTCTTCCTGAGAAGCGCCGATTTCCAGTAATTCTTTATGGGCGGTGACATCGTACGGGCCGGCATACACCAAAATTAAAACCGGCGCATTTTTAAAATGCACGGCATATTTAGAAAACTTGCTAAAAGCGTTTTTTCTTGTTTCATCTTTAATTTTCGCAGCTATTTGCGCGTTTTTATCTAAAATTGCTTGGGCAATTTCGTTAATTTTTGTTTTGCTGCGCACAACAACAAAGTGCCAGTTTTGATGATTTTTGCCGGACGGGGCATAAACAGCAGCTTGAAGCATTTTTTCGATATCCTCTTTGGGTACCGGCCGATCTTGGTATTTACGCACGCTTTTTCTTTTAAAAATAAAGTCTAACTTGTCCATATATAATTCCACCTTTCTGTTTTAAAATCGTCCTAATAACTAAAGCAGCGTTACTTATCAACAAAAGCATTATTATTATTTTATACTAAAAAACATATCATTAATTATTTTGGTATAATATTAACGCTGAACAAATTTATTAGGAGGAAAAAAACATATTATGAAATTAACCGGAAATAAAGAGTATGTATTAAAAATAGGCATCGGTACTTCTGATATAGACGGGCAGAATTATGCCACCATGATGCTCGATCATATTGATTTAGACAGTCTTTTGAGAACGGCATCTATTTTTGAATTGATTAAACCCACCTTAAATCCGCTTACAAACGAACACCCGCTTTTTTTCGGCGAACCTACCGACATAATGGGGGTAGATGATGAGCTGAAAGTATCCATTAAAAAAGTTAAAAAAATTATTACCATCAGCATTGAAAGCAAATCTACGCTGGATGATGTTTTAGAAAAAGTTGACGCTGAAACCTTAAAGAGTGCGCAGCGAAATTTACCCCCCACCTTTTTTGAGTTTAATCGCGGAAAAAAATTTTTTGAACAACAAGCAACAATGGTATACAGCGGTATTTATAAAGATGCTTACCGAAATTTTCTCAATGCTTATGAGGAGAAAGGTTTTTACTACATCATCTTAGGCGATGACGGAAAAGCAATGCCGGGAGTGCAGTTAATCAAGACAGATTTAAGTGTTATCAGTTAAAAAAACAAAACTTCCCGCTTATATTCAGCAGAAAGTTTTGTTTGTTAATAATAAAATTCGTGCCCGCCAATAGCAGTCATGTACTGCCGATTGTCTGTAATCCAAAAACTTTGGGACTTGTCGGGATTTAAGAAGTACAGTGCATCGCCAACCGGTCTTTGGCCGCTGAGAGCTGCTTCAGCTGCTCTGATACTATCACTACCGGGATTGTTGTAAATACTGCCGTCAATTACCGGAGAAAATTGAGTGTAGCCGTTCTGCTGATCAAAGATAACTCCGTAAACGGTGTTGGGAAACTGGCTGGAATGAACGCGGTTTAAGATTACGCTGCCGACGGCAACTTTACCGTCAAAAGGTTCACCCTGAGCTTCGGCGTGAATGATTCTTGCCAGCCAATATACATCATCCCGACCGGATCCACGGTCTGCCGGTTGGTTTGTCCTTCTTTCTGCTTCAGCGGCAGCCGCCTGCTCAACTTGAGCCTGCTCTGCAGCTGCTTGAGCAGATTCAGTTTTTGTTTCTTTGGTTTGGTCAACAGCTGTTTCTTTGGCCTGCTGTTCTTCAGCTTCTGTCTTTTTGGGTTGTTCTTCTGCTTCGGTTGCTTCATCCTTTGCATCTGTTAATTGATTGATCACCACTTCGGTCTGCTCTTGTTCGTTTTTGGGAACTTCATTGCTGTTTAATGAAGCTGCAAAAACAGCCGGTATGGAAAGAGCAATCAACCACGCTGCAGCCTTTTTTCTGTTATTCATAATTCTACCTTTCTAGCCAGTTTGTCCGCCTTATTGGCAACAACATTATAAGGTATTTCGGCTGCTAACGTAAGCTGTAAATGATGGCCGGTTAACCAATCTTTGCTACCGCCTCACTGGCCAGCTGCCCCACTGTTTTTTCGCAAATTTCACTACATAAGTAAATCTTTAGTCTGCTTTGATCTGCTGCTAACTTTTTCAGCCTGTCGATATTTTTGCAGGTACCGATTTGCCCCAACGCCCAGGCAGCATGTCCTCTAAGTTCAGCAGCAGGATGCTCCAAAAATTTTTCTACATCAGACACTGTTTCATTAATATAGGAAACCTTTCCCGCTAACCGACCGATGCCCCACAGCATTCCTTTTTGAAACATTTCTTCATCTAACGAAGCGTTAATCATTACCGAGGCAAAATCAGCATACAGCTTTGGCCGGTTAAATATTATTTCCGCAATTGCCTCAGCAGCCCCCCAGCTGTTGGTGCCGGATTCATCATTCATCGACCAAACAAACCGGCGTATAATATCGCGCACAATTTCGGGATCACGGTCAGCAGTTGAACCGCAAACAATACCCAAAGCTTCTACCGCCCGCCAATGCAGCAGGTCGTCGCGGGAATAAGTAAGCCGTACCAAGCAGCGGATAGTTTTTTTGTTTTCTGCAGCGGCCGCTGCCAATAGCGCTTGATATTTTTTATTGATCACTAATTCGGCAATCTGCTGTTTAAAATGCAAAGCTTTCACCCCCAATAATCACCCTGTCGCAACAAAAAGTTTAAGCATATTATAAACTATATATTATCTTTCTCGATTAATAAACCCTTACCATAACGGCATATTATTAGTTATACAGAACTTTGAGGTGTTTGCCATGACGATAAGCCGCGAAGGGCTAACGCAAAAAATTACCGAAATTGTTAAAAAAATCTTACCGGATACCATCATTACCGAAACAGAAAATTTTACACTGCACATCGAACGCTGCAACTATTGGATCGATCTTTATCTGGGCAATATCTATCAAAATTATATAAACTGCCCTCTTAACGTTCGCAGTAAATACTTAGAAGATGTATTAAAACCCTTTATTGAGGATTTATCCAAAGGACGGGGTGTTAATGCCCAGGATATTTTGGAAAACAAAGAGCGCATTTATCCTCTTTTGGTTGGTCCAAGCGATTTAGATAATAATTTTGTTTCTATTCCGTTAACTGAAGAACTGCACTTAATCTATGTCTTTGACCAAGGTTTACGCTTTTTCTTTATTGAAAAACCGGTATTAACAGCGCTGCAAATGAAGACAGAAGAATTAGACGCATTGGCACGCAAAAACTTTTACCGGGACTTGGATAAACCGCTTTTGGTGCTGGATAAAAAGCGGGGCATTTTGGGGTATAAGTATTGGGATTGTTACGACTCTGCACGGCTGTTATTACTGCAGAAGAAGTTCGGCGGTATTGAAAGTCTGCTGGGTGAAGATGTATTGGTTATGATTCCTTCCCGCGACTTACTGATGGTTTTTGCTCACCGCGACGAGGCGGTATATAACCGCATTAAAATGCTGGGACGCTCGCAGTTTATCAATCACCCTTATTCTGTCAGCTCCACAGTTTATAAGCTGATAGACGGCCGCTTAAAAAAATATGACGGCGCAGGATAAAACCGCACCGTCATATTCTATCATGTTACTGACCGGTTACTTCTTCCATTGTCTTTCCGGCATCGGGGAAGAACAACGGCTGTCCGTACTTATCTTTTCCGAAGTCACCGATCACTTTTTGAGTTTCCGGGTCTACTAAAAAGTCAACAAAAGCCTTTGCGCCATCAGCGTTAACTTTGGGGAATTTCTCAGGGTTAACCTGCATAGCATGATAAATGTTTAAAAGCTCGCCAGGTCCTTCAAGCACAATTTCCAAATTGAGATCATCTTTGTGGGCCAAATATGTTGCCCGGTCGGTAAGAGTATAAGCCAGTTTTTGGTTGGCAACTACCAAAGTATCTCCCATGCCGCTGCCGGTTTCCTGGTACCATTCACCGGCAGGCTCTATGCCGGCAGCCTTCCAAATTGATAATTCTTTTTTATTAGTACCGGAATCGTCACCGCGGGAAGCAAAAATGCTTTTAGTTTCAGCAATCTTAGCAAATGCATCGGTGGCTGATTTCGTTCCTTTAACGCCGGCAGGATCGTCGGCAGGACCTACTACAACAAAATCGTTATGCATAATCAGCTGATAATTGGTTACTGTTCCGGCATCTACCAAAGGCTGCTCTGAAGACGGAGCGTGAGTCAAAAGCGCATCGGCCTCGCCGGATTCACCCATTGACAGGGCTTTACCGGTACCAACAGCAACTACTTTTAAGTTGTAACCGGTCTGCTCTTCAAACATCGGCTCCAGCACATCTAAAAGACCGCTGTCCTGGGTACTGGTTGTGGTAGCCAAAATAACATCTTTATTTTCCGGCTGGGATTGAGTACTTTCTTGGTTAGTTTGTTCCTGCGGCTGCTCCGATGATTGACAGCCAACTAAGGCAAATGCCATCAACAAAACAACAAACAATGTCAGTAGTTTTTTCATCGTTCTTTCCTCCTTAAATAATAATTTATTATTTCTCCATCGGCCTAAAATATTAAAGACCAATATCCGGTATACAAAAGGATTTGGCCTAAATTACACTGTTAATCTCAATCCTCCTTTCCACACCGGGAGGTACACCAGTTTCCTGCGCATACCCTGTCGGCCTGTAAACCATAGTTAACCCTTTAGGTCAACAGGCTCGGAGTTTTATGAAATCTTATGAAAATTGTTCTAATTTGTTATTCTATAAAAAACAAAATATTCCTGCTTTAAGAAAAAACAACATTACAAAATACATCAGACATAAGAAAAGACCCTTTCAACAGGAAAGGGTCTTTTCGCGCTGAGCCCATAATGACCTGCGCTACAGCCACTGCACATCTCTACACAGCTTAAAACGACCTTGCAGCCGGGTTAAACCATTACGAAACATACAGCAGCCTTTGTCTCAACTGCTAACAATACCTAAGAAGCCCACAGTTGATCTTGCGACCAAGGCAGACCTCAGCGCAGTTCAGCACCCACACCAAGCTGCTCGGCACCGATAGCAGTCTCAGCTCGACCGCTAAATATACCTTGTGACCCTGAAACAATCTTTCGGACTGCAGCAGAGCCTGCCGGCACATCGAGCGATCTTCCCTCCGGCTAACAGTGAGCCCGTACAGACCCAAAGTCAACCTTTGGCCGACCATACGCAAAGCTTGGTTACAAACCTTACGACAGTCTTGGCTCAGCCATTATGAACCCATTAATTATTATAACCGCACTGATTTTTTCTATTCACTGTCGGCAATCTCTTAAAAAACGGTATATAAAGAAGAATCTCCAAGTATAAAATTTAATACTTGGAGATTATTTGCTGTAAAGGTTCTTTAATGCTTTCCGCTAATCGAAAATACCCCCTGCGATTGGGATGACCGCCGTCTGCAAATAATTCAGAGTTACCCTCGTCGCTTTCTTTTCGGCGAAGCGGTGTAAAAAAGTCTAACGTAGAGATACCGTTTTGAGCGGCAAAATCATTAATCCAACTTCTAATACTGTTTAGGTGCAGCAAAAAGCTTTCCACGTCACCGTGATTAAAGTATGTTTTTACTTGTTCTTTAATTATCGGTGCAGGTAACCCTAAAATCGGCAAAGCGTTTATTGCTCTGCTTCGCAATATCAGCTTTTCAAAGCAGCACTTCGTTTGTTCTAACGGTATACCCTGCCAGGCATCGTTGGTGCCGCCCAATATTATCACGAAATTTGGATTATACGCCATAACATCGCGATCAAACCGGGCAAGCATAACGCCAACGGTATCATTGCAGATGCCGGCATTAATTACTTCTCCGTCAAACCAACTTTTAATGCCGCTTACCCAGCTTGCTTGTTCGCCATAAGGATAGCCCGCAGTAATGCTGTCACCCAAGCATACCAGTGTACGCATTTAACCTCCGCCTTTTAATTTAACTTTCTTTGACTTGTAGTACTTATACCCCAAGTATAGCAGTATTACCGCCAGTGCGGCAATCCATGACTTTGAACCTACCGTTTCCGCCGCTTTGCGCCAGCTGCGGCCGAAAATGCAGCCGAGGGTAATATTAAAAGCACACCACAATGCAGCAAAAATAACGCTGTAAATAAAAAAACACCCAAACTTTAATCTGCTTAACCCGGCTATATAAGGCGTAATATTGCCGACAGTAGGTATAAACCTGCCGAAAATAATAAAAAACGCTGCGGAATGTTTCAACTGCTTTTGCGCTTTATCAAGCCTTTCCGGTGTAATTCTTAAAAAACGGCCGTATTTTTCAATAAAAGGTTCACCGATATTTCTTCCCACATAGTAAGCCGCAGACGTCCCCGGCAGGTAGCCGGCCATTACCGCAAGCACTGCTTCAAATAAACCCAAATCCCCTCTGCTGATTAAATAACCTGACATAATAATCATAAAACCGCCCGGGAAAGGCAGACCGAGAGCATCAATAAAAATGCCAAAAAACAGACCGATACCGCCTAACTTAGTTAAGTATTCAAAGACTGTCTGTACCACCTGCTCCATCAAATGCACCTCAAAGATTATTATGTCCCCCCACCTGAACGTTTACCGATAAAATGCGAAAACCCACCGCTTTAGCGGTGGGCTGTTTTTTACATTATGGCAAGGATCGTAACCGTTCCACACAGTTATTATCCCCGCCGATCAAGTTGTATTCATTATACGGTGGACATGTTAATTTAAAATCAATTATATGTTAATTTTATGTTAAAAACTAATACCTGGTATTAAATTATAAGGTTTGCCGATCAGAAATAATCGCAGCTAAACCACATATAATGATTAACAAAAGGAAAGGATGTGATGCAGTGCAAAATACAGAAGAATTAAGCGTTCATCTTTCTAAAATTTTAGAGCAATTGCGCCAAGCGGTAGATGCCAGTGCAGAGATAAAAAAACGCAGTAAAGATGATGCCAAAGCAGTAGCCGGCACCTGGGAAAACTTTCTGGGAAGTTTTATTGGCTATGTAAAGGAAACAGGCCGGAAAACCGGGCAAAATTTATTAAAAGATATCTCCTTCTTTAATATTTGGAAATAATTATCCCCGCTGTTTGGTTTTTTATCTGCAGAAAAGGTAACAATAATCTCGGAGGTGTATAAAATGTTGCTGCAGGATAAAGTAGCGGTCATCACCGGTGCTGCCTCCGGGTTTGGCAGAGAAACATGCATATTGTTTGCTCAGCATGGTGCTAAAGTAGTTGCAGCTGATTATGATGAAGCGGGGCATGAACTGGCAAAGGAAATTATCGCCGCCGGTGGAGATGCTGAATTTATACTCACCGATGTGGCTCAGGAAGATCAAGTTAAAAACCTTATTGATGAAGCGGTAAGCAGTTACGGTAAAATTGATATCGTTTTTAATAATGCCGGCATTTATATTGACGGGAAAGCAGGCGAACTTTCCATTGAAGACTGGACTAAAGTTTTAGCAGTTAATCTCACCGGCGTATTTTTAGGCTGCAAATATGCCATTCCCCGCTTAATCGAAAATAAAGGCGGGGTAATTATTAACACTGCATCCGCAGCAGGTTTAATCGGGTTCCCCAATTCCGCTTCTTACGCCGCTTCCAAAGGTGGTGTGATTTCTTTAACTAAAAATATTGCAGTTGATTATGCCGCCCAAAATATTCGGGCAAACTGCATCTGCCCCGGAACGGGTAAAACCAGAATGACAAAAGAAGTACTGCAGGATGAAAAAGCTTATCAAATGTTTCTTGAACCCATACCTTTAAAAAGGTTTGCCCAGCCGTCAGATATAGCCAACGCGGCGCTGTTCTTAGCATCAGATTTATCTGTCTACATTACCGGTGCTGCGCTGCCGGTGGACGGTGGGTGGACAACAGCATAAAATTTCCGCAAAAAGCCGGATGTATACTGTCATCTATAAGAAAAAAGCTCGGAAGAACCGAGCTTTTTTATCTCTGTAAATTTATTACATTACCCGGGCAGTGCCAATATAAATCAAGCCGCGCTGACCGTCTACCGTGATCATCTCTTGATCAGGTATTAATTCCGTCGCACCCTCGACACCAACTACAACCGGAATACCAAGATTTAAACCTACGATAGCGGCATGCGAGGTCAAACCGGCTTCTTCAGTGACAATGGCGGAACATTTTTCCATATACTGTACAAAATCACGGTCAGTGCCGACAGCGACCATCACATCTCCGTCTTTGATTTTTTCAGCGTCTTTTACGTTACGGCAGATTACTGCACGCCCGGTAGCGCCTTTTTGGCCAATACCGCTGCCGCGGGCAAGGATATTGCCAACAGTATGCACTTTCATCATGTTGGTGGTTCCATGAACACCAACCGGAACACCGGCAGTAATTACTACCAGGTCACCTGCTTTGATTAAACCGGATGCCAGCGATACTTCCACCGTAGCGGCAATCATTTCATCAGTGCCGTGAATGTCCCGCACCAACAGCGGCTCAACACCCCAAACCAGCGCCATCTTGCGCATTACCTTTGTGCGGGGAGTAACAGCAATAATCGGTGCTTTCGGACGGTATTTGGAAATCATTCGTGCGGTGTGTCCGGAAGCAGTTGCCGTTAAAATGGCGCTGGCTCCTAAGTTGCCGGAAACTTCGCACACTGCATAACTAATACCGTCAGTAACGGTTTTTGCCCGCGAATCAGCATGCTTTTTCATATATTGGGTAAAAGGGAATGACTCTTCAACCCGGACGGCGATACGATCCATTGTTTCTACCGCCCGCACCGGATATTTTCCGGCAGCGCTTTCACCGGACAGCATAATGGCATCTGTCCCGTCCAAAATGGCATTGGCAACATCAGATGCTTCCGCTCTTGTCGGCCGCGGATTATGGGTCATCGATTCCAGCATCTGAGTGGCGGTAATCACCGGTTTGCCCATTTTATTGCACTTATCAATCAGCATCTTCTGAATCAGCGGCACATCTTCAGCCGGAATTTCCACCCCTAAATCGCCGCGGGCAACCATAATACCGTCGGATACTTTAATAATTTCATCAATATTGTCTACCGCTTCACGGCTTTCAATTTTAGAAATGATATGAATATCTGCTTGGTGTTCTTCTAAAATATCGCGAATAGCCAGCACATCCGAAGCTTTGCGGATAAAAGATGCGGCAATAAAATCAACTTTTTGCTCAATTCCAAACAAAATATCGTCAATATCTTTATCGGTGAGGGCAGGTAGATTTACCTGAATACCGGGAAGGTTTACCCCTTTGCGGCTTTTCAGCTCACCGCCGTTTACCACCCGACAGCGCAGGTCGGTATCGTCGATAATTTCCAATACCTCCAGCTCAATTAAGCCGTCTGCCAGCAGCACGCGGCCGCCTACGCCCACGTCTTTGGGCAAATCTTTATATGTAACCGAAACTTTGGTATTGTCACCTTCAATTTCTTTGGTGGTTAAAGTAAACTCGTCATCCGTCCGCAATAAAACCGGTTCTTTGGCAAAAGTACCCAGTCTGATCTCCGGACCTTTAGTATCCAGCATAATTGCTATGTTTTTACCTACTTCAGCGGCCGCCTGGCGGACAAGGTCAATTCTTCGACCGTGATCCTCGTGATTACCATGTGAAAAGTTCATGCGGGCAACATTCATACCGGCAAGCATCATCTTAGTGAGCGTTTCTTTATTTTCACTGGAAGGCCCTATAGTACATACAATTTTAGTTCGTCTCAATGTTCCGACCCCCGTTTAGCATATAATTTTAGATGGATAATACATTGGCTAATTCCAGAAATTCTTTGTCAATTTGTTTTTTACGGGTAAATACTTCGTCCAAATGATAATCTATAATTTCCCCTGCTCGAATTCCAATTACTCTATTGGCATTTCCTGCCTTAAGCACATCTACCGCTTTAGCTCCCATCCGCGACGCCGTTAAGCGGTCATACGCAGAAGGTATCCCACCACGCTGCAGATGCCCCAAAATAGTTACTCTGGTATCATGACCGGTAATTTCTTTAATTTTTTCACCCACTTCAAGCCCGCTGGCTGCTCCTTCAGCTACTAAAATAATACTGTGCAGTTTCCCCCGCTTTACACCACGCATCAATTTTTTGCATATTTCGTTAATATCATAAGGAGCCTCAGGAACGATGATGGTTTCCGCACCACCTGCCAAACCGGCACTGAGAGCAATAAAGCCGGCATTCCGACCCATTACTTCGATAATAAAAGTGCGTTCATGGGAAGTAGCGGTATCCCTGATTTTGTTAATGGCATCTACAACGTTGTTGACGCAGGTATCGAACCCTATTGTATAGTCAGTTCCCGGAATATCGTTATCAATTGTTCCCGGAATGCCTACAACAGCAATACCGTACTCTTTATGAAACGCACTGGCTCCTTTAAATGAACCGTCACCGCCGATCACCACCAAGCCCTCAATACCGAAGCGAACTACATTTTCATAAGCCTTCGCCCGACCTTCCGGCGTGGTGAATTCTTCACTGCGAGCGGTGTGCAGAATGGTTCCGCCGCGATGAATAATATCAGCCACCGAACCTAAATTCATCGGCCACATGTCACCTTCAATAAAGCCGTTATAACCCCGATTAATGCCAATTACTTCAATGCCGTGATATATCGCTTTTCTCACCACTGCTCTTACTGCTGCGTTCATACCCGGTGCGTCGCCGCCACTGGTCATTACAGCTATTCTCTGCATTTTATCACCCCCGTCTACCGCAAAAAATGTACTTGATGCTAAGCTAATCCCAGCTGCCCGACAGATCTGAATTTCAGATAGCGATTTTCCATCAGTGTATCGACCGGTGTTTGTGACAGTTCGTTCAAATGCTTACTGATACTTTCCGCTATATTCTTGGCTGCTTGGTGCATGTCGCGATGAGCACCGCCCAGCGGTTCTTCAATAATTTCATCTATCACTTTAAAACGCAGCAAATCCTGTGCTGTTAAATTCAACGCCTCTGCCGCTTCTTTAGCTTTGCTGCCGTCTTTCCACAAAATGCTGGCACAGGCTTCCGGGGTGCTTACCGAAAAAACAGCGTACTGCTGCATCAGTATCCGGTCGGCTGCTGCAATAGCCAATGCACCGCCGCTGCCGCCTTCGCCGATTACCACGGTAACCAGAGGTACTCTTATACGAGACATTTCCATAAGTGAACGGGCAATGGCTTCTCCCTGCCCGCGCTCTTCCGCCCCCATACCGCAGTAAGCTCCGGGAGTGTCTACAAAGCAAAGTACCGGTCGGTTAAATTTTTCTGCTTGCTTCATCAAGCGCAGTGCTTTGCGATAGCCCTCAGGATGTGCCATACCGAAGTTTCGGGCAATATTTTCTTTTGTATCCTTTCCTTTAACATGACCAATCACAGTTACCGGGCGTCCTGCAAACCGGCCGATTCCCCCGACAACCGCAGGGTCATCACCATATAAGCGATCACCATGCAGTTCCATAAAATCAGTGATCAAAAGCTTAATATAATCCAACGTATTAGGCCGCTCAGGATGGCGTGCAATCAATACCTTCTGCCAAGGAATCAGGTTGCCGTAAATTGATTCTTTCAGCTCTTTTGCTTTAGCATCTAAGGTATTGATCTCGCTGCTTAAGTCTATCCCTTTTTCTTCAGAAAAAGCTTTCAATTCAGCAATTTTTGTTTCTAATTCCACTATCGGCTTTTCAAATTCCAATAAGCCGGCCATTTTATTCCTCCTTAACATGCAGGGCAATAATATTTGCCAGCGTTTGCTTCATTTTTCTCCGGGGTACAATCATATCCACAAAACCGTGCTGTCGCATAAATTCTGCCCGTTGAAACCCTTCAGGCAGCTTTTGTTTAATAGTTTGTTCGATAACCCTTGGGCCGGTAAAGCCAATCAGCGCTCCCGGTTCAGCAATAATAATGTCGCCCAGCGAAGCAAAACTGGCAGTAACTCCCCCAGTTGTAGGGTCAGTGAACACAGAAATATAAAGTACACCAGCCTCATCTAACTTCGCCAGCGCAGCAGAAGTTTTCGCCATTTGCATTAATGACAAAATACCTTCCTGCATTCTGGCTCCACCTGATGTTGAAAAAATAACCAGCGGATATTTTTTCTCACCGGCGGTTTCAATAGCGCGCGTAATTTTTTCGCCCACTACCGATCCCATGCTGGCCATAATAAAACGGGAATCCAGCACCACAATAACTACCGGGAAATTATTAATCGTTCCTTCTCCTGTTAAAACAGCTTCCTTTAAGCCAGTTAGTTCTTGAGCAGCATTAATTTTATCTTCATAGTTCGGAAAATTTAAAGGATTGCCGGATACAAGGTCAGCGTCATATTCAACAAAACTGCCTTCATCCAGTGTAATATTTATTCTTTCCTGTGCACCAATCCGAAAATGGTAATTGCATTTATGGCAAACTTTAAGATTTTTTTCTAATTCCCTGGTATATAGTATTTCACCACATCGGTTACATTTTAACCAAAGTCCTTCGGGAATATCTTTTTTTTCGCCTTCGGGTTTTACCGTAACATATTTTTGTTTACGGAAAAATTCTAAAACCAAACTTTACACTCCCCTTAAATGCTAAAAAGAATTAATCACTTCCATCGCTTCTTCTACTTCAGATGCCGGAACCAATATTTCATATGAGCACGAGTCCCCACAACCAATGGGCTTAATTTTTACCAATAATCCCTCTGCACTAAGTTTTCTCTGTAATTCTTCAGCCTCAGCTTTGTTATGTGCAATAAACACTACCGTCCACACTTTTGTTAGCCCCCTCTGGTTTCCTAACAACGTCTATCTACTTTTCTACATATAATAATCTAATCCCTTTTTCTTCACAGATAATTAGGGATGAATTTTAAACAGAAAAGTTTCTTACTGCCTGCGCTTTGACAGCAGCTATAATTTGATCTCAAAGGCGCAGGAAAAGAAGAATAAATTTTTCAGATATGACAGAGGACCATCACTTTAAAGGCGCGATGAATCGCGCCTTGTGTCAGCAGTCATCTTCCTTTATTTACCAAAATGACAATGGTATAAAATAAGTATATCCAGAGTAAACACCCTGGATACTAAGCATTTAAAAAGGCATTAATCATTGGTATGCAGCACACCATGTTTTGTCATTACCTCAGCCCGACCACGAATTTTAATTGCTGAGGTATGCTCGGTAAACTGAGCAATTATCACTTCACCTTTATCCAGTTTTTCGCTGTGATGAAATTTAGTATCTCTGCCGCGGGTCAAACCGATTATTGTTACACCGTTATCCAAAGCTTTTACAACAATATATTCTCCGGAGATATTGGGTTTTTCCGTCATTATCATCACCCTTTTACCTATATTTAGCAGTTTCATAGTATCATAAACCGATTGCAGTAGCAAGTAA
>CBEUVQ010000022.1:0-39605 GCA_965546615.1 uncultured Peptococcaceae bacterium
ATGTAAATTTTCTATTTTAAGCACTGGTTTCCACCGCCCCAAGGTAAGCTTCAATGACCTGCTCATTTGTTTGAATTTCCTCCGGAGTACCCTGCGCAATGGTTACCCCGTAATCTAATACCGCAATATGCTCACATATGCCCATTACTACTTCCATATGATGCTCGATCATTAAAACAGTCAGATCAAATTGATCGCGAATCTGCCGGATAAATTCCATCAATTCCAGCGATTCCTGCGGATTCATCCCCGCCGCCGGTTCATCCAGCAGCAGCAGGCTTGGTTGTGTTGCCAGCGCTCTGGCAATTTCCAATCTCCGCTGTTTACCGTACGGCAGGGAAACAGCCGGCTCATTAGCGACATCATCCAGCTCCACCTGTTTTAACAATTCCATACACTCTTCGTAGTGCTGTTTTTGCTCCTTTACATATCTGGGCAGGCGGAAAATTGCTTCCAATACATTGGACCGCAGCCGAACATGCTTGGATATCATCACATTTTCTAAAACCGTCATTGTTTGGAACAAACGGATGTTTTGAAAAGTCCGGGCAATGCCCAGTTTGGTAATTAAATCCTGCCTCAGCCCGGTAATATCCTTTCCCTGAAAGTATATTTTTCCGGAAGTTGGTTTATAAACGCCGGTAATCATATTAAAAGCAGTAGTTTTCCCTGCACCGTTCGGGCCAATCAAACCAACAATTTGCCCTTTGTTTATCTCCAGGGACAGCTCAGAAACAGCAGTTAAACCACCAAACTTAATGGTGATATTCTTAGTAGTTAAAATGTTATTTTTACTCACCTAAGCCTACCCCCTGTTCTTTTCTTTTGGGGATTTTCAGTTTATCCAAAATCCAATCCCAACTAAATTCGCGCGTTCCCATAATGCCCTGGCGATAAAACAAAATAACTATCAGTAACAATACCGAGAATATTACCATCCTCATGCCCGGAATGCCGGGAATTTCCAGCCCAAGGATGTTCATATCACTTTCAACAAAGCGCAGGGCTTCCATACCAATGGTAACCACCACACCGGCTATTACCGAACCGGTTAAACTGCCCATACCGCCCAAAACAACAATCAACAGAATTTGGAAGGTAAACAAAAATCTAAACATTGTAGGGTCTATCGAAGTGATCAGTACCGCCATTAATCCCCCGGCAATACCGGCAAAGAAAGCGCCGAAGCTAAATGACATCAAGCGATGCTTAAACACACTTATTCCCATAGCTTCTGCCGCTATTTCGTTGTCGCGCACCGCTTTTAATGCCTGCCCGTAACTGCTGTTGATCAATGCCTTCAATATCAAAATTGTGAGAATGGCAAATCCCCAATAAACCCATAAAGATTTGATACTGGGAATATTTTTCAGCCCCAATGAACCATTAGTAATGCTGATGGTATTGGTGACAATAATCCTGATGATTTCACCAAACCCCAACGTAGCTATCGCCAGATAGTCATCACGCAGACGCAAAGCGGGAAAACCAATCAATACGCCGAAAACAGCGGCCAGCACCCCGCCAAATATTACCGAAGGAATTACCGGCCACTCAATATTAGCCAGCATCGGCACAATTGGCTCCATAAAGTAAATCAATTCTTTACTTTCCGGTGACATGGTAACAATGGCAGTGGCATATGCTCCAACACACATAAACCCGGCATGGCCCAGTGAAAACATTCCGGTAAAACCAAGCACCAGGTTTAAGCTGACTCCCAAAATTACAAATATTGCAGAAAGGTTTAAAATCCGCAGTTGAAATCTGGATAGGTGATTATCTCCCCAATATAACAGCAAAGCTATCACAGCCAGCAGCGCAATGTTTAATATTAATTTTATTTTCTTTCTGTCATCCATCGGCTACACCTTCTCCACTACATTTTCGCCAAGTATCCCGCCCGGTTTAAAGAGCAAAATTAAAATAAGAATAACAAAAGCAAAAGCATCCCGGTAACCGGAAAGTTCCGGCATAAATCCTACCAGCATAACTTCACCCATTCCCAAAATAAATCCGCCGATCATTGCCCCGGGCACACTGCCAATGCCCCCCATAACAGCGGCAATGAAGCATTTTAAACCGGGAAATACACCCATTAACGGGTCAACTTGCGGATACTGCAGGCTCCACATGATTCCGCCGATTGCCGCCAAAGCTGAGCCAACTGCAAATGTAGAGGAAACAACTTTGTTTACGTCTACCGCCATCAGGCTGGCAGTTTCAAAATCACGGGATACCGCCCTCATTGCAGTACCGATTTTAGTTTTGTTCACTACAAAAGTTACCGCGATTAATAAAATAAAAGTAATAACCGGAATAATCAAAGTCAACGATAAAAAAGAAATATCGCCAATGTGAATATTCCAAACCAGTTCCTCCGGACGCGGGAACGGCTTTGGCCGCGCACCCAAAGCAACAATACCTAAGTTTTCTAACAAAAAAGAAACGCCGATGGCGGAAATTAACGCTGAAATTCTCGGTGCATCCCTCAACGGCCGGTAAGCCACCCTCTCAATACTGACACCTAAAAAGGTGGTAATTACAACTGCCAAGGCAAAAGACAGCCACCAAGGCAAAGCAAAAATTAAAATGCCGTAAAATGCAGCATACCCGGCAACCATCAACAGATCTGCATGAGCAAAATTAATTAATCTAATAATTCCGTATACCATGGTATATCCGATGGCAATCAAAGCATATAATCCCCCAAGGGTTATACCGTTTGCCAAGTTCTGCAAAAATACATCAATTGTCATTTTTTACTCCTCTCAATAAAACAATCTGCCTATTGTCGATAAAGAGTAAATTCTCCCTCTCTATGTTTACAGAGAGGGAGAATAACTTTTTAAGTTATTTATTTCGGGTCAACCTTGGTTTCATAAACAAACTTGCCGTCCGCCACTTTCTTGATGATGGCGGTTTTAGTGGCGTCACCGTTAGCATCTAATGTAATGACACCGGTGGCACCTTCAAAACCGGAGGTTGCCGCCAACGCTTCTTTAATTGCTTCCGGATCTGCCGAGCCGGCCCGTTCAATAGCATCCAGCGCCAACTTGTAGGAGTCAAAACCTAAAGCGGCAAAAGCGTTAACTTCTTTGTCAGGATACTTTTCTTTAAACTTTTCTAAGAAGTTTTCAGAAACTTCGGTAACAGGTTCTTCAGCAGTAAAGTGGGTACTGAAGTAAATATCGTTAAACTCGCCAACCCTGTTTAAAAATTCTTCTGCTTCCCAAGTGTCTCCACCCAAGATCGGTACATCAATACCTAACTCTCTTGCTTTTTCAACTAAAATGCCGCACTCTAAGAAGTTGCCTGGTGCAAAAATTACATCCGGTTTTTTGGATTTTACTTCCGTCAATTGAGCGGTAAAGTCTTTGTCACCGGTGTTGTAATCAACACTGGAAACAATTGCATTTTCATTACCGGTTAATTCTTTAAAAGATTTTTCAAAGTAGTTGGATAAGCCTACCGAGTAGTCCTGCTGCACGTCACGAATAATGGCGGCAGTTTTCGCACCCAAGGTATTTACTGCATAGTTGGCCATTACTGTTCCTTGGAAAGGATCAATAAAGCATACCCGGAAATAGTAATCATTGCCCAGTGTTACCGCCGGGTTGGTCGGAGAACAGCCGATAACCGGAATACCGGCATCCATAGCTACCGGACCACCTGCCATTGACAGTGAACTGCCGTAACTGCCGATGATAACATTTACTCCCTCATTTATCAATCTTTCCACTGCGTTAGCAGCTTCCTGCTTTTCGCTCTTATTGTCCACTGTAATAATTTTAACTTCTTTGCCCAGCACCTCAGGGTATAAGTCTTTAGCCAATTCAATACCCTCTACCGTCATTTGGCCGCCGGCTGCATTTGTGCCGGTAAGCGGCTCATAAACGCCGATTTTAATAACATCGGAGCCTTCATTTCCACCTGTTGCTGCGGTATCTTCCGCTCCTCCGCCGCAGCCAACCAGTGCCATAGCTGCCAGTACCACTACAGCAGCCAGCGCAAAAAACCTTTTGCTCATCCCCAAACTCTCCTTTTTTTCCTTTTGTAAGCATGCATCCATCAAAGCTCTGTCCACCCGCCATGGATACATATCCCTATACCGTAAACTACCATTTTTTCCCCAATAAAGCAATTTGCAAATTTTTTATTTTCGATTGTTTTTGAGCATTAACTTTAATTTTCTCAATATTATCTCATCTTGCTAATTGTAGAACAGCTAATTACTGCTTGACAAATTGCAATTATAAAGACAAATGTCTATCGGAGATGAACAAAAAAAAACAATTACCCCAATGTTTTTTAACCTATAGTTTACTTTAGAAAACGCTTGGCTAAACAACAAAAAACCGGGGCGTTCCCCGGTTTTTAACTGATTACTTGCTGTTTTGAATAATGGTATGTACTACTGCATTTAAAAGTCTTTGGAAGTTGGTTTGTGCTTCGTGAAATTCTTTAATTAATTCATTTTCATACATTTTTAATTCTGTTTGCTCAAGAGCTTTCATATCTTCTTGAGTTAACTGCCCAAGCTCTTGTTTTTTTGCATTTGCCTGCTGCTGCAGTGAATAATTTTTCAGCAGACTCATTGAGGTTTCGTCGGCAAACATCTTTTGCTGCTTAACTTTCACATCATTATATTCATCTGTCTGGGTAAGGAGATGAGCCAATTCTTTTGCCTTTTGTTCTAATAATTCATTCATCATTATCACACTCCTAAAAAGTAGTTTTATACTTATGAGCTGTGCTCACACGTACAAAATTTAATCAGATTGTTCCCCGGCGAGCGCCGCTGTCAGCAAAAAAGCCGGGATACTTCTTCTTTTAAAGCAACAGACTTTTTAAGATCCATTTCATTTGTCAGCCAGTGCAAACCGTACTTCATCAGCGCAAGATCATCGGTTTTAATGCTTTCTGCTGTTTCTTTACTTAAATTAAAAACTTTTATAAAGCTGCTTTCAAAGACAAACCTTCTAAACTTATCCAAATCATAACAAACCATAAAGAACATTTCCCTAATATGTCTGTCCAAAGCGGCAAATCCGGTGAATTTCAGCTTTGAGGGGATATCTTTAAACTCAGCATCCATTTTTTGATATACATCCGCCCCTTGATTTGCCATCCACTCATTTACCGTCCACTCTTGAGACTCCGTTAAACCATGGCAGCGCGAGCTGTCAAAGCAAAAACCGTATTGGTTGTCACCCCTGATATCCACCGGTGCCATCCGGCAGGACCACGGCCGGTCTTGATATACACTACAGCCCTGCGCCGACAAAAAAGGACAGGTTTTTTCTTTGCTTTGATCCATATTGATCAATACCATCGGAAACATCTTCGCACCCGGCTGAATGATATGAGTAAACTCCGCTAAAAAATCGCCTGAAGTCATCCCCAAATTTTGCTTTAACCGCAGCACATCGTAAGGGGTTAAAAAAATATTAATATCCCGGCAGCAGGTGTTAAAGCACGCCAACCCCGAATGGCAGGAGAAATTAAACTTGTCTTTCGCTGAAAAAAGCCTTTCTGGTTTCATTCAATACGCTCCTAAAATTAATATTTAATTGTGATATTCGACACTTTTATCACAAAACCTTTTAATAAACAAAATAAGCGAAAAAGACAAGCAGCTAATTCTTCAACCCAAACCATTCTAAAGAGCGCAGGCGGTATTCAATATTGTCGCGTTCAAACACCTTGTAACCACGGGGCTTTTCCCCGTCTTTAATTTCCTGTACCGAGTCAACAAAACACAGCGGCGGGAATAATACGCACCACCAGTTGTGGCCCTTGCCCTCACCAATTACCACCCGCACAGCCTGATATTTACCGGCAGGCAGAGTAATGTCACCGTATGTTTTCTCCGGAAAACAATAATCTCCGAGCATCACATCTACCGGATAATCTTTACCGTCTTTTTCAATCTGTTTAACCGCAAGCTGCTTTATTTCAGCAAGACTTTCTCTGGTTACAACCAATGCTTCTTCCTTATTATCTACTTCAACAAACTTCTGCTTCATTTCATTAACAATTGCATCGCGAACATGTAATTTAATAGTTTGATCTTCCAATGTATCACTGTTGGCAATTACATGAAACCTTATTAACTCTTTAGCATATTCTTGCTGTATATAATATTTATAACCACAAACAGACAGCAACGTTATACTAATTAAAAATACAGTTAATAATTTTATATACTTTTTTAACAACATAAAAACACCTCATCTATTACTAACTAATCAGTAATAGTATGAGGTGTTTTAAAATAATTTATACTAGATAAAATCAATATTCTTCAAAAAAGAAGCAATATTTCCCACAACAGCCAATATTAAGAATAAATAAAACATCGGAATTAGTTTTTCTAATCTAACGGCTCGTTCCGGTGTTAACTTTGTCTTAATTAAATAATAACCCACAAAAAAGATTAATACCGGCATGGCAACTGCTAAAAATACAGAGTTCATTCCTGCTATCAACAGACCGATTTGAGCCAGCAAACTGCCCATACTTTTAATAAAAACCATTAATAACAGATTGCGTCTTACATAATTAAAAGATCGTTGGGTTTGATCAGCTAACGCATCCTTCTTTTTGGCCAAATGCATCGCCCCTTATATCTCCGTATCGGTTTTAATGTTTTTATATTATCATTAAACAAAAAAACAAGTAAAGCCTTAATATCCTGCTTTATTGCATTTTAACTGCTTTTGGTTTAGACTGTTGTTAATATATAATTTTTTCCAGAAGGAGGCAGTTAGCATTATGAGCAGCACAAGGGATTTTGAACTGGAAATAAGTGAACAGACCGCTCAAAACGTAGCTGCATATGCACAAAAAACAAACCAAACCGAAGAAGAAGTAATTGAATATGTGCTAAAAAATTTTTTAGTAAACCAAATACCTATGCTTGAAAAACGATCCGAAGAGTTAGATAAACCAATGAGCACCTTAGTTAATAACCAATTCGCACGCATAGTGGACTATTTAAACAGTCAGGCTTAAACTTATAAATAACAGCTTAACTTTAAATACTATAACATAGTGTTTACAGATTGGCCAAAGTTTGTGTCAAGATATAACGTTTCAAATTAAGGAGCAATCATGGCAAAAATCGAATTAATTGCTACGGCAGCTTTTGGTTTAGAATCCGTTGTTGCCCGTGAACTGAATCAGCTTGGTTATACAAAATTGAAGATTGAAAACGGCCGCGTTAGTTTTGTGGCCAACGAACGTGCGGTCTGTCATACCAATCTCTGGCTGCGCACCGCCGACCGGGTTTTGTTAAAAATGGGAGAATTCAAAGCTTCCACTTTTGAAGAGCTTTTTCAGCAGACCAAGGCCCTCCCCTGGGCAGATTGGCTGCCTGAAAATGCCCATTTCCCGGTAGTGGGTAAATCTGTTAAATCCACGCTCTACAGTGTTCCTGACTGCCAGGCCATTGTAAAAAAAGCCGTGGTGGAAAAAATGAAAGAAGCTTATGGGCTGGATTGGTTTAAAGAAACCGGACCAACTTATAAAATTGAAGTTGCTTTGTTAAAGGATACTGCCACTCTCACCATTGACACCAGCGGTGCGGGGCTGCACAAACGAGGCTACCGCAAGCTTACTGCCAAAGCACCGTTAAGAGAAACGCTTGCTGCCGCAATGATTTTGCTCAGCTACTGGAATGCAGATCGCCTGCTGGTCGACCCGTTCTGCGGTTCCGGCACTATTCCGATTGAAGCCGCATTAATAGGGCAAAATATTGCCCCGGGATTGACCCGCAATTTTGTTTCGGAAGAGTGGCCGGCGATACCGAAAAAAGTGTGGCAGGAAGTGCGCCGCGAAGCACACCGGTTAGCGCGCTACAACCAACCGTTAAATATTTTGGGCTATGACGCAGATAAAGAAGTTTTAAGTATGGCCCGTTATCATGCCCGAGAAGCGGGTGTAGATGAATTTGTCACTTTCCATCCTCAGGATATCGCAGATTTCAGTACTAAGAAAAAATACGGGTGCATTATTACCAACCCGCCTTACGGTGAACGTCTCAGCGAGCGCAAAGAAGTAGAAAAATTATATGCTGCGATGGGCAGAGTATTTAAACCGCTGGACACTTGGTCGCTTTACTTTCTCACTTCACACACTGAATTTGAAAAATATTACGGTAAAAACGCAGACAAAAAGAGAAAACTTTATAACGGACGCATTAGATGTGATTATTATCAGTATCTTGGTCCGCCTCCACCGGCAGATAAGACGCAGCCAAAATCCGCAAGATAAGGAGTTGCTTTAACGATGACCAAAGACGTTAAGTACAATGAATACACAAAGGAACTGTATGAACAGTTACCTAAAGGAGCTTTTCTCACTGTAAAAGCCAACGGCAAACCGAACACCATGACAATTGGTTGGGGTTCAGTAGGTTTCATTTGGGGAAAACCGATATTTACGGTGCTGGTGAGATATTCACGTCACACCTACAAATTATTGGAAAGCGCAAAAGAATTTACTGTAAGCGTTCCCATACATAAAGATTTGCGTAAAGAATTGGCCTTTTGCGGCACAAAATCCGGACGGGATTTTGATAAGTTTAATGAACTAAACCTCACCGCCGAACCGGCCAAAGTAATTCAAACCCCTATTGTCGGAGAATGTGATCTGCATTATGAATGCAAAGTTGTTTACCAGCAGGCAATGGAACCGGCGCTGTTGGCGGAAAATATTAAAAACGAACGTTATCCCGATAATGATTACCACATCATGTACTTCGGAGAAATTTTATCCTGCTACATTAAAGAGTAACTAAGGAGGAAAAATCTTGGCTCGTGACAGCTCAGAATATTCCGAGGCAATGAAAAAGGATTTACATGCACGTCTGAAAAGAATTGAAGGACAAGTTCGCGGCGTGCAAAAAATGATTGAAGAAAACCGTGACTGCGGTGATATCGTCATTCAACTGGGGGCAATTAAAGCAGCGGTAAACCGGGTTGGTTTTACTGTTTTAGCCTGTCATCTTGCCAATATCACCAAAGAAGCACTGGAAAACGGAGAAGATATGAATCATTATATGGAAGAATTTATGAGCATTTTAAAAAAATTTTCCTGATTACACAAGGCATGGTTAGAATTTTAAGCTTATTAACCATGCCTTTATTAATATTTTCTGTAATGACAGGATTTTTGTCATCGCCGCCGAATAAACTATTCTAAATATTGTGAAAGGGGGGCACTAATATGCGTTTTTTAGATCAAGTGATACAGCATAATCAAGAATTTATTAAAAAAGGTGACCACTCTCCCGCACCATCCAAAATTCCCGGCAAGCAGCTCGCCATTTTCACCTGTATGGATACCCGTCTGGTAGGCTCGCTGGAACAAGCAATGGGCATTAAATGCGGTGATGCCAAAATAATAAAAAACGCAGGCAACACAATCACCGGTTCTTTTGACTCTACTGTGCGCAGTTTATTGATTTCAATTTTTGAACTGGGTGTTAAAGAAATAGTGGTGATTGGACACTACGACTGCGGCATGTCTGCCACTAAAGCAGATAAATTAATTAATGATATGATTGCCCGCGGCATATCTCCCGATGCTTTAAAAATTGTCGAAGATGATCTGCGTGCTTGGGTGGATACCTTCAAACACCCTGTTGAAAATATTGAAACTGTAGTGAAAAAAATCCGCTCCAACCCGCTTATCCCCAAAGACGTACCGGTGCATGGATTAATATATGATCCGGCAAACGGCCGACTGGAAGTTATCGCTAACGGTTACAATTAACTCTGTCATGCTGCATCGCACCTGTATCTGCGATGCGGCATTTTCGCTTTTATTATAAGGGCGGGTAAAAACAAAATCGCATTATAACGTCTGAATAAGCCCGCCCTTTTACCAACGATGCCTGCATTTCATCCGCACATACGCTGCCGGCGGCACATTATTTAATTCTGATACGCTCTTCTTCTTCCTCTCCTGCCCAGCAGCAGTACCGCCAGCGTCACCGCGGCAACAAATCCCCAGTGCACCAGCGGATACGGGGCAATAAAATGTTCAATCCGCGGCTCTTCCACAATCATACGTGCTGCGGTGAAAGCCAACACTGCTGCGCCAATGTAAATTATTGCGGGATATTTATTCATCAGCGACGATACCAATGTGCTGCCCCAAACCACAATCGGTACACTGATCAGCAGCCCAACCACTACCAGTAAAAACGAGCCGTGGGCGGCACCGGCTACCGCTAAGACGTTGTCCAATCCCATAGCGGCATCGGCAATGATAATTGTGCGAATCGCCTCCCACTTGGAATTGGCCGTTTTAATATCAGCTTCTTCTTTTTCAACCAACAATTTATAAGCAATCCAAATCAAAACCACACCGCCGATCAGCTTTAAAAAGGGGATTTTTAAAATTTCCACAACTGCCAGCGTCGCTAAAATTCTCACCAGTACAGCACCAAGAGTACCAATAATGATTACTTGCTTTCTCGTTTCCGGCAGCAGGTTGCGGGCAGCCATGCCGATAACGATAGCATTATCACCGGCCAGCGCAATGTCGATAATAATAATGGAAAATACCGCGGTTATGAATTCTGTTGAAAATACATCCAATGCTTTCACACCCCTAAGTTATCATTCCACATATATGCTTCCCGAACTACAAAAAAGCAAAAAGACCTTTACCGATTTTGGCAAAGGTCTTGCTAACAACCAAACAGCTGCCAACAAAGCCGGAGGAAAATCATCCTCGACCTGACGACTTTGTTGTTAAAGCTACTCCCCAATACCGTTTAATTTTCTTGGACAATTATATCACCCATGCCAACATTTGACAATAATTTAAAAAACTTTGTTTTTTCTACTTGTTGGGTTTAACCTCGTTTGTTTCAGCTTTCAGAGTATTGGTACCCCAAACACCGAGCAGAACCAACATCCCACCCGATAACTGCCATAAACTTAAATGTTCGTCGTAAACAATCATTCCGGCGGCAACAGACACTACCGGTATTAAATTCAGAAATACCGCCACCCGGGGAGCAGGCAGCTCGGATAACGCATAATTCAATAAAAAGAAAGCCACAACCGATGAAAGCACCCCTAAAAACAGCAGCCCAATCAACGCAGAACTGTTCTGCAGCGCATTAGCGTAATTTTGCCAAGTACCGGTTAAATGACTCTGCAGTATCCCGGAAAGATTAAAGACCACTGCCCCTACCAGCATCATTATAAAAGTAATGTCTAACGGGCTGTGTTTTGCTGCTGCCCGGCGGGATAAAACATTGTATAAAGCAGTAGTGATCACCGCCCCGATCAGCATAAACAAACCAAGTAAGTGCTTAGCATTGTCAGCGCTTTCCTCCGGGTTTCCACCCAGCACCATCACCGTCACGCCAACTACTGCTGCGCCAATACAGACAAATTGCTTGGCACTTATTTTTTCTCCAAGCATAAAAATTGAAAGTACTGTAATCAGCACCGGAGCTAAGGCGATAATAATACTGGACTCTGAGACAGTGGTGAATTTCACCCCGTATGTTTCAAACACAAAGTAAAGGGTCGGCTGAAAAATTGCTATTTTCAACAGGTCCGGCAGATCTGCCGCTTTAATATTTAGTTTAACCACCCGCAGGAGAGCGAGCAGCCCCATAACTGAAACCGCAAGAGTAAATCGCAAACCCATCAGTTGAAAAGGTGCTAAGTACGACAAAACATCTTTTGTAAAAAGAAACGACAATCCAAAAATAACCGCCACAATTATCGCTGCTGTTGTAGGATAGGTTTGTTTTAGCAACTTAATTCAACCGTCCTTATTTATGTATCAGCAAAAACAGAAAAAACGAACTTTGGTGCAACAAAGTTCGTACTAATCACACTGATTTCAAATTATTTTACTCAACAAATTAGTTGTCGAACTTCAATACTCCTAAAATAATAAACGGCAAACATAAAATAAATAATACCCACATCAATCCTGCTTCCATGCGCTTCACCCCTCCCCTTTTTTTAACTTATTTCTATACCGATTTATAAATACCTGCTTTAATAAAAATATAAGTGTTAAATAATCGTTTGTCAATCAATTAAAGAACGGAAGATATTTTTCCTCCCGTTATCTTTCCAAGATTATCCGATGATCCACCAGCGCCATTTCTTTAATCTTGGCTTTTACAATTTTCCTCTGCCCAAAAATATTTTCCAAAAAAATCTTATCTTCTTCAGGCTTAACTTTGTCTACCGCCTCAAGCAGCAGCTTTTCGCTTCCCGTTTCATCCAGCATGTAAACATTTGCCTCACACAACAATAATCACCTCTCTAAATATTTTTTAATCCGCTGGACCGCAATATCTATTAGGTGGGGCAGCGGCTCATTAATTATACCGACTATTTCAATGTTACAGCGGTTTAACGGCAGTAAAATTTTCCTGGCGCTGCTTTCCGCAATTGCACGCGCCATTGCCGGTGTCAGCTCTCCCAACATTGAATTGGCAGCAATTAGCGCCACCGTACCGACGATAACATCTACTCTGCCGGCATTATACACAATTGCATTTTCGCCGGTGGCACCTTCATTGGCTCCACCCTTCATCATAGAGGCGGTAGCTAAAGCATTGGTACCCAAAGCAATAATTTCCAATTCCTCCGGCAGTTCCTGACGTATTTTTTCCACTATCTTTTTGCCAATGCCTCCGCCCTGGCCGTCTATTACAGCTACCTTCATGTTTTCCCCCTTCAAATGCTTTTACTAAATGCTCATTTCGACCATTTCTTTAACCAATTCTTTAGTATAATTCTCAACCGGGTTGGCAAAAACCTTTAACGGTGATCCATATTCAATAATCATTCCCTGATGCATCACATACACCATATCTGCAATTTTCCGCGCAACAGATAAATCATGGGTGATATACAGCATAGCAAAACCTTTTTTATTCTGCAGACCTTTTAACAACCGCAAAATATTGGCCTGCGTAGAAGAATCCAACATCGAACAGATTTCATCGGCAATCAACAGCTTCGGCTCTGTCACCAAGCTTCGGGCTAAAGCCACCCTCTGCCTCTGCCCACCGCTTAAAGCAAAGCATTTTCTTGTTAAAAATTCTTCGTCATAAGGCAGCTGTACATTTTTTAACGCTTCTATCACCTTTGCTTTGCGCTGTTCCTTGGATTGTATTTTCAGGATATCTAACGGCTCCCGCACCGCCTGTTCTACAGTAAACTGCCCGTTGGTAGCGGAAAAAGGATCTTGAAACACTGTTTGGATACCGTTTTTTCTGGCAGTAGCGCTGCTGCCATTTACCTTTTCCCCTTCAAAAACAACTTCCCCCCGTGAGGGCTGCAGCATGCCGGAAAGTATCCGGGCTAAAGTAGTTTTACCTGAACCGGACCGACCAACCAAAGCCACCGCCTCACCGGCACGAACTTGGATATTGCATTGTTTGCAGGCTGTGATTACTTTATTTTGACAGTGAAAACTCTTATCAATACCCCTACCTTGTAAAAGAGTGACAATTCCGCCCCGGCTGCAGGCAACCTTTCTTTCAATTGCCGCGTACTGCAGGCGAGGTCTTTGCTGACGGCAAAGATCAAGGCGCTGATGGCAGCGATTATAAAAAGCGCATCCCATAGCTCTGCCGCCGCTTTTATCTTCAATTTCACCGGGTATCCCCCACAAATCCCGATACGGGTTTAAAACAGGGGAAGAATTGATCAAGCCCCGGGTATAGGGGTGCAGTGGATTTTTCAGTACATCTCCGGTTAAGCCTTCTTCAACAATACTTCCGGCATACAAAACCACTACCTTGGAAGTCAACTTGGCAGCTACATCTAATTGGTGCGAGATTACCAGCATGGCAAATTTCTTTTCACTGTGCAGCTTTGCCAATAATTCAACGATTTCGTTTTTTGCCGCCGCATCCAAAGCGGTAGTCGGCTCATCAACAATTAACAGTTCCGGATCGGCCGCTAAAGCCATGGCAATTAACACCTTCTGCCTCATACCACCGGACAGCTGATGCGGATAGCAGGTATTCCAGGTTGATTTTAGGCCGACCAATTCCATTATTTCGATCACGCGCTGATTTGCTTCGCGCTGCGATAAAGAGGTGTGCGCCCTGATGCACTCATAAATTTGTTCATGAACGGTTAAAACCGGATTCAGCACCTCCAAGCTGTTTTGAAAAACAATCGCCGCTTTGCGCCACCTGTATTTATGACGCTCTCTCTCTGTTAACTTTTGCAAATCAGTGCCGGCAAAACATATCTCCCCGTCTACCGATACATCATTACCTAACAGGCCGATAATTGCCAGGGCAAGAGAAGTTTTTCCGCTGCCGGACTCGCCGATAATTCCCAAACTGCCGCCTTTATCCAGCGCAAAAGATACATTTTGCACCGCAGCAGCGCTGTGTTCATGATATTTAACCGACAGATTATTCACTTCAAGTAACGGTTGACTCATGGTACACCCCTTTATATTTTGGCGTTAACTAACTTTTCAAATTCCCGACCGACAAAAGCAATGGCCACCACTAACAAGGTAATGGCGGCTAAAGGACTGATTACCCACCACTTCCAAAAGTCAGTGAAATATATACCTTCAAAGTTAACAGCCTGATTTAAAATCAACCCCCAACTCTTTGCAGTAGGATCACCCAAACCCAAAAACGACAAACCGGCTTCAGCGGTAACTGCTCTACCTGTCAGACGAACCAAGCTGGCCAGCACAAGCGGCAGCACTGCGGGCAAAAAGTGTTTTAAAGTTAGATGCAGCAGACCGGCACCATAACTCTGCGCTGCAGCAATGTATGCTTCTTCTTTTACCGCTAAAATTTTAGAGCGGATAATTCTTGCCGGAACCGCCCATGAAAATAAAGCCAAGGCAAAGACAATATTTTTTAAACTTGGTCCGAAAAAGGCCGCCAACACAATCACAGCCGGCAGCCTGGGCAGCACCAGCACCGCATCTGCAAATCTCATAACAGCTTTATCAACCATACCGCCATAATACCCTGCCAAAATACCGAGCAGGCTTCCGCCGACACCGGCTAACAGTGCAGTGCTGATCCCCACTGTCATACTTATCTTGGCCCCATGACATATCATTGCCCATAAATCAATACCTAAATCATCAGTACCCAACCAATGCGTACTGCCGGGAGGTTCCAACGCTCTTCCTGAAGGCAGGTTATACGGATGACTTGCTATTAAATCCGAACACAGCCCGGCAAACAGCATCAACAAAATCCAGCCTAATGCCAATTGGCCGATTAACGAAAATCGTCTGAAGCTTGCAATTATTTTCAATCAGCTCACCCTGGGATCTAATTTTTTGTTGATGATATCCGCTATAACATTCATAGCTAAAACAGTGCAGGCAATAAATAAAAATATACCTTGAATTAAAGGATAATCTCTGACTAAAACGGCCTCCTGCATTAACAAGCCCAGTCCGGGATAATCAAACACCATTTCAATTAAAAGCGCACCCCCTAAAACACGGCCTAAACTTAAAAATAATTTGGTAATTACCGGCGGCAGCGCATTTTTTAAAGCATGGCGGAAGATAATGCGCGTTATACTTAACCCCTTGGCACGGGCGGTGCGCATATAATCTTTGGAAAGAACGGAAAGCATGCTGTTTCTGGAAAGCAGGTAAAATTCGCCCACCCGAGCCAAAGCCAGTGTTGCTGTCGGTAAAACCGCGTGATACAAAATATCCGCTATTTTCTCTAAAGGTGAGTTATACTGAGCAAATGAACTGAATGCCCCGGACAGCGGAAATAATCCCAGCGCAGCCGCCAGCAAAAACAAAAACACAATACCTGTTAAAAAAGGGGGAATTTCTGAAACAGTAATCATCAAAAAATATAATGCGCGATCCAACAGCCGCTGCCGATACCATGCCGAAATACAGCCTAATACCACACCGACCAAACAGCTTACAGCCAATGCCGTTAACACAATAAACAGCGTCCAAAACATTCTGTTTATAATAATATGCAGCACACTGTCGTTAAAATAGATGCTGTAGCCCAAATTGCCTTTAAACAAATTGGCAATGTAATCAAAATATTGGATAATAAGCGGCTGATCAAGACGATAATATGCTTTGTACCGTTCGACCTGCTCAGCAGAATAAGTAACGGCAAGCTGTCCTTGATCGGACGATAAAAAAACAAAGGGATCGCCGGGCATCAGCCGGGGGATAAAAAAATTCAAGGTGATAATTAACAAAAAGACAAACAGATATTCAACAACATTGTGATATTTGGGGCTGCTCATTGCTGATCTCTTTCCAAATAAGATAATTTGCAGTGCTCCGGCCGGTTGTGATCATAGCGCAGCATCCAACCATCGTATTTTGCCGGCCGATAAACAAAATTATCGATCACATTAAATAATGGAACTTGCGGCACATCTTCGGCAATTAGGCGCTGCAGTTCAAATACCGTTTGTTTCCGCTTTTCCTCATCCAATTCGGATGCCTGCCGCCGGCATAACTCATTTATCTTTTGATTGTAATATCCCGGCAGTGCCCCCGACGCCGGGCCGCCGTGGCCGGCGAGGTTACTTGAACCATAAATTTCTCTCAGCAAATCAGCGTCCTGTCCCCAACCGCCGTGGCCGATTACAGCCAGTTCAAAATCACCTTTTTTTACAGCGGCGTCCCGCGTCTTAGTGTCCACACTTTTGATATTTACCTTAATGCCAACCTCTGCCAAACTGATTTTCATTAACTCTGCAATTTTTACTTCCGGCGGGGTATTTCCGGTAAGCAGGTCAAAAGTATACTGCCGGTCAGCTAATAAACTTTTGGCTATGTCAGCATCAAAAGAGTACTGAACAACATCATCATTGTGCCAAATATGTCCTTTGGGCAGGTAAGCTGCACTGGCCGCAATTCCTGCACCGCGGGCCAATTTCTGCACCATTTCCTCGCGGTCAATGCCATAAGCCAGAGCCTTTCTAATATTTAAATCTTGAAGCTCCTGACGCTGCTGCATATTCAAAATCAACCGGTAACCATAAAAAGGCTGACCGGATACTACCTTAAATTCAGCATTGTTTTGATAACGGGAAACAATGTCCGGTGCCGCACTAATTAAATCAATTTCACCCTTTTCAAAGGCCAACACCGGGTCACTGACCGGCACCCATTGAATTTCCGCGACCTTTGGCTTTGGACCCCAATACTGATCAAAAGCCTTAAAGCGGTAACTGCCAAGCTCACTGCTGTATTCACAGAAGACAAACGGACCACACCCAATGGCGGCAGCATCACCGGTAAATTTAAGCGGATCGCTGACATCTTCCCAAATATGCTTTGGAATAATGCGCATTTTACCAATTCTGCTGAGATAGGTGGCATTGGCCGCATTTACCTTAATCCGCACTTTATTTGCATCAATAACTTCTACATTTTCGATAATATAGCGATCATTTACTATCAGCTCGTTCCAAACAGGTGAGTGCTCTTTATAGTAATCAAAAGAAAACTTTACATCCTCTGCGCTGAAATCTTCTCCGTCATGCCATTTGACATTATCCTGCAAAACAAAAGTGTATACCGTGCCGTCTTCTGAGACATGCCATTCCTTTGCCAACCAAGGAATTTCGCCGTTTTCATCCTTTTCCAACAGCGAATCATACAGCAGCTCCATTTTAAAGCCACCCGGCCCACGCATGTAATGCTTAAAAGGGTTGGGAAAACCCCAATCGCCGCCTTCCAGCCTTAAAACAACTTGTTTGTTTGCGCTGTCAGCGGCAGTATTTAGTTCGCTTGACCGGGTGCAGGCCGTCAACGCCAGCATAATCGCCGCTGCCAGCAGCACTGCCGAAAATAACTTCAACCTTTTGTGCACAGCTACCAACCCCTGGAATACTCCGGAAAGCAGTCAAGGCATACCTTTTTACCGTCTTTCAGTCTGATTTTATGCTCCGGTACACCTTCGCCGCATTCTTCACAAACCACCGTTGCAAATATTCTTGCTTTTTCCGGAAGTTGATAGTGAGGCTCTTTAAAATCGAACAATTCCTCCGGTGCGGAGTTTAACAAGTACTGCTGGCGTTCTTCGCGGGTCATCTCCTTTTGGGAGGGTTTTAATACCAGTCGAATGCCCTCTCCCGTTGTTCGATTAAAGAAACTAAATGCCTGTTTGCCAACATTTCGGTACAGCAGGTTGCCTTTGCCTATTGTGCACCCGGTTAGCACCTGCACCGCATCAACACCGCAGGCATCATTTTCAGTGACACAAACAATTTCTTCATCAGACGAAAAATTCACACCAAGATGCTTAACCGCTGCCTCGCATGCTTTAAACCCAATGGCAAGGCCGGGGCACTCATGCCCATGAAATTCCACACATTTCTCCCAAAGTTTCTTATCCATTTGCCATCCTCCTCTTCAGTAAAAAATAAACCCACAAAGAAAACGCTATCAATAAAATTAATAGCTGCCCTTCGTGGGTTTGTTTCTAAAAACTTATTTTCAAAAAATGTTCGACCTGCGCCAACCATTCATAACGGCGGAAGTCTTATTTTCATTACAATTGTGCAAAGCCTTCTTGGCTTCGTTATATAAAAAAATTATATCATTGCAGCTTTTGAGCGTCAATCGTGGGCATGGTAATGATAATGATCGTCACCGTGAATATGACTGTGAAAGTTTTCGTCCACAAGATTAACGGCAACAAGCAGTTCTCGGTCATTTAATATTTCTTTAGGTGTGCCTCCGGCAACCAGCTTATGATCTTCACTAAACACCAGCACTCGATCCGCTATTTGCGGTACAATATCCAGATTGTGGGTGGCAGTGACAATTGTTTTTCCGGCAGTGTTAAGCTGGCAAATTAAATTAATCAGCCAGCGCTGAGTACGCGGATCCAATCCGTTTGTTGGTTCGTCCAACAAAATGACCTGCGGATTTATCGAAAGCACGGAGGCAATAGCAACCTTTTTCTTTTCTCCGCCGCTTAATTTATACGGCGGCCGGTCTTTTATATGCTCTAATCCTAAAAGTTTGACAACATCATTTACTCTGGCGATAATTTCATCTTCATTCAGGTTTGTCTGCAGCGGTCCGAAAGCAATTTCTTCCCACACCGTCGGGTTAAACAACTGCACTTCGGAATTCTGAAATACAAAACCCACTTGTCGGCGAAAAGTATTGGCAAAATCCCGGCAGGCCAAGTTTTCTTCACTTAGCTTTTCTCCAAAAGCAATAATTTCACCGTTTTGGGGCAAAAGCAGACCATCCAGCACTTTAAGCAGTGTTGATTTACCGGAACCGTTAGCACCAAGCAGCACTAACTTTTCACCGGAGTAAATATCCAAATTAATACTGCATAATGCTGCTTCGCTCTGCGAATAATGATAACTTACATTTTCCAGGTGGAACAAGATTTCTTTAGCCAAACAGCCGATCACCCCCTAAGGCCAGCAGACCGATCAGCACAACAAAAGCCAGCCACACCCAGGCTTTAAAGCTGATTCTTTGATTCTTTAAAGTCTTAATTTCCCCGGAATATCCGCGGGATATCATCGCACTGTGAATTTCTTCGCTGAGGTAATATGCTTTACTCCACAGCGTTCCGATAGAAGCGGCGATGAGATTGCGCTGTTTTTTTGCAGAATACCGGCCTATTGTTCTGCTTTTTTTTGCTAAAAACATATCTGCCGCAGTTTGAATAAGCAAATAGATATAACGATGGGTCATCTCCAGCACTTGAATAAAAAGCTGCGGCACAAAAAACATACGCAGAGCCTTCAGCAGTTCATTCCAACGCGTGGTAAGGGCAAGCAGCACTGCCAAAGAAACAGATGTTCCTACTCTTAAAAGCATTGTCAGCGCCCCGACTGCACCCTCTTTAGTGATGCTAAAAGTTTCCGGCATTACCCACCGACCGATTTGCACCGGATGGCCGAAATCAAAAACAGTTATTAGCGGAGTGCCGGGGCGAACATAGTTAAATATTGACGGGAAAACAACGATGCCGGTAAACAAAAACACAACCGGCCACACTCTCTTTAAAAAAGTAAAAACAGAAATGTGCGACAGCTTAGCAATGAATAAAATCCATATATTCAGCAGCAGCATGGTTGCCGGATTGTGAACAATATTAGTGATTATAATTAAGTAAACTACCGTTACTAACTTAACCCTGGGCTCAATCAGCTGCATTAAGCCCTGCTCTCTGGCCTTTAATCCGGCATAATATTCATCCTGAACCACCTGCATTACTTCGTTTATTGTTTTATCTATGAAACGCAGCTGCTTTAAACCCCTGCGTTTTTGGGCAGTTCCCTTTAAAGAAGCGGGTTGTTTTTCTAACAGCCACTGAGGTGTTTGCATTTTTTTTGTCATGTCTGCTGCCTAAGCCTAATTACTTTTTTCTCGGTAAGCAGCACCATGCCAACAGCTTAAAAAATAGGTAAATCCGGCAATTACCGCAACACCGATCAGTGCGGCAGCAATGTAAATAACCGGCTGCCACAAACCGCTTTCAAAACCTGCTAAGCTGTAGTCAGGCATTAGCGATGTCCAGCTTTCTGCTGTTTTTTCCATCCCGGCGGGAACATAACCTAATAACTTTTGAATATCATCTGTTCCCCATTCTCCCCAAGCTGTTCCGCTGGCCAACAGACCAATTGGTGATAATACAATCAGAACAGCTAAGGCAGCCCAAGCTTTTGCATAAAGAGGATTGGTTTTTGTCAATCTGTCTTTCTCTAAAAGTTCGGGATGAGCGGATTTAAGATAGCTGAGCACCATGGCAGTAATAAGTCCTTCTACCGGGCCGGCTACCAGCAGATGACCGAAGGCCATTGCAGGCACCGCTAAACTCAACGGATAAGGATTATAAAGAGGAACACCGCTTGCAGTATAATACAGCAGCGGCTGAATGCCAAGCATCACCGCTGTGGCCAATGCAGCTAAATTAATACCGATAAAGCCGCTTAAAAATCCGGCCACCCACAGCCTTCTGCCCTTAACTTCCGAGCCTCCCGCTATTAGTCGATAAACATAGTAAGAACTGAACGGCATGATAAATGCCAAGTTAAAAGCATTGGCAGCAAAAGCCAAAATGCCGCCGTCACCAAACAGCAGCGCCTGAACCGCCAGCGCAACACTGATACCGATACAGGCCGCCCAAGGGCCTAAAACAATCGCCATCAGCGCCCCACCGACAGCATGTGCTGTAGTGCCGTCCGGAATGGGAATGTTAAACATCATGATAGTAAAAACAAACGCTGCCCCAATCCCCATTAAAGGTACATATTTTGTTTTTAACGTTTTCTTCACCTTAGATACTGCTGCAGCCCAAACAGGCAGCATCACTGCCCCTAAAGCGGCACAGGTCTGCGGACTTAGGTATCCGTCCGGAATATGCACAAAGAACCCCTCCCCAAATTACCGGTTATTTGTATTTTCACACATTTGATTGATCATTGCTGCTGCATAGCCTGCACCAAAGCCATTATCAATATTAACCACTGTGACACCGGAAGAGCAGCTGTTTAACATCGACAAAAGTGCTGCCAATCCGTTAAAACTTGCCCCATAGCCCACGCTGGTCGGCACTGCAATAACCGGCTTATCAACTAACCCGGCCACTACACTGGCCAAAGCACCTTCCATACCGGCCACCACAACGATTACTCTGGCCTCATCTAACTTTTCCCTGTTCATCAGCAGGCGGTGAATACCGGCCACACCCGCATCATACAACCGTTCAACCTTTGCTCCCATTAATTCGGCGGTAATTGCCGCCTCTTCAGCAACCGGCAGATCTGATGTACCGGCACAAGCCACTAAGATATTGCCAATTCTTTTTTGCTCCCCACGGGTAACAGTGATCAATCTTGGCAGGCTGTGATATTCTGCATCAGGAACCACCTGCTGCACAGCTTGATACATCTCTTCGCTGGCACGAGTGCCCAAAACATTGCTGTCACTATCGGCAGCTAAAGCGGCCATGATTTTTTGCACCTGTTCAACTGTCTTGCCGGCACAATAAACTACCTCGGCAAATCCTCGCCGCAAATTCCGGTGATGGTCAATCTTGACAAAACCCAAGTCCTCGTAGGGAAGATGTTTTAATTTTCCTAATGCTTCATCAACTGTTAAATCATTGTTTCGCACATCATTAAGGATTTTTTTCAGCTCATTTTGATTCATAACGCTCCCCCCCGTTTATTTTATGCACTTTTACGAAAAATAACCAATTAATTCCATTGTATATTTGTTTGACAATTTTATATATTTAATTTTTCGACTAAAAACGATAAAAACCTTTAACACAAATTATTTTTAGAACATTATTCGTTATTATCGAACACAACAGAAGATGACAATTTTTTTAGATCAGCTGCCCGGCAAACACAAAAAGGGTTTGCGGCCGGCTGCCGCAAACCCTTACTTCATTATTTACCATTTCTCCTAATTTAAAACTGCCAATTTAATTGTATCGCCAATTTTTATTTTATTTACCTCATTGCACTGTTTAAACTAGCGCTGCACACGTCCGGAAGCATCGCCGCCGGCCAACGCTTTAACCTCATCGACGGTTACCAAGTTAACATCACCCTCGATGCTGTGTTTCAGGCAGGAAGCAGCTACCGCAAATTCAAGAGCATCTTTGGAGCTGTAATTGTTCAACAAACCGTAAATCAAACCGGCACCGAAAGAATCCCCGCCGCCTACGCGGTCAACAATGTGCACCGGATATTCTCTGGAGAAGTAAAACTCTTCACCGTCGTACAGCATAGCGGCCCATTTGTTATCAGATGCGGAAATACTGGTGCGCAGCGTAATAGCCACTTTGCTGAAGTTAAAGCGGTCTTTCAGCTGCTTAGCTACATCTTTATAGCCCTCATGGTTCAGCTTGCCGCCCACAACATCAGTATCGGCTGCTTTAATGCCAAACACTTTCTCAGCATCTTCTTCGTTGGCAATGCAGACATCAACATATTCCATTAAACCGCTCATAACTTGACCGGCTCTTTCAGATGTCCACAAATTTTTACGGAAGTTAAGGTCACAGCTGACAGTTACACCATGACGCTTTGCTGCTTTGCAGGCTTCCAAAGCAATTTCTGCCACGTTATCTCCTAATGCAGGGGTAATACCGGTAAAATGGAACCAATCAGCACCTTCAAAAATCTCGTCCCAGTTAAAGTCACCCTTTTGCGCCTGAGAAATGGAAGAATACTTGCGGTCGTATACTACCTTGGACGGACGCTGCGAAGCACCCTTTTCGCAGAAATAAATACCCAAACGCTCACCGCCGCGCACCATGTAATCGGTGCGTACACCAAAACGGCGCATAGCATTAACTGCAGATTGGCCAATGGGATTATCAGGTACTTTAGTAACAAATGCAGCGTCCATGCCGTAATTAGCCAGCGATACCGCTACGTTAGCTTCACCGCCGCCATAAATTGCGGTAAATTTATCGGCCTGTACAAAACGAAGATATCCCTCCGGGGCCAGTCTCAACATAATTTCACCAAATGTAACTACCTTTGCCATTGTAAAATATCTCCTCCTTGTTGTGATGAATTATTTAGCTCTTGCTTCTTTAATTTTGGCAATAAACTGCTTAGCCACTTCTGTAATGGATTCATAATCACCGGTTTTTGCCCCGGCAGTTAAATTACCGCCTACGCCAACACCTAAGCAGCCGTTTTTAATCCACTGTCCGACATTATCTAAACTTACACCGCCGGTAGGAATTAGCGGAGCTTGGGGCAGAGGACCTTTTACCGCCTTGATAAAGCCGGGGCCAACAGTGTCACCGGGGAATACCTTAATCACATCAGCACCTGCTTCCATCGCTTCAACAATTTCTGTAATGGTCATACAGCCGGGCATAACCGGAACTTGATAGCGGTTGCACAGCTTAATGGTGTCAATATTAAGCGATGGGCTGACAATATATTGAGCACCGGCCAAAATAGCAATTCTGGCAGTTTCCGGATCAAGAACGGTGCCGGCACCGATAATCATCTCACCGTTTTTATAAACTTTGCTCAGCTCTTTAATTACTTCTGCCGCACCGGGCACAGTAAATGTAATTTCAATTGCTGCAGCACCGCCTTTGAGGCAAGCATCAGCAATTTTACGGGCTTTTTCAGGGTCTTCAGCCCGTACAACCGCAATCAATCCGCTATCTACAATTTTTTGTAATACTTCTACCCTTTGATACATTTAAGTCGCCTCCACATTAAACTTGAGTTTTTTATCTGTACAGGGCATACACCCTGTTACAACCTACTTACAATGATAAAATTTCATTAAGTCATTTTTAGCTGATGCTATGTGCTTATTTACCGTCTGCTCAAACTTATCCGCATCCTTATGAACCAACGCTTCGATAATTTGATGATGTTCCGGATTGTATAATCTCAACCTGTGTAAAGCAAATCCATATGTTCCTCTGCCGGCAAACCAAAGCGCATTTAACGAATCGTACATCTTCAAAATATGCGTGTTATTTAGTGCAACGATCAAACTGCGGTGAAAATCTATATCCAAGTTGTTATATTTAAAGTAATCAAAATTTTCCTCATCTAAGAGCTCATCCATACTGCTTAAAATCCGCCTCATTATATTAATTTGCTCGCAATCCAACTCTTTTATCAATTTTTTCCCGGCCCAAATTTCAAACATTAAACGCGCATCAAGCAGCTCAATAACCTTATCTACTTCAAAAGTTGCTACAAAGGTTCCCTTTCTTGGTTTTATCTCCAACAAACCTTCCATGCTCAATCTGTTAAAAGCCTCTTTAACCGGCGAACGGCTGACACCATAGGCCTCGGCTATTTGAAATATATCCAGTTTCTCACCAGGTTTTAATTCTTGGGTATAAATAGCTTTTTTGAGAGATTCATACACTTTATCTGCCAGCTGGGTATGTTCAATAGGATTAAATTTACCTGTCATTTTTTACTACCCCATTTTCATCATTAGCTATCTAACATGTAACATGTTACATGTTAGATATATTATACAACTTATTTTTTCCCGGAGCAACAACAAATATGCTGAATTTAGGCAATATTGTTACTTGGTAACTATTTATACCTAATTGAGCCTATAAACGCATTTTTCATAGAAATTATTTCATGTTAGTATATTTTAAAATTTGGAACTAGTAAGTAATTTTTTGAAGAAGAGGATGAGTGAGACGGCAATGTAAATATGGCAAATGAAAAAATGGTTCAAAGAAGGAATTTGAAGGCAACAAAAAAACAAAAACTACCAAGCAGATTGGTAGTTTTACTGATGACTGATATAAGCGCGTTCACAAGAACGAACCTATCAGCCTCAATATTTACTCGCACTCACAAGAATGAGAGCAAATACTGTACTGTTATATTACCTAAAACAGCTCATTTTGTCAATCTTGAACATTAAGGAAAAGAGGTTCTGCTATGCAAAGGGAGCAATCGATAAAAGTTTTTTTTGATGAAAGTGGTAAGGGCTCAACAAAACCGAATTTGATGGCTGGTCTTGTAATACCGACAACTATTTATAATTCTCCTGACTTTGCATCCTATTCTCAGTGTTTGAGGAATAATGAGCTAAAGCTGCATTGGAAAACTTATGCTGGAGATTCAAAAAAAAGAGAAGATATTACTAACGTTATAAAGATATTTAGTAGATATTGCTTCATAGCAAAGTTAAATGTCATAAATTACGATTACTCAGTACTCAGCGGTCGTAAAGAATTTGATAACAAAACAGTCGAAAAGATGATTTACACCAAGTTTCCAGAGAGGATTATCTATGGACTTCTGCGCGGCTATGGGAAAAATGTATATATCAAAACCGACATCTTTATTGAGCATTCAAGCGAATATGAAACTTTCCGCCTCCAAGATGTTGTCAAGGAACAGCTAAATACACAGGCCCTTTACCGAGGGGAACATTATATTGTTGAAAACAGTAAACTTATCCCGAAAGGAAGAGAAATTGGTATTGAACTAACCGATTTACTAATTGGTATTATCCGAACAATAATTAAAAATGAACCTGACAGTAAGTCAAAATCCGTTGACACCAAAAATGATTTAGTTATACAGTTGTTAAAAAACAAGAATTTTTACTCATTTATTCAGAACATAAGGTATTTTGAATGGACAAGCTCAAGAGAGTTAATGGAAATAAATTTTAAAGACTACATGCAATTATTTCTGTCCAATCATTATAAAAAATGGGTTTAGAGAGCGTAAAATAAACTATGCTTTTGTCCTCATCTAAATTACAATATAACAAACAGGCAGGAAAAACAAGTATCGCTCTGGCAAAAAAACAGCTCCGTCGGTTCATCAAAGATAACAAACTGAAGTCTGCCCGGAACGTACAGAACGCCTTAAAATAGCTTTTTACCGACACACTGCAGGGATTGTTTGAAGCTGCGAACCGGACGTCCTTTCTTCGTGTTTACAACCTGCCAACATCCCCAATCCCCAAAAGGCAAACGCTTAATTTGATCATGTTCTATGGAACAAAGGTCTCTATACGCTCTATATTTAGTTCCTGCTTTCAAGGTGGAAAATTTGAAACCTATGTTGACAATTCATTAAACTCGTATTTATTTCTTATTAATCAGACCCGTAAATCTTTAGCATTTTATATATTCTATAACCGTTCTTGACATTGATGCCTGCAAAAATTTATCCACCATTACTTGACAAAAGCAATGGTGGATAAAAATGATATTGCTGTATATTTACACTTTAAATTTCAGTGGATATTACTGGTGGAGGCGGGGGGAGTTGAACCCACCGTCCGAGAGAACGACCACAACAGGCTCTACGAGCGTAGATTGTGTTTTAGTTTCGCTGCAGTGTCGACCACAAACAACCTACACAGCAGCTATCTCGATAAATCTCGCTTAGCCCCTCCGAGAATTGGGGTTAAGCCAGCCCGTTTAAGTGACCTCCTAGCCCAGGCCACGGGCCCAACGAGGGTAGGAGGTTAGACTGCAATTAAGCAGCTAAAGCGTAATTTTCTTCAGCAATTATTTTTGTTCCACTGTTTAACGGGATTAGTGGGATCCCGGCTCGCTCCTCTTGCCACCGTTTCCCCCGTCGAAACCATTTCGCCCCCATAATTAATAACGGGATTTCATTGCTCGGTCCATTTCACGTTTGGCATCTCTTTCCGCGATATCACGGCGTTTGTCGTGAACTTTTTTACCTTTAGCCAAACCCAGCAGCACCTTAGCTTTTCCTCTTTGGTTAAAATACACCTTTAGCGGAACCAGTGTTAAACCTTTTTCTTTGGTATGACCCAGCAAGCGGTGTATTTCTTGTTTGTGCATTAAAAGCTTGCGTGTTCTTTTGGGATCATGGTTAAATCTGTTTCCTTGTTCATACGGGCTGATATGCATATTATATAACAGCATTTCACCGTTTTCAACACGGGCAAAACTATCCTGCAGGTTGGCCCGCCCGGCCCGAAGCGACTTTACTTCGGTGCCCTGCAGGGCAATCCCTGTTTCATATGTTTCTAAAATGTGATAGAGGTGTCGTGCTTTTCGGTTTTCGGTTATCACTTTGTCATTAGATTTCCCGGACATAGTAAACACCTCAGAAATTCATTATTTAGAATACTAAAAACGGGTAAATATTATAGTATCATATACCATTTTGTTTGTAAATGTTTTATTATTCCAAGCCGAGTTCTTTGGCAATACCCTGCATTGCTTTTAAACCAACTTCCATAAACTCATCCAAACTCAAGCCGATTTCACTGCAGGCAGCAATAATCTCTCTGTTTGCTCCGCGGGCAAAAGCTTTTTCGCCAAAGCGCTTCATCAGTGATTCTTTTTCTACCGCAAACAAACTTTTCTCCGGTCGAATCAGCGCGGCCGCAGTAATTAAGCCCGTCAGCGGGTCGGTGCAGTAAAGAGCTTTATCCATCATGGTGTTACGGGGCAGACCGTGTACTTCGTTATGTACTTTTACTGCATAAACAATATCTTCCGGCAGCCCGGCCTCCTGCAGTATTTCCGCTCCCATTAAGCTGTGTTTTTCCGGGTTATCTTTGGTGTATTCATAGTCTATGTCGTGCAGCAGTCCGGCCAAAGCCCATTTTTCTTCATCTTCGCCAAAACGTTTAGCCAATCCTGCCATTACCGCTTCTACCGCCAGGCTATGTTTAATAAGGTTTTTATTCTTTAAATGTTTTTTCAACAGTTCCAATGCTTCACTGCGCTTCACCGATAAAACCCCTTTCTTTTTTAGCATCATTCTTAAATTTTTGATCTTTAGGCAGTACAAAAAATTTAGCCGCTGCTTTGGCAGCAATATTTCCGTCCTTTAAAACAAGCTCTGCCGTCATCTTCACTATTCTGCCGCGTTCTTCACTGCATTCAGCAGCAGCAGTCACCTGCTCACCAATGGGCACCGGCTTTAAAAACCGTATATTCATCTCCGCGGTAACTGCCGGCTTGTTCCGCCGCCAAAGCCACTGGGCCATTACTTCATCCAAAATAGTTGAAATCAAACCGCCGTGCATAAAGCCAACCCACCCCTGATGCTCCGGTTGTGGTGTAAAAACAACCCGGCAGGTATCTTCCGTCATTTCCGGAGCCAATTTCAAACCGATTGGGTTTCGCGGACTGCAGGCAAAACAAAAATTATCTGCCTCATTGATGCTTTTAAGTTCCAAGCCCAACATCCTTTCAATATGCAGTTACTAATAATATTAACAAATTTCGCCAGATGCAGCAACAATCGGCCTATTTATCCAGCAATTAGGGCAAATAAAAAACCGGGCATTTGGAAAATGCCCGGCGTTTTTTTATTATAGTTTGGTGAGCAGTGGACCAAGGATCAGCGAAATAGTACCTGCAACCTTGATCAGCGGGTTCATAGCAGGACCGGAGGTATCCTTTGAGGGGTCACCTACGGTGTCACCGATAACCGCAGCTTTGTGCGGGTCGGAGCCTTTACCGCCCAGGTTACCTTGTTCAATCCACTTCTTAGCGTTATCCCAAGCACCACCGGCGTTGGCAAGGAACAGAGCCATCAATACACCTACTACTGTTAAACCGGCCAAGAAACCGGCGAGAGCTTTAGCACCAAGAATGAAACCTACCAGAATCGGGCTGCCTACCGCGATTATACCGGGGAAGATCATCTTGCCGATAGCAGCACGGGTAGCAATGTCTACGCAGCGTGCATAGTCCGGCTTGTTTTTGTATTCCATAATACCCGGAATTTCGCGGAACTGACGGCGAACTTCTTCAACCATGTCAAACGCAGCTTCACCAACAGCACGCATTGTGCGGGCACCAACCAGGAACGGTACAGCACCACCGATAAACACACCAACGAGAACCATTGGCTCGGTCAGGTTAACTACAAATTCTTCTAAACCAAACTTATGCTTAACGCCGTCAACGTAAGCGCTGAACAGTGCTAATGCAGTAAGCGCCGCGGAACCGATAGCAAAACCTTTAGCGATAGCGGCAGTGGTGTTACCAACTGCGTCCAGTTTGTCGGTTTTCTCACGCACTTCCGGAGGAAGTTCGCACATTTCAGCAATACCACCGGCGTTGTCAGCAACAGGTCCGAAGGAGTCCATTGCTACTACGATACCGGCAGTGGAAAGCATACCCATAGCAGCCATAGCAATACCGTAGATTGACCACAGCGCACCGGATGCTTCACTCGGAGCAAAGTTTTGCACCATTGCAAATGCAAAGTAAATAGAACCGGCAAAGAACAGCATTGGGAACATTACAGATTCCATACCTACTGCCAAACCGTGAATTACGTTGGTTGCAGGACCAGACTTGGAAGCCTCGGCAATCATCATTACCGGTTTCTTACCGGCAGCGGTGTAGTATTCTGTCAACCAACCGATGGCAACGTTAACGATCAAACCGGCAACTACAGCTAAGAAAATACCGGTACTTACGTCACCGTAAGCTTCGCCGTTTAAAGCAACTTCATCGGCCGGGAAGATACTCCTAGCCAGGAACCAAGCAAAAACAGCGGTAATGATGTTTGTTGCCCAGATACCTAAGTTTAATGCTGCCTGCGGGTTTCCACCTTCTGAGGTACGCACAAAGAAAGTACCGATAATAGCAGCAACAATACCTGCTGCACCAAGAAGCAGCGGGAAAATAATACCTGCAAAACCAAAGAGAGCGTTACCAATCAGCATAGCCGCAATGGTGGTTGCAGCATATGATTCAAACAGGTCGGCACCCATACCTGCTGTGTCACCGACGTTGTCACCAACGTTGTCAGCGATGGTTGCAGGGTTGCGAGGGTCATCTTCAGGAATACCTGCTTCTACCTTACCTACCAGGTCACCGCCTACGTCAGCAGCCTTGGTATAGATACCGCCGCCGACACGGGCAAAGAACGCAATAGCAGAAGCACCAAATGCGAAGCTGTTAATTACCAGCGGATCACCAAACACGATGAACAGCACTGATACACCTAACAGACCCAAACCGGCAACGGACAGACCCATAACTGCACCGGCTTTGAAAGAAACATCGAGAGCGGCTGCCAAGCCATGGCTGCGGGCCGCTTCGGCTGTACGGGCATTTGATTTGGTTGTACTGTTCATACCGATATAACCGGCAATTGCAGAACATATAGCACCAACCAAGAAGGAGATAGCTGAAGGAAGACCAACCGGCAGGTGGCTGCCTTCGGGAACTTCAATTACAAATCCGGCTCCTAATAAAGCGGCAAAAATGACAAGTGCAAAGGGAATTAATGTTTTATACTGACGGTTTAAGTAAGCCATTGCACCTTCTTGTACAGCCATCGAAAGATCCCGCATCTTCGGTGTACCCATGTCCTTCTTCAAAACGCTGGACAGAGTAAGCAGAGCGAACACCAATGCCAATACACCGGCACCGGCAGCATAATACGCCAATGACATATCCACTTGAACATTACCCTCCTTATTTTTCTTTGTCTAAATTCTTACCAAGCCACTAAGATCAAAGAAAATACTGCAAAAACAACAGCGAGGACAACAGTGACCCTGCCCAACAAATCATCTAATCCTTTCTTTTTTCCGAACAAGGTCTCCGCACCTCCGGCAATCGCACCGGACAAACCAGCACTCCTACCGGATTGCAGAAGAATACTTGCTATGAGTCCTAGTGCCAATAGTACCTGAAGACCGATCACAATGCCCTTTAACAATAACTTCACCTCCTAGGTTGATTTTTTGTATAAATTTTCAGGTTTATTATAACACAACGTGAAAAATGTGACAATCATATTGCGTTTAATTATTTAGTTCAATTATTATGCCTGAATAGTTATAATATTTAAACAGCATAAATTGATAAAAAGGGAAGGGGTTTGGCCCCCTTCTTCCCTATTTATCAAGGTTGTAAAAAGCCTTTCTTCCCTTAAATTGAGCGAAACGATCAAGTTCTTCTTCGATGCGTAAAAGCTGGTTATACTTAGCCACCCGGTCGGTGCGGGAAGGTGCGCCGGTTTTGATTTGTCCGGCGTTAACAGCCACCACTAAGTCGGCAATGGTAGCATCTTCGGTTTCCCCGGAGCGGTGCGACACAACGGCTGTATAGCCTGCGCATTTAGCCATTTCAATAGCATCCAGCGTTTCTGTCAGCGTGCCGATTTGGTTTACTTTAATCAAAATTGAGTTTGCTACTTTTGTAGCAATCCCCTGGGATAATCTTTCAGTATTGGTAACAAATAGGTCGTCGCCCACTAATTGAACTTGGCCACCTAAGCGTTCGGTAAGTTTTTTCCAGCCGTCCCAATCATCTTCGGCCAGGCCGTCTTCAATAGAAATGATCGGGAAATTGTCGACAAGCTGAGCATAAAAATCAATCATTTCGTCTGCAGTTTTGGTTACCCCTTCGCCTTCCAAAACATATTTGCCGTCTTTGTACAGCTCGGTGGCAGCCACGTCCAGCGCAAGAGCAACATCTTCGCCGGGCTTGTAACCGGCAGATTTAATTGCTTCCACAATTACTTCCAACGCTTCCCGGTTAGAGCCTAAATTGGGAGCAAAACCGCCCTCATCGCCTACCGCAGTGTTCAAGCCTTTGTGATTTAACACTTTCTTTAAGTTGTGAAAAATTTCTGCACCCATGCGCAGTGCATCGCTAAATTTTTCTGCGCCTACCGGCATAATCATAAACTCTTGAATATCAACGTTGTTATCTGCATGCTTGCCGCCGTTTAAAATGTTCATCATCGGTACCGGCAGCACTTTACCGTTTGTGCCGCCAAGATACTGGTACAGCGGCAGGCCCAGCGATTCCGCCGCTGCTTTCGCAACCGCCAGCGACACTCCTAATATAGCGTTGGCACCAAGTTTGCTTTTATTTGGTGTGCCGTCTAATTCAATCATGATTTGGTCAATACCCAACTGATCGGTGGCATCCATATCGATAATTTCCGGTGCAATAATGCTGTTAACGTTTTCAACAGCTTGTGTAACACCTTTACCTAAATAGCAGTTGGCATCTCCGTCGCGCAGTTCCACCGCTTCATAAGCGCCGGTTGATGCGCCGGAAGGAACGGCGGCCCGTCCGATAGTACCGTCTTCTAACACCACGTCAACTTCTACAGTAGGGTTACCCCTGGAATCAAGGATTTGTCTGGCATGTACATCAACAATGTAGGTAGACATTTTTTATATCCTCCTTAAATATTTAGGTAGCATATGCTTTATTATTATACCCTCTTAATTCTGATTATTCTTCAACGATCAGCGACCTTCCGGTCATTTCCGCAGGCAGGGGAATGTTTAAAAGCTTCAAAACAGTTGGCGCAATATCTTCCAATCTTCCTGCTCTCAATTCAGCGTCGCGCAGCTTACCGTGGCCAATAAGCACAAACGGCACTGGGTCGGAAGTATGGGCGGTAAACGGCTTACCGTCAGCATCTTTCATGCATTCCGCATTACCGTGATCGGCAGTCAATAAAACCACGCCGCCTTTTTTCAAAACTGCATCCACTGCCCTTCCGACACAGGCGTCTACCGTCTCGATTGCTTTAATCGCTGCATCCATAACACCGGTATGCCCTACCATGTCGGTGTTGGCATAATTCATAACAATCACTTGAAATTCATCTTTGTCCAGCTGCTCCAGCAGAGCATCAGTTACCTCGCACGCGCTCATTTCCGGCTTTTGGTCATATGTAGCTACTTTTGGCGAAGGAACCAAGAGCCGCTCCTCACCCGGGTTGGACTTCTCTACCCCGCCGTTGAAAAAGAAAGTTACATGGGCATATTTTTCCGTTTCCGCAATGCGCAGCTGTTTAATGCCATGCTTACTCAGCACTTCGCCAAGTGTGTTTTCCAATTTCTGCGGTTTAAAAGCGACCGACGCTTCGATAGTAACGTCATACTGAGTCATGCAGGTAAAATGCACTTGGGGATGGTTGTCAGGCCGCTTAAAACCGTCGAACTCCGCATCAACAAAAGCCCGGGTAATTTGGCGGGCCCGGTCAGGTCGGAAATTACAAAAAATAACGGCATCCCCGTCAGCCACCGTCGCAATCGGCCTGCCGTCAGCATTGACAACCACTGTTGGCTTCACAAACTCGTCAGTCTCATTTCGCTGATAGGATTCTTCTACCGCTTCTTCGGCGGATTCTGTTTTTAAACCTTCACCAAGCACCATCGCCCGATAGGCCTTCTCCGTACGATCCCAACGTTTATCGCGATCCATGGCATAATAACGGCCCATTACGGTAGCAATTTTGCCTAAACCTAATTCCAAGCATTTTTTCTCTAACGCATCAATATAGCCAACCGCACTTGCCGGCGGAACATCCCGCCCGTCTAAAAAGGCATGAATATATACCTGATTTAGTTTTTCCTTTTTGGCCAATTCCAGCATTGCGCAAATATGATCCAAATGGCTGTGCACTCCACCGTCGGATAACAACCCCATCAAGTGCAGCGAGCCGTTGTTCTTTTTAGCATAATCAACCGCAGCCAGCAGTTCTTTGTTGTAAAAAAAACTGCCGTCTCTAATTGACCGGGTAATCCGGGTCAGTTCTTGATATACAATTCTGCCGGCCCCGATGTTTAAGTGACCGACTTCAGAATTGCCCATTTGTCCTGCAGGCAGCCCTACATCTTCTCCTGAGGCTTGTAAAACGGTATGCGGATACTGCTGCAAGTATTGATCGATATTTGGCGTGTTGGCTAATGCAATAGCATTTCCTTCGGTTTGCGAGGAAATTCCCCAGCCGTCCAGGATAATCAGCGCTATCGGCTTAACCTGTGCAGTCAAATGTTTTTCCCCCTCTTTAGGCTTTGTCAGCCTCTTTTACAATACCGGCAAAGCTGTCCGGCTCCAAACTCGCCCCACCGACAAGAGCGCCGTCGATATCCGGCTGAGCCATTAAAGCGGCGGTGTTGGCGGGTTTAACACTTCCACCGTACTGAATGCGTACTTTGTCCGCTGCTTCACCGAAACTCTCTTTAATTACACTGCGAATATAAGCAATAACACTTTGAGCGTCTTCAGCAGAAGCTGTTTTACCGGTGCCAATCGCCCAAACCGGTTCATAAGCGATAACCAAACCGGCCGCGGTATCAGCATCAAGGTCCTGCAGCGCAGCTTGGGTCTGAGTGCGCACCACCTGCTCGGTGATCCCTCTTTCCCGTTCTTCCAAACTTTCCCCGACACAAATAATCGGTGTCAGGCCGTGTTTTAACGCCGCCGCCACTTTCTTTCTCACTGTTTCATCTGTTTCACCGAAATACTGACGCCGCTCAGAGTGACCGATAATTACATATTTGCAGCCAACATCTTTTAACATCGGCGCGGAAACTTCTCCGGTATAAGCGCCCTGATCCTCCCAATAAAGGTCCTGCGCCGCTACCGCAATATTTGTTCCCTTTGCTGCTTCAGCCACTGCATACAAAGCGGTAAAAGTCGGTGCCAAAACAACTTCCGCTTGGGCATCCCCAACCAGTTTAGCAAGCTGATTTGTAAATTCCACTGCTTGCGGCACTGTTTTATGCATCTTCCAGTTGCCGGCAATAATCGGTTTGCGCATAGCAATCCTCCTTACTAAATTACTACAAAAAGCTTCAGCTTTACAACAATTTGCTGTAAAGCTGAAGCTGCATGTATGCTATTTGTCCAACAGCGCTGTTACCCCAGGCAGTTCTTTTCCTTCTAAAAATTCCAGCGAAGCTCCGCCGCCGGTGGAAATGTGGCTCATTTTATCGGCAGCACCGGTTTTCTTCACGGCAGCCGCTGAATCGCCGCCGCCAACAATGCTGACCGCATCTGACGACGCAAGAGCTTTCGCCACTGCTTCCGTTCCTTTGGCAAAGGCATCTACCTCAAACACACCCATCGGACCGTTCCAAACAACGGTACCGGCATTTTTCAAAACTTCCGCAAACTTTTCAGCAGTTTTCGGTCCGATATCAAGAATCATTTGGTCACCGGGCACCGCATCCACATCTACCGCTTGACCGGCCGACGCTTCCAAAGACGGCGCAACCACTGCATCGATGGGCAGCAGCAGATCCACACCGGTACTTTTTGCTTTTTCCAAAAGTTCTTTGGCTAAGTTTACCTTATCTTCTTCCAGCAGCGATCTGCCAACATTATAACCTTGAGCCTTTAAAAAGGTGTTGGCCATCCCGCCGCCGATAATTAAGGTATTTACTTTGGCCAGCAAGTTTTCAATCACACCGATTTTATCGGACACTTTGGCACCGCCGATAATCGCCACAAAGGGACGTTTGGGATTTTCCAGCGCCCCGCCCAACATTTCCAATTCTTTTTCCATCAATAAGCCGGCCACTGCCGGTAAATATTGGGCCACGCCGGCGGTGGAGGCATGGGCACGGTGGGCTGTGCCAAAAGCATCATTGACATAAACATCGGCAAGCTCAGCCAATTGCTTGGCAAATTCCGGGTTGTTCTTGGTTTCTTCGGCATAAAAGCGCACGTTTTCCAACAGCAGCACGTCACCGGGCTGCATTTTGGCAGCAGCTGCTTTCGGCTCTTCTCCAATGCAGTCATTAACTTTTACCACATCTTTGCCCAACAGTTCAGACAGCCTTGCCGCTGCCGGGTTAAGGCGAAATTCTTCCTTAACCTCACCCTTGGGCCGCCCCAAGTGAGAAGCCAAAATCACTTTGCCACCCTGATCCGTCAAGTATTTAATTGTAGGCAGTGCAGCTTTAATTCTGGTGTCGTCGGTGATAACCCCGTCTTTTAAGGGAACGTTAAAATCAACTCTCACCAACACTCTTTTCCCTTGAATTTCAATGTCGCGAACAGTTTTTTTGTTCATGAAATCACCTACCGGATTATCTTAAAGGGCTTGATATAAATCAAGCCCTGTTGTAACACATAATATATAGTACCATAATGCGGCACAATTGTCTTAAAAAACTAAGTTAAAATTTATTAAAAACCTTTGGCTGCAATAAACCTTACCAAATCAAGAACCCTGTTGGAATAACCCCACTCATTGTCGTACCAAGCGATAACCTTTGCTAAATTACCTTCAATCACCATGGTAGACAGAGCGTCAATAATTGAAGAATGCGGATTGCCGTTGTAGTCGCTGGAAACCAACGGCAGCTCGCTGTACAGCATAATCCCTTTCAGTTCATTTTCGGCAGCGGCCTTTAATGCGGCATTCAATTCTTCCGCTGTTGTTGATTTCTGCAGTTCACATGTTAAATCAACAACAGAAACATTCGGGGTAGGCACACGCATTGCAAAGCCGTTTAACTTGCCTTTCAGCTCCGGAAGCACCAAAGCTACCGCTTTAGCAGCACCGGTTGTGGTCGGAATAATAGATAATGCCGCCGCCCGCGCCCGGCGCAGGTCTTTATGAGGCAGGTCAAGGGTATTCTGGTCGTTTGTATAAGAGTGCACTGTAGTCATTAAGCCTTTAACGATGCCAAATTTTTCATTAACGACTTTAGCTACCGGTGCCAAACAGTTGGTGGTGCAGGAAGCATTGGAAATAATGTGATGCTTTTGCGGATCGTAAATATTTTCATTGACACCCATTACAATGGTGGCATCAGGCTCTTTGCCCGGTGCGGAAATAACAACTTTCTTTGCTCCGGCATTTAAGTGCTTAGCCGCATCATTGCGCTGAGTAAACCTTCCGGTAGATTCAATAACGATATCTACCCCCATATCACCCCAAGGTAATTTTTCCGGGTCAGCCTCAGCAAACACTTTCACTTCTTTGCCGGCAACAATTAAAGAGTCTTCTGTAGCATCCACGTCAACATCTAAAGTGCCGTGTACTGAATCATACTTCAACAAATGAGCTAATGTTTTTGAATATGTTAAATCGTTTACTGCTGCAAAATCCAAACCAATTTTTTGATTCGGGGCTTTAATTCGGCGCGATTTGTGATTTACACCCACTACTTCAAAATCCCCGGTCTCTACAGCAGCACGAAGCACCAAACGCCCAATCCTGCCAAAACCATTAATACCAACTTTTACCGTCATCGGTAATATACAGCTCCTTTCAATTAAACACCCTTTGTGACATACTATTTAATTTATTAATACTATATACCACCTCATAATCCTTTTTTATGATAAACTTTTCTGCCGAGGAATTTTTTAATAGGCTCTCAAACAACCCGATAATCAAGCAAAAAGGTTACCTTATATTGTTTCCGCATAACCTTTTTAGTATCTCTTTCTTTGCGCCGCAGCCGGTATTGCCATTTCATCACGATATTTGGCAACGGTACGCCGGGAAATTTTAATTCCCTTTTGCTTCATCAAATTAGCAATTTTTTGATCACTTAACGGTTTTTTGGGGTCTTCTGTATTTATAATTTCTTTTAATAAATTTTTTATACTTTCTGCAGAAACTTGCTCGCCGTCCCGATATTTAAGCCCGGTGGAAAAAAAGTATTTCATTTCAAAAACACCCAACGGTGTTTGCATGTATTTATTTGAGGTAGCGCGGCTGACTGTAGATTCATGCAGTTCTACCCGCTCGGCAACATCCTTTAAATTAAGCGGTTTTAAATATTTTACGCCGTGTTCTAAAAAATCCCGCTGCAGTTCAACCAGTGCTTTAGCCACTTTATACAGCGTTAAGCGCCTTTGCTCAATACTGCGCAGCAGCCACAGCGCAGAGTTTAGTTTCTGCTCAACATACTTGCGGGTATCTTTATCCAGATTGTTCCCCTGCATAATTACAGATCGATAGGCATTGTTTACTCTGATGCGGGGAGCGGAAATATCATTTACCAAAATAATGTATTCACCTTCTACCTTTTCCACCACTACATCAGGAACAATGTAACGTGTATCACTGCCATGAGTAAAATTGCGCCCCGGCTTGGGATCAAGGCTGCGCAGTTCATCCACCGCCTTCTGCACCTCAGATACCGGTTGCCCCAACAAAGACGCAATTTTTTCTAAGCGCCCCTTGGCTAAGTCAGGCAGATAGTCGGCAATAATCGGCTTCAGCAAAGGGTTTTGTAAACCGAGATGTTCAACCTGCAGCAGCAAACATTCTTCAAGATTGCGGGCACCCACCCCCGCCGGTTCCATAGCCTGCAGCACTTTTAATGCATCTTCAACCTTTTGAAGGGGAGCTTTTAATTCCCTTGCCGTTTCCTCCACACCAATTTTCAAGTATCCCCAGTGATCAAGATTGCCAATTAAATATTTAACAATTGTTTCCAGCTCCGCCGAACAGTTCGCTAAAGCAAGCTGAAACGTTAAATGTTCCACTAAAGTCGGTGCTTTGGAAGTAAATGATTCAAAACTTGATTCTTTTTGATTGTATTCTGTTTGCCCTTTTGCAAAACCCAAATCGCTGCTGTCTTGAAAATATTCTTGCCAATCAACATCAAATTTATCAGAAGTATTGGCATCGCTTGCATCTGTGTTACCGGCCGCTTCATCGTAATTTTCAAAATCATTGGTTTCTAAAAGGGGATTTTCCTCCAGCTGCTGTTCAACAAATTCATTTAACTCCAGCGAAGACATTTGCAGCACAGCGATTGCTTGACGCAGCTCCGGGGTCATAATTAATTTTTGGGTTTGCTGTAAAGTTAATCCATAGTCTAAACGCAAAGTTGCTCACTCCCCTTTAGAAAGGCCTTTACTACAACAGTAAAAAGACACTTATGTAAAATTGTATACACTGCACCCGCTAAAAAAAACGCCTTGTCTGCCTTTTCTGCACTCTCATCAGCATATCCGCACTCAAAACAATTGTCAGCAGTACCGCACCGACTGCGGCAAAGCCAAATTGGTTTTCTGCAAAAAAGTACGGATGCAGGTTTAACAAATAATCCACTGCATCATTAAGCATCATCCAAGCTGCGGCAGCCAATGCTCCTTTTAAAAGCACCGTCATACGGCGCAAAAACCACACAGCTTGTGCCGCCATTCCTAAATGCGACAGCAGAAGCATTATCTCTGTAAAGCGCACTTCTCCACCATGTGCCCAGTAATGGGTAATTAACGCCACCGCCCAAATACCGTATTTAATGCAAGCTGTCACCGCCACCGCCTGCAGTGTGCTAAACCGCCAACCCAAAAGGGCACATAAAAGCGCCAAAGCAAAAAGCGTGGTTGACAGCGGGCTGTCCGGCAC
>CBEUVQ010000023.1:0-38913 GCA_965546615.1 uncultured Peptococcaceae bacterium
TGTTGTACACCAGTTCAAAGTTTTACTACATCAGAAACTTACAGGGTACCAAAACAACTGAAAAAGAAGTTACATCTTTGAGTGGTTTTACTACATCAGAAACTTACAGGGTACCAAAACTCCCCCAATCTCAATTATCAAACGATAATCGTTTTACTACATCAGAAACTTACAGGGTACCAAAACTTGTCTGACAAAGTTTCCGGCGCATCAATAGTTTTACTACATCAGAAACTTACAGGGTACCAAAACTACGTCACGAATAATCATGTATTCTGGTTTGTTTTACTACATCAGAAACTTACAGGGTACCAAAACCTCAAACACTAAACTGTCAGCAATACAGCTAATCACATCAAAATTTAAATAATAAATATTATTATGACCTAAAAGCAATTTTTTATACCCCAAAAGAAACTAAACTACCCACAGTGTCAACTGCGGGTTAATTTTAAAAGCAATATAATGTTTTTAATAACCATATGTTTTTTAATAGCCATCATTACGATGTGATTTCGACTGCTTGCTTACAGCAAGCGTCTTATTTTGGTAGATCCTGTAAGCTTTTGATGTAGTACATGTATATATTAGCATATTTTTTAATATTTTACAAGTGAAATTTTTGTATTAATTCAAAAAATTCTCCACCACCATAGCAAATTCATCTTTTTCTTGTCGCTTTGAACGTTGAAATATGTATTCCAGCACCTTCTGCTGTATTTCTTCTTCAGAACTGTTTATATACAAATCCTGCAGCATTCTTTCCAAGCGGTCATAATCATCAAAGCCATATACCTTCCCGTTCTTAACCACATTATAATTATAAATTTGCGGTATTATCTTACAAATTTCCGCTTTGGCTGTATACAGCAGAATGTTATCTATTGCTGCGGCTTTCAATTGATTTAATAAAGCCGGCACTTCATTTTCTTTTAAGCCGTATTCCGGAAGCTCAATTAACAGCAGTTTTTTCTTATTAATTTTAAGTTTGGCTATCAAATCCAGCAGCATGGCTTTACAATAAAACTGGTCATGTTCTCTTGCCAATACATCATGCCCGGCCGTACATTTTACCACCGGCTGCAGTATCTTAGCAAATGTATATATATCACTGTCATCGCAATTATACGATAAGCCATAATCTCCTGTAAGCTTATTTAAAGGGTCTAACAAACACTGCCGCACTGCATCTACAATTGGTGCAAATGAACTTTTGCTTTCAGGAAAAAGAGCGGCAGCCGCTTGTCCCACAATACTTTTTTTGCTAATTTTCAGTTCTTCTGCCAAATTAATTGTCGGGCGTAATCGGAAAACAGCAAATTCTTCACAGGACAGCATGCTGCCATTCAGTATCAACACTGTTCCCTTGTCCAAGTAATAGTCAGAGAAGGTTTTTCGGCTGAAATAATTTTCCAGCATATTAAATATTTCAAATGCTGTAAAAGTATCTTCCCCGGTAATAACTGTTCTGTCCAGAAAATTTAGCACCAACTGCCGGGGAAATTTATACCCTTTTAATAACAGTTCTCCGTTCATGCTTCCTCCAAATCCGCTCGCCTGCCTAAAAAGTAAGCAGCGGGTTAGCGGTTATTTTTTTATCCAAAGCTTTTTTGCTGCCAACCAGATTTTGAATAGATTGGTACTGCTTTTCAGTAACTTGAAGAATCATTACCGACCCGTCCGGAGGCAGGTTCCGCTCCAGTTCTTTTTTATGCCATTTAACAGTATCACGGTTGGGAAATATTTTACTATATATTGAATACTGCATCATCACATAACCATTTTTAATTAGGTATTTACGAAATTTAGTATACCTGCGGATTTCAGCATCAGATATCATTGGTAAATCAAAGAACAGTATTATTCTCATAAATCGATAACTACTCAACATCTTCAAAAACTAACACCTCAGGAATACTGATATAAGATTTTTTACCGGTTTTCATATAACTAACCACACCATCCAAAAAAATATCCATTGATTTCTTTATCTGATGCTTTTTACCGTTAATTATTATTTTTTTACACATTAGTTCAATTAGCTGCAGCCTTTTTTCTCTGACAAAAAACTGTCCCTGCATATTTTGATACACCCAATCATCTATAATCGGCCGGTAAACTTCTATAAAATCATCAACTAAATTAAAATGATTGTACGGATTTTTATGACATATCCCCCATGCCGGAATAAACCCTTTAGCGGCAACACAGCGAGACATCATTGCCCTAATAAGTGCGTAACCATAATTAAGAGCAGCATTTATAGCATCAGGCATTTTCCGCCCGCGTATAAAACTATGACCAAACATTTCCCGAAAATACAGTTTGGCCGCTAAACCTTCCCGGTTGGTTTCATCGCCGTTTTGTACAGTACTTAAGTACTGATGAAGCTTTTCAATAACTTGACAATCGCAGTCATTCTTTTTTAAAACTGCAATTTGATTTTGTATCTTACCTTCAATAATCACTTTCCACAGCTCGGCTTTGCGCTCTTTCGACAGGTTTATCTGCAGCTCTTGATTTCTAAAGGTAGCATAATTACCGTTCAGCGGATTCAGCACCAATTCCGGCAGGCCGTTTTTTTCGCAAATAATCACACAAACATTGGCTTGACTGAGTTTGCAAAGCAGCTGCACTGTCATATGCATTTTATAATTATTGCATATGACAGTGTTAATATCATCTATCGGCACAACATAAGTTTCATCTCCATCTTCAATTTTAAGGTTATTTAAGTACAGTGAAATTTTATGACTGTTTTCAATATAGATAATTCGCCAACTCATGTATTATATTATTTGCTTTTACCATAATTTTCATACTTTAACTATATTTGAAAATATTTCTTGCGTGACTTTGTACTTGTTCCCTAAAACATCCACATGATACTTCACCAGGTTATTAATTTTTTTACCTATAGCAATTTTGCGTTGAGCTTGCGTTTTGCCGGGAGATGGTTTGTCAACAAATTTAGCTTCAATTTCATTTCTGGCATCATCTTTTATACAATTGTAAAACCATTCAAAATGCTCTCCTTCTTTGTCATAACAAAACATTTCCCCGTTGTGCAGCGAAAACAAAAATTTTGCATCATCGCTAATTTTTTTCTTCTTCTTTGCTGCATTATATTTAGACATATTAATAACGTATTTGTCACCGGCTTGGGTCAGCATGTCGTAAGGTACCGAAACAAATTTATATATTCCATTATCGAGGTAAAAGTCTGCCCGCAGCGTTTTTATGCTTAAGTAAACCGATTTATTGCGGCCTTGTTGTTTGGTATTTAAACGATGATTTCCCAACACCTTATCATAAAACTTAACATCAGTAATAATCGGTCCGTTCCCTTTTTTAGAATATTTGCGAATTGGCCCGTGCTCTGCATAATAGTCAGCAAACGGGTTTTTACTGTCTGGGTAAGCTTCAACTATTTGCTGCAGCAGCTGAAAAGTCTTGGGATCATAATGATACATCAGCAAACTTTCCGGTTTGGTTATAATTTTTTTCTTTAGTTTTTCACCACTGCTGTTAGAACCTTGTTCATAAATATCTTTGTACTTGGTAATAATATAAGTTTTACCATCCTTTATTCTGGTGGATTTTATCTGCTGATCATAAAGGGCTCGGTTGGGCTTACGGTCTACTTTGTGTGAGTACTTTGGCTGTACCGCTTCCACAGATTTAACAAATTTAATATAGCGCTCATTGTCAAAATCACTTTCTTTAATTACTTCACCGGTCTCAGTATCAATTAATCTGCCATCATGCTGCAATATTTCTTTATTTTTAAATAATTCATCTGCTTTTTTCATTAATTCAGTATTAGAGAGGCCGGCAACTATTAAAGCGTCCTGCGCATGATGAGCATAGGTAGAATCCCTATTTTTATTTAAACGTGCCTTTTTGCGAAAAGCGCCGGTAAAAGAGGCTTTGATAACCGAAACTTTAGTTTTCAAATTGTTTGCCTTAAAATATGCTTTCAGCAAATTTAATACTTCTCTGCAGGCGTAGCGCGTGTCCACTAAATTGCGGTTAATAAAACCTTCCAGATCCTGCTTGGGGTCGCCTTCGTAAAGCAAATTCTCCCGCTTCTTTTTATTCTTTTTGTAATTTTCATTACTTAAAACCCAAGCCTTAAACTGCCCATAGCTCTGCCGGCCGCGCCCGCTTTTTAAATATTGAAAAGGTGTAGCCTGACCCTTTCTTTGATTTTCTTCACAGAATACAGCAACTTTATTAGCCATAGAATCATCAAATGAAAGAGACCTTGGTATAATATGATCCACTTCCAACCTGCCGTCCAATACATCGTAAATACTCACCGACCTGCCGGAATAAGCACATTTAAAGTCCTGTTCAATCAGCAGTTTCATCAGCTCAAATTGTTTGGCATTAAGCTTTTTTAAATCCACCAAACTGCCAATTTGACGGCGAATTTCTTCATTCTGCCGCTGTATTTTTTTTATAAAATCTGCACGCTCTTTGGAATTTTTCTCTCGGGCCATTTCAATAACAATTTCTGCAAACTCGCAGTTGTATTTTTTGCGCACAAACGCTCTGGCCGCATTAATTACTTTTATAGCTTCATTAACTGACCGCTTAGTAATTGGTGAAACTATCCAATTAGTGCCGTCAAAGGGAATGTTAATCCCGCATAATTCTGAATTTTTTCGTTTAAATAAGCCCGCTTTAGTAAACAGCTGCATTTGGTTTTCATTTGTATGCCACAGATCATCTAAAATAAGTTCAATCGCTTTTTTTGACAATGAATGATACTTAATAAAGCCGGAAAGTTTTTTCAATTCTTCCGCTGCCGCTGAAGGTATGCCTTCCTGCATCAGCTTCTCTTTACGCTTATCTACCTCTTTTATTAATGTCAAAATATCGGCTACCTTATCCACCAGTTCGCGGTTGCCTTTAATAAAACTGCAGTCAATATTTGCCTTAGTAAGTGCTTTTAAAATTTCTTTGTAACCCGAAAACTCTGTAAAAATCGCTTTTCCGTTTTTATCTATGCGATAGCCGCGTAATTCTTCCGGTTTTACCCCTGTAACTTTTGCAATGTTTTGCAGGGTAACATTTTTGCCCTCGTTAATATATTTTTCCACCAATTCTTTTTTTTGATGGTATTCAATTGGCTTTCCGCCTGCAGTCATGTTATTTAAATCATTAAGTAAGTTAAATAAACAGGCGGTATAAGCATTATGAGCTATACGTTTTTCTTCCGGAAAAAAGGTACATTTGCCGCGCATAATATCAATTAAGTTAACTTTTATAATGTTTCCCTGCTCATCGTATCGATAACACCCATAAGGTGTGGGGCTTTTGGGCCCACCGGGTCCGACAGAATAGTGGCGTCTGGAATCGTATATTTCCAGTATTTTGTCGGCAGCAGCCTTTATACCGGGATAAAATTCCCCCTGCTTAGTTAATAAAGCAACCAGTTCCTTCCTGTATTCTTTGTTCGGGAACTTGTTTTCAATGCCGCGTACTTTTCCGTGCTGCAGAAATTTTTCGTACTGTATCTGACACACATATTTATCCTTCAAACCTTCAGCCTGCTCCCGCAGGATTTCTTCCGTACTCTTTTCACCATTTGTTTTGGAAAAGTCTTCGGCAGTTAAAAAATGGGTTCCTCTGCGTTTGGCCAGGTGCATTACAGCTGCAAAAAGCTGCTCTTTAGTCAGTTGTTCTTCTAATCCCCGACACCTTATTTGATATATATTGCCGACATCGCTGGGCCTGTCTATCCCTAATGCTTTACTTAAAACTTTTTCTAATCTCTGCAGGCGGTGTTGAAGCCGCCTGATCCTCCGCCGGCAAGAACGCATAGTTCTTCTCAGCTCATTGCCTTCAGCCCTGTTTTCATTAAAAATTCTAACGCCGCAGTCAATAATGTTGTAGTTTTCATCAATAATCCCCCAGCCCACAGAAGCAACACCAATGTCCAATCCCAATTTCAATTCCATTACCATCATACCTCCTGAAAGCTTGCTAACATATTTTTCCTATATCAATATTCAAAATATCCGCAAGTTCATTAACAGACGAAACATCTTTTTCCGCTAATGCCGCCAATATAATTTTTCCGCTCGCGATTGCATCTTCTTGAGCATTATGATGGTTAAAATTAATTTTTAAAAAATTACATATCGTGCTAAGTTTATAGTTTTTTAATCCTCTCCAAGTCTTTAGGGCTATTTCATATGTACATAAATAATCTGCATTTGGGTAAGAAATTCCGTACAAATCAAGTGCTTGGCATAATGCAGTAATGTCAAAAGCTGCATTGTGGGCAGCAATTACCGCATCTTTTAACAGCGGTTTAATTTCTTTGTAAACCACATCAAATTCCGGTTCGTTTTTGACAGTTTGTTCATCAATTCCATGAACACTAACATTAAACGGATCAAAAAAGAAATACTCTGCATGCGGCTTTACCAGCCAATGCTTGGCATCAATTATTTTTCTCCCGTCAATTAATGCCAATCCCACTGAGCAAATACTGCCGGCAAAGCGATTAGCCGTTTCAAAATCAATACAGATAATTTTCAACATTATCCTGCTTTCTTATTATTCAATACGTTAAAAATTTTGGTAATCCTTTATATAATTGACATTATTTGTTGTGTTTCATACAAAATATAAATCAAGATCAGTATTGTTAAAGTAAAGCTGTTTTCAGCGGTGGTATTAAAAATAAAAAAGCCCAGGGAACAATTCCCTGAGCTGAACCTACTTATATTTTTATTCATCAAGTGGGGTAACAATTAGGTTGCGACCTTCATATAGTGCGGTATCTATATCGTTTTTTGAACCAACAAACCGGTAACAAACTTCGTTTCCTTCCACCCATGTAAGCAGATACCTCATTTGTTCCACCCCCGATACATTGTATACAATATTCTATACACAGAATAACAAAAAACCTGGTATTTGACAATAGTTAAGTGAAATTTTAAACAAAGTTTTTTTATAAATTTAAGATTAATATACTGCACATACTATTGACGGACGGTTTAAAAGGGGTGAGTAAAATGGAAATGCAAAAGCAGATCAATGAAGCGTTAAAAGGATTAAAAGATCCGCAAACAGGACAGGATATCTTTGCTCAATTAAAGAATTTAGAAGTCAATGAAAACGGCTGTGTAAAAATTATTATAAATACCTCCGCGCACGATACAAACTATGCCGCCTTAGAAAAGGAAATCGCTCAGCGGGTATTGGCTTTTGAGGGTATTGGTGAACTACAAATAGAATTTCATTGACAAACCCGGGCAATCCGCCCGGGTCTATTACTAAGTTTCGGAAAGCCGTTTTGCAGCACTATTGTGCTTACAGCAGGCGTTTTAGCATCACATTATTGGCACGCTGCTCAAAAGTATCATCTAACGGTGCTAATTCAGCATCGATACCTCGGCGGTTTAATGCCAATTGAATCATATAATCGGTAACAGCACTGTTTTTAGGCAGCAGCGGACCATGCAGGTAAGAACAAAAAGTATTTTTATACCTTGCACCTTCGGTTTGATCGCTGCCGTTATTGCCGTATCCCGCCAGCACCCTGCCCAGCGGCTGAATATTCCCTAAAAAAGTTTGTCCGGCATGGTTTTCAAAACCGGATACTTTAACATTTTGCCCGTTTATACTTACTTCAACCGCACAGTTGCCAATCAAGCGTTTGTTTCCGGCAGCGCTATAATAATCAAGAATGCCCAGTCCGGGGATTTCTTCTCCCTGCAGCGTACGATAATATTGACCCAAAAGCTGGTAACCACCGCAAATGGCCAGCGTTACCAGTCCATTCTCAATTGCCTCTTGAAGGGATTCTTTGCGGGCGGCTAAATCGGCAGCGATAATATTTTGCTCCCGGTCTGATCCGCCTCCTAAAAACAAAAAGTCCACATCTTCAAAATCAATTTCATCACCTAAATTTACTTCTATCAGCTCAACCGCAATACCCCGCCAGCGGCAGCGCTGCAAAAAAGCAATCACATTGCCCCGGTCGCCATAGAGGTTTAATAGGTCAGGATACAGATGACAAACTTTCAGCATGTGCTTCCTCCTTCTCAGCCAGACGGCAAAGAATGCTTTGTGCCGGCCAAAGTGCGGTGTAAGTGGTAAAAAGATAAGCCATTTCTGCTTCTCCCGCCAGCACGTGGGGAATTGCATCTTCCAACTTATTAATCACACTGATTTTATCGGTAGGTATACCGGCATATTTTAAACGCAGAGCCATCTCTTCCGCTCTCAGGCCGGAGCAGATAATGCTGCTTAACTCATCAACGTGCGAAGTTAATATTTCAAAATCCACATCCCACAACCAAGAAATATCCCGACCGTCAGCAGCGTTATCATTTAAAGCCATCAACACATTTTTAGACCCGGAGAACGAAAGCATTGTGGCCAAACCCTCGTTATAGCCGGTGGGGTTTTTTACCAAATTCAAAAATACCGCTTTAGATTGATAGCGAAACCGTTCCATCCTCCCGATAGCAGGGGTATATTTTCTTAATCCCTGCTGAACGGTTGTCTCACTGATACCCAGATGTTTGCCCACAGCAAAGGCAGCCAGCGCATTGTATAAATTATAAAAACCGGCGGTGTGCAGCGTAATTGTCGAACAGCCGCCACTGTGGCACACTTCGGCATGATAACCGCCGTTAATCACGCTGACATTGGTAACTTCAACATCAGGAGTCGGCCTTTTAAAATGACAGCGCGGACAGCAGTAATCACCCAGCTGGCTGTAATGATAGTAGTTATACTGCAGTTCACTGCCGCACCGCGGGCAGAACCGAGCCTCACGGGTTTGCGCTACAGCTGTTTTAATGCTGTCCTGATGTGAAATACCGTAATAAACCGCCCGGTGCCCGGTAGATGCAGCCAACTGAGCCACCAGCGGATCATCAGCATTTAAGATCAGTGTCACATCAGCTAATTCCTTTAAGGTATCACAAACTACATTTACCGTTTTATCTAATTCACCGTAGCGATCCAATTGATCACGAAAAAAATTGGTTACCACCACAATTTGGGGTTTTACTTCCCGCACAACTTTAGGAAAAGATGCTTCATCCACTTCTAATGAGGCATAATCGAAATGCAGATTACCCAACAGACTCGCTGAGCGAATAAAGCTGGCAGTTACTCCGGTAATTAGGTTAGCCCCTTCTTCGTTATAATTGACGGTAAAACCGTTGGCTGTCAGCACTTTGGCAATCATATTATTGGTAGTTGTTTTTCCGTTGGTACCGGTAACCATAATTATTCCCTGATTCATCTGGCCTGCTAAGTCCCGCAATGTATGCCGGTAAATGCGCCGAGCCACCGCTCCCGGCAGTGATGACCCCCGGCCGCCGGTAAATTTGCTAAGAAATGCCGATAATTTGCCGCTAATCACCGCTGCAGAAAGACATAGTTTCAAAGTTACTTCCCCCTGTGGTATCTGTATCTTAAAGTTTAACCATAATTCTCGCTGTCTAACGCTTGTAGTTCCAGTCATCGGAACTATATTTATCTACCAACTGATGAGCCCGCTCAATTTCAAAATCCGTCAGCTCACCGTCAATTAACTCAATGTCCAAACCGGCGGAAAACCCAGCGCGAAAGGCAGTGCAAACCTCATGATAAAAAGGTTTGCGTCCCATCGTTTCAACTAAGCTGGTCGCTTTTTTGCCGAAACGCTCGCGGGCAGCGGCGCGTATTTTTTCATTGGAAAAGTTTAACAAATTAAACAACAGCTCATTATCCGTTTCAATCAATATCGAACCGTGCTGCAGCAGCACCCCGTTTTTGCGGGTCTGGGCACTGCCCACCAGTTTTTTGTTGTCCACTACCAGCTCATACCAGGACGGGGCATCAAAGCAGGCTGCCGTTCCTTGTTTGCGCTCTACACCACCGTCAACCATCTGCCCATTTACACCTAAGTTGTTCAATCCGGCCAGCAGGCCCCGGCTAATCATCAAGTAAGACTGTAAAACAGTGCCCGCTACTTTCGGGTGATCTTCCGGAGCAATTACACTGTAGGTAAGCTCGTGCTGATGCAGCACCGCCCGTCCACCGGTCAGTCGACGCACAATATCCACTCCATGCTTCTTACAGGCTTCTACATTTATTTCCTTACTCAGCTTTTGAAAATAGCCAATCGAGACAGCAGGCGGCTGCCAACGATAAAAACGCACCGTAGGCGGCGCTTCGCCTTTAGTTACACTTTCCAAAACAGCTTCATCTATCGCCATATTAGTAAAACCGTCTAACGGTTCAGTTTCAACAAACCGCCACTTATTTTTCACATCTACCACCAACCTCAGCAGGTATTTTTATATAAATGTGTAATTAACAACAGGTAAATTATATCTGATATTACCTGATAAACAAAGTAAAAGCGGTTAATTTTTAGGGTAAAATTATATTATTAATTCAATCTGCCAGGCAGAAAGGACTGATTTTATGCAAAAAGTAAACGTAAAAATTTTTTCTGATTATGCTTGACCGTTCTGCTATATCGGCAAAGGTATTGTCGAAAAACTTGCCAATCAGTACCCGTTGGAAATTGAATGGATTGGCTATGAGCTCCATCCCGAAACACCGGCAGAAGGTGTAAAAATAACCACTGCTTTCCCTGATCTGGATGCAGCGAAAATGATTACCCGTTTAAATGAAGCGGGTGCACCATACGGTGTAAAATTCAGTAAGATGGAAATTGTCTCCAACACCCGCATTGCTTTAGAAGCAAGCGAATTTGCCCGCAAGCATAACAGGTTTAATGAGCTGCATGATCTGCTGTTTGAAGCTTACTTTGTGAAAGGTCAAAATATCGGGCAGTTAACAACCGTCCTGGCTGCCGCCGATAAGGCAGGCTTGGATGCTGCAGCATTAGAGCAAAGTTTAAAAAACAAGGAATATGCCCCGCATATTGAAGCGGCACGTAAAAAAGGACAGCAATACCAGGTCGCCGGGCTGCCAACTTTTATTATTAACGAGAAGAAAAAAATTGTCGGCGCTCAACCTTATCAAACCTTTACCGCAGCAATAGAATCTTTTTTATAACAAACATCTTCTGTTATTAACTCTGTTAAACCAAACCCACTATATTGATTAAGCAGCAGCGACTAATTGTATTTCCCCTGAAAAGAACTGCATATTAACATTACCACATTTTGCTTTATGCAGAGCAGGTAAACCTGCTCTGCTTCTGCATTTCAATAAAATAACCGCTTGTTTCCCATTGACACTGCTGTCATTGCTGATTATAATATAAACTAATATATAATTAGATAAATTTCTAAATATCTAAAGGTGCACAACAATGATTAACAAAACTTTCAACGCATTATCTGACGCTACCCGAAGAGAAATACTAAAAATGCTGCGTGAGCAGGATTTAACAGCCGGTGAAATTGCCGACAAATTCAACATCTCTAAGCCCAGTATTTCCCATCACTTAAATGTTTTAAAAAATGCCGACTTAGTGTTGGCTGAACGCAAAGGACAGTTCATCTATTATTCTTTAAACACTACCGTGCTGGATGAAGTGATGGGCTGGTTTGCTGCTTTATTAGATAAAGGAGGAAAATGAGATGAGCAGTAACAAAGCAGTAAAATTAAATTGGATAACAGTGATATTGCTGGTTATCTTTTGGGGAATATCTGCTTCATTCTACCCTTCGCTGCCCGATCAAGTACCCACTCATTGGAATATCTACGGCGAAGTTGACGGTTACTCTCACAAGGCAGTGGCTGCATTCATTATGCCGCTTTTTCCGTTAGCAATTTATTTATTAATGACCTTTATCCCTAAAATTGACCCCAAACGTGATAATTATCAAAAGTTTGAAGGGATTTATGAGATTATAAAAATGGCCGTCGTTATCTTAATTGCTTGTGTTACGTTCATATCTTTATTGGCCGCTAAGGGTTATAATATAAAAATTAACTTAATTATGCGCATTATTGTCCCGATTTTCTTTATTATATTAGGAAACTACATGGGCAAAATCAGGTTTAATTACTTTACCGGCATCAAAATTCCGTGGACTTTGGCCAGCGAAGAAGTGTGGAATAAAACGCACCGCTTCGCCGGCAAAGCAATGATGCTGGGCGGTATCATTGCACTGCTGGGTTTGCTTGCCCCGCCTACCCCGGGCGCAATTATCATGTTTGTCGGGATATTAGCCCCTCCTGTCATTGCAGCAGTTTATTCTTATTTTATCTATAAACAAAGCCATTAGTAAAAAAGCAGCCTTTAACTTCTGTCCAAAGGCTGCTTTTTACTATCAACATATCAGTCCGGACATTGCGGTTAATCTCCGTCACACCGACAGTCACTCCCATAAAGCAATCTGCTTTTTTATTATTTGTCAGTGCGGTATAATTTATAAAAATATACTTTTGCGGAGGTAGTTTTTTTGGATTGGTTAGGTTTAACTATTGCAGCTATCATCATGTTTATTGGTTTGGCCGGCACACTACTGCCTTTACTTCCCGGCGCACCGTTAATCATTCTCGGAATGGTTGTTTACGGTCTTTTTAATGGCTTTGAAGTATTTACCACTGCTTTTTGGCTGGGTCAAATTGTCCTTTTAATTTTGATTTTTGCCGTAGATTATTTAGCAGGGGCAGTGGGTGTAAAGCGTTACGGAGGCTCAAAGGCAGCTGTTTGGGGAAGTATAACCGGCGGAGTAATCGGTTTTTTTACATTTGGGCCGCTAGGGGTATTGATTGGTCCCTTTTTAGGGGCAGTAATAGGCGAACTTATCACCAATCGACCGATTGATCAGGCTATTAATGCAGGTATTGGAACACTGCTTGGTTTCGCAGGAGGTACATTGGTAAAGTTACTTCTTGAAATAGTTATGATAGTATGGTTTTTTTGGGCGGTATGGCAGTAATGCTGATAAAACATCAAAAAACGGACTGCCGATTTTGTCGACAGTCCGTTATTATGTTTAAGTTTCTTTTAGTGCAGCAAGTATCGTTCTTTTTGCAGCTCGCCTAATACTTCAAACAGGTATCCTACACTGTCGCTCTGCTGCTCACCCGGCTCTAATTCTTCCGCTTGCTCCAGCAAATTTCCCAATCCCCGATTGACACCGCGGATTAAAAATGCCTGCGGCTTAAATTCTCCTTCCGGGCTTAACCCTCCCGAAATACCTTTCATAACCAGTTCCCAATCAAACATTAATACCAAGTGTTGTTTTGATGTTACATAGCGGAAAATTTCCCACATTTCAGTAGTGAAACCGACTACAATTCCGGTGCCGTCTTCCCAGTCTATATCCAATACTATTAAATACTCATCAGATTCTACATTTAACAGCTGCCAGCTGAAAGAATAGCTAATTTCTTCACCGGCATGAAACCTTTCCATTATCTCAGACAATTCATCTTTTAAAGTTGGCAGCACCAATACCAGGGCATCGTCTGACTCGCCAATAAATTCAGGAAAGACTATTTCTTTTGTCATTTGCTACCAGCTCCTTTATTTATCTAGCATAGCTTATTCGCCAACACTAATAAAATTCCTGCTTTTTCTTATATCACTTAAAAACCAACTCGCTGTGGAGTTGGTTTTTTATATTATTGGTTGTTTTCATTTATTAATACTACTCTATGCGGCATCTTAGGCATTTTGACGGTGACCTGATCACTGGGATAAGTAATAACAGTTAGGTAAGCATGACCATCTTTAGGTTGTTCAGTGTAAAAACTTACATATAACGTATCATTGATAAAATCAGTATCCTTTATTTTGATACGGTACCCGCTGGAGGATTTACGTCCCCACAGCAGTTCTAAACTGTATTTATTGTCACTCAACGGCGTCAGCAGATAGCTTACACCATTGATGGTTTTATCTCCCGGTTTTAGATTTAATACTGCATTTAGATTGCCGGCAATTTGCTCAACTGCCTCTTTGGTGATTAAATCGTCACCGGTTACATCACCCGAGTCGGCAGCAATTATTCCTAACTGAAACAGCGAGGTAACGGCATCTTGTTCTTTATTAAACGGATTTGCTTTAATATTTTGCTGCTGCAGTACCTGAACAACCCCTTGTGCCGCTTGCTCATAAGTAATTGCTTGATCTGCAGGCAGTGCATATTGGGTTAGCTCATCTAAATTAATGTTTAACTTTGCTGCCAGCTCTGCTGCAAACTGCTGCCAAGTAACACCATTATTTAAAACCGGTTCGTTTTTTTCCTTTTGGCTCATTGCTATCACCGGCTTATTTTCTTTAGTTGTATCTTGGTCGCCTACCATTCCGTAAGCCAAGGGTGCTCCGATCAACAACCCGCTGATCACTAAAGTTGATAATACCCTTTTCATTTTTTGCACCTCCGTAAATGATAGACGAAAGCACGCAATTAATAGTTCCCATAGTAGATTTAGAAGTGAAATTTTTTCTTCAACTACTATATATAGTGGTTACTTTAATATTATACCATTAATCTTCCGCACAAAATTCCACCCGTCCATTTTTAAGACTAGCAATTCTTGCCAGAGATTCAATATGCACGCCCTCGGCACGCAGCTCTTTGCCGCCTTCCTGAAAAGCTTTTTCCACCACAATGCCTACGCCAATAAGTTCAGCTTTAGCTTGGTTAACAATACTGCGCATTCCCCTTAATGCTTCGCCGCGCGCAAGAAAATCATCAACAATCAGCACTTTATCGTCTGCATTTAAAAACGCTTTGGATACAAATATTTCAACCGCTTCCTGCTTGGTAAATGAATATACTGTTGAACTGAAAAAGCGATGATCTAAAGTGGATGCTTGTTTCTTTTTCGCAAAAACCACCGGTACATTTAAAGCCAAAGCAGTCATTAAACCTACCGCAATGCCGGATGCTTCCACAGTAAGAATTTTGGTTACCCCTTTACCCTGAAAACGCTTGGCAAATTCATCACCAACGGCTTTAATAAATACCGGATCGATCTGGTGATTTAAAAAGGAGTCGATTTTCAAAATCCCTTCTCCCAGCACTTTTCCTTCTTTAATAATTCTTTCTTTAAGCATTTCCATGATGTTTACCTCTCTTCTTATATAATCATCGTTCTTCACGGTCGTAGGCCAAACCTAATGCCTGCGGAGACCCTACCCCATCGCTGTGAACTTTACGGGTAGCAATAATTAACACCAATACTGTGCAAATATAAGGCAGCATGCTTAAAAAATATGAAGGAATTTGTACATCTAAAATTTGCATTTTAAAACCAACGGCATCGATACCACCAAACATATACGCTCCAATAAGAGCACGCAGCGGCTTCCAACCGGCAAATATCACCAACGCCACCGCAATCCAACCGCGGCCGGCCGTCATGTTTTCCATCCAAGCCGGCGCATAAGCTAAAGAAAGATAAGCGCCGCCTAAGCCGGCCAGCATGCCGCCAATGATAGTGTAAAGATAACGGGTTTGGGAAACACTTACCCCCAAAGCATCGGCAGCAGCCGGGTTTTCACCCACTGAGCGCATATATAGACCCATTCTGGTGCGGTAGAGAAAAAACCAGGCCAAAAACACCAGCACAAAACTCAAATATACCAAAGCATCCTGCTGAAATAATATCGGTCCGATTACCGGAATATCTCCTAAAAAAATCAATTTTTCCGGTTTAAAAGGGTTGGCCAACGGCTGACCGATAAAGGCTTTACCGATATACCCGGATAACCCTGTGCCAAAAATGGTCAGTGCTAAGCCGCTGACTACCTGATTTGCTTTTAATGTTACCGTTAAAACAGCATGAATTGAAGCAACCAAACCGCCGGCAATTAATGCGGCCACCACTCCCAGCCAGTGGTTACCTGAAATATGCGCAGCAATAAAGCCGCAAACCGCACCCACCAGCATCATACCTTCCACGCCTAGGTTTAATATTCCGGCACGTTCGGTAAATATTTCACCCAGAGCCGCAAACAGGATTGGTGTTCCTGCAGTAACCGCTGCTGCCAATACCGCAATTATTATGCTTGTTTCCACTTTTTACTCCCTCCTGCCTTAGGCTTGTCGGTTTTTTATTTTAAGCTGATAACGGGTGAAAATTTCGCCGCCCAACACAAAGAACAAAATTAGTCCCTGCAGCATTAGTACCATTGCGGCAGGTATTCCGCTTGTCTGCAAACTAAAACCTCCGGCCTGCAAGCCGCCAAACAGCACCGCCACCAAAATAATTGCCGCGGGATGCAGCTTAGCCAGCCAAGCCACAATAATAGCGGTATAACCATAGCCCGGACTGAAACCATGCTGCAGCCGGTGCATTAAACCAGATACTTCAACCGCTCCGGCTAATCCACAAATCGCTCCGCTTGCCAGCATTACCAGCAGAATATTTTTAGAAATACTCATTCCGGCATAGCGGGCAGCGGCAGGACTCTCACCGATAACTCTGATTTCATACCCAAACCGACTGTATTTAATGCTCAGGTGAATCAGCACCGCCAACAATAAAGCAATAATCAGGCCGAAGTGGATTCTGGTGCCGAAAAGTGTTGGTAACGTGGCCGCCGCCGAAAACTCAGCGGTAAGCGGAAAGTTAAGCCCCGCCGGATCTTTCCACGGACCGTAAACTAAATAATCTACCCATAAAATAGCTACGTAGTTGAGCATCAAAGTAGTGATAATTTCATTTACCCCCATATAGGCCCGAGGGACGGCCGGCAGCAACCCCCAAATGCCACCGCAGATTATTCCTGCCAAGAAAATAGCCGGAATGAGTATTACTGCCGGAGCATCCGGATATGTTAATGCCACCCAGGTAGCACCGAATGCTCCCATATGCAGCTGCCCCTCCGCACCGATGTTCCACAACTGCATGCGAAAGGCCAGAGAAATACCCAAAGCGCACAGCATCAGAGGAATGGCTTTTACAATCGTTTCTGATAACCCGTAAAACGAACCAAACCCACCGTCAAACATCGCTAAATATGCGGCATACGGGTTATGCCCGGCAATGAATAAAAATACTGCTCCGACAATTAACGCCAACACTATTGAAATTAATGGAATAACGATATTACAGATCAGAGAAGAGTCTGCCCTTTTCTCTAATCCAACAGATATTTTCATGAAGCCATAACCTCCGCATAAGTTGTGCCTAACATCATCATACCGATCTGCTCAGCAGTAACATCTTTGACATTTAAAACCCCCATCAACCGGCCTTTATACAGCACTCCAACGCGGGTACATAACTTAAATACTTCGTTCAAATCTTCAGAAATCAGCATAATCGCACTGCCGCGCGCCGCTTGGTTTAAAAGAATGTCGTGTACTGCCTCAGTGGCGGCAATATCTAAGCCGCGTGACGGATAAACCGCCACTACCAACCGGGGGTTTTCTGCTAATTCGCGGGCCAAGAGCAGCCGCTGTTGATTCCCGCCGGAAAGCAGCCTTACCGGTGCGTGTAAACCGGTTAAATTGACACCGAATTTTTCAATCAGCTGCGAAGAATAATCTTCAGCTTTTTTAAAATTAATAAATCTTCTGCTTCCCAATTGAGATCGGTTATACATTTTCATAATTAAATTATCAACCGCCCCCAAAGAAGGTACTAACCCGGTACCTAAGCGATCTTCCGGTATATAGCTGACACCGGCATTAATTAATTCTTTCGGCGATTTATTGGTAATGTTTTCGTCGTCCACAAAGATCTGCCCGGCAGTTACAGGACGCAAACCGGTAATTACTTCGGCCAGTTCCCGGCGGCCATTGCCGGCAATACCGACAATGCCGAGAATTTCACCTTCGCGAATTGATAGATTTATATCACTTAAATCCGGGCGATGTCCTTCAGCTCGAGCACAAACACCGGTCATGCCCAGCACTTGTTTTCCAATTACATGTGAGTGATGTTTATTATTACTAACCAAATCGTGACCAATCATTAATCGGGCCAGGTGTTTAGGGTTAACTTCATGACGATTTAACGTTGCTACCGCTTTACCGCGCCGCAGCACTGTTACCCGATCGGCCACTTCCATAACTTCCTGCATTTTATGGGTAATTAAAATTACCGCCTGTCCGTTAGCAGTCATTTTCTTCACGGTAGCAAAAAGCTCTTGTGCTTCTTGCGGAGTAAGCACCGCGGTAGGTTCATCCAAAATTAATACTTTGGAACCGCGATATAACATTTTCACAATTTCCACCCGCTGCTTTTCCCCTACAGAAAGCTGCCAAATTTTTGCGGTAGGGTCTATACCTAACCCATAACTTTTTGATATTTCAGCGAGTTCTTTTTCTACTTTTTCCATGCGTAAAAAGAAACCTAATTTTTTAGAACCTAAGACAACGTTTTCAGCAACTGTAAAAGTATCTACCAGTTTAAAATGCTGATGAACCATGCCAATACCTGCAGCAATAGCATCTCGGGGATTTTTTAAGTTGACCGGTTTCCCTTCCACCAAAATCTGCCCGCTGTCCGGACGGTATAATCCGGATAAAACAGACATCAGTGTACTTTTTCCGGAACCGTTTTCTCCCAGTAAGGCATGGACTTCTCCCGGTTTGACGCGGAAATTAATGTTGTCATTAGCAATTATCCCCGGGAATTTTTTTGTAATGCCCACCATTTCAATTAAGAAATTTTTATTCATTCATCCCGCTCCTTTTTGCTGCCGATTGCAATTAACGTTGTAACTGTGATAAAGTCGGCTGCCGACGGCTTAAACCGCCGGCAGCCGTTAACCTTTCACTATTGATTGATACTGCCTTCCACGCCTTCCACAAACCACATCATTTCCAGCATTTCTTTATCGGTAAGTTTTTGGCCGTCAGCAACTTTAACATTGCCGTCCTGGTCTTTAATCGGACCCCAGAATACATCAAACTTACCATCGATAATTTCCTGCTTTTTCTCTTCAATTAACTGCTTAGTTTCTTCCGCTACCATCGGACCGTACGGCGCCAAGCCAACAATACCGTCTTCCAATCCACCCCAGTAAGATTCAGATTCCCATGTACCGTTTTTCACTGCTTCGACAATCTTCACATAGTAAGGACCCCAATTCCATACCGGGGATGTCAGTACTGCTTTCGGTGCCATTTTGCTCATATCACTGTTATAGCCAACACCGTACACTCCTTTTTCTTCAGCAGCCTGCTGCGGGCCAGGGGTATCTTGGTGCTGAGCAATTACATCGCAGCCTTCATTTAACAGGGCTTTAGCGGCATCTTTTTCTTTAACGGGATCATACCAAGTGTTAGTCCAAACTACTTTCACTTTAGCATCGGGATTCACCGAACGCACACCTAAAGTAAAGGCATTAATTCCACGAATAACTTCGGGAATAGGGTGAGCAGCAACGTAACCGATTAAATTGCTTTCGGTCTGCTTGCCGGCGGCAATCCCTGAAAGGTAACGGGCTTGATACATCCGGCCGAAATAGTTGCCGGCATTTTCTGCAACTTTAAAGCCGGAACAGTGCATAAAAACTACATCTTTGTTTTTCTCTGCTACTTTAATGGTGGTATCCATGTAACCAAAGCTGGTGGTGAAGATCACTTTACAGCCTTTTTGTACCAGTTCTTGAATATAAGATTCGCTGGACGGGCCTTCAGGAACGCTTTCCATGTAATAGCCGGCGTCAACATACGGAAGCTGCTCTTCTAAATACTTTCTGCCTTCTTCATGAGACCAGCTCCACCCTGCATCACCGGTAGGGCCAACATAAATAAAACCAACTTTCATTTTTTCTTCGCCGCCATTGCTTGCCGAATCACTTTCAGTGGCTGTATTTTCGCCACCACCGCAGCCTACTGCTGTCATTGCAATCAACAGCAGTATTCCCAATAATAAAATTGACTTCTTTTTCATTCCGGTCTCCCCCCAATAAATCGTTATATATAAAAAAAGCCCAGAAGTAGGTTCACATCTTCGTGCGAAACCTACCTCCTGGGCTTTTATCCCTAAAGGTGTAACCGGTTAATTAACCGGTCTGTACCGCTTGGACCTAACCACCGTCTTTTATTAATAAATAAAACGATGTGGAACCCTAGGTACACTTTCCCACGTAGTCGGGTAATTTACGGTTACCCGGTAGAGACTCTTGGGCCATATTCCCAAGGATATACGTGCTTTTTATTTATAACAACTTAATATTAGCAAAGGCACCAAATGGTGTCAACCGATATTTATTTTTTTTGCAATTTTACTATTTCTTTTACAGAAAAGGGAATTATATAGATATGTAGAATAGTATACATTTGTGTAGAATGCCATTAAATGTCGAACAAAAATATTCATTCGACAAACAGCGAAAATAATCCTCCCAGAGCAGATTTGTGTATCTGACTGCCTATGCAGCGTTACTTTATCAAATGTGGTTTATACCTGACATTAAGATTCGAGGTGTTTAGATTTGGCTGCAGTAAAAATTGTCACCGACAGCACTGCTGATTTAGAATATCAATATTTAAAAGAATACGATATCAGCTGCGTACCCCTCCAGGTGCGGTTTGGTGAAGAAACTTTAAAAGACCGGGTGGAGATTTCTCCCAGCGAGTTTTATGCTCGGCTGACCCAAACAAAAAGTCCTGTTTCTACTTCTCAGCCTTCGCCAGGCGACTTCTATAATGTTTATAAAAGCATAGCTGACCAAGGGGACAGCATTATATCCATTCACCTTTCGGGAGATTTCAGCGGTACCTATCAAACTGCTTCACTGGCAAAAACAATGCTGCCTGAAGCGGATATTCAGGTGATTGATTCCCGCTCAGTAAGCGTTGGTTTGGGTTTAATTGTACTGGCTGCTGCTAAAGCCGCCAAGCAAGGGAAAACATCGGCAGAAATTACAGCATTAGTTAATGAGCTTATCCCCAAAATAAAAATTTATTTTATTGTCGATACACTGGAGTATTTGATGCGCGGCGGGCGCATCGGCCGCGCTTCTTCTTTCCTGGGCACACTTTTAAACATCAAACCAATTTTAGGAATTTCAGAAGGTGTAGTAGTGCCTGTTGAAAAGGTGCGCGGTAAAAACAAAGCCTATAAACGCTTAATTGAGATGGTCAAGCAGCAAATAAACAACAACAGCGGCCATTTTGGTGCCGTCCATGCTGACAACAAAAGCGGTTTGCTTGAGTTTGTGCAAAAACTGCGGGCCGAAGTAAATTGTGATGATATGTTGTTTGGAGAATTAGGGTCGGTAGTAGGCTGTCATGGCGGTCCGGGTTTGGTAGGGATAGCTTTTTATTCATAATTTATAGTATAAATATATCATTTATTGCTCATACTGGCATTAATATTATTATTGCCGGGAGGAAAAAATGCAGGGAACAGTAAAATGGTTTAACCCGAACAAAGGCTTTGGGTTTATTGAAACAGAAAACGGAAGAGACATTTTTGTGCACTACTCTGCCATCAATGACGAAGGATTCAAAACACTGCACGAGGGAGACAGAGTAGCCTTTGAAGTTGTTGAAGGAGCCCGCGGTGAGCAGGCAGCTAACGTGGAAAAACTCTCTTAACTTGCTGCGTTAAAGCGCAAAGCAATAAAGGGCAATTCCAATGCCGACAACAAACGCAATTTTAAAAACGCATAACCAAGAAATAGGCAGCAGAACAAAAATATGTTACAACAAACTAATGTATGACGCTGCTTTTTAAGAAATGTGCAGCAAAGACCAAACCCGGCAATAAACTTTGCCGGGTTTTGGCATATCAACTGCACTTCATTAGTCAAGCATGTTAGTCATCGGCATCTTTAAGTAATGGATTATATCCGATTAATCCGACAATCGCATTTTTTGCTCCCATGACTGCTAACACCTTGCCGACAAATGTGCTGCGAATTCTGTCCGACATTCCTAAGCTGACAAAGGCCATACCACCTAATACACTCAACATTCTCTGACCGTCAGTCATATTTCTGCGCATAATTTCACCCCTCAAAGTATTATGTACCGACCGACAGAATGTTAAGTATTGTACTTTTTGCCAAGCGTCCGGCGCTGATATGCATAAAGCGCTTCTTTACCGCAGTACTTACAGCGCAGAACGTGAACACAATGATCTGCATCGTAGTGCCGATAACCGTCTTGGTAGCTCTCCTGATCTAAATAAGCACTGTAAGAATCATAAAAGTCCTGCAGCAAGCCTATATTTTCCAAATTATTTTGACCGCAGTGCGGACAAGGTTGGGTTACTTCCACAAAGTGATTGCAAAGCAGACAGGCATAATCCATACTAAATCACCGCCCGGACTTAGTATTGATTATTTCCGCCCCCTTAATACCGTCAAAATTAGGCATTAGGCTGTTCGGTTTTGGCAAAAAAGCCACCTTTTAAACTTAAATTTGCTAAGTACTTCCAACGACTTAAAATAAAAGTTACAATAATTGCCAATACTAATCTACTAACTATTAAAAAAGTAATATCTGCTCCTACTACCGCAAAGATAGCGGTGTCTTCAAATACTGAGTGAAAAATAACTAAAAAGATATTGATTAAATACAAATCTCTATATGATAATTCACCGCTTTTGGCAGCATCTATAATTACACCTGCCCCGTAGCTCCAGCCAAAAATAATTCCGGTCATCATCGGAATTGCTCCGCTGTCCGACATTTTAAACAGCCTTAATAACGGCCGTAAAATCATACTAACTTTTTTTAAAACATTTAAGTCTTTGGCAATCTCCAACATCAGCATCAGTGGAAAAATTACTGCCCCCATCATCCAAACCTGTTCTAAACTGCCAACTGCTGCATCCTTTAAAAAGCCAAAGTAATTCAACGTTAATTTTCCTCCTACAATATCAGATTAAGTACAAAACCACTGATTAAAGAAATTAATATACGCACCGTTACTATAAAGGCAGCACTGACACCGGTGCGTTTAGAAATTGCCGTTTCCATAAATAAAGCATGGCACATCAACAGCATCACCGCAATAATGGTAATTTCTTTATGGGTTAATGAAAGACCGGTAATCACTCCCAAGGCAGCATAAAGGTTTAAAGTATATCCCATTACCAAGGCGAGAGAAGCCTCTCCCGGAAGACCCAATAAACCCATAACAGGCTTACAAAATTCGGCTACCCAGTTTAAAACAGGTGTATAACTTAAAAAAGTAACAAATATATACACCGGCACAACAATTTTAGTTAACTCCCAGGTAGTCATCAACCCTTTGTTCAGCCCTCTTTTAAAAGTATCAACAGTAACCATTTTGTCCCTCCAAAAAAGCTTTATCTGCACCAAGCCTTTTAATCCGCTGAAAGCCTTACTGTAATTTTTAAAATTTGTATTTCTATGACTGTAAAAAATTACGGTGCCTTTAGAAGCGATAGTTCTGCTTCAAAGGCACCTTAAATCTATTTTAAAGCTGCTCGTGATAAAATTCTACAGGAAAAGTCAGGTCGATGCTGCATCGAACAGCAGTACCACCGTAATAAGTTGAGCATTACCAGCTGCTTACTGCTGTAATGTCTGAGCTCTCGCCCCCAGCACACGGTTATCCTCCTGCCGCCGGGTGATGCGCTGACGGTCAAAGTACTCTAACAGCGGCAGAGCGTATTTGCGCGAAGTTTGCAATAAGTCCCTCGCCTCGGCCACTGAGATAGAATTATTTGTTTTGATAAACTGCACAATTTTTTCTTGAGCAGTTTGTAAAGTTTCGCTGTGAAAATAAATATTATCGGCAATTTTGCTGATTTTAGCGGTGCGCAGCAAATAATTAAGCACTTCTGCCGCTTCATCGGGATTTAATCCGGTTTCCTTTAATACATCCTTCCAGTTCGGCGGCTGATATCCGTTAGCTTTTAAAAGCTGTTCAATTTTTTTAACAATCACCGCAGCTTTTCCTACCGGCTCGCCGGTAAAGTTTGGCAAAGCGGCGGTTTGAGGATTAACAAATAATATCCCCTCATCAGCCATCGTCTGCAGCAGCCCTTGAAACACTTTGTTGTTCATTGCCGAAAACATGCGCGAGCGCAGCTCCTCTTTCGGATAACCTTCCCTAAGCGGGTACTGTTTGTGATATTCTGTCAGTGCGGCAGTAATTTGTTCAGCACACCTTTGATAGGCAGCAGCCGTTAAATATATTTTTTTGCCTTCGGTATCAATCTCTTTAACTGCCTGCTGTTCTAACAGCTTATGCAGTGCAGATTCTACTTCCGCATCAGCAAGGTTAACTCCTTGAGCAATATCGGCAGCAGCCACCGGCACTTTTTGATTTTCTACATACTGCAGCGTTAGTTCTTCCGGCGTTCCTTTTTCTTTGGTAGCCAGCGCAGCAATTACTTCCGGTTTGTAGCGTTTGTGCCGTTTAGGTGCGGCATCAATTACCACCCCTCCGCCGATGGTGTGCATCGGCGAATAACTTCTGATTACAAACCGGTCACCTTTGCCTGCTACCGCGGTATCCTCCAGTTGAAGCTGCACGTAAGCGTCCTCTCCGGGCAGCAGTTCTTCCCGATCAAGCAAAATAGCCCGGCCAAGGATTTCATCGGTACCAATGTGCAATCTTACCCTGGCCCGGTGCTTCAAAGGCTTTCCTGCACTTTCCAGCAGGTGCAATTTGGTGTCCAAACGGTAAGACGGGTTTAGTGATTTAACTGAACACACCACATTGCCGCGATTAATCTGCTCAACTTCCACACCTGCCAAATTTACCGCCACTCTCTGCCCCGCACTTGCCCGTTCCACTTTTTGCCCGTGCACCTGCAGCCCGCGCACACGGGTAATGATATTTGAGGGCATTATTTCCACTTCTTCACCGACAACAATCTCGCCGGAAACCATTGTTCCGGTTACTACCGTACCAAATCCGGTAACCGAAAACACCCGGTCAACCGGCAGGCGCATTTGACCAAACACCGGTTTTTCTGACGCATCTTCCAGCAGTTTGTCGATAGTATTTATAAGCAGCGGTATGCCTTCACCGGTAACTGAAGATACCGGTATAATCGGCGCGCTTTCTAATGTTGTGCCGGAGAGAAAATCGCGAATCTCCTCCTGTACTAAATCCAACCAGTCTTTTTCCACCAAGTCAATCTTGGTAAGTACCACAATACCGTTTTTCACCTGCAGTAACTGCAAAATGTCAAAGTGCTCCCTGGTTTGCGGCATTACGCCTTCATCGGCGGCAATAACTAATAACACCAGGTCGATACCGCTTACCCCGGCCAACATATTTTTAATAAACCGTTCATGCCCCGGCACATCGACAATGCCGGCCGTTCGTCCACTGGGCAGCGTAAGATTGGCAAAACCCAGCTCGATAGAAATGCCGCGCTCCTTTTCTTCCCGCAATCTATCAGTTTCGATGCCGGTTAAAGCCCGAATTAAATTAGTTTTACCGTGATCAACATGTCCCGCCGTTCCAATAATAACATGCTTCATCAATTATCACCGCTCTCTTCGTAAAACGCTTTGGTTAATGCTGCCACCAGCGGCTCTGTATCTTTGCTTTGCAGCGTGCGAACATCCAACAGCAGTTGATCGGCTTGAACACGTCCCACAACTGACGGCTCGCCGACGCGCAGCCGCTGAACCAGTCTGTCTATCGTAATATTTTTGGGATTAATTATAACCAACCCGGTAGGCAAAACCGCAGTGGGCATTGCCCCTCCGCCGACAGCAGAAAACCCTTGTTTATATTTCACTTCAGCACAGGCACTAAGTTTCTCTGCAAGAAGTTCCGCTAATTCCTGCGCCCGCTGCTGCAATCTTTCATTGTCTTCGGTGAGCATACGCAGAGTAGGAACAGTTTGCAGCACCTTTTCAGGGTTGAGATATTCGCGCAGTGTGGCCTCTAATGCCGCAACCGTAAACTTATCAATTCTTACCGCTCTGGTAAGAGGATTTTGCTTCATTTTTTCGATATATTGTTTTTTGCCGACAATAATTCCCGCCTGCGGTCCGCCCAGCAGCTTGTCTCCGGAAAAGGTAACAACATCGGCACCGGCCTTAACGGTATCCTGCACCGTTGGTTCTTTTGGCAGTCCATATTTGCTGAGGTCCACTAAAAAGCCGCTGCCTAAGTCGCTCATGACCGGCAGCCGGTGTCGATCGGCGATTTGAACCAGTTCTTCTACCGTTGTCTCTCTGGCAAACCCGACAATCCGGTAATTGCTGGTGTGCACATTTAAAAGCAAACCGGTTTGCTCAGTAATGGCATTTTCATAATCCTTGGGATAGGTTTTATTTGTTGCTCCCACTTCCACCAGCTTGGCACCGCTTTGAGCCATTACTTCGGGAATGCGGAATGAGCCGCCTATTTCAACCAACTGTCCACGAGAAACAATCACTTCTTTCCCTTTAGCCAGTGTACCCAGTGCCAGCAGTACCGCAGAAGCATTATTGTTTACCACTAATGCCGCCTCTGCCCCGGTAAGTTTGGTAATAAGCCCTTCCAGCGCACTGTAACGCGAACCGCGTTTGCCGGTGTCTAAGTTTATTTCTAAATTGCTGTAACCGGCAATTATCTTCTGCACTGCCTGTCTGGCACTTTCAGCAAGCACTGCCCGCCCCAAATTAGTATGCAGTACCACACCGGTGGCGTTAATCACCGGACGCAAATTATTTCGGGCACTGCGGCCGATAAGAGCTAAAACACTGTTTACTAATTGATCATTATTAACGGTTGATTTTTTCCCGGAAAGGATTTCTTGCCGCAATGATTCAACAGCCTTTCTAATTGCTTCAATCACTTGTCCCCGGGAATGCTCTGTCAGCAGCTTGTTTATTTCCTGCCGCTTCAACAATTCATCAACAGCAGGAATTTCGCGCAAAATTTTTGCTTGCTCAGGATTTACCATGATTTCCTCCGCATTTATGTATTCATATGACATTATATGGCAAGTACAGCAGCAAATGCAACCGGTTAAGAGTTACTCTTTTTTGTTCCGACAGCAATTCCGGCTGCCGCTTTGACAGCGCTCAACAATCCGGCGGATGCCAGCTTAAAAGCAGCTTTTCTTCCGCTGTTAAAAAGCCGCCCTGATGATGATATTGTATTTTTAGTAATTTCGGCAGCGATACTCTTTACATAAGCCAGGTCACTTTCGATTATCTCTAAGGTAAGAGCAAACTTCTGCAGATATTCTTTTCTGGTTTCAGGCGCTAATTCTTTTAATATTTTTACTAAGACAGTCAATGTCACAATTATATCATCAAGCTGTCCTAAAACGGGAATAATACCGGGTACTAAGTCAATGGGGGAAACTAAGTAAGCCAACCCGGCACCAAGAAGAAGTTTTTGTCTTCCGGTAAGCTTTAAGCTGCGCAAAATATCATAAATCAGTTTGCCATAAACACCTAACCTTTTGATAACCGCTTTCAGTTCCTGCTCCATTTGTTTACCTCCTGCCTGCAGGCTGCCAAAATGGCAGCATGACAGCACATTTTTGATCTTTATTTTATCATTTATAAAAAAAGACGCTTACATAGCGTCTAAAATCACTTTCCCTGTTTTTCTTCCCAAATATTCAGCTGTACCCGTTCACCGATAATGCCGCTCTTGTAGGCATAATCAAAAAATGTAATTAAGGCATGGTAATGGCTGTCATCAAAATCATAATAAAAATGTTTAAAATATTCTTCTAACAAACTTAAAGACAACCCGCTCTTCCGCCGGGAAATATCCAAAAGCGTTGACATTTGCTGCAAGCCCAACAACTTAGAACGGTGCAGCCCTTCCGCAATTTGAATAATTTTTTCCCGATTTTTTTCTACTAATTTTCGATGCACTGCCCAAATAGTAAATACTGTTTTTTCTCCTGTAAATTCATTCCAAGCCGCTCCTAGGTCAGTAACGATATAGGGCAGTTTCTGCTTGATAACTTGTTGATTAAAAAGCATAGCTTTATCGCCAACCAGAAGGACAGCATCTGCCAGATTAAAAATTTCATCTAAATTTTGTTCAGAGGTTAAATACTCTACCTCTACGTGATAATAATGATCCAGCAGAATTTTCAGCAGCGCCTCAGATGTAGCTGCTTCAGCTGATAATGCAACACGCTTTTTTTCCAACTCAGTAACCGGCACCTTGCTGAATAAAAGCACACTGCCCACTTGACCATTTGTGCTCACCGAAATATCCGGCAAAATATAACATTGACCGGCAACTTTGGCATATTCAATGGATGAAATGGGCGCTATATCCAATTCCTTACTTAAAAACATCTCATTTAATTTCTTTTGGGGGCCTTTAATTAAGTCAACCTCCAGAGGCAGCTGCCCCTCTTCTAAGGCATAATATATCGGCAAGCAGTTAAGATAATCTGCCTGGCCCAATTTTAATCTCGCCACTAATAAACCTCCCCCCAAAGCACCTTATCTGCCAATTTTCACTATTTTGTTCCGACATGCACCGACACAATACCACCGGTTAGTTCCTTATAATCAGCATTTTTTAAACCTACTTCTTCAAAAATATCCCTAATTACCTTCTGATGCGGAAATGCTTTAAGAGATTTTGGCAGGTAGCTGTACGGGCCATCCTGCCCGATGCCCAGTTTGCCTAATATGGGCAGTATATGGTCAAAATACAGGTAGTATGCCTGCTTAAAGCCGGGAAAGCTCGGCTTAGAAAGCTCCAAGGATACCACTTTACCACCGGGTTTCACTACCCGGCGCATTTCTTCAAGTGTTTTACGAATATCCGGCACATTACGCAGTGCAAAACCAATAGTTGCACAATCAAAAGTATTGTCATCAAACGGCAGATCAAGGGCATTACCCTGCTTTAACTCAATAATGTCTTTGTATGGCGTGGCAGAAATGTTTTTTTGTCCCACCGCCAGCATGTTCTCGCAAAAATCCACTCCAATAACTTTACCGGTTTTACCAACCACTTTAGCTTGCTCGATGCACAGCATGCCAGTGCCGCAAGCTACATCCAAGCCCAAACCGCCCGGTTTTAAACCACATTTGGCAACCGCAAAGCGCCGCCAGTATTTATCCCGGTTAAAAGACAGTAGAGTGTTTAAAATGTCGTAGCGGTGAGCAATAGATGAAAATATAGAATGCACATATTTTTCTTTGCTGCGGTACTGATTAGCTTGTTGCAACGTATCAACTCTCCCTTATCTCGAGATTAACCAACCATTCTTTCGATTGCTAACTCGTTATCTCCAAACACATCTAAAAGATCGTATAATTTTTGCTTGGAAGATTGAGCAGCCAAGCCATCAAGGGATTCTCTTGCTTTATTAAAGTAATGATTTGCTTGTTCAAACGGTGCTCCCCATTCCAGCAGTCCATAACCAACTCCAAAATTTAAGCCGAAATCATACATCTGCTTCACCGCTTCTTCACCTGCATCTGAAGCCTTTGCTGCCAACGAACAGCATCCGGCAAAGAACTCACCATAATCGCGGCCCACAATAGTTTGCAGTAATTGCTGGTCAGTACTCAGCTCGCTTTTAGAGTATTGACTTTTCATCACTGCCCCTTCATTAACGGAACATATAATGTCGGCCAGCGGCCCAAGGTACTCAATAATGGCAGCGTCACAAAGCAAAGTAAAAAACTTACCGTAAAGATAATCACCAACCAAAACCGGAAATTGACATCCGTCGCGCGGATCAACAGTTTCTCCGTCGCGCGGATCCGTTTCGGTAATATTGGCATGAATTTGCGAAGCCATATATATAAACTGCATAATTGCGGCCAAAGGATAAACAGCATCCTTTTTAAAATTAAATAACTGGGCTGTAAATATTACTACAGCCGGGCGAACGGTACGGTTGAGATGAGAGAACTCAATGTAAGCAAGCGAACCCACATGCCCGGCTTTTTTTATTGATAATTCTTTTTTTATTATAGCTTCTACCGCTTTTAATTCTTGATTAATGGATTGAAAACATTTCAACACCTATAAGTTCCCCCTCTCATAGATTATTAAACATTCGTTATTTTTATCAAAATTCCTGCCTTTAGCGGTTTGAAATTATAAGACAGACAAAAGCAAAGCCTTGCATTTCCTTTCGGTATGCAAGGCTTACTAACCTTTCTTTAATTTGCGGATAATAATAATTATCCCCTCCTATAAATTTGCAGCAGCTTTTTGCAGCGCTGATTCAGGCAGGAGACCTCTTTCGGTTTCTTGGGCTGACATGTCTTTAGCCCCAAAGTACCGAACCAAGTAGTTGCATGCATCCCACGGATTTACAGTTTCGCCGCAGGTGAACACATCCACCGCAGCATAGCCAAGCTCAGGCCAGGTATGAATAGCTAAATGACTTTCTGAGATAACTACCACACCACTAACACCTTGCGGGCTGAATTTATGGAAGACAAATTCACGCACCTCTGCTCCTGCCTCCAGAGCAGCGTTAACCATAATCTCTTCCACTTTTTTGACATCATTTAAAATGTCAAATTCACACCCATAAATTTCTGCTAAGACATGACGGCCCAAGGTTTTCATCTTGGCTATCGTCCCCCTTTTAATAAATATTTGTTGGAATTACCAATCCTCCCGTAATATTGTTTTAACTGAGGTCTTTTAAATTCCACAATGACAATTTTAACACATGATTTGCGATTGTCAATAAAAAAATTAGCATGTGAACACATTAACAACAATTAAATGTCATATATGTCAATGTTTCACCGTAATACTGCCTTATTCTATGACATGGTTTGTTAAACGCCCGATTTCAGTGATTTCTACTTCTATTTTGCTGCCGTCAGTCATCGGCTGCACACCGCTGGCAGTACCGGTAAGAATAACATCACCGGGCAGCAATGTCATTACTTTCGAAATGTGAGCAATTAATGTTGGTACATTAAAAATAAAAGAAGATGTTGAAAAATGCTGCTTTAATACCCCGTTTAAAAAAACACTCACCCTTAATGAATGGGGATCTATATCAGTAACGATATATGGGCCGAGAGGACAAAAAGTATCGTAAGATTTGGCTCGAAACCACTGCCCGTCCTTTTTTTGCAGATCTCTTGCGGTGACATCATTAGCACATGTATACCCCAATACTACTGAACTTGCCTCTTTAATGCTGACATTTTTAGCTTCTTTGCCAATAACCACCGCTAATTCTCCTTCAAAATCAACACGATTGCTTTCCGGCGGTAATATGATTGCTTCATTCGGACCGATAACTGCAGTAGGTGCTTTCATAAATATCAGCGGTTCTTCAGGCACCGACATCTTAAACTCTTCAACATGTTCAAGGATGTTTAACCCCACTGCAATAATTTTACCCGGCCTGCATGGTGCCAAAACCTTCAATTCTGACAAGTCATATCCTTGATCAGCGACCTCAGGTTCCCGAAAAATATCTCCTTTAAGCGGATAAACAACATTACCTTCAGCAACCTGCCCGTTAAAAACCTGCCCCTTATAAGAAAACCGGCCTATGCGCAATTCTTAACCCCCCCATTGGTTTGTTCTTTCAAAACCAAATAAATTAACGGTGGTGCACCAAATATCATTGTCGTAGCCGCTGCCACTACACCGGAATCGTTAAAAACAAATGCTACCAACGCTCCGGCAACCACACCGATAAAACCTTTAAAAATGTAAGGGTACTTATCTTTAATCTGCTGCATCACACCACGCGGTTTATGATACAAAATTGCCAAAGCCACAATACTGGCCAACAGCACTCGGCTCCAAACAGTATAGCGCAGCAGTTTAATGTTCATCCCTAATTTACGGTTAATAACATTATAAATTTCTATAAACCCGCCGTTAATAATTAATCTGGCAGTTTGCCCGATATGGGATTGCTGCTGCACCGGCCGGGTTAAGTCAAAAGCGATAAAAGCCAGCAAAATTGTCAAAACAGCCGCTGCCACAGCTATAATTACCTTCGGGCGAATTTTAATATTCAAAAACAACAAAAATGTTATTAAAAAGGATGCTGCTGCTGCAATGGTGCCTCCGACGTTTGTGCCTAAATTCGGTGCAGCCATAAAATAAATGCTGACTGCAAACCAAAGTCCGGCAGCTGCGATAATTGCTTTGCGATATTTGGTAGAGCTGTTAATAATCAATGAAGCTGCCATAATTGTTGCCCCGATAAAGACACCCATATATTCGTTTCCAATGCCATAGAAACGGGCACCCACCATTGGATCGTAACTTAAAATAGCTTGTTTTTGTAACGGCTGCCCTAAAGCAATATCTAACAGCAGCACTGTGACCGTCAATACAGCCAGTAGTGTAAAGCTGCAGATAAAGGATTTCCGACCTAAAATGTTAGCTGCTGTGGCAATAGCCAGTGTAAAAACAATTAATTCAATACCAACCAGCGGCACTGACGGTTGAGGAATCAACGGCATTAACAGATACGCCAACGGAACCGATACTACCATCAATATGGCCGGTTTTAACAATTTAGTACCTTTTTTACTTATAAATATCGACCATAACGCTACAGCAATAATAATCAATTGAAACAGAACATAACCCTGCTGCAGAGGTGCGCGGGCATTATAAGTCACTACCAACCGATCTAATTTTTGCTGCAAAAAATCACCGGCATCACCTGCTATCGACTGGACAAACATCGGCCTTCCACTAAACAATGTTCCGTAATCTATACCAAAATGGTTGAGAATTGTGGGCGCAATGTCTGTATTAGACACAATGCCTGGGTGCTTAGTGGTACCGGAAATCAGCAAATTTCCCTCAGCGCCGGCCTGATTAAATTCCTTGCCCCAAACAATAATCGGCGTAAGCTTTCGGTTTTCTTGCAGCATAGGCTTATTAGGAGTAGGTGAAACTACTATCAATAAATCTTTTTCGCCTAAGTCAGCAGCAAGTTTAGATAAAAAAGTGTCCGATCGCTGCAAAGTTTGCTGCAAATTATCTTTGTAAATGTTTGGAAATAGTTTATCTTTCTGTGCATGCAGCCGGGCAGTATCACCCAATTCGACTACAACCAGCTGATAATCAGCTAAAGAGCTGTTAACATAGTTTAATAATTTGTCATAATCGGTACGTTTGCCTCCGGGAAACAGCGGGTCATTAAGCAGCACTTCACTGCCAACATGCCCGTAATCCACAATGCCGTTTTCGTCCATCGCAATCGTCACTGCCTGCCTGCCAAGGTCAGTGCCTACATCAGTGTTGCCAAAAACCGCCGTTTTAAATCCCGCTTGATGAAGCGCAGTTCCTAATGCCCCGATCTGCACACTGCGGAACTGATTTTTATTTACCATATCCAGCTGCGCAATGCTTAACTGCAGCACTCCTTCATCCGGCGGCATTTTGCCGGTACGCCGGTGAAAGATATCTTTAGCCAAACCATCATCTAATCTGGTGTTGGCATTAAAGGCCATGTTAGCGTTATTCAAACCGACAGCTGGTGCACCGGCTCCAATGGTAGCATAGGTATGCTGAGAAGAAACACTCGCTGCGGTATTGGTATTTAACAAACCAACTGAACCCTCAGTCATTAATTTTTTAAATCCGGGAAGGTCATCGGAATTAATGTCATTAATATTCAACCGATCCATCACTACCACAACAACAGAACCATTGTTTTGATCCGCCGCGGCATAGCCTGCGCTAAACAAAAAACAAAGTATTGCAGCTAATAACACCAGCCACTTCCGCAAATTTATTACCTCCGCCTTCTGGTCTTTTTCTTCTAATTGAATAGCAAACTGTATAGTTTCCAGTTTTGACCAACATTATTCATGGACGATATAACTTCTACGAAAAATGGCAGTTTCCTGCATTTAGATTATTAAAGATTAACAGAAAACAACTGCCAATGTCATTATTGGTAAAAATTGTAACTACAAATTGTTAATCAGCATAATATAAAGAAACATTCTGGGAGGTGCCCTTTCATGGATTTAAAAATTCGCCAGGATTGCAGTACCGAAGTAGACTACAGTTCAGTAGTTGTCGAGGAGAGAATTGCGCCCTTTATTATTGAGCTGGATGACAGTTCTGTTTTAAATCCGGAACCGGGGGAAAATCAAAAATTTTGTTATCGCATCACCGGTGTAGGAGAAGATGAGAGTGGTTTTGTTGATTTAAGTCACTGGGTATTGGTGCTTTGCCCAAATATTACTGAGGAACAAATTACCAACGTTCAAGTTTTTATCGATGGTGTAGAGCAGGATGTAGAATTTGGATCGGGCGGCAATGTAGAGCTGTTTGTACCACCGCAAACAGACCCGCCAACAGGCTGCCCCGGACTAAAGTTTGATTTTGGCTTAAGCAAAGTAGCCGGCTCAGAAGACAGCGTAGGACTTTTCTGCTTTGAACTCACCACTCCTTATCCGGTATGCAGCGAAGGTGTCGACACTTGCTTATCCGCCGGCGGCATTACCTTTAGTGGTTTATCTATCTGCGGACCATGCTGTACAGCGCCTGAACGGGGCATTAGATTTGATTTTTAAACAGTGAGCTGCCGGTTATCCCGGCAGCAGTAATTTTTTATTTTAAGCACCAAACTGTTTCCAGTCACATAACCTAATAAAGGAAAAACATGGACACTGCTTATATTTGGAGGTGGAACTTTGACCAGTGTTACTTACAAAATAAAAAAATTGCAAAACCGCACTTTAAGACCGGATGATTTACCACCGGGATTAAATTTAAACGAACTAAAAATACTTGAAGCTAAGCTGCAGAAAAATGGTAAGTACGTATCAATTAAACCGCAAAAAGTAAAGGTAAGTAAATACGGAGATAAAATTAGGTTGAATTTAGTGACAGCTAATCCGCCAAAGAAAGATTAGGAGGGATTATCATGGGAAAATCTGTACGCACCGATTTAGAAATATTAAAAGTGCATGAGCAGCAGCAAAGCTGCGGCTCACTGGGTGTCGGCGAATATAAAATAAAATGCGGCATTATTTCCGGCTTCGTCCGCTGTGATTCAGATCCGGATTTCCCCCCGGTTGCCAATGCAATCGTTAAAGCAGTTAACCTTAAAACCGGCAAAGATTACTTTGCTTGTACTAATAAAAAGGGTTTTTACGCTCTTTGCGTACCTCCCGGAAAATATGCTGTTTTTTCTGTTTTGTGCGGAGAAGAATGCATCAGACCCATTCCCTGCAAGCACAAGCATTGTGATGATAAAAAGAATCACCATAAAAAGCGCGATAACCAATGTTCAGAAAGAACTGGACAGTCTTAATTTATGCTGACGGCAATAATGACTTAGAGCCGGAAATGATCCAATCCTTTTTAGATATGGAAAGTGTGGGAAGCGGACCGAAAGTTAGCGTTTTAGTGCAATTAGCTCGCGCCCCCCAAAAAAAGGTACAAATTTTAAGACCAAACATGCTCTGGTCAACAAATAATGTTGAAACTTGGAGCGGTGTGCGCAGGTACCTTTTAATTGACGAGCCAATTAAACAACAGGCAAACCGCATTTTACACTCTCACTTAGAAATAGATTTGGGAAATGTCAATATGGCCGCACCTACAACATTAAAAGATTTTATTGTTTGGGGAATAAAAAAATGTCCCGCAGAGCACTATCTGTTAATTTTAGCGGGGCACGGGGCCGGTTTTATGGGGGCTCTGTCAGAATACACCTTTAACTGCCCACAGGTAATGAGTATTACTGGTATTAGCTGGGCAATAACAGCAGCATCCCGCTTAACTAAGCAAAACATTGATATTCTGCTGTTTGATTCCTGTTATTTAAATATGGCAGAAATCATCTATGAACTGGGCAGTAACAGCTATTCACCAAAGTATATCATTGCTCCTAGTGCCACCCCTCTAAAAGGCCTGCCTTATCGAAACATTTTACAGATTTTAAGAAACAACTATTTTCAAAAACCGGCACAACTGCTGAAAATTTTGACCGCTGAATTAAACGTACTCATGCCGGAATATAAAATCACGCCAATTAAAATAAATAAATTTTACTTATCGTGTTTAAAGAGCTCGGTTAATTTATTGGCTAAAGCAATATTGAAAAAAAATCCCGCAATCGTTGATACACTTTGCAATCCCGCAGAAAGTTTTTCAGCGGTAAACATAAACGAACTATGCACCGCGTTAACCGCTAACAACAAAAGTATCACTACTGCGCTGTCCGCTTTTTTGGTGAAACGGTGCCTCTGCAAACTGACTGCATTTGATGACTGCGCTGCATTAAATCTTTACTGTCCGGAACGAGACGAGTATTTTAAAATGCACACCTATTATCGCCGGCTGCGATTTACCGATAATAATTACTGGCTGAATATACTTGCCGACTGCGATAAACAAATGCCTCTATTGAACAAAGAAGCAGCTTTGAAGCCAATCTACCTGCCTTTGGAAGGAGCAGCGCATGTGATTAAAACACAAAACCCAACACTTACCGGTAATGATATTCAAAGGATAATCAGACAAATGGGCTGGATTAATTGCCCAAGATTAAAGCAGTAATTACAGCAGGCCAAAAAATCTCCGGCTTTGCTGTTAAACAACAACTTCTAAAGTTAAAAGGAAGGCTTGCCCGCATTTAGGCTCCTTCCCTTTACTTTAATCTTTTTCTTTTAGATACTCAGCTTTAATTTTTTCATACTTTTCTTTTCTGGATACAGTCGGACGCTGATTAAGCAGGTTGTCGTCCGGCTCACCGGGTTTTTGTGTATTTTCATTCATTGTTCGCTTCCACAAAACCCTCCTTAAAATTTAGGAAACTTTAATCGCTTCTGTTGGGCAGTTTTCTGCAGCTTCTTTAGCCGATTCTTCCGCCTGCTCCGGAATTTCGTCTACAATGGAATGGGCTTTATCGTCATCATTCCAATCAAAGACTTCGGGGCAGGTGTCTACACATGCTCCACAACTGATGCAAAGATCTTGATCAACTACTGCTTTCATAAGTTTAATCTCCACCTCCGTTGATATGTTACAAAATGCAGTAATAGTCTGCCTGTTTTTCTAAATTTTATCCATTAGTTTTTCATCAGTTTTTGCAGAATAATATTTAAATGAAGCCGCACAATAAAAAAGTGATTTTAATGCGGAGGAATGCGTATTGAAAACAGTTTACCTGTTGGGAGCCGGTGCCGCTGCCGGCTACCAAGAATCTTACATTGGTGAAAACAGCCCGGTATCAAAGAATTTTTTTACCAAAGCCGCCCGGGTGATGAATGTTCATAAAATAAAAGATCGTTATTTTAATGACGATGGACAAAACTATCATCATCTTTTTAGTTTTATTGAACAGCTTTGGGGGGTTGATCGAAATAAAATCGGGCTAACCGATATCGATATAAATATGGAAGAAGTGCTGACCTTACTGCATATCGAACTGCAGGAAAATCCCCACTCTTTGGAGCTAAAAAGGGCATGTCGGGAGTACATGCTTCTGATGTCTATTACCTTTGACAAAATACTGTACGGAAATCCCTGCCCCTATCATCAAAAAATTGCCGCCAGTTTAAAACCGGGCGATGTGGTTATTTCCTTTAATTACGAATTATTGATGGACAACGCGCTGCTGCTGTCTAAAAGATGGTTTCCGCATGACGGCTACGGCGTTCACTGCAAACTGCTTTCCGCAGACAGCAGTTATCATGTGGACAGTGCTGTTTCGGAAGTTGCTTTGCTCAAACTGCACGGCTCATTCAATTGGCTTTACTGTTCGGAATGCAGGCAGCTTTTTACCGCAGCAGAAGGATCGGGAGAAAATTTAAGATTCAAGTACAATCACTTCGATAAAATAAGCTGTGTGCATCAAGGGTGCCGGCACTCGCTGCAGCCGATTATCATTCCGCCGACAATGATGAAAAATTATGAAACAATGCCTTTTACCCATCAATTATGGCGTAAGGCCCGTCAAGCATTGTGCGATGCCGATCATATTGTGATTATTGGCTATTCGTTTCCGCCTACCGATTTTCGCAGCAAGTGGTTATTCAGAAAAGCAATGCAGCAAAGTACCCGCAGCAGAAAAATTACAGTTGTTAACCACGCCACCGGAGAAAGGCTGCAAACGCTGCTGCGTCAATACAGCAGCTTAATGCGCACCAAAGAAGTGGCCAGTTACCCTACCATTGCTGATTATGCCGCTGTATTAAATTAGTACTGCTCGGGGGCATGCCTTTTTGGTTACCGGCAGACACCCGCTGCTTTTGTCCAGCGAAAAGCTGAAAATACTGTTTTATAATTTTTTGTTGGTCTTAACCCATATGTTCATATCTTCGAACCGGCCGCAGATATGACAATTATTTATCGCCCGTCCGTTAAAGCTGTAATTCAATTTATGCAGCACTGCATTCATGCCGTAAGAACCGGCCCGGGCTAAGCTGTATAAAACACCTCTGCCGCTCTCCCACATCTCCTTTTCCAGCGCCGTAATTATCGCGGTAAGCAGCCCCAAGCCGCTGTATTCCGGCAGTGTTGCACAATCAGTTATTTCTGCATTATTATTTTCCATATCAATTTCCGCTGATGCTGCACTGACAATTTTTTCACCGTCAAATACAGCAATAAAGCGCACCCGATTATTAATTACAGTGCGCACATAATCCTCATTTAAAAGCATACTGGGATATGTACTGAAAATCTGCCGATATAATTGAACAAGTGCGGCTACATCGCCCAGGTTGGCAGCCCTAATCTTTAAATTTTTCGGCAGCGGCTTCATTTTTTGCTTCCTATCAGAGTTTAAGACCTCTTTGATAATGGCATCTTCTTTTTCTAAATACTTACTTGCTCTGCGCTCTGCTGTTAAAAAATACGATAAGTAAAAACAGTCATCTCCGTTAAAAAACGCAGGAATTATCCCTTCTAAAACAAATCCTTCTTTTTTCAGCGGCTCAACTAATTTCTCGTTAACTTGAAAAATTATCTTGCCTATCTGCTTTTCTTTTGCTGTTTTCTTGATTTTTTGAACAAAGCTTACTGTATCTTTTCCCTGATAATTTAAAACTTTTATTCGGCTGTTATAAATGTCAATAATGATATTTTCTCCGCAGTAATTTAAACCGGCGCTCACATCAATAACTCCTTTCCGCTTTTTTGATA
>CBEUVQ010000024.1:0-38749 GCA_965546615.1 uncultured Peptococcaceae bacterium
AACCCCGAATAGGTCCACTTTTTTTTAAAGTGTCTACTATTCGGGGTTCAGTTCAAGTTGTACAATCCCTTTCTTTTAAAGTTGATACTCTGTCACCTTAGTGTAAACGCGTTTATGCTGAATTTGTTCGCTTTTGAATAAAAACAGTTTGTTTACTTTGACACTGCCGAGGTGCACTTCCCCCAGTTCGTTACAGATGTGGTCAAAGCTGTCCGCAAATATGATATCCTGTCCAATGGTGATATGCGGACGAAACTTTCTCTTTTCAGGTGGAAAGCCAATGGAAGCCAACGAGCGATTAATATCCTGCTGCAAAGACTTTAGTTCTTTAATGTCACCGCTGATCCCCAGCCAAAGCACCCGAACGGAATCTTTTCCGGCAAAAGTACCTATACCGCTTATTTCTAAGTTAAAAGGGGTTTTCCCGGCACATATATTTTTCATTACATTATCAATCTCAGCCTTTTGACTAACGCTTATTTCATCCAAAAACTTAAGCGTGAGATGAAAATTATCAACATACTTCCATCTGCCTCTTTTGGCTGATTTTTTCAGCCTTTGCTGCAGCTGATAGATTTCATTTTTTAACTCACTATCAAAATCAATTCCAATAAAAGCTCTTATGGCAGCGACCTCCCCTACCGGTTTTTAAAACAGATCAGTGTATTTTCTTCTTATAGAATTCTAAGCCTTCTTTGGTCAATTTTTCTTCCCAGATCATCTGCAGCAAAGCTAAATCATCCTTATAATCAGTCTTTGTTTCATCTTTATCGTATTCAAGCTGTTCAAGAATTTCAAAACTGAAATTATCCTCGCCTAAATCATTCCATTCTTCTTGCAGCTCTTTATAAGGGTGATTACCGGTTGCCAACCTGGCTTTTGTACCGTTAATTCTGCCTCTCAAGTCTTGCACTGCTTCAATATAACACTTGTTGTCAGTTTTTGAGCGAATAATAAATATGCCCATCGGCGGTTTTGCCTGCTTGTATTGGGCAATCAGCTCTTTTTTTCTCGATTTATCCATAAGTTAATATCCCTTCTCTTTTAAAAATTCCGCTCTAATGATCAAGCTGCTGTCCGTCGGATTGTTCCATGTTCTTAAGTTTGGATGTTCTTAAATTTTTTATTCCGGTTCTCACCAGTAAAGCGGCAAATATTATTCGCAGTACCGTTTCAGGTAAAACATGGGCAAAAGAGCCTCCTAAATATGATCCGATAAAGATGCCGGGAATTAACCAGGGAAGAACACTTGTTTTGACATTTCCCATCCGGTGATGGGTATAAGCTCCGACAAGTCCAATAGGAACCATAGCAAGTAAAGATGTACCTTGGGCAGTGTACTGTTCAAAACCGGCCAGCAGCACCATTAAAGGTATCATAATGCTGCCGCCTCCCACTCCCATCATCCCAGCGAGAAAGCCGGTAAAACTTCCCGTTAATAAAAATAATAATATTTTCAGCCAACCTGCAACTTCTTCAGCCGTCTGGGGAAGATAAGGTTTTACAACCAGCAGTAAAGCCACTACGATTAAAAATGCACCAAAATACTTCTTAAGTTTCCCTTCCGAAATGTCATTGGCAAATCGTGCCCCGGCGCGCGCGGTAAATATTGCTGTAGACGCCAGCAGTGCTGCCGCTGTTATATCCACAGAACCATTGACAGCATAAGTAACCGCACCTGATAATCCTGTAAAAACCAATGCCAGAAGGCTGGTGCCGTGAGCTTTATGCTGACTCATTTTGAGAATGCTTATCATCAGCGGAATCATTATTATGCCGCCGCCAACGCCGACAAGTCCTCCAAAAAAACCTGCTGCCCAACCAATTAATAACGCCTTCATCTTTGGTTTCTCCTAACTAGTGTGATAACGCAGTTTCAAATTCCCTAAAAAGAGGGTACCTTAATATTATATAGCGAAAAGCAGTTTGCTGCACAGTATCTTGATAAAACAATTGCCGTTAAAAACATTCGAGCGGGCAGTCTTTCTATATCTGCAAATCTCTATTTTTATAAAATATATAAGTCGCCCAAAATAACGCTGCAATAATGACAGCAGATAAGACAATATAAACCGGTTCAAATCCTGTGTCATACAGATTTTTCGCATCAAAATATTTAAACGGTGTAAGGTACTTAAGATTTTCTATCCTGTCATTCAAATCAACCGCAACAGATAATATAAATGTAAACAGCAGTACCGCTACAGAAAAGGACAAAGCATTCTTAGGACGTCTGCTGACAGCCGCTGCAGCTGTACCGATAAACAAAAATATAAACTGTAAAACCAGCATCCCAATCATCAATTTTGTTACATATTCAATGAACGCCTCCCTGCTGCTGTATTTTTGCAGCAGCAGAATTGAGGAAACAAAAGTTACCAAATTAAAGATTAATATATTGACCAAAGATGCTAACAATTTTGAAGTTATTACTTTATTTCTGGAAATAGGTTTTATAAACAAAAACTCTGCCGTTTTATCCCGTTCCTCTTTGGATATTATATTTGCCCCCAGCATTACTGCATGAATCGCAGCCATCACTGCCAGGTAAACAAAAAGCACGCCGTAATAACCGGTGGCTTTTGTCAAATCGAAAGAACCCAAACCCATAATAACTTTAAGCGACGACGGCATGTAAGCCAGCAAATCATTGACAGATTGCCCCGAAGCTGACAAACCTGCATATTTAACCATACTGCCTGCAACAAACAAAATCATACCGCCACTCCATATAATAAGAGCTTTTCTGTTGGCTTTCATCTCTCGCGCAAACACATTCATAAGCAAACCTCCCTTCTGCCAAAACGTACTGAGCTATACTGCATGAATATCCCGTTTGCAGTAAATAAAATAACCGGCTGTAATCGCTGCAGCAATAAAAACAACGGCTGCAATTACAAAGGGGTATTCATAAGCGGCGTTTTGCATTATATAGTCAAAGTCAAAATATTTAAAAGGCGTAACATAGCGCAGAGCGGTATCTTCTGTTGTCGAAGCCAAAGCCCCAATGATAAAAAAGGCAAATACCGTACCCAAAGAGATGGAAATTACTGATTTAATGCCGGGAAGTGCAGCAGAAACGATGAACCCCAACGCCAGAAAAATAAGCTGCAGGAAAAATAACGTCAGAGAAATCAGCAGAAATATTTTTATACTGAATTCTTTTGTTTCCACCACAGAAGCAACACCGGCCGCCGCCAATAAATAAAATACATTTGTGATGACCAAAGAGGTGCACGCTGCCAAAAGCTTTGCCATCATAATTTTTGTGCGGGTAACAGGTTTCGCCAAAAGAAAATCTGCTGTCTTTTCCCGCACTTCTTTAGATACAATGGACACTGCTAAAATCATCGCCTGAACTGCCCCAAAAAGGGAAATATACAAAAAAATATAAGAATAATATCCTAAAACAGAATCTATATTCTCCACAGAAAGCCCAACAGCCATTCTTACTTCCTCCGGAAAGCCCGCCAGTAATTTTTTAAACTCTTCCGCCTCCTGCGAAATATAGGGAAACATGGACAGAAAAAGAATAACCAACGCCACCAAAGCCAATGTCCAGATGAAAGTAAATCTACTATAAGCCTTCAATTCATGGAGGAATATATTCACCGCTTTTAGGCCTCCCTTTCATAATAATGCAGAAAGATTTCTTCAAGGTCGGGTTCCTCTATCCAGACATTGCATATTTCTATTCCGGAAATCTTTTGCACAATCAAATTAATATTGCCTCGAAATAAAAAACTGATAACGTTTTGCTTTACCTCCAGATTGCTCACGCCGTCGATATTAAAGTAATTTTCATCTATCTTCGCCGCTGTTTGCACTTTGATTTTTTTATAGTTGTTTTCCTGCAGTGCACTGATCTTTTCCAGCTGTATGATTTTGCCTTCTTTAATAATGGCCACGCGGTCACACAATCTTTGAACCTCACCTAAAATATGAGATGAAAACAAGATGGTGGCACCTTTTTTATTCTCCTGCAGCAAAAGTTCAAAAAACTTTTGCTGCATAAGCGGATCCAAGCCACCGGTAGGTTCATCAAGAATAATCAATTTGGGCTCATGAAGCAGTCCCTGAACAATTCCTACTTTCTTTTTATTGCCGAAAGACAAGTCATCAATCTTTTTATAAAGATCAAGCTCCATAATTTCTGCCAACTCTTTTATCCTTTTCGTGCAATCTTTTTGATAGAAACTGGCGGAGTATTCTAATAAATCGATTACTTTCATGTCGTCATAATAAAACACTTCCGCCGGCAGGTAACCTATTTCCTTTTTTATTTCCGGTCCATATTTTATGCAGTCTTTTCCGAATATCTTGGCACTTCCACCGGTAGGATAAATAAGTCCTAATAAAATTCGGATTGTCGTTGACTTTCCTGCGCCGTTAGGGCCGATAAAGCCAAAGATCTCTTTCTCGCCGACATTAAAGCTGACATCAATAATCCCGCGCTCTTGGCCATAGTACTTTGTCAAATTATTTATTTCTATAACATTCATTTCTGCATCCCCTTCATGCACTAATCAAAGACATTCTGCCTACCCATTCACAAAAATATTTTTCTCACACCTTTAACAAAATACTCGTTTATTGTCATTGGCGCAGCAACCTTTAAATCAACAGAAAAAGGGCAGCTGCACAGCTGCCCTTTATATAGTCACTAAGCACCAACGGAAAATGACTGCCTGGAAGGAATCATAAATCCATTAACAATAACACTGTTTATTTTACTAATATTCCATTTTTTGTTTAACAGGCTCTTTCCAATAAATCGTTAAAGCAATGCCCAGTATTAACGTAAATGCTGCAAAGTAGAACGGATAGTTTAGATTAATATCAAAAAGTTTACCGCCTACCAACGGCCCAAAAACATTGCCAAGACCGGTAAACATGGAGTTCATACCGCCGACAAACCCCTGCTCTTTGCCGGCTATTTTCGATAAATAATTGGTAACGGCCGGACGCATCATATCAAATCCGACAAAGACGGTAAATGTAACGAGCATAATTGTAATATATGTGTTGACAATAGTTGTAAAAATTACGAGTATAGCGGAAAAAATTAGGCAGTAACGAATTAAACGAATTTCTCCCCACCATAGGGTAAAACGATCAAAGAAGAAAATTTGACCAATACCACCGATAACCGCTCCTCCTGTAATCATTACGGCAATATCTTTAGGTGTAAAGCCGAACTTATGATCAGCAAATAAAGAAAACAGTGATTCAAATGAAGCCAAACCGAATGATGAAATTAAAATTATTAAACACGGAATGAAATATATTGGTGAAAATACTTTTTTTAATCCCTTTTTCTGCTCGACGACATTTTCATTTTCCGGATTTCTTTCCGGTTCGCGCAGTAAAACAAAAGAAAGCACAGCAGCAGTCCCACCTAATCCGGCAGCAGTAAAAAACGGTATTCTGTGCCCAAATTCCGCTAAAAACCCACCGATTGCCGGCCCAATAATAAATCCGGTATTAATGGCCGCCGCCATATAGCCCAATGCTTTAGGACGCGTTTTTATCGTGGTAATATCGGCAATGTAGGCGGTAACGGCAGGCATAATAAATGCCGCACTTATTCCTCCAAGCACACGGGAAATAAATAATACTTCTACCGTTTCGCCAATTCCGAATAAAAACTCAGAAAATGCAAAAAACAAAAGACCAATAACAATAATTATTTTTCTTCCGAATTTATCAGTCCAGCGTCCGGCAATTGGGGAAACAAATAATTGCGTTAATGCAAATACCGCAACTAAATAGCCGACGACAGTACCCGAAATATGCAGCTCATTCATAATCGTCGGCAAAACAGGAATTACAATGCTGATACCCAAAAAGGCGATAAATATATTTAATAAAAGCAAACTCAATGTATATGTCATAGTACCTTCCTTTACGTCCCGCACATTTTATTCTTCACATTTTAAAGTTACAGCAACAATCTCCGGACGATTAAATATTCTGATTGGAATAATGCTGTTGCCTAACCCTCTGCTGACAAACATAGTTGTTGATTCTTTAGTATAGCTTCCGCTTGTATATTTGGGAAACAGCCCCTGATCCGGTGCAACCATCCCACCTATAAAGGGTATTCTAAATTGACCGCCGTGAGCGTGCCCGGCAAAAACCAAATCTATGCTGCTTGCACAATACAAGTCAAAAAGTTCGGGTCGGTGACAAAGCAGCACCTTAAACCCATCACTCCTTGACCATTTCTGTAATTGTTTCTCTAAATTGCTTGTATTTGTGCCTTCCAAGTAATTCGAAGTAAAAAAATCCGGATCAGATAAACCAACAAGTTGTACTGCGCTGTCTCCTTTTAAAATTTCTGCAGCAATATCATCCATAACGTAAACTCCGGAATCAATCAATCTTTTCTTTATCTGAGAATACTTTCCTGACCACGCTTCATGATTGCCGGAAACATAATAAACCGGAGCAATTTTTACCGCTCCGTCAATAAAGCACATTGCTGTGTCAAAATCAAATCTGCGCCTGTCTATCAAATCTCCTGTAACAACAATAATATCAGGTGATAATCTTTCCAGCCGGCTTAATAACTTAGATTGGTTTTGTCCAAACATTTTATTGTGCAAATCGGAAATATGAACAATTCTAAAACCGTTAAAATCAGCAGGCACCTTGGAATTATAATAGCTAAAACTTGAAATTACAATACTGTTATTCTGCCAAATGCAAAACATTAACAGTGATATACTGGTTAGAAAAATCAAAAACAGTATTTTATATCTGTTAAACAGCTTTTTCATTTTAATACCTCTTTAAATAAAAATAAAGCTTTATTCCAGACCAATGCCGCATATCTGTCAGTCACACCAAACCCACTCAGATAAATTATTCTATCTGCGTGGGTTCTTCTTGAATCTCACTCATTATTCAGACTGCGAGCGTTTGTAGTAATCTTTTCCCCAATCACACATCATTCTGAGAATAGGCATTAAAGTCTCTCCTAATTCCGATAACGAGTATTCGACCTTTGGAGGAACCTGCGGATAAACTTTTCTGTTCACCAAACCGTCTGCTTCTAATTCTCTCAGCTGCTGCGTAAGCATTTTGGGAGTTGTATGAGGAAGCAGCCTTTTTAATTCACTGAATCGTTTTGTTCCCTGACAGCCCAAATGCCAAATAATAAGCGGCTTCCATTTTCCTCCGATTAAATCTATCGTTATCTCAAAAGTGCATGTGTAATTTTTATTCTTAATTTTAAAGGTTTGACCGGAACCCATAATATACACCCTTCCAACAGTATATTTTTGGATACTATACTACAAAATAGTGCGTACTTGTTATAAATAAACTTAATTTATATAATAACATCACAAATAGTTGAAAACAATAATCAGGAGGGATATGCAAAATGAAAGTTGTTGCATTTAACGGCAGCCCTAAAAAAGAAGGCAATACATATCATGCTATAAAAATGGTAGCGGAAGAATTAGAAAAAGAAAATATAGAAGTTGAGATTATCCATGTAGGAAACAAGACTATAAGAGGCTGCCTGGCATGCAATACTTGTAAGAAAAATAAAGATGAAAAATGTGTTATTAATAACGACGAAGTAAATGAATGGATACAGAAAATGAAAGAAGCAGACGGTATAATACTGGGCTCTCCGGTGCACTACTCCGGTATAGGCGGAGCGATAAAATGTTTCTTGGACAGAGCCTTTTATATTGCGGGCAGCGGCATGTTAAGGCATAAAGTAGGGGCAGCTGTGGTAGCTGTTAGACGTTCAGGCGGAATTACTGCTTTTAATCAATTAAATCACTATCTGCATTATGCCGAAATGCTTATACCAACTTCAAATTACTGGAATGTAATCCATGGAACAAAACCGGGAGAAGCTAAAGAAGACGAAGAAGGAAAACAAATAATGCGCGTTCTCGGGAAAAATATGGCCTGGCTGATGAAATTAGTTGAAAACGGAAAAGATAAAGTACCAGCACCGGACAAAGAGAAAAAAGTATTTACAAACTTTATCCGCTAATTAGCACGACTGCGCTAATACGGCATCTATGCTGCCGCAGATAGCAACGGGGACTTTTTAACCGTCCCCGTTCACCGTTTCGATTTCCCTGAAGCAAATCCCCAAATCTTCAAATATTTTCCCAATAAACAAAAATCCCCTCAAACCACAGTCCGGGGGGAGCACAAAAAACATAGTAAACAGCGTGTATGTTCAAAGGAAGGCAGTCTAAAGTATGTCATAACCCGATAAATAATAAATCCTTTAAACGAAAAAAATAAATAATAAAGCAGTGAAAGGAGAAACCTGATGAACAGGAAAGAGGAAATATTAAAGGCTTTTAATTTCAGATATGCCTGTAAGGAATTTGATCCGGACAAAAAGATTTCTGATGATGATTTTAAATTTATTCTTGAAACCGGCAGACTGTCTCCGAGTTCTTTTGGCTGGGAACCGTGGAAGTTTGTTGTGGTGCAAAATATGCAGTTAAGAGAGAAGCTGAAAGAATATACTTGGGGAGCGCAGCGGCAATTACCGTCGGCAAGTCATTTTGTAGTGCTGATGGCAAGAAAATCAGTTGATACAAAAGCAGGTTCTGAGTATATTAATTACATCGCCAATGAGATTCAAAAGCTGCCTAAAGATATTGCAAAGATGAAATTAGACTTTTATAAAAACTTTCAGCAAAATGATTTTGACCTTACTGACGACAGAAAGTTATTTGACTGGGCCTGCAAACAAGTATATATCGCGCTTGCCAATATGATGTCTTCAGCGGCTCAAATCGGAATTGATTCCTGCCCCATTGAAGGGTTTGACAGAAACAAAGTGGATAATATTTTAGAGGAAGAGGGTATTCTTGATAAAAGTCACTTCAGTGTGGCTGTAATGGCGGCATTTGGATATCGGGCCAAAGATACCCGTGTTCCGGAAAAAACAAGACAGCCTCTTGATAAAATTGTTGAGTGGGTAAAATAAAATACAACCCCTGCTTCTGGAAAGATAGCTGCTGATTAAAAAATCGCAGCTATCTTTTTCATGGCCATTTTTTAAACAGCAGCAGCAGTTTCACTTTCCGATAAATCAATCAGCTCCGCAGCTTACAACGGCTTTGATATTTCAATGGCATCAACCGGACAAACCATAATGCAGCTGCCGCAGTCATCACAGCGTTCCGACAGCACTCTGTACGGCGAACCTTTTTCAATGGCCTTAAAAGTACACACGTTAAAACAACTGCCGCATTCGATGCACTTATCTGTTATAGTGGGGCCGGCTTCGTTATATGTCATACCGCCAAACTGAAATCTTTTTCTAAGAACTTTATGATCTCTCGTCTTACACTCAAAGTCATAATCAAAAATTTCACCTTTGGCTTTATAAATAACAAAATTACCTTCTTTCATGGCAGGATACTTTTCCATATCATAAACTGCCAGTTTCAAATGTTCATTGCTTTCAGCCAAGCGGCGAACAGTTTCTTCATCTAAGGCTTTCACTTCTCCAATTAAGCGGATAAAATATCCGGGCGGAAATTCCGGAACACCGTTTTCGTCATTGCTTAACACTCTGGAATCACTGATGCCGCATAAAGTTACCTTTTGGGTTTCTTTCAGCTGTCTGGCAAAGGGCTTGTTCCACATAGTTCTAAAGTATATTCCGTTTTCATCATAACCGTTAAGGTGGGCAATCCGGGAATGGACTTCATCTCTATAAATAGTTGAAAAGGTCAGCACACCCACCTTTTCAAGTTTTTCATAAATCTCTTTAATCGTCATAACTATCTCCTTTATTGCAACATTATTATTAAAATCCCAGATAAAACATATAAAAACCAATGAGCAGAATTAACGCACCCATTATAGTTTTAAGTATTACACTTATTTTGCCATATTTCTTGCCGGCCGATAACTTTTGTACAAACCCCATTGAGGTTCCTGCAGCAACAGCAAGAATACCATGTCCTACTGAATACAGCAGCAGTAACAGTATTCCCCAAACCACACTGCCTTTACCGGCAACAATTGCAAGCAGCGCAATTAAAACCGGTGTTGAACACGGTGAAGAAAATATCCCCCCAAGGATGCCGGCAATAAAAGCGCCGATATAGCCTTTTTTGGTGTTCTTAGAAAGAAGGTAGCTTGAAGGTATGATTTCAAATATTTCCCATGTCTGCAGGGCCATCAGCACCATCAAAATGCCAAGGATAATATACCACCACGAAGTTTGAGTTCCTATAAAACTACCGGCAGCAGATGCGAGCACTCCCAGTGCTGTAAAAGTCATGGCACCTCCTACAGCAAAAGTAACTGAAAGCCAAAAGGCTTTTTTAGTATCCCGCTGACCGGTGCCGCCAACATAACCTATAACAAGAGGAACAGTCGACAGTGAACAGGGGGAAAACGAAGCAATTACCCCGGCTGCAAAAGCAAGAAGAGGTGATAGCCACACATTGTCAGTGATAATTGCGGATAAACTGTCGAGTATTTCCGTCATTCGTCCACCCCCATATCAGCGAGGATGGTTCTCATCTGTTCTTCTGTCAGCAAACCTTGATGCACGGTAAACGCATGCTCGCCTGTATCCCTATAGCTGTACTTTTCAAACTCAATTTTGATATCTTCGCCGGGAACATAAGGCTTTCCTTCAGCGGTGATAAACACCTGGGTAGGAATTACTTGTATCGGAAAATCTCTTGCAGTATCAGCGTTCTTTACTATGTCAACAAATTTAATTATCGCTTTGCCCTGCATTTCTTTATTCATCGCCTCAAGAATCGGGGCCATTTCTTTGCAGGGAATACAATAATCTGCTCCAAAGTCAATGATAATAGGCAGGCCGTATGACTTTAAAGCTTCCAAATCAATAGTATCTGCTTCCAGTTTAAAATCTTCGTTAGTCTCAGCCACAGATGCTGAGCCGGTGCCGTAATTTTTAAGCACCCATATTCCCGCTATGGCAATAACAATACAAACCGGAATAATAATTTTTGCAAGTTTTTTGTTCATTAACCGCTACCCCCTCATATAATTTTTTTCTTTCAAAAATGCTTTAAATTCTCCGCCGCAGCCCCCGCTCTCCCCCTTTCCAAGTACAGTTTTCAATACCGGCACTGTATATAACCGCTGCCACTGCTTTACCGTTAAACAGGCCGCTTCTTTTTTCAACCTCTCTTTCTTGCTGAACCGCTTTTTGTGTTTTATTATAATTTATTTTCTCTCATAATTTTATTGCTTTCAATGTCATGTATGTTTCTTAAAGGATTTTAAACTTATTGTGTAGAACAAAACAAAAAGTCAATAAAACCATAAAAAGGAGTTGAAAAGCATGTGGAAAGACCGTTATTGTATTGGCGTTGATAAAATTGACCAGCAGCATAAAGAGCTGTTTAATAGAGTATATGATTTTTTAAAGGTAACTAACGAAAAGAAAAATTGGGAAGAAAGAATAGAAAAAGTAAAAGAAACTATTACCTTTATGCAGGATTATGTAATATATCATTTTAATGATGAAGAAAAGCTGATGGAAGAAATTAATTATCCTGAAGTAGAACTTCACAAAAAAATTCATGAAGATTTTAAAGCCGGTATAAATTCGTATGTTGACAAGTTCTCAGCCGGAGATTTTAATGAAGAAACAGTGCAGGAATTTGGCGGAAAAATAATGACTTGGCTTATATTTCACGTAGGCAAGCAGGATCAAAAAATCGGTGAATACGTAAAATCACAAGAGGGGGATAAGTAATAATGAAGGCAGAATATTTAAACCCTTTTATGCAGGCAACCAACGATGTTTTTATGATGATGTTAGGATTAAATATGAAAAAAAAAGATTTAAAACTGCAAAAAGAATTAAGCTGCAGTAATGACGCTAATATAATGCTGGGCATCACCGGTGATTTGCAGGGCAGTATATTATTCGGATTCCCTAAAAACATGGCTTTGCAAATGGTAAAAACTATGTCCGGATTAGAGATAGATGAAATAAACAGCTTTGTATCATCTGCTTTAAGTGAAATCGCTAATATTATTTCCGGAAATGCAATGACAATTTTATCTGAAAAAGGTTATCGCTGTGATATCACACCACCCAGAGTTTTTGTCGGCAATTATACGACATTTACTATTGAAAACGAAAGTCTTTTACTGCTGACACTGGAGACAGAAATAGGGGAATTTGAACTGCATTTATTTATAAAGGAAAAAGCTTAAAAAATGCTTACATACTAAAACAGCCAATTCTACTTTTAAGCAGCACTAATAATTAGCGCTGCTTAAATAATTTCTTTAACAGTTTGAATATATCGAAGGTTGTTCTGTTATAAACCTTATTATACACATATTTCTTTGGGTCTCTTAACCATCCGTATCCCCTCGGCATTTTTAATCCCGCCCGATGTACAATCTGTCTTTTAATGCTCGTCCTCGCCGCAATCCGCTTCTTCAAACTAGGTTTTCTAATTCCAAACTTCATGAAATCATCTCCTTGAAAATTCCCCATTCGATACATGCGTTCACACTTAAAATTATAGCAAAACAGCTATTACCACTGCACAAACGTTTTTAATGTCTTTTGCAATGATAATAGCTGTTTTAATGCCGCATAATTTATGTTTTTTCATCTTTATTCCGGCAGTTAAACTTCCCACTCAAGTATTTTATCCAAAAACTCCTGCAGTTTCTTCGTTTTAGGATTTGTAAAAATCTCTGAACTTTTTCCGCTTTCAATAATCGTGTTGTCAGCCAAAAATATTACCTTTTCGCAGGCATTTTTGGCAAATCCCATTTCGTGAGTTACAATGATTGTTTTAAGTCCTTCCGTTTGCAGTTCACCAAGCATATCCAAAACTTCTGTTGTGTATTCGGGGTCAAGTGCAGATGTGGGCTCGTCTAAAAGTAAAAGTTTAGGCCTAATGGCAACTGCCCTTGCAATAGAAATTCTTTGCTGCTGACCGCCAGACAGCTGATTAGGATATTTTTCTTCTGCCTCCATAAGCCCGAACCTGTCAAACAGCTTGTGGGCAATATTTGCTGCCTCGGTTTTGTCCATATTAAAGGTGTGAATAAGAGGCAGCATAACATTTTCAATTGCTGTTAGATGCTCGAAAAGCCCGTTTGCTTGAAATACAAATCCGATATTTTTGCGATATTTTTGAAGAGCCTTCTCATTAAAATCTACTTTTTCTCCGTCAACCTTTATCTCGCCTGAATTTGGTGTAAGCAAGCCGCCAATTATTCGCAGCAGAGTTGATTTACCGCTGCCGGAAGGGCCAATAACAGCCACTGAGGAAATATCGTCATGATAGCAAATATTCTGCAAAACAACCTGCTTGTCAAAATATTTGCAGATGTTATTAAGCTCTAAGTTCATGATTGTACCTCTTTTCAAGTTTTTGAGAAAGTAAGGATACTGCAAATGTAAGTATAAAGTAAAGCACACCTGCAAAAATATAGTTTTCAAACATTCTAAAGTTATCCGCCGATATTTCTTGTGTTGTTTGAGTCAGCTCAATTACAGCAATAACTGACAGCAGTGATGAATCCTTAATAATTGATGCAAATTGGCCGGCAAGGGCAGGCAAAATTCTTGACATCAAAATTGGCAGCGTAACTAACTTAAAGGTTTTTACGGGTGTTAAACCAATTGCTTTGGCAACTTCGTAGTTTTGTCTGCCAATACTGTCAAACCCACCTCTTATAATTTCAGAAATGTAGGCGCCCTCAAAAAGAGAAAGAATTAAAATCCCTGCAATGTATCGATTGTCAACGCCCCAAGCGGTTCCTATAATATAGTAAAAAAAGTATATCTGCACCAGCAGCGGAGTGCCCCTTATTATCTGCACATAAGTTTTGCAGAGATAGCTAATCGGCAGCACTTTGGATTTCTGCAAAATTGCAGTAATTAGCCCGATAAAAAGACTGGTCACCAAGCTTGCCAGTGATATAATCACAGTCATTGAAAAGCCCTGCCAAATCCTGGTTCTATACTGCAGCAGTGTGGTAAAATCCAGATCTATCCCAATTCGATAAACAGACAGCCAAACAAGTCCGATTAGAACTACCGCCACAAACAGCGCACTTAATAGCTTATAAATTCTGCTGGGCTTACGCTCGATTGTTTGCTCCATAATAACTCCTTAATCAAAAAACCAGGGAAATCCAAGCTGATCAAAAACTTGTTTTTCTTCTTTAAGATATTTATTTGTCAGCTTTTCAAAACCGCCGTTTTCCTTATATTCTTCAATAAAATTATTAATTTCATCAACAAGTTCGGTATTGCCTTTTTTTACCGCTATGCCCCAACCTTCACCGCTTTGAGACAGTATCATAACAGCTTTTGTGGTATCTGCATGTTCTTTGCTCTGACGGTAAATTGTGAGCTGGTCATAGATAAAAGCATCTGCCTTACCTTGTACAACTTCGTTGACACAGGCATTTTCCGAACTAAAAGAATTTACTTTGGCATTTGTCAGATAAGTATTGGCATAGATATAGCCTGTTGTGCCTTTTTTGACAGCAATTACTTTTCCTTCTTGATTTAGGTCTTCAACGCTGTTAACGGCAGAACTTTTATTTGTCAGCAGGGCAAGGTAAGAATGGGCATAAGGAATAGAAAAATCAACCATTTTACCGCGTTCTTCCGTAATGGTCATAGAAGAGATTACAATATCAACCTTACCTGTTTGAAGTGAAGGAATAAGTCCCTCCCAGTTGATGTTTTCAATTTTTACAGGTCTACCCAGATATTCGCCTAAATCCTTGGCTAAATCAACACTTATACCACTTGGATTGCCTTCGTTATCTTTAGTTTCAAAAGGCGGATATGCCAGCTCCATACCCACAACAAGTGTATCTTCTTTCTGGCTTGAACACCCTAAAAAGAAGACAGCCAGCAGTACAATTAATAAAATCGGCATCACTGTTTTTTTCATTTTTCCATATCCTTTCTCTCAAATAATTGATTCTTGACATTTTTACAGCAGCGTCGTTACTCCAGGCAAATTGATGTGTTAATTTATAAATTCCACACTCAAATACCGCCCCCTATGCATTTCTTAATTTAATCAAAATTAGCTATCATTCTTTCTAAAACCGAACGAAATGTGCTTATTTCGTTTTCGTTAATACCGCAATATTGTTTTTTATACAAATCATCCGAAACATCCAGCATTACCCTCTCAAGATCTCTGCCTTTTAAAGTTAAAGACACCATATGCGTACGTTTATCGCTTTCATCTTTTGATATTTCGGTATAACCCAAATTGGTGAGCTTTTTTACCAGCGTTGTAACCGTTGAAGGGTCCTTGTTAATTCGTTTGGCAAGTTCATTCATTGGTAATTTGTGGCATTTTATAAGTGCAAGTACAATTGCGCCATGAGAAGGAACTATGCCTTTGATTCCCTGCTTTTCTAAACTTGTAACAATAAACTGCTGCATCAGATAATTTAATTTTGCGATTAAATTAAGAGTATTATCCATTTGGGTTTTACCTCCCTTAAGAGTTCGGCTTTGCGCAAAATTACTTTGACGTCCAACTATATGCATTATATCCGGGCATCATAGTGCTGTCAAGGTATGACTTGTCACGAAAATATTTTCAACCGGGGCGAGGAAATTACAACTGCAGAGAGAGCATTTAATTTTCATACTTTTTTATCTAAATGCCATGCTGCTGAGTATTATTTATTGTTATGCAATTATGGTATATAATCATTGAAAAAGTTATCCATGGAGGTGATGTTATGACACTCCAGCAGCTTAAATATATTATTAAAATAGTTGAGTGTGGTTCAATTACCGAAGCGGCAAAACAGCTGTTTATAACTCAGCCAAGTCTTTCTAATGCAGTTAAAGAACTGGAAAACGAGTTTGGGATAGAAATATTTAATCGCACAACTAAGGGGATATCCTTGACTATTGATGGCACAGAGTTTCTTTCTTATGCCCGTCAAATTATTGAACAAACAGAACTTATGGAACAGCACTATAAAGGAAAAAAACCGTCAAAAAAACTCTGCTCCATTTCCACGCAGCACTATGCTTTTGCTGTTAATGCCTTTGTTGAATTACTTTTAGGCTTAGATGTAGATGAGTATGAATTTACCCTTCGCGAAACAAGAACTTATGAAATCATTGAAGATGTGAAAAATTTACGCAGTGAGATTGGGATTATATATTTAAGCAATTTTAATGAAAAGGTATTAAATAAGCTGTTAAAGGAAAATCATTTGGTTTTCAATCTGCTTTTTGAAGCCGATCCTCACGTTTTTATCAGTTCAAAGCATCCCCTGGCTAAAAATGCAGTTGTTACCCTTGAAGACTTGGAGAATTACCCATTTTTAGCTTTTGAACAGGGTGAATATAACTCATTTTATTTTTCAGAAGAAATTTTAAGCACTATTCCTAAAAAGAAAACTATATACGTCAGCGACCGCGCCACGCTATTTAATCTTTTGATTGGATTAAACGGATATACCATTTGTACCGGCATTTTAAGCAGAGACCTAAATGGCGACAACATTATTTCTGTGCCGCTTAAAACAGATGAAAAAATGCGAATTGGCTGGATTGCAAACGAAAAAACTCACCTGAGTTCAATGGCACTTGATTATATTGCAAAGCTGAAACAATTGATTTCAGAATATGGCTATAGTGTAAGTTAAAAATGCCTCTGCTTTAAAATCAAGCGGAGGCATTTTTATTATCAACTATTAATGATTTAATTGCTTCATAGATGCGAAATGCAATGTACGGGTTATTCATGGTGTATAAATGTATTCCGTCTACCCCTTGTGCTATTAAATCGACTATCTGGTCAACAGCATAAGCAATTCCGGCATCCCGCATTGCTTCCGGATTATTTTCATATTTATCCAAAATCGACACAAATTTCTTCGGAAGATCAACGCCGCAAAGACTGACTATGCGCTCAATCTGCCTTTTGTTTGCAACAGGCATGATCCCTGCTTCAATCGGAACATTAATTCCGGCAATGGCAGCTCGTTCCCGAAATGAGTAAAAATAATTGTTGTCAAAAAACAGCTGGGTTATAAGCTGATCCGCTCCGGCATCAACTTTGATTTTTAAGTTGCGAATATCCTCTACAAGCGATTGACATTCGTTATGCCCCTCAGGATAACAAGCTGCTGTTATGTTAAAATCACCGTTTTCTTTTATAAACGAAATCAGATCGCTGGCATATTTGAAATCACTCTTTGGCGGAACATTGGGATTAATGTCTCCGCGCAGCGCAAGTATGTTTTCAATTCCTATCTCTTTCAAGTCAGCCATCATTTTAAGAACGTCCTGCTTTGTTAAGTTAATGCACGGAAGATGGACAACACTTTCAATATTATAGCTGCGTTTAACAGTAGATGCTATTTTAATCGTTTCATAGCTGCTTTCGCTCCCCCCTGCGCCGTATGTCACACTTATAAAGTCAGGAGAAAGGTCTTTTAATTTATCAATCGTATTATAAATAGTGTTTACAGGATCTGTGCGTTTGGGAGGAAATATTTCAAACGACAAAACCGTTTTAGTTTTAAAAAGCTCAGATATTTTCATACCGACTCTCCTCGTCTTCACAATATTATCTTCTTAAAATATTATCGTATCGAAATGATATCACTAAAATCAAACCATAGGGTAATACCTACTGATTATACATAGCCATAGTTTTAATCTATAGCAAAAGCAGTCAGCATCTTAAAGCATCATAACGCAAATCAAATTCAACACATGCGCCACCGTCTTTTGCATTAAAGACAGCAATATTTCCCCCATGCATTTCTACCAGTTTTTTTGCAATATAGAGTCCTAATCCCGCATGACCATCTTTGAAAGAACGGGATTCATCTCCCCTGTAAAATTTCTTAAAGAGATTGGACAGATCTTTACCGCTAAATCCCTTTCCTGTATCACATATTTTAAAATTAATATTATCACCGGCAATATCCGCTTTAATTGTTATTGTCCCATGATCCGGCGTATTAGACATGCTGTTTGAAACAATATTATCAAGAATACGATCAAGCTTTACAATATCTACAGGACATGTTGTTTCGCCCCGGCTTCCACATGTCACATCAACCTTAAAATCTATCTTTTTGTTTTTTGTCATCATCTCATAGCTTTCTTTTTTTTGCATTAAAAAAGAGTAGATATCCACCGATGTGATATTAAGCTCCGCGTCCGGTCTTTCAAGCTCTGCAGCGTAAAGCATTTCTCTGATAAGTTCTGCCCCTTTATTCGCGTTATTTCTTATCACTTGCAAATATTTTTTTGTCTTTTGAGAATCAGCATAATTGCCTTCCAAAAGTGATTCAATGTATCCCTGTATTACAGAAAGAGGTGTTTTCAAATCATGGGCAAGAGCTAGGACACATAAGCCTTGTCGACCAGCTCCACGGGACATATATCCAATAGGATTCGGGCGCTGCTATAACACCGGCAATAAGTCCGGCAAATCCCGCAGCCATACTAAAAAAGGTACCTTTCCATGCTGCTGCCCATAATTGAAGTGGTATTACAGCAAGAGAGGTAAGCCATATCGTAAAGCCACCCACAAAAATTTTTACCCATGGAATTTCTCCCCTTGATGTAATAAAACCCGATATTATTATGACAGCAATAAGAACTAGCGTCGCCAGCATCGTATAATATGCCATTAACACAATTTTACCTGTCCAGATAAAGGCCGGTGAAACGTTGTGTATCCGCAAATTGCGGTAATTTCCCGCCTTTTTTTCCTGCAGCACCACTAATGCAGCCAGCAAAGCTATCCCAAGCGGATTAAATATTACCGGCCACCAGTTGTATACTAGGTCAATAAGCTGCCATGGCGTTAAGTACTCAGCAGGTATAAAAAATTTTTAAACTAATGCCGGTATTATAAAAAACAGTGGTGCAAATAATATAAACCGTCTGGCAAAAGTCCTCTTAAATTTGAGAATCTCAGAATTTATTATGCCAATCACTGTTTAGCCCCCTTTACAAATTTCATGAATAATTCCTCAAGGTTCTCATCACAACTTATTTCACCTTGGTATTTAAGTTCGCCACCGCTTATAATACCAACATGGTCAACAAGCCGTGACACCTCCGACAATATGTGGCTTGACAGAATCACCGTAATCCCTTTTTGGGGAAACGAACGGATTAATTTCCTCAGTTCCTGAATAGCTATCGGATCAAGGCCATTTGCAGGTTCATCAAGTATCAGTAATTCCGGATATACTAAAAGCGCAATTGCTACGCCAAGCCGCTGCTTCATACCCATTGAAAAATGCGCTGCCAACTTTTTGCCTGTATCTTTAAGGTCTACCGTCACAAGCACTTCGTAAATTCTTTCCTTGGGAAGTCCCATTAATTTTGTGTGAACAAAAAGATTTTCAACGGCGGTTAAATTGCCGTATAAAGCAGGGAATTCAACTAATGCTCCTATTCGCTCAAGGTGTTTTCGCTGCCACCGCTCACCAAAAACAATAATTTCACCGTCTGACGGATACAACAGCCCCGTTAGCATTTTTAATATAGTAGATTTTCCCGCTCCATTTGGACCAAGCAGCCCGTAGATTGAACCTTTTGGAATATTGAGTGAAACATCATTTACAGCAAGCTGCTTTCCATAGTATTTTTTTAGCCCTCTTGTTTCCAGTATCAAGTTCGACATTTAGCTCATCCTTTCATTAGATTAATTGCTCTCTGCTGCGATTAATGTAACAAACAATTATAAAGAATTTATAAAAAAACCAGACAGCCCCGCAGAATTGAAACTCTGCAGGGCTGTCTGTTATAGAGTGCTTTTTTTGCATAAAAAAGGAACTGCCTGCACAATGAGCCAATTGGTTATTGTGCAAACAGTTCCTGTTATTTACTTTATATTACTTTTAATTACCAATTTCTGTGGTCTAAGTGCTTATATTTATCGAGATAGCGAACCGGCAGTGCCAAAGCGTCTTTTCTAAACGGAGGTGCAAGTTGAGTTCCGTCTACTACAAACTCTAAAACTACCGGCTTTTTACTTGCAAATGCTTTCTCCAAAGCGGGCTTAATGTCTTCCGGCTTATCTACTCTAATGCCTTCCGCACCCATTACTCTGCCTAATTCTGCCCAGCTTGGTGCTTCAATATTGCAGCCGACGAAGCGGTTATTATAGAAGTCTACTTGGTTTTTCTTCTCTGCACACCAAGCGTCATTTCTAAATACGCAGGCAATTACCGGCAGATCTTGTTCTACTGCTGTCATGATTTCATAGAAGCTCATTCCCCAAGCGCCGTCACCTACTATTGCTAAAACCGGTTTGTCCGGTGCAGCTAATTTAGCCCCTAAGGCAGCCTGCAGTGCAAATCCTGTGTTGCCGTTTGTCAAGCAGGCAATATGCTGACGTCCTTTTTTAAACTTCAAGTAGCTGTTTGCTGTTGAAGATACGTTGCCAATGTCAGTAGTTACTATGCAGTCGTCCGGTTTTACTTGAGCTAATTCATAGAGAACTCTTCTTGGGTTGATGGGATTGCCGTCTACCATTGCCAATTCTTTAATTTCTTTTTCCCAAGCTTCTTTTCTTTCTTTAATTTTAGCCATTCTTGCTTCATCCGGTTGGCGTTCGCCTTTGCTCTTTAAGATGTTTAAAATTTCTTGAGCCGCTATTTTAGCATCCCCTACTATACCCACTTCAACCGGGTGTCTGCGGCCGATTTGTTTCGGGTTAACGTCAATTTGGATGATCTTCTGCTCACCTGTAAAGTATTCTATATCGTACTGCTGCAGTGTTCCAAATACCGATAGTCTGCAGCCTACTGCCAAGATTACATCAGCATCTTTAATGGAGTACATTGCTGCTTTGGAACCCATATAACCTATTGGTCCTACCCAATGCGGATCATCACAAGGGAAAGCGTCATTATGCAGATAAGACATTGCTACCGGTGCAGTTAAGTACTTAGCAAGTTCTGCCACTACTCCAAGTGCATCAGAGTCTACAGCGCCCCGTCCGGAAATTATCACCGGGTTTTTCGCTTCTGCAAGCACTTCTGCTGCCCTTTTTAATGTTTCAGGATCAGGAATTAAACCGGAATTAGAACGGTATTTTTCCGGCGGTAAGATTTCATCGTTTACTTCGCCATAGAAATAATCGCGGGGTACGTCTAAGTAAACCGGTCCTCTTTCAGCATGCATAATTCTAAATGCTGTTCTTACACAGTCAGCTGCTCTTGATGGATGAGGAACACCAAATGATGCCTTGGTAATTGGCTTGAAAATAGGAATTTGGTCTACTTCCTGGAATCCATCCCAACCTACTGTTGGAGTTCCTGCCGACGGGCCAAGTACAAGCATTGGGGTATGAGCATGGTTTGCTGTTGCCACACTTGTAACAAGATTTGTAATTCCAGGGCCGTTTTGACCGATACAAACACCGACTTTACCGGTTATACGGCCGTAGGCATCCATCATATGTCCTGCTGTATGTTCATCTCGAACAGGTATAAATTTAATTCCTGCATCCGGGAAAAGGTCAAGTATATCCATAAATGCTGAGCCAACTATACCTACTGCATACTCTACACCTTCTGCCCTTAATTGTTCTACAATTGCTTCACTTGGTGTCATTTTTTGTTTTGCCATTTTTAATCCCTCCGTTGAAATTTTAATTTTAATATTTAACTAATTAACAACAAATTGATTGCTATGTTTATTTCCACCTCCTAGTAAGCTGCTAAACTTGTTTTATAGAAACAATTATTGTATAATTTTTTTGAACGTGTTCACCTATTTGTTTTCGGGGGGTATGACTTATTTAGGTTATATCCCCCAAATATTCATTCCGGCAAACCTACCAACAACAGCTACAACCAAAGTAACGATGATAATTCCTGCTATTGTCATAGGTACACCCGCCTTAGCAAAATCCTTAATACTAAAATATCCTGCGGAATATGGTATAACGTTTGTGGGGCTTGATGTTACCATAATGAAAGCCATAGATGTTGCGATTGCAGCCGGTCCGGCAACTGCCCACGGCGGCATTCCGAGGTCAATGGCCAGCATAATAACCAAAGGCATAATCACTGCACCGGTGACACTATTACTTGAAAAGAAGATTTTCAAAAGTTCAACCATTGTGATAATTAACGCAACACGCAGAAGTGGATGCAGGCTTTCTAAACCGGACAGCATCGCCCAAGATATGTAACGCGCAGCACCTGTTTCCGCTAACATAATTCCTGCTGCAATACCGCCCGCTATCAGCATTAAACCGCTCCAGCTGATTTCTTTTCCTGCTTCTGCCCAATTCTCATATACCTTTAACCCTGGCAGAAAGAGAAGACAAAAACCTAATAATGCAACTCCCGATGCCGGTAAAGTAAAGCCAAATTTACTTAAAACAGGGCCGAAGAGCCAGAGGAAAACGGTTAAGCAGAAAACTACCAAAGTATTTCTTTCTTTGCGGCTTAAATTGCCCATTTTTTGTAAATCTTCTCTAACATTTTCTAATTTAAACGGTAACTCTTTTATTTCAGGTGGGAATATTTTGATTAGGATAAACCAGCTGACAGGCAGCATAATTAATGCTCCCGGCAGACCTACAATCATCCATTGGGGAAAAGTAATGGTTTGATTAGCAATTTCCTGCATAAAGCCCATTGCCAGGATATTACCGCCATTACCTGCCGGTGTAGCTGTACCGCCAATTAGCGGTCCCCAAACACAGGAGATCATCAGCGCTCGTCCAAAGTTGCTGTTAAGTTTACTGCAGCCCGCACCTTCTAAGATACTGACGCCCAGTGGAAGGAGCATTGCTGCAACTGCCATATCTGTAACCCACATAGAAAGCAGGGTACCAATACCGAGAAAGGCAAAGATGATTTGATTTGTATTTGTCCCAACCTTACTAAGAACCATCAGCATGATTCTTTGGGACAGCCCCGAAACAGTCAGCGCTCCGGAAATTCCGATCGCACCTAAAAGAAAGAGGATGACGTCACTGCCAAGTCCTGCATTAACTAATTCTTTAAAGCTTGCCACGCCCATAATGTCAATAATGATTAATAAACTTAACGCTGTAGCAGGGAACGGAATAGCTTCAGTTACCCATAATACAACTGCGTACATTAATGCAGCCAATACCGCTTTGCCCTGCATTGTAAGAACAATTTCCTCATCACCCTTATACAGCGGAGGCGGAGTAGGTAAGAAATAAATTACCAACATTAAAGTAAAAGCAGCTACATAAATAAGAGCATTCTTTCTATCAATTTTATAATCAGATGTATTTGCTGCTGCATTTGATGAGGTTAATACGGCATTTTCAGGTACACCCATTTTTTCACCCTCACTTTACTTTTAAATTGTTCTGTTTTTTAATGAAGATGTGAGGTACTGCTAAACCAATATTCGCAAATCCCTCATAATTTTATTTATTTAACACTAACTGAAGCAGCTCTCCAATTTTACGCGGTCTGTCAGCAATATAGGCACCTGCACCTTCTAAAGCTTCAATCTTATCAGCAACCGTACCCTTTCCGGCAGTGATAATAGCTCCCGCATGGCCCATCTTTGTTCCTTTGGGTGCAGTTCTGCCGCCCATAAATGCGATCAATGGTTTGGTATATAAACCCTTTTTCACAATCTCAGCAGCTTCTTCTTCCATAGTGCCGCCTATTTCACCAATCATTACAACTGCATCTGTATCAGAGTCTTTCTCAAATAAAGGCAGTACTTCAGCAAATCTGGTAAAAGGTACCGAATCTCCACCAACACCGACAACAGAAGTTGTTCCGAAACCTGCCTTTACTATTTCTGCAGTAACTTCATTAGTTAACGAGCCACTTCTGGTCATAACACCGATACGACCCGGTTTGTAAACCCGCTCCAACCAATATGGGAAGAAACCCATCATAGCCTTACCGGTTGAAATTATTCCTGTTGTGTTACCACCAATAATCATGGCACCTTCTGCTGCCGCTTTCTTACGAATTTGCAGAGCATCATGCAGCGGGATACCTTCAGCAGTAACTACAATTTTTTTAATCCCGGCATCAAGGGCTTCATAAATAGCATCAGCTGCAAACTTCGGTGGTACAACTAAAAGAGATGCATCGATTTGAAAATTACTGACGACTCTTCTCACTGAATGAAATACCGGAATACCCTCAACCTGCTGCCCTTCTTTATTAGGAGTCACGCCGGCTACTATATTGGTGCCGTAATCCTTCATATGTTTTGACCAAAAACTACCTTCTTTACCTGTAATTCCTTGAACCAGTACCCTGGTATCAGAATCTATGATAATACTCATTTAACATGCACCCCCCGCTAATTGAACGGCCTTCTGAACTGCGTCCTCCGTATCGTCCAACGATTCTAAACCAACGCTTTTAAGTAATTCCCTGGCTTTTTCTTCTCCCGTTCCTCTGATTACAGTAACTATAGGAATCTCAGGCTTCAGTTCCTTTACTGCCTCAACAATCCCTTCAGCCATGACATCAGCTCTGGCAATTGTTCCAAATGTTGCTATCAAAATACATTTCGGCTTAGTCTCAAGCATCATTTTCATACATTCTTTACCTTTATGATAATTAGGACCGCCAAATTCGAGGTAGTTTGCCACCGTTCCGTTATAGTAGTGGATCAGGTCAAAGACAACGTTAGCCAGTCCCGCTCCTGCAACCATCATTCCAATATCCCCGTCAAACTGGATATAAGGAATACCGTCTTGAGCAGCCTTATATTCTATTTCATTGTTGTAGTAGTCCTTGGTTATGGAGAAACGATTGTGCTTGTAGAGAGCTCCATCATCAAGGTTAAACTTACCGTCGGCTGCAACTAAATTTCCTTCCTCTGTTATTACCAAAGGATTAATTTCCACTAAATTAGCTTCATATTTTCTAAAAAGCTGATAAAGTTTTACCAGCAGACTCATTCCCTGTTTGGCTTCATTTTTATCCATTCCCAGTTCATAAGTAATATTTTTAGCTTGGAAAGGCAGGAGGCCTACACCAAGGTCAATTTTTTCCTTAATAATTTTCTCCGGTTTAGTGCGGGCTATTTCCTCAATATCCATTCCACCTTCGCTGCAAGCCATAACCATTGCATTTCCTGATACCGGATCTACAGTTATTGATAAATAAATCTCTTTAGCAATATTGACAGCACTTTCAACCATAAGTTTCTTATTAGTGACTTTCAAAATGCGTTCTGCTTCTTTTTGTGCTTCTTCTTTATTTCTAACAACTTTCACAAGCCCGGCTTTTCCTCGTCCACCGTGCAGCACTTGTGCTTTTAGTACACAAGGAAGCCCGATTTCTTCCAGCGCTTTATCCAACTCACTAATATCACTTATTACCGATCTGTTCGGAACAGGAATTCCCTGTTCTTCAAACAATTCTTTTGCTTGATATTCAAATAGTTTCAACTTTTCTCCCCCCTATTACTTACCGTATTTCTCCCAATATGAGCCAAATAACGCTTTCTCCTCCGGTACAACTTCAGGAATAAGCCGAGATACCTTAGTTATATTGATAAAATGCTTATATGAAAGGTTTTCACCAATATTATTTCCTGCCCAAGTACCGCCTCCCATGGAGAGTGTAAAGTTTAAGCCGTTATCAAAGCTTCCTCCGTTGCCGAAGCATTGTGCTTGATTAATTAGCAGGCGACAAACGTCCATTTCAAAACCGATACGCTCAATATGCGATTCATCTGTTGTATGCAATCCGCAGGAGTGACCTCTTCCTTGGTAATTTAAAATTTCTTTTGTAATTTTCAGCGCATGGTCAAAGTCCTTTGCTCTGTAAACAGCAGCAACAAGTGAAAGTTTTTCGCCGGAGAACGGATAGCCTTTGCCTATTCCCTCTTCTTCCACTAAAAAGAAACTCGCATTTTTTGCCTCCGGATTATCGAAGCCGGCTTCCTCGGCCATAACCGAAGCTGCCTTAGCAGTTGTTTGAGCACGCCGTTTACCGGTTTCTTCATCCCACATAGCCTTCTGCAGTTTTGCTTTTTCCTCAGGGCTGCAGAGATAAGCACCTTGTTTTTTCAATTCCGCAATCATTTCGTCATAAACGCTGTCTTCAATTACTATTGAATTATCACTTGAACAACTTGTAGCATAGTCAAAGATTTTACTCCTTGTAATCTTATCGGCGGCATCTGCAAGATTTGCTGTAGCATCAACAATAGATACAACGTTGCCTGCACTTACACAAACGTTAGGTGTACCACAAGTCTGACCGTTTTTAACATTTCTGGCCGAACCGGTTACTGTTACCAAATCCGCTTGTTTCAGCAATTCAGAAGTTTTCTCCTTAGAAACAGGCATTGGCAGCATTTGTACTAAATCTTTGGGAGCACCAATCTTATCAAATTCCTCATAAATGTACTCGAGAAGTTTAGCACAAGTCTTGGCTCCTTTAGGAGACGGTGCAAGAATAATAGCATTTCTACCTTTTAAAGCCATCATAGCTTTATTGGCCGGTGTTGCACCCGGATTTGTGGAAGGAACTACTGCAGCTACAACCCCTACCGGTTTTGCTATTTCTGTAATTCCTTTTTCTTTGTCCACATTAATTACGCCAACGGACTTTGCACCCATTAAATCACTGAGTGTACCAAAAGTTTTACGACGGTTTTTAGTAATCTTATCTTTAACGTTTCCCAGCCCCGAACATTCAACGGCTATTTCCGCCAGTACCTTTGCACGATCTTCTCTGTAAATAGCCCAAGCTACCGCTTGAACCAGCTCATCAGTCTGCTCTTGGTTATAGTTATTGATTTCTTGCATCGCTTTACGTGCCTTTTTAATCAAACCTTCAACTACTGCTTTGGAATCATTTTCACACATTTAAATTCTCCTTTCTGCATGCACTGGTTATTTCATTCACATTCACCTTTAAAAAAAATTTCGCACCTAACTCTGAGATTTGCAAAATTCTCTTTAAATTATTTTTATACCACCCTCTTATTAATTTTTTCTTGAAAAATGTAGTTTTTTGTATAAGTTTGATTTTTCTTGTCTAAGAAGATAAACGTTTTTTATTAAAAAGTCAATAAGATTTTGATAATTTTAAGCTAAATATAAAAACAATTAATACTAAGCAATATTTTATATTTAATTTTTTGAGAGAGATATAAATATTTGTGTATGATTTTTATGATTTTAAGTAAAACTTTTTTCGATAAAACGTAATAAAATTAACTAGTATTGCTATATTATAAGTTTTTTGATAATTTTTATTATGTAAATTTTGGTAATATATCCCCTTATGTATTGATTTTAATCAAATTGTTTTTTATAATTATAATAATATAAATGCAGATTATATAAACAGATGGAGGTGTTACTGATTCTTAATATAAATCAAGTCAAAACATTTGTAATGGTAATAGAGGAAGGAAGTCTCTCAAATGCGGCGGAAAGGCTGGGGCTAACGCAGCCGGCAGTCAGCTCCCATATTCATAATTTAGAAAATTACTTGGGAACAGCTTTATTTATCAGGTCAGGACCCGGACGTAATTTTGAAATTACTGAAGCCGGCAAAATATTATATGATAAAGGAAAGGAACTCATTAAGTTTTATGAAACCACTGAAAATAATATCTTAAAAGATATTAACAGTTTAAAAAATTTTGTTTCTATAGGGGCAGGGCCCATTATGGCAGACTACATCTTACCCCACATTATGGCCCTTTACAGAAAAATCCACAAAAAAGTTGATATAAATATTACTCCAACCAAAACAGATTTAATAATAAAAGGTTTAACTGATCATACTTTTGATATAGGCTTTATAGGGTTTCCTGTAAATAATAATAAAGTTAATATTGAAGAATGGATTGAAGACGAATTAAGCCTCATTGTACCGAATGAACATAAATTTGCTAAGGTAAAAGAAATATCCGCCGCTGACATACTTGACCAAGAGTTAATTTGGTATGAAAAAGTAACCGGCATCCAGATGTACGCTAAGAGAGAATTTGAAAAAATCGGTTTGCAGCTGCCAATGGAATCCTGCATTGAGGTAACAAGCACTTTTCAAGTTATCACCAGCGTTCAAGCAGGGTTAGGAATAGCGTTGATATCTAAGTCAGTGTCTGACCGATATGTTAAAACAGGAATGATTTCAAGTGTCAAATTAAAAGATCTTAGTTTAAAGCGAAATCTGTATATTGCTACTCCAAATTTCAAGCATCTCCCCAAGATTGTCCAAGATTTTATTGATTGTGCCAAAGAATTTCAAAAAAAGATATCAGAAACAATGAAAGATTAAAAAAGCCATCTGCTACTTTCTCAGTAACAGATGGCTTAAAACACCTTTCTAACGTATTTGCCTACCATATGCTGTGTAATTAGTTGACCATAAGCTCCCCCACTAGTCCCCATATATATATATAATTTTCACTAATGATATTGCATCATATCCGCCAATATCCGCCACAGCAACCGAAATAATTGTTTTTAAAGGGCTATTTTCAAAAAAATATAAATAATTATAGAGGATTCTTTTTGAAGATGTAGAATACGGTTAATTAAATCAATCTTTTCATTACCTCCGAGCCTTGAAGCCTAAAGCATAGGCCATGGTTTCTTGGCCGTTAGGGTATACTTGGAAACGGGTGTGCCTCCCGTGCGGAAAGGATGGTAGTGGTGTATTTATTATGCCCTTAACCGCACACATTGTGCGGTTTTTTTAATTTTACACCAGTTCTCCGAGCCACTTTACCTGCAGACCTCTTTGGTTATGGTGCTGTGGCCGATAGGGTTAACCGGGAAACGGGTTAGCCTCCCTTTTGGAAAGGAGAGCATTTACCCCCTGTTTAATCTATGTCATTCAAGCAGGGCTGGTTTTGTGCTACCTTCAAAGGGAAAACAAGCCAGCCCTGCTTTTTTATTCAATGATCTCCGACATTCATTTAGACTTTCTAATAGAGTGGTCACTGCAGGAAGTTGTAACAAATCACATCGCAGGCCTTTTTAGTGTCATCAACTTGGCGTCAAGCTGGGTTTTTGTAAAAATATACTTCATTTATTCCACAAAGGAGGATGATCTAATGATCCCGGAAATTGGTCTTTTCATTAACGGAGCATGGGTCAAAACAAACAACAAAGTCAAGGTTTTAAACAAAGCAACCGGTGAACCCATTGCAGAGATTTGCCAAGGCGGCGAGGCTGAAGTGGATGCTGCAGTAACGGCTGCCAGAGAAGCTTTTCAAAGAGAGAAACTGACCCCTTATCGCCGCTATGAAATTCTAAAAAGAGCCAGTGAACTGTTAATAGAAAGGCAGGAAGAGTTGGCGCTGGTTATTGCTCAGGAAGTAGGCAAAACCCTCAAGGAAGCCCGCGGAGAAGTAGCTCGCAGTGCCCAAACTCTGCTGGTATCTGCCGAAGAAGCAAAACGCATTGAAGGTGAAATTGTGCCCATTGCCGGGTCGCCAGGCAATGAAAATCGCCGAGCTTGGACCATCCGGGTGCCTCGTGGTGTAGTTTGTGCCATCACTCCCTTTAATGTGCCCTGCAACCTTACCTGTCACAAAATCGGACCTGCCATCGCAGCCGGCAACACCGTAGTATATAAGCCCGCCAGCGCCACACCCGTTATCGGAGCCAAGCTCTGCGAAATCTTTACCGAAGCAGGACTGCCTGCAGGTCACTTAAATATGGTCATGGGTCCCGGCAGCGTCATTGGCGATGCTCTTACCAAAGATGAAAGAATTGATTACTACAGCTTTACCGGCAGTGCTGCCGTAGGTATGAAATTAAAGAATGCTGTAGGTTTCCGCCCTGTTTCTTTGGAATTGGGTTCCAACTCCCCCACTATCGTGCACCGGGATGCTGATATTAAAGCAGCCGCCGATGCCTGCACCCGGTCCGCCTTTGCCAATGCCGGGCAGCTCTGCATATCAGTACAGCGGGTATATGTGCAGCAAGAAGCCTATGAAAAATTCTGCCAGGAAGCAGCTGCTGTAGCCCAAAGTCTGAAAGTAGGCGATCCTTTAGATGCTGCTACCGACATCGGTCCTATGATCAGCGAAAAAGAAGCCATCCGGGCCGAAGAATGGATAAAAGAAGCTGCAGCCGAAGGGGCTGCCATTTTAACCGGTGGAACTCGCCGGGGTGCTTTCCTTGAGCCCACCATCTTAACCAACGTAAAGCCTCAAATGAAATGCAGCTGCAGCGAAGTATTTGCCCCTGTTTTCAGCATCGTTCCTTACAACACCCTTGATGAAGCCATTGCCATGGCCAACGACTCCTGCTACGGTCTGCAGGCCGGAGTGTTTACCAATTCCTTAGATGTGGCCACCCGCTGCGCAGAGGAACTGGAAGCCGGCGGTGTCATCATTAACGACGTTTCCACCTTCCGGGCAGACCTCATGCCTTACGGTGGTTGGAAACAAAGCGGTATCGGCAAAGAGGGCCCCAAATATGTCATCGAAGAAATGACCAAAGAAAAAATCATTGTTATCAAATGCTAATTATTATAAGATCGTGCACCTTATCGGTGCACGATCACTGCTTTTTTAATTCTAACCGGAACCAAAAAACACTGCCTTTACCTACTTCCGATTCAACCCCGTATTCACCGCCGTGCATCTCAATAATTTTTTTCACAATTGAAAGCCCCAGCCCTGTACCCAATTTAGGTCTTTTGTGATTTTTATCAACCTTGTAATAGCGCTCCCATATATAAGGCAAATCGCTTTGATTGATACCCTCTCCACCGTCGATTACTTCTATTCTCACAGTATTCCCTTTAATGCTTTGCCGTACAGTCACACTCTTATCATCACCGCTGTATGTGATTGCATTGAGTAAAAGATTATAAAAAGCCTGAGTAATCTTTACCTCGTCAGCGTATAACCAGACATCTTCGTCATACTGGAAATCCAACCGATAACCATCGTTTTTAACAAGTTCACTCATTCGGTTAATAGTTTTTCGCAGACTTTCAGTCAGGTTATAATTCACCCTGTTTAGTTTTGCCATACCGTTTTCAAGACTGGAAATATCAAGCATATCGTTTACCAGAGAAGTGAGACGCTTGGCTTCGTCCATAATAATTTGGCTTTGCTCCGGTGTGACTTCGTTAGGAAAATCGTGCATCATCTCGGCATAGCTGTAAATGAGGGCAAGCGGAGTACGCAAATCATGCGAAACATTTGCCATCAGCTCACGGCGCAGTCGGTCCACCTTGGAAAGTTCCGCAGCAGCGGTGTTTAAGGTGTCGGACAGCTCTTTAATTTCCAAAAATCCTCTGCCATGAAACTCCGTTTCGTAGTTACCCGCTGCCAGCTTCTTCGCACTGCGATTAATCTGCTCAATGGGATTTGAAATGTGCTTTGATATGATGATTGCCAGCAGCGTTGCAAGAAGTATCATAATCCCCGTTATAATTAAAAGCTGCATTTGTAGGGTAGATACTGTAGCCTCAACCGGAGTTATCATGGCATAAAAGGTAAGAGAAATTTTACTGCCATCATCCAAAGTAAACTCATGCACCTGGGTAATAGTTTCCGGCTGCCTGTGGTATTGCCCGTTAGGAGCAGGCGGAGCAGGTGGCGCAAAATCCTGCGTCGGCCTTACCGTTATTTCTTTAGTTATCTCAAGTTCAAGCAAAACATCTCCAAGATTTGGGCTGTCGATGTTTTCCTCCACTAATGCAATAGCCTTTTCTATCTCAACTTTGCGGATAAACTTATACATATCGCTTAAAAACACCGTCTGAAATATCCACAGGATTGTCAGCAGCAGAACACAAAACCCTAATAGAAAGATAAATATTTTCCATTGTAATTTAAGTTTATCCATCGAAGCGATACCCCAATCCGCGCAGGGTTTTAATAAAATGTGCATAAGGGCCGAGAGATTTCCGCAGCAGTTTCATATGCGTATCCAGCGTTCTGTCGTCGCCACAATAGTCACAGCCCCACACTTCCGTCATTATCTTTTCCCGCGGCACAGCAATGTTTTTATTTCGTATCAAAAAAAACAAAAGGTCGTATTCTTTAGGTGCCATATTTACTTCCACGCCGTCAATAAACACCTTATATGCTGTCATGTCCGCTTTGAATCCATCCTTTTCAAAGATGATATGGCCATCGTCATCGTGTTTTGCAGAGCCGGTTTTCTGCACTCTGCGCAAAATGGCACCTATCCTAAGCATGATTTCCTTTGATGAAAACGGCTTGACAACATAATCGTCAACCCCAAGCTCAAAACCCAATACTTTATCATATTCTTCGCCTCGAGCTGACAGCATAATTACCGGTGTATCAGATGTTTTACGAATTTCTTTCACCGCAGAATAGCCGTCAAGTTCGGGCATCATAATATCCATAATAATTATGTCAAAGGTATTATCACGGCAGAGCCGCACTGCCTCCAAGCCATCTCCTGCTTCTGTAACTTCATGACCTTCAAATACTGCGTACCGCCTTATTACAGCACGAAGCCCTGCTTCATCATCGCATATTAAAATTTTAGCCATACTACAACCATTCCTTTCTCTATATTTTTGGCGGCTTCGCAATAAAATTAACGTTAATATCGTGCTGTTTTATGCTTAATAGTTTCTTTTAAATCGGGCGGCAAATAATATCGCTGCAATCAGCACAAGTGATAACACGCCGATGAATACAAGATTTTTGCTTGTTAACCCCTGCTCTGCCGGGGCGCTCACATCTGCTGGAGCGCCCGCATCTGCCGGAGCGCTCGCATCTGAACGATTCGGCGGATTATTTACAGCTTGTCCTCCCGGTCTCATTCCGTCAACACGCTCGCCACCCATTGCAGAAAGCTGTTCGATCTGCTCTGCCGTTAAACCAATGGAAAGCAGTTCTTCCTTTACTTCATCGGTTACTTCTCCGTTCGCCTGCCTGATGATATCCATTGCCTTACTCATAAGCTCTGTATCCATCTCATTATTCATACCGCCGGGGAAGATATTTTTATCCTGCCCAGCCATTCCTCCGGGAAAATCACCATTATTGCCGCCTTTTCCACCCCCCATCATACTGCCAAGATCGGATAAGTTCAAGTCCTCTGCCGAAATAAGCAGATCGGGGTTTTCATTTTGCTCTGCCGTAGTAGAAGGAATGGTACCGTCAAGCTGCCCCTGCACGCTTTCGGCACGGAGATTGCCAAGGGTAATAAAGTTTGAAACGGCGTTATTGTACTCCTCATAGGTGCAAAATGCGGTGGCGTCATTTTTTACATAATCAGAAATAAGCGCATCAAGCGTATTTATTTTTTCTTCAAACTTGCCGTTTGCAAAGTAATTGTCTATTAACATCTGCAAATAGCTGTGATAGCGCTCTAAATATTCCGGATTTGCAAACAGTTTTTCTATCAGCGGACGGCTTGACATTTCAACCCCACTCAGCGGGGTATCAATGGGGAAATTAATCACCGAAGAAGCACTGGTGCTTTGAAAGCCACCCCACGCAAGGTTATAGTCCCACGGTAAAACGGTAATCTTACCGTCACGCTCATAAATATAATAGTTTTGCGCCATGCTGGAGCTGTAGCTGTCGAGATTTACAACAATAGTATGCGCCGCTAAATAGCGCAAAATCTGATCAACATCAAAATAAGTTTCCAACTCTTCGCCCTCTGAAAGTGCTTTAAGAGCCTGCACAACGCGCTGAAAGTCGCTCTCTGTTCCTTTACCCACTACATTATTAAAAATGCTGCTATAACTTTCGACGTTATCATCTATATACTCAAGACTGCCTCCCGAGCTGCCGCGGCCGCCTTTTTCACCGGCCATTTGTGGTGAATTGTTGGTGCTGGCTGTATCAGGCGGTGGGTTAGAGTCGGGCATGGCGTCACCCGGTGGCGGAGATGCTTGATCTTCTGCATTATTTTGAAAGTCCTGCTGAATGCCAGGTCTCTGCCGAAAATCACCATCCGGCATCGGAGCGTTTCCTTCTTGCTGTCCCGGTTGTTGACCTCCGCCAACATCCATACTTTTCACGTTGTAAAGCATTCCCAATGTGTCGCCGAAAACACGCTGTTCATAGCTTTCGTTATACAGCTCTACTGCAAGGTACAGCCCCCAGCTTTCGCCGTTCACTTTGATATCCGCATAACCGACATAGGGCGCATCAACGCCTGCTTCTCGCATTAAATCATAGGAAACATATTCCTTCATGTAAGTGTTATCTCCAACCATATTATTGACCACAAAACTCTCAAGCCCAAAGCATGTCTGGTCTTTAATGTATTCGTCAAATTTCAAACGAAAACTATATCGGTCGCTGTCGGAATTCACCACTTCCCTTAAGCTGGAGTTTCCCTTGGGGCGAATACCGACATTTTGAAATTTCGTACCGTTTACAATCACGTCGGCCATGATATACTGCTCACTAGCGGCATTGTCGAGCATTTCCTGCCAATCAGCTTCATCTGCAATAATTTCAATAGAAATAATATCGGTGCCAAAAACCTCAGCTGCATATTCCGCCTCGGTTTTTATGGCGCCGTTTTCCATTTGTATATTGCCAATTACCACTAAAGCAACGCTCACTATCAAGGCAAAAACCACGGCTGCCGCAACAATTATATTTATTTTTTTACTTTGTATCATGTTTTCACCTCGATTTTTGCATACTTAGGCTGTATATTCACCGTTATAGCTTACAAGACAAGCGTTTTTTACACCGCTTATTGAGCGCAATTCATTGAGAACTTTTGCCGACGTATCCAAAAGACGTACTTCAACAGTAAGCTCGATACCGTATTCAGAAACTGTTTTTGCCTTAATTAAGCTTTTCTTGGTTTTTTGCTTTATTATCGCCAAGCAGTCGTTTTCCGCTTTATCGTTTTCGAGATTCAGCACCACAATATATGGCGTTTCGCTGCTTTTCTTGTTAACAAACACAATAAGAATAATGCCAATGAAAATTGACCCGATGATAGCCAAAGGAATTAGCCCTGCACCGATGACTATACCAGCAGAAATTGCCCAATACAAAAATGCAATATCCAGCGGCTCTTTAACAGCTGTTCTAAAACGAACAATAGACAAAGCACCTACCATACCAAGTGACAAGATAATGTTTGATGTTACCGCCATGATAATGAGAGTTGTAATTAACGACATTGCCATGATAGAAACACCAAAGGATGACGAGTACATAACCCCTGTAAAGGTTTTTTTGTAAACAAAAAATATGAAAAGCCCGATAGCAAAAGAAAGAAGCATAGCAGTTCCCACGTCTAACACAGAAAAATCTGCCGCTTTCTCTAAAAAGCTGGATTTAAAAATATCATTAAATGTCATTGCCACTTACCTCCGATTTATATAATTCTTGCTGCTGCATATTTAGAAAACGCAGTACTTTTTCTTCCGGAAAGAGATACCATCCCGCGAATTATCTCGGGCAAAAAGTCGTCATATTTCACTTCGAGGATATAAACTCCCGAAATTGGTATAATGACGGATTCAGGCTTCAAAAAATCATGAATACTGTAGCTTGTGCGAATGTCATAATCCAACGTTATGCGCACATTTCCCATGGGGTAGATAAAAGCCTCCCGCCTATAGTCCACGATATTTTTTGCCCTAAGCTGCTGGTAATGCATTTTGGCATACAGCTCCAAGCACAGGGAACTTCCGTTTTCTTTTAACACACTAAGGTCGCCGTCAAACAGCCGCTTACATTCTTCCGCCGTTATGACAGCACTTTCCTTAAAACAAATGCCGTTTCTTTTGCTCTTTTTTTCCAGGCGGATAAAAGATGTGTCATCGTTATAAAGGCGCAGGCGGAACTTCTCACGCCCGTTTATGCCGTCAATCTTTTCTTTTAACGCTTTATCGTTGTAGTTTTCAAAATAAAGGCTTTTTACCCTATAGCCATTCCCCCCTGCCGAATTTTTGTCACGCCTGACTACAAACGGAAGCTTTGCTCTAAGCTGCATTACGTCAGCATAATTTATATAATGCTTCAGCTCATGTCTGCCTCGTGGTTTTTTCATTTTTTTCACTCCTTTTGTTTTTGGAATGACTTAATTCTAAAACATAAAACTGAAGTGCAATTGTTTGCTATCTGAACTTTACCTGAATTTGCAGTAAAAATAAGTTGAACCGCTGCTTTTCAATGATTCAGCCGCTTCGTTAAAATCACCAAAACGAACTGCTGCACAATGACCCCAATTAATTTTTGGACAAACAGCTCTTTTTTTACAAAAATTTGGATAGATTTGCCTTGTTTTTTACGAAATATTAGATGACAGGGTAATTATCGAAACATGCAGAAGACAATTGAAAAAGAGGGGTGGATAGATTGCAAATAACTGAAGAAAATTTTGTTGAACAGCTGAAAAAAAGAAATGAAAAAGCTCTGGAATACGTTATTGAAAACTATGCTTGGATTCTTAAAACCGTTATAAAAAAGCATCTAATTTATCTTCCGGATTTTTATGAAGAATGTATTAATGATTGTTTATTAGCTGTTTGGAAGAATATTGATGCCTATGATGCCGAAAAAAACAGTTTTAAAAATTGGCTGGCAGGCATTGCAAAATACATATCTATAGACTATGCAAGAAAATATTTAAAGGATTTAGAAAAGCAAAATATAGATGATGTATCTATATCTGTGGAAGAAAATTTTTTAAAGGAAACGTTGGCAAAGGAAATCAGCGAAGAAACTGAAAAAATGCTCAACAGTCTGTCTGTCCAAGACAGGGATATTTTTAAAAAATTGTATTTTGAAGAAAAAAGCATGAACGAAATAGCTAAAGATACCGGTCTCAGCAAATCCATTTTATATAACAGAATTTCAAGAGCAAAAAAGAAACTGCGTCAAGCATTTAAACTTAAAGGAGGGTGTAAAAATGAAGGATTCTAAAAACATTTATGAACTCCTAAATCAAATTGATTTTGACATCGAAGATTATAAAAAGGAACAGTTAACTGATGTGGAAAAGCAAAGTTTAAAAAAGTCTTTCAGAAAAAGCATCAGCAGAAAGAGAGATTTTAAAAAAATTGCTGCTGCTGCCGCAGCTTTAATAATGTGTACCGCTGTGTTAAGTCAAACAAATTTTGGCAAAAATGCTTATGCTGTTGCAGCATCTAAAGTTTCACAAACCTCCTACTCTATAAGTAAAGCATTAGGTATCAAAAGAAGTATTGAACCTTATGCAAGTGTAGTAGGTGAGACAAAGGAAGATAATGGCATTGAGGTTAAATTAAGTGAAGTGATTATAGATAACGACAGAATAACCTTTAATACTGTATTTAATACAAAAAAACCTGTAGAAGATGCATTGTTAAAAAATGTAAAAGTTTATATAAACGGTAAAGAAATAGAACATTCTGCCAGCGGCAGCAGCTCGGGTGCTTTAGATGACACAAATACTTTGTTTTACTCTTTATGCTATTATGAAGTTGAAGGAATAGAGCAAATGGATGATATAAAAATAAAGTTAGTATTAGAAGACTTGAAATATTATGTCCTGGACCCTTATTCGGATGAAGTAATGGAGGGGGTTGAAAAAGGTAAATGGGAATTTGAATTTACCGCTAACGGTAAGGAATTAGCAGCAAAAACCAAATCTCTGCCTATCGATTATACTTTTAAGATAGATAATCAAATTTATAGGCTTGAGAAACTGGAATACAATCCCGTCAGACAGACTATTATAGGAAACCGAGAAATTATTGGAGAATATAAAGAAAGTTATTTTATTCAATTAAAAGGACATAATAATTTAGGAAATCAAGTTTCATTTATGATAGAGTCAGCAACGCCGGATGAAGTAGTATTCTCATATGAAACAACTTTCCCATTTTTAGACGAGTGGTCTGATGAAATTACATCTCTTACATTAGCTCCATTTGCTGACGGTCAACAGGTTGGAGAAGAGTTTACAATACCTATAGAAGAACATTAAAAAATTGAGCAGCAGCCACCGTACCTGCCGTTTTGGTATACAGCATTTATATGCCCGGAAAGAGTTTTAAGCCCTTGGAATATCCGGTATTGGTTATTCCAAGGGCTTATTTAATAAGCGAGCTATTTACATTAAGAAGCATACACGACAGCCTCCCTTTAAGGCAGCACTCTGCCTGAAAAAACGCGCACAAACCGTTTCCATATGTCGGTTAATACCATATATCTCATGCAGCACTATCAGCGTGCCGCAAAATAAAAAACAGGCCGTCCGAAATCTTCCGGACGGCTGTGCCGCAGCAATAGCTATTTTTCACTCTTTGATTTTTCTTCACTCTGTTGTTCCATTGGTTCATCATCTTTTATTTCTTCAAGTTGAACATTACAACAGCACGAATTTTTCTTCTCTTTTTTACCAAATAATCTTTCTAATAGGCCTTTCTGTTTTTCCATCTTTATAAAACTCCTTTCGCTATAATGATTTTTATACAATATTAAAAACAAACCCTCCAATTACAGCAGTAGAAAATATAACTAATACTACCGCACCAACCAGTTTCTTTTCAAAAATACTTGCAAGCATACTCATCTCAGGGATTGCCATTCCCGCCCCTCCAATGATCAGCGCAATAACCGCACCGGTGCTCATTCCTTTTTGCATTAGAGCCAGGCCGATAGGAATAGCTGTTTCAGCACGAATGTACAAAGGTATACCTATCACTGCTGCTATAGGTATAGCTAAAGGGTTTTCAGGTCCTGCCAGCTTTAACACTAAGTCTTCCGGTAAGTAGCCGTAAATTGCAGCCCCCAGCCCAACCCCAATCAGTAAATAGATAAGCACTCCCTTAAAATCTCCCC
>CBEUVQ010000025.1:0-38352 GCA_965546615.1 uncultured Peptococcaceae bacterium
CTCGCGATCTCCGGCTTGACAGGCCGGCATGTTAACCACTACACCACAGCACCGTGTTGTTTCAACTGCGTTCCGCAGCACTGACAATGACAAGTATACTAAAACAACATCTTGTTGTCAATCACTAATTAAAACTAATTTTTATTTTTATAGCCAAATTGCTCGTTAATTATACATATTACACAGGCAGACACACTGCCCGCCTGTGTAATTTTATCTGCCGCCAAACTGCAGTATCACTTCTCGCACTATTTTAGCGGCCAAAACGGCAGTGATGTCGGAATGATCGTTAGCCGGGCTCACTTCTACCAAATCAAAGCCCACTACATTCAGCCCCGCCAGCATGTTAACTGCCTGAATAATTTCGCGTGAAGTGCAGCCCCCGGGCTCCGGCGTGCCGGTGCCGGGAGCAAAAGCCGGATCCACCACATCTATATCAAGCGTGACATAAACCGGACGGTTCTGCAGCTGCGGCACTGTCTTCTGCAGCGGCTCCAGCAGTTGATCGACATACATGTTGGTATGCGCACGCGCAAAGGCAAATTCTTCTTTGGTGCCGGAGCGGATGCCGAATTGGTAAACACTCTTTTCGCCCAACAAATCAACCGCCCGCCTAATGACGGTGGCGTGCGAAAGCGTTTCGCCCAGGTATTCTTCACGCAGATCGGCGTGGGCGTCAAAATGAAGCAGCGCCAGGTTTGGGTATCTCTGCGCAGCCTGCTCGATGGCGGGCAGGCTGACGAGGTGTTCACCGCCCAATAAAAAGGGAAACTTGCCGTCGTCAAAGATTTGACCGATGGTTTGACCGATCATCTGTAAACCGGCGGCAACGTTGCCGAAGGGAACGGCAACGTCACCGGCATCGTAGTAGGCATAGTCTGCCAAGTCGCGGTCTTGATAAACACTGTATTCTTCAATCCCGTAAGATACCGCCCGAATTTGCTGCGGACCTTGGCGGGTGCCGGGGCGAAAGCTGGTGGTAAAATCCATCGGGGCACCCACCAATACCACATTCGCCTGCCGGTAATCCGGCGTGCTGCCCATAAAATCGCCCAGTTTTTCGGTAAGCGAAAGCATGCTAATCCTCTTTCCGTTTCAATATTTCTTCAACAAACGGCGGCAGTACAAAAGCCGCTTTGTGCATCTGCGGGGTGTAATAGCGGGTTTTATACCCCGGGAATTTACTTTCTACAAATTCCAGCGGGTCATGCTTTTTGGAACCCATGGTAAAAGACCACATGCCGCCGGGATATGTAGGAATGTATGCCAAAAACAATCTGGTAATCGGGAAAATGTCGGAAACATCTTGATGAATTCGATTGATTAAACTTTGGTTAAACCACGGCGATTCTGTCTGCGCAACAAAAATACCGTCGTCTGTTAAACATTCAAAGATGTTTTGATAAAACTCTTTGGCAAACAAACCTACAGCGGGGCCTACCGGGTCGGTAGAATCAACGCAGATTACATCGTACATATTTTTACGCTCCTGTACGTGTTTAATGCCGTCTTCGTAGCGCACTTCCACTTTGGGATCATCCAAAGCGCAGCTGATTTCCGGCAGGTACTTGCGGGCATTCTCCACAACCCGGCCGTCAATTTCCACCAAAACAGCTTTTTCAATGGTAGGATATTTGATAATTTCTCTGATGGTACCGCCGTCGCCGCCGCCGATCACCAGCGCTTTTTTGGGGCTGCCGTGGGTGTTCAGCGCAGGGTGGGTAATCATCTCGTGATAAACGAACTCATCTTTAACGGATGTCTGCATCACACCGTCTAAAAACAGCATCCGACCATAGGGCAGTGTATCCACTACCGCCAAGTGCTGAAACGGAGTTTGTTCGGTATGCAGCGTTTGCTTGGCCTGCAGGCTTAAGCGCATGGTAGGCATTTGCTCTTCGGTAACCCACAGGTCAAAAACTTGTTTTTCTTGGTCATACAGTTTTGGTTGATCGGACAATTCACTTAACCTCCTAATGTTATATATAGTAAATACCTTGAGCGTTTCAGCGCACCAAGGTATTTTTGTTAAATCATTGTCATGCTGTGTTTTAGTACCAAAGGGGAACAGCAGCCAAGCAGCAGCCTACTTTTTCCACTGTATGCTCAACGGCGGCAATTTTGGTATCAACCAGCTCCATACCCCTCTTTTCAAAAGCTTCCTTCAGCATGTTTTCAATTGCTTGATGAGCTTCTTCGCGGGTACATTTGCCGGAAAACTCCATAATCACCCCGAAGGTATCTTTGGAAAGACCTACGCCAACTGCAGCCGCAATGGTTTCACCGGGAACATCGCTCATGATATAGCCGTAGGCGGTGGGCACCAGCGAACCGGGAGGCAGCTCCAATTCAGGGTCATGCTCGCAGCCGGGAGGCAGAATACTACTTACACGCAGCAGGTTTACGTTTCCGATTCTTCCTTTCAGAAGTGCGTTGTCAAAAGCGTTTAATTTGCTGTAACCTTCAGCACTGGCTGCAGTTACAAAATATTTTTTGGGTGTAGGCAGCATGGTTCAATCCCTCTCTTACTTCAATATTTTCTTTATCACAAACAAATCATATTATACCAGAACATGCAAAAAAATAAACTGTTTTTTTATTTTCAAGAATAGTTATTTCAATTTCGTGGAAATATATGTGTCGAAAGTTTTTTAGAATTATCCCAAAAGGAGGTTTATTATGAACAAAACTGTTGTCGGCACCTTTGGCAGCCGTGATCAGGCTGAAAGAGCGGTGGACGATCTGCGGAACAAACAAGGTTTCGACCAAGAAATTTCAGTAGTAGCAAAGGATGAGCAAGGCGGTGCCAAAAATAGCGGAAATGACCCGGTAAGCGACGGCGCTACCACCGGCGGCGTACTCGGCGGTATTGCCGGTTTGGCGGTAGGTGCCGGTATGCTGACTATTCCCGGGCTTGGACCCCTTTTGGCAGCAGGTCCGATTGCGGGTGCACTTTCCGGTGCCGCTACCGGCGGTTTAGCCGGCGGTTTAGCCGACTTTGGCATTCCGTCCGCTGAAGGCAAACAGCTGGAAGAAAAAGTGAAACAAGGACACACTTTGGTGGCGGTAAAAGCTGACGACAACCGCGCACAAAAAGCAGCAGAAACACTGCGCAAATATCAAGCCAATGATGTAAAAATCCACGGCTAAAAGTATTAAAAAAGCCCGGGGCACCCCCGGGCTTTTCACTTTAATTACTGCACACTATCTGCTGCCTCTTTTATCTGCCGGTAAATTTGCCGGTAAATCAGCGCATCTTCCGCCTGCCGGCCTTGAGATTCGCAGATGACGGCAGGCGTAAGTTGGTATTCGCAAATCAGCTCGGCCAGCGGGGTGAAATCCGGTCCGAATTCCGTTTCCGGCACGGTGCGGTGCTTTTTTTCCCCTCCCTTGGTGAATTCAATCGGGCTGAAGTGGATGTGCAGATTTTGCAGCGCTTCTCTGCCCAGCGCGGCAGCTATTTTCTGCAGAATCTTTTCAAAAGCGTCCTTTTCTGTTAATCCGCCCAAACTTACCGCATGCAGATGGCCGAAATCTACGCAGGGCACCACAAAATCCGCTGCGGTGCATAATTCCAGTACTTCATCCAGCGACCCAAGCTGATTGATTTTACCCATCGTTTCGGGGGCTAATTTAATGTGGCTTAAACCTTCCGCCTCAATTTCCCGACAAATTTCTTTTAAGCAGTTAAATCCCCGCTTAAAATTCTCCAAGCGGTTTTTGCCGGAACCGCCGCCGGGGTGCATTACCACCACCGACGCACCCATCCAATCGGCAGCGCGCAGCGATTTCATGATATGTCCTTTGGTGCGCTGTTTTATTTCCGGGTCTTCGGTGCTCAAATTTATGTAATACGGTGCGTGAATACTTAAAGCCACATTGGCGGCCCGGGCGGCCTCGCCCAGTTTGCGGGCAAATTCTTCTTTAATGCGCACTCCCCGCGAACACTGATATTCATAAGCGTTTAACCCCATTTCAGCAAGCCAACGCGGCATATCCAGCGAACTTTTATGACCCTGCTGATAAAACGAATCGGGATTCCCTGCCGAACCGAATTTGATAGGCATTTAATTACCTCCTGGCGTTAATGAATATGTAAAATATCATAACTTGATTTTGTTAAAAATAACAGTAATTTTTGTAAGAAATTGACCGGCGGCAGGTAAATGTTAATATATGGAAAATAATATATAGTGTTAAGGAGGGGATAATGACAATGATATTGTTATTAAAAAAATGGCTGCGCCAGTTAGCGGTGCTGGTTGCTTTTTTGTTTTTAATTATAATTTTGCAAAACCGCGGGGCAGTGACAACGTTTGCTCCCGGCAGTGCGGAAAATACAGTGAAAATTTTAACCGCTGAAAAATGGGTAACGCTGGACCCCGCCAAAGCCGGTGACGCGGCATCTGCCAAAATTATCAGCAATATTTTTGAAGGGCTGGTAAAGTACAAAGCAAATTCAGTGGAAGTGGAACCGGCACTGGCCACCAAGTGGGAAGTGCGTGAAAACGGCAGCGTGTGGATATTTCAGCTGCGCGAAGGGGTAAAATTTCACGACGGCACTCCCTTTAACGCCGAGGCGGTAAAGTTCTCGGTAGAGCGGGCAATGAACGACGAAAACTGCCCTTACGCCCAAATGGCCTTTGAAGCGGTAAAAGAAGTAGAAGTTTTAAACGATTACACCGTTAAGTTTGAGTTAAAACAGCGCTACGCCCCGTTTCTGCAGAACTTGGCGATGCCGTGGGCGGCACCGATAGTGAGCCCGACAGCGGCAAAGCGCTTCGGCGACAGCTTTGGCGAAAACCCGGTAGGAACCGGCCCTTACCGCTTAAAAAGCATTAAGGCGGGAGAATTGGTGCTGGCCGCAAACCAAAATTATTGGAAATCCCCCCCCGCTGCCGAAAAAATACAGTTTATTTACCAGCCGGACGAGAAAAAACGCTTGGAAATGCTGATTAACGGCGGGGCGGATATTGCTGACGGCATTTCTCCCGCCAATACCGCGGCGGCGGAAAAGAGCGGCTTAACGGTGCTGAAACAGCGGACAGCGGCAATCAGCTACTTGGGTTTTTACACCAACAAAGAACCGTTTTCTTCCGGCCGCATCCGTCGGGCAGCAGCAATGGCAGTCGACCGGGAAGGGTTGGTGAAGACATTGTACGGCGGACAGCTCACACCCGCTGAAAGCCTCATACCGCCGGCAATGCCGGATCACAGCGCTAAGTTAAACCAGTATCCGTACGATGTAAATGAAGCAAAAAATTTATTGGCGCAAAACGGCTACCCGGACGGCATGAACATAACGCTGATTACTTATAAAGAAGCCCGCCCGTACAATCCGGCCGGCGGAACGGCACTGGCCGAGGCCGTTAAAAAGCAGCTGGCCGAGGCAGGAATTAACGTGGAAATTAAGGCTTACCCCTGGCAGCAGTATAAAGAAGCATTGAAAAGGCAGGAAGGAAACTGTTTTTTATACGGTTGGGTAAGCGATAACGGCGACCCGGATAACTTTTTAACCACGCTGTTAACCACCGAGCAAATTGAACAGGGGTTAAATTTATCCCGCTACCGCAATGCCCAGGCAGACCGCATTTTAGCCGCCGCTCAGCAGATAACGGATGCAGAAACGCGCCGGCAGCTGTATTACCATGCCCAGCAAATTATTCTGCAGGATGCTCCGTGGGTGGTGCTTAACTACGGTTGTGATTTTGCCGTCACGCAAAAAAATGTAAAAGACTTTACGCTGCAGCCGGTCGGCGGTTACTATCTGCAGTGGGTGCACAAATCTTAAATCTGACAGCAATTCCCAGTAATAAAGTTATTTTTAAACGGGATACTACAATTAGCATTTAAGTTAACTTTATACAGGGAGGTAAGTAAATGTTCCAACAGCAGTTACAGCAGCAGATTAACTCGCTGCGCCAGGATTTGAACAACATTTCGCAAATGGTAAATCAGCTGTCACAGTGTGAGCACAGCAGCCGTCAGCAGCTGCAGCAAGTGCACAATGCTGAATGTCAGGCAGAGCAGCAGCTGCAGCAGATCAGCCAGATGTGCCAGCAGGCCAACCAAAGATTAAACCAGCTTGCCGGCCAAAGCATGCAGATGGGTAATATGATAAATAATCAAATGCAGATGCAGCAGCCCGGCATAAGCGCTCAAACTGCCGGGCAGCAGCCGTTCCAACAGCAAAACCAACAGCCCTTCCGCCAATACAACCAAACCGGGCAGCAAAACCAGCAGTATGGTCAGCAGCCCTTCGGCGGCGGCCAAACAGGGATGCAGCAGCAAAACCAGCAGCAGCCCTTCCGTCAGTACAACCAAACTTGGCAGCAAAACCAGCACTACGGTCAGCAGCAGCCCTTTGGCGGCAGCAGCCAAATGGGCATGCAGCAGCAGCAGCAAAACCAGCAGCCGTTTAAACAGTATAATCAGTTTGGCAGTGCACAATTCAGCCAAACCGGTTACGGTTATCAATATTAAAGCGAAACAAGGCGCGCTCAGCGTGCCTTGTTTTATTCTGCAGAATTAGACAATTCATCCCCCTTAACATTTTTTTCCATTAAAATTATAATAGAAGTAATAAAAAAGAGGACAAGCGTCAGGGGGGTGATTAGTTGGCTAAAATACTGCGCGAAGGTGCCGCTTATAACCAAAGGGATGTAATGGAAGTGTTGGCAGAGTTTTCAGCATTTAAAGACCGAGTAGAGAAAAAATTTAAAGATGTATCCAATGAATTAAAAGGCAAACCCACCGAGCATGAATTGTGGGTAAGTCTTTATTTGATATCCTGCGATTATGCCGAAGATATGCTGAACAAACGCCCAAAGCAGCAGGAACAAACTGTGCAGAAAGTTTCATAGGCAGTGCTTTTGCTTAAAGCCCGCTCAAGTGCGGGTCTTTTTGTGCCGCCGGCAAACATATTTTCGACAAAAAGATTAATTTTTCTTATAAATGATTATGATATAATATTTTAAAATATCATTCATATAAACTGCATAAATCAGTCAATTAATATGTCACATTGACATAAAATGTACTACGATAATAGAAAGGAGGATACTTGTGGGAGAAAAGATAACGGTTTCAGTTATTAAAGCGGACATTGGGGGTTTTGTCGGACACTCAAGTGTGCACCCGGATTTATTGGCAAAAGCCAAAGCAATACTGGAAGAACGGGAAGACTTAATTGATTTTCATGTCACCCATGTAGGCGACGACATCAACCTGATTTTAACCCACCGCTTAGGCCGCAACAACGGAACGATTCACCGGCTGGCCTGGGACACATTTGTCGCCTGCACCGATACCGCCCGCAAATTAAAGCTTTACGGTGCGGGGCAGGATTTGTTATCCGACGCCTTTTCCGGCAACATTAAAGGGCTGGGCCCGGGGGTGGCGGAAATGGAATTTACAGAGCGCAAAAGCGAACCGATTATTGTGTTTATGGCGGATAAAACCGAACCGGGGGCATGGAATCTGCCGCTGTATAAAATATTTGCCGATCCCTTCAACACCATCGGCTTGGTTATTGACCCCAACATGCACGGCGGATTTCAATTTGAAGTGCGCGATCTGGTTAAAAACCGCAAAGTGATTTTCTCAGCACCGGAAGAACTTTACGACATGCTGGTGTTTATCGGCGCACCCGGCCGCTACTGCATTAAAGAAGTACACCACAAAAAGTCGGGCGAAATTGCGGCGGTATCATCCACACAGCGCCTCAACTTAATGGCGGGGCGTTATGTCGGCAAAGATGATCCGGTGCTGATTGTGCGCTGTCAAAGCGGGCTGCCGGCGGTTGGTGAAGTACTGGAGCCTTTTGCCAACCCTCATTTGGTTTCCGGCTGGATGCGCGGTTCACACAGCGGCCCACTGATGCCGGTCAGCCTGAAAGACAGCGCCCCGACAAGATTTGACGGCCCACCGCGGGTAGTGGCTTTAGGTTTCCAAATTGCTGACGGCAAACTGCACGGCCCGCAGGATTTCTTTGCCGACCGCGCCTTTGACTTAGCCCGCCAAAAAGCCAACGAACTGGCCAACTATTTGAGAAGCTTAGGACCGTTTGAACCCCACCGTCTGCACCTTGATGAAATGGAGTACACCACCATGCCGCAGGTCAGCGAAAAACTTAAAGGACGGTTTACAGATTTATAGGTTGCTGTAACTGCGCCGGGCATAATGATATACATCGATATTGCGGGCGACCAGCCATTCCTTGGTTTGACCGCTGATAACCAGCGGCACTTTCTTCAGCTGAGGAATGCCGGTCGCTCCGCACATCAGCATCACCTTTTTTAAACCGGTAATCAGCGTTTCAATATGTTTAATTAACGCCGGGTACCCCAAATAAAGCAGCGTTTGCAAAAAAGGTTTGGATACCGCGGTTAAATCAGCTCCCAGCGCCAATGCTTTGGCAATGTCATGCGATGAACGCACGCCACCGGAAGCAACGGTGAAAACCGGCAGGCGCTCAGCACGGGCTTCAACAATGCTTACCGCGGTGGGAATACCCCAATCGCTGATGTCTTCAATGCCGGCACTGATGCCATTGGGAGTGCGCTCCTGCTCAATGGCAATAAAATTAGTGCCGCCCCGCCCGCTGATGTCGATATATTTTACTCCGGCACGGTAGAGCTGGGCGACTGTTTCCCGGGTCATGCCAAATCCTACCTCTTTCACAATCACCGGCACAGGCAAATTGGCGGTAATTTCCGCAATGCCGGCCAGCAGACCGCGAAAATCGCGGTCACCCTCCGCCATTGCCAGCTCCTGCGGTACATTGACATGCAGCTGCAGAGCATCCGCCTCCAGCATCTCTACCGCCTGCTTGGCATCTTTCAGCGTGCAGCCCGCACTTAAATTGGCAATAACCACCCCGGCGGGGTTTTCTGCCCGCACAACCCTGAAAGTGTCCACTACATTTTTATCTTCTATCGCCGCCCGCTGCGAACCAAGAGCAATGGGCAGGCCGGTTTCTTTCGCCGCCCGCGCCAAGCTGCGGTTAATTTCCAGCACCGCACTGTGACCGCCGGTCATAGCGTTAATCATCAGCGGCGCACCAATCTCTTTACCCAAAAAAAAGCAGCGGGTATTCAGTTCATCCCAGTTCAGTTCCGGCAGCGAACGATGCAGCAGGTGCACATCGGCAAAGCCGGCTGCCCGCCGATCCTTCTCCGCCAATGCATGATTAATATGGTCAATTTTACGGGATTGCCTCACAATATTCCCCCCTGTCGCCCCCTATTTTATCTGTTTAATGCCCTGTTTGACAAGCTTTACAGCAAATAGGAAGCAGCAGGGCAAAAATGTGGTAATTTTTTGCCCAAAACAGTTATTTTCCGGTAGGACAGTTTCATATAACTTAACAATAGGTTCTTTTTGGCAGGTTTGGAAAGGAGGGGTTAATTTATTCGCAAGCACAAAACCATTACCATCAGTTTACCGACAAATTTGGTTGATTATTTAGACCGCCGGATTGATGAAATTAACAAAAACAGCTTAGAAGAAACCAACCGCAGCAAATACATCCGGCTTTTAATTCGCAAAGACATGCAAAACCCGCATCACCCTGCACGGCAGCAGGCGGAAGCCCGCCCCAACCAAAACACCGCATCGTCCGGGGATTTGGATTTTTACCATTCGCTGCTGCAGTTAGGCGGATATAAACGGTAATACTGACATTAAAAACCTGGATGCGTTTTTTGCAAAAAACGTCTAAACCGGTTTTCAACCACATATATGTAAATTAAGAAGGTAAGGAGGTGGTTGATGAACAGCTGACGCGAGGCATAAATATGAAATGACTTAACCACAGCGGTAACTTAATTTATTTTGCTTCAAGTCAAATGACATTTGTAACCTATTGAAAACGGTTTTTGAAGGATTGAATTAAGACAGCCGAAAACTTACTACAATCATTATTTAGTTTAACATTGGTGTGACAGTGCAAAAAAACTGCATCACACATATCAGGGAAGCGGCCGTTTTGTCTTCTGGCAAAGCGGCCCTTTTTAATCTGCACTTCGTGCTGCGGTAAACACCTCTGCCGCCTACTTTTTCAGCAGTTTACCCGCCAGCGCCAATGCCTCTTCGCGGGTGGTGACAGTACCTTCCGCCTGCGCCTCGCTGACAGCCTGCAGCAGTCGGCCGATTGTTTTGGAAGCGGACAGCCCGAAATGAGCTTTTAAATCATTGCCGTCAATCAGCGGAGGTGGAAAGACGCAGTTTAACAAATCAAATATATACCGGCGGTAGTCTTTGATTTCCTGCAGGCGGCCGCTTGATAAATAAGTGGCGGTGACATCAGCCAATGACAATAACAGACACGGCACATAATAAAGCCCTAAATCCCGGTAAAGCCTAAACTTGGCGGTATTGGACACTTTAGGCTGGTTGTACAGCCACAGCGGACGCATATGCTGTTTTACCAGCAGCTTTAGCGCCCCGGCCTCTTTGTTCGCCGATTTAACCCGCTCAACAAACGGCTGCAGCAGTACTGCCCCTTTTTTCTCATGTCCGTGGAAGGTAATCCGCCCGTCAGCACGCCTGCCGGCGGCCGCCGGCTTACCGATATCGTGCAGCAGACAAGCTGTTTTTAAAGTGATCAGCAGCGGCCGGCCGCCCGCCAGCGGGCGCTGCAGCGCTTCAACCGCCGCCGATGGCAGCTCTCCGCATATTAACTCTTCTAAACAGTGCAGCGTTTTTAAGCAGTGCTCCCAAACATTGTCACGGTGATAGTAATTCTGCGCGGTGGCCCGCATTTCATCCACCAGCGGAAAGACATGTGCCCACAAGTTCATCTCTTTATCCGCCAAATTGATATACCGATAACTGCGGGCAGTGCCCAGCAGCCTGGCCAGTTCTTCCCAAACACGTTCACCGCTGATTTGAGTCAGCCCGTCGGCGTGGGCGGCCATTGCTTTTAAAGTGTGCGCTTCAACGGTAAAGTTAAGTTCCGCCGCCAGGCGGAAACCCCGCAGCACCCGCAGCGGATCGTCGGCAAAAGCCTGCCGGCTTACCATAACAATCTTTTGTGCGGCGAGATCTCTGCGGCCGTTAAACGGGTCAATCAAGCACTGCCCGTCAAGAGAGGCGGCAAGCGCATTAACGGTAAAATCACGCCGGGCCAAATCTTCCGCTATATCAGCACCTTTCAACTGCGAAATGTCAATCCGCACAGCATCAGCCCCGTTTTTCAGCACCACCCGGGCGGTGCCGTTTACCCGGTCCAGCGGGATGCAGCTGCCTGCCAATTCCGCCGCAAGATACCGGGCAAATTCAAAAACAGCGCGGTCTACCGCCAGGTCAATATCGCTGGCGGCGCGCCCCAACAGGCGGTCACGCACCGCGCCGCCCACCAAATAAGCCTGAACACCGAAATCCGCAGCGACGGTGTTTAATTTCAACAGCAGCTGCTGCACTTAAATCTCCCCCCTCTTTGCTTTAAGTTATTTCTAAATTACCCAAAAATTATCCTGCTGGCGGCAGGCACCATTATGTGATAGAATAAAAGTCGAGTTTATACACAGAAAGGGGTTTAACATGCAACGCAAAATTTTGACTGTAATAATTCCCCTGGTTATAGTTGCGCTGGCTGCTTCTTTGGCTGTTTATGACCGGGATATGGAAAGAAAAAACGCTGCTGCCATTGTTAACGGCGTACCCATTGACAAGGCTGAATTTGAAACCACACTGGAGCAGGCAAAAGAATCCTACAAGCAGATGGGTGTGGATTTAGAAAGTGAAGAAGCTAAAGAGTTACTGGCAGAAGTAGAAAAAGATACGCTGGATAACATGATTAACCGCGAACTGCTGCTGCAGGATGTAGAAAAGAAAGGCTACAAAGCTACGTCGGAACAAATAAAAGAAAGACTGGAAATGATTAAATCCCAATTTCCGGATGAAGAAACATTTAATGAAGTGTTAAAAACCAACAACCTGACACTGGAAAAATTAAACCAAATCATTGCCGATGATTTAAAGATTGAGCAGTACATCGAAAAGGAAATACCCACACCGGAAGTAACGGAAGAAGAAATGAAGGCATTGTACGATCAATACAGTGCACAAATGGGCGAAGAACTGCCGGATTTTGACCTGCTGAAACCCCAGATAGAGATGCAGCTGCAGCAGGAAAAGCAGCAGCAGGCACTGGATAAAATTCTTGAAGAATTAGAGAAAAACAGCGAAATTGAAATTATCGGTTAAAAATTAACCTTGGGCAGCTCCGCTGTGATGCCCGAGGTTTTTTATATTCCGCCGTTATTGAAAGAGAAATTAACCGGCACAGACACCCTCTGCCCTTATGCCCTTCCGCACCGCAAAGCAAACTCTTTAGAAAAAAATACCTAATTATGTAACATTTTGAAACCAGCGCCATAATATAAGTTAAGCAAAGTTAAAGGAGGTTTTCTTATGGGTTATTATGGCGGTGGCTACGGCGGCGGCTGCGGTGGCGGCTGCGGCGGCGGTTACGGCGGCGGCTGCGGTGGCGGCTACGGCGGTTACAATCCTTGGTACGGGTACGGCCCTTGGTATCCTTACGGCCCTTACGGCCCGTGGTACGGCCCAAGATATCCCTACGGCCCGGGTTACGGCTATTATAACAAAACAAAGAAATAGCAATACAAAAAAGATCGCAAATCATGCGGCTTTCGCCGCGTGAACTGCGATCTTTTTACATTTTCAGCAGTATATTTAAAACTTCTCCGACACAAGTTTTGCCTGCATAAAGAGCAGCAGATAATCCCGACCGCCGGCTTTGGAATCTGTTCCGGACATGTTAAACCCGCCGAAGGGATGTACGCCCACCAGCGCACCGGTGCATTTGCGGTTGAAATACAGGTTGCCGACATGGAATTCCGTTCTTGCCTTGGCCAGCTTAGCACGGTCTTTGGCATATACCGCACCGGTAAGGCCGTACTCGGTGTTATTGGCTATTTCCAGCGCGTCATCGAAATCTTTTGCTTTGATGAATGCCAGCACCGGCCCGAATACTTCTTCCTGCGCCAGCACTGCATCAGGCTGAATATCTGCAAAAATTGTCGGCTGAACAAAATAACCGCCCATACTTTCCAGTGTTTCTCCGCCCAGCAGCAGCCGGCCCTCTTTTTTGCCGATTTCGATATATTTCTTAATTCTGTCCAGCGAAGCATTATCAATTACCGGACCAACCGGATAATTGTCAGCAGCATCGCCCACCGTTAACTTGCCTGCTTTTTCAACCACCAGCTCAACCACCCGGTCGTACACATCCTCGCAGACAATTGCCCGGGAGCATGCAGAGCATTTTTGCCCTTGAAAACCAAAAGCTGATGCAACAATAACAGCGGCTGCTTCTTCTAAATCTGCACTGCTGTCTACAATTATTGCGTCTTTACCGCCCATTTCCGCAGAAACGCGCTTGATATGCTTTTGCCCTTCAGCAGTTTTGGCTGCCAGCTCGTTAATGCGCAGGCCCACTTCTTTTGAACCGGTAAAGTTGACAAATCTGGTTTTCGGATGGCTGACAAGATAATCACCGATTGTGCCGCCGCTTCCCGGCAGGTAGTTTACTACACCGTCAGGCACACCGGCCTCTTTGAGAATGTCCATAAACACTGCCGCCATTATCGGTGTGTTGCTGGACGGTTTTAACACTACAGTGTTTCCGGAAACAACAGCGGCTGATGTCATACCGGCCATAATAGCGAGCGGGAAGTTCCACGGCGGAATAACCACTCCGACACCAAGCGGAATGTACACCAATTCATTCTGCTCGCCGTCTACTGCTGTCAAAGGCTGCGGAGCGGACAGGCGGAGCATTTCACGGCCGTAAAATTCCAGAAAATCAATTGCCTCAGCGGTATCTGCATCAGCTTCAACCCAGTTTTTACCCGCTTCATAAACCAACCAAGCAGAAAGCTCATTTTTTCTTCTGCGCATTATTGCAGCCGCTTTAAAGAGGCATGCCGCTCTGTCCCGGGGATCGGTTTTCGACCAGGTTTTAAAGGCCTTTTCGGCACTGGCAAGCGCCTGTTCAGCCAACTCCGGCGTAGCTTTGCCGGTATAACCGATAACCTGCTCGCTGCGGGAAGGATTGAAAGATGTAATTTTTTCATCGGTATTAATTTCTTTTCCGTCAATAATCAGCGGATAATACTTCCCAAATTGGGCCTCTACCGCTTTTAACGCCGACTTAAAACTGTCAGCAACCGCCGGATCATTAAAATTCTGCAGCGGTTCGTTGGCATATTCTTTGACCATTTACATCACCTCTTAATAGATATTTTAAAGCAAATAGAAAAGCTTAGTGGTTTATGCCCGCAAAAGGCACAAACCGACCCTATAATAAGCACACACTGCTCACGCCCTTCTTTTGGGCAAAGAAGACAAACCGTTTCCGCTTAACCTTGTCGGCTGCAGAAACTGCAATTGGATACAAAGATTGTTTAAAATCTTGGAATGTTGTTAAGCGCATTACATTATAAATTTCTATAAAAATTCAAATAATCCTTTTTTTAATAACATTTCTGTTTAACAGCACATGCCCATGCCTAACAGCAGCACACTTTTCAGTTCAGACTTTACCACCTGCACAAGCTGACTGCCGCACTGCATAAAAAATTATCAACTTTTTCTTTATCCTCGGAACGTATCTTTAAAGTTATTTTGCTTTCCTTTTCTTTTAAAATATAGGTGAGCAGCTTCCCGTTTCTTTGGATTAGCTCCAGCCTGCAGTACTCGGCGGAATTGTCGGCAGCTTTTTCTTCACTGCAGCCGGCCCAGGTATATGCCGTGAATTGCTGCCATTTTAAAATGCCCCCTTTGGTAAATATGCCGATCTGCGTAACAGCATCGCTGTGCCGTGCACTGATCAAGTTTAAAACGCCTGCTGCAAAACACACTAAAAAAATCAATAAACCTGCCAAGCGATGCTGAACTGTCAATACCGTACTGTACAGCACTATTTTGTTATTGGCATAGGCATAACTTTCGATATCATTCAGCAGCTTCGCATTAAACATCTGCAGCACACTGTGCATATAATTTTGCTGCCAAAGAAAATCGTACGCCTCTTTAAGCCGTTCTGCAGTTACCAAAAAAGCCGCTGCAGACAGAACAGCAGTGATGACGTTAAATACAAACTCATAGTTTAATTTATTTTTAACTGACTGAGCAATTATCTTATCTTTAATTACTTTCCGGCAGCAGATATATTTGACCATACGTATGCCGATAAAAACACCGATAACTGCCGCTGCAGCAGCTAATACAACATACCTGTCAAAATGTGCAGCCAGCTTATAATATAACAAAGCAGTCAAGCCAACTGCCGCAGCAATAACCAAAACAGCACCAGCAGATGTTTTAAGCGGAATATCCATGTCATTTTTCCGGGTTATTTCGCCTGCACACGCCGCGTCGTTTTTCATTATCTGCCGGGCTTTTTCACCGGCAGCGCACTCTCTGCAGAATACATGCTCGGCACTGCCGTAGTTTACATGTGTCGTCTTATTACACAGTTCACACTGCAAAATAATTTACCCTCCCCGGTTTGGATTTCCTCACAACTATTCGGCAGTTACCGAACACCCTGCCCGGTTCAGGCATTATGCCGAACCCAAAAATTTCAATCTTCAATTTGTAGGATTAAATTACTTGATTTACCAACCATATCAAGCATTTCATCCTTTAAATCAGCGCTGTAAAATATATACAACATAGAAACAGCTCTGGACATGGCGGTATAATTTAATAATCTCGCTTTGTCACCGGCAAAATCATCTACGTCAAGCAAAATAACCACCGGTGCCTCCAAACCTTTAAAACTGTGAACGGTACAGAATTTCACACAATTATCCACTATGTACCGCGGGTTTAAATCGGTTATATTCATGAACCTGCATATGCCTTTAAAAATATTGTTTCCTTGCAAACATGAATTTTCAAAACTGTATTTTGAAAGCAAACAGATATTGCCCGGTTTAACGCCTTGCCCGATCAATCTTTGAACGGTTTTAACCAATATTCTTCTTTCATCGTTAAAATCTGTATAAGGGATTCTCTCTACGTTTTCCCCGTCCACCCGGAAATACTTCGCAGGTATCGTTCCCGTTAAAAGAGTGGTGTAAAGACCTATCGGTCTGGTGTTTCGGCAATTGGTGTCAAGCGTAAGCAAAACAGGATTATACTCACTGATCAATTCCAAACCATCTTCAAACTCCCGGTTATATATGTTTTGATTGGCATCGTAACAAATATGCCAATTTCCTTTTTTAAGCCCGCCGTTGATCATAACATCAAAACACATGATATATTCCATCCTGAGTAAATCCTGCCCTTCGTCCACCACCAAAGTGTCATACCGGTTTTGATACCGCTCTTCATCACCCAATTTCAAAAACATTTCCGGCAGTGTCTTTGTCCAGTAGCTCTCTTCTCCGCAATCGGTATGATGTTGCAAATAACCGTACTCTTTCAGCTCATTTGAGATATAGCCGTGAAACGTAAATATATCCACCATATCCTGTATTTCCGGATGAGAATGTTTAAAGCTCGAGCGAAGATATTTGGATAAATTGTTGTTATAACATAAAAACAAAACTCTTTTTCCCATACCGGCACATCTTCCGGCGTGTTCAAGGCTGAGCAACGTTTTTCCGGTTCCCGCACCGCCTCTCATTAAAATGCGGGGATTTTCCGCAGCGATGGACAAGCGCTGCATTTGTTCTTTTGTCAACTCAATCAATTTTTCTTCGGTTTTCTCCAATATATAACCCAGTGACGGCACAAAACCGAAATCACCCCGTAAATATTTTTCCGCTTTGGTGATTTGAGAGGAAGTCAGTTTTCCGCCTTTAAAGCCCAGCTTTTCCTCCAAAACACCGCTCCAGTAGTCAAACACCTTTTTAATATAAGCCTCCACACCGTCGTCATTGCTTCTGGCGTCGAAAACCACTTCCGGTATGATGTCAGGGCCTTTTTGAGTAAACGGCATGTCCGGAAAGGCGACACCGCAGGCAAATTGACAACAAGCCAGCGGATCTGCGGGCCCGAAGTGTCTTTTGATATGGTCGCGAAGCGACAACATATTGGAAAATACCTGCCGAAACGGCCCTTCCGTTTTTTTGGTTTCTTTCCCGTATCTGTCGGTAAAATACCAATAACCGTCCCGTCGGTACACGTGTCCCCCTTTAACTTCAAGACAAAGAATACCCTTATCGCATATGACAACAAAATCTATTTCACCGAAAACCTTTTCCCGGTGTTCCGCAATCCCGAGAGAGTGTAAGACAACATAATCGTCACTGAGTTTGCTTAAGGAATGAAAAAGCTTTTTTTCTCCGTCACTTGTTATCTGTCCGTCATAAAACGGGGGAATCATTTTGCTCAACGCCGTTCACTCTCCCCGGCTACCAACGGTCCGAAATAACCAAGCATTTTGTCGTCAAAGGTTCCGACCACCGCCGCCCGGTCAAGATAGCAGTTGCATATTTCGCAACTGGTTTCCGGCAATAACGTGCAGGCATGACATGCGGCCAGGTTTGTGGCACCGGTACCCTGCCCCTTGGAGTTAATACAAAGCGGATCACTTGAGCACCAACTTGACGCTTCCAGCATTTGTCTGAAGGTATTGTCCAAGCGGTCGGTCAATCCTTCCCTTACCAAACCGCCCAAGCTGCCCTCCGAATCGTTTGCGGAGGTATATATCAATATCCCCGCCATATCTTTGAATTTTTCACTTTCTGTGAAACTGCAATATATTCTTTCTTTCAGCGAGGCACCGGCATAACCGCATTGCAACGTAAGCTGCCTGATCAGCAAATGGGCCAATGTATGCAGCAGTACATAACGCGGAGTAATAGTTTGCCGCTTACTTATTACTCCTTTTTCATTTAAATGTTTATATCTGGCAATTACATTTTCGTTGTTTTCCCATTGCTTAAGCCTTTCTTTGTTCAAGCTGACAAAAAAACCTTCCCCTTTCAGTTCAATCCCCGGCAGCCAGTTTTTAAAATCCTGACTTAACTTTACAAATGTATCTTTGTCCTCTATATTAAAATCCGATCTTATCCTGGTAAAACCCCGCAAAGCCATTACTTCTCTCAGTCGCAGCGCCAAAACCACTTCATCGACATAACCTTCCGCTATCGGCGGCACTGCAACTTTTTTGGTTTTAAATTCACCTTCCTCATCGGTTGAACCGGCCATAAAAGCTCTGTATTCACCCTCCAAAATATCCTGCCAACTTTTCGAATCACATTCATCATCATTTTTCTGTTTCAGCTGTGCATGCTCCCATATATCATCGACGGTGCAACCCAGTTGTTCCGGCAACTGCAAATTCGATACAATTCTTGTAAAAATTTCTTTATCTTTATCTTTCATAAAGTATTTTAGGGTGTCCCACTTGTTGTTAATTTTAAGCATAATGTTTTTGCTCCACGGCGGAATGGACAAAGCACTTACCGTCACACCGAAATGCAGGTTGGTTGCCCCCCGCTGCATAGTGCGCATGGGTTGGTCGCACTCGCCGGATTCAGTGTCTCTCAGCCATGGTCTTTTACGCGTACATTTAAAACCTTTCAGCGCATCTTTACCGAAACTGCCCGCCATTGTGCGCTTGCTGCCGCAACTTTTGCATTTTATTTCGATACCGTCCAAACCGGATTTTTTTTCATTCATTTCAATACTAAGATCCGGATTTTTTTTCTTTTTACATCTTCCGCCGTAATGCACCCACCACTCATAGGGGAAGTCATCCAAATGTCCGTTTTCACAGGCAACCACAAAACGCGACGGCACCAACGGAACCTTACACCTTTCACACCGCGGATGTTTGGTGAAAGCAAATCTTTTTGCCGGCGCCAACCGTTTACACTTGGGGCAAAACATCCATGTAGGAAAACGAAATGCCGGCACACCCTTGCCGGTGGGATTACCGTACTCATCCTTTGCCCCCGGCGGAGTGACAAAGTAATCGACCTGCAAAAATTTTTGCAAATTGTTTTCATGAATTTTGTATTTCTCATCATCATCATCATCATTCTTCCAGAAATCGGTACCGGCAATAATAACGGATTCTCTGGGAAGATCGACAATCGCACCGACACCGAACGTGGTAATCAGCTGGCCTCGCCGCAAAACTCCTGCTTTTTCCGGTTTTTTCTTTTTACCGCCCAACAGCATCGCTATCCCTCCAAAAGTATCTCTGTTTCTACATCCACATTGCGCATTGAATTCAATGTGGGCAATGAATCGCTTTCTTCCGCAAAATTATCGGTCAGCAGCGGCGTCACGCCTCTTTGACCGTACCTTTGATAAGTCAGCGCACCGTTATATGCCATAGATTTCCAATGATTTAAAATTTTTAAGAGATGTTTTTCGGTGGCTTGATATTCCGAAGCGTCAACCACTTTTACCTTTTCAAGTATTTTTTTCATCTGTTCATGTACTTCGTCCTCGTAATCCGAAATATTTACGGCATCATCGTTGTCTGCCAATCCGTCCACAAGATGTCTGCACAAGCTTATCAGGACGGCATGAAGCGCCCTGTCCCTCGCCCGCTCGGCAAACGGTGTCAGACTGGTTGCCTCAACGTACTTGTACAAAGAAGAATGGTATGCCAAAAATTGTTCGTAATGCGATCTGTCTCTGCTTCGACTCACGTCATACATGCACAAAACCAGTCCCGGTGTTTTCCGTCCGACGCGACTTGTGGCCTGAATATACTCCGAGTTGGACTTCGGTTGGCCCTGAAGAACCATCAAGCCCAGCCGGCCGATGTCTATTCCCACCGAAAGCATGTTGGAAGCCAAAACCAAATCAAAAGCATCCCGGTTGGGATAACCTACTTCCAATCTTTTTAACGTTTCACCGATTTCGGAGTTTTTCTTGCGACTGGTGAGCTCACCGGGTTGTTGAATATCCGGCACCTTCATATTGTCCGGAACAAATTCTTTGAACTTGGTTCCGAACAGGTATCTGTACCTGTGATTAACGTCGTCAATGACATTAACAACCGCACCGCCCAGTTGTTTAAGACTGTTGAAATAACCGGTCAGCGTCCAAAACGAATCGATAATTTTTTCGTCGTAACCCATGGCGCTCAAATAACGGACGGCAAAAAGCATTACCGCATAAACTCTGATCATCCTGGTACTGCCGCTGGTGCCCGGCGTGAATATCCCTCTGTACTTGCGGGAAGGTTTCTTGTCCGGAGATGATTCCACCGCAAAATATGAATTTCTGATGTCGATACCCTGCGGCGGAAATTGATGTAATTTCCTGCCGTAAAGGTTAAGTACCTGGTTGCCGGCGTTTCTGATGGTTGCGGTTGAAGCGATAATTTTGGGCTTGACATTGTTTCGCCGGCAAAATTCGTCTATCGCTGTCTCATAAAGCCCGGCAATCGTCCCAAGCGGCCCGGAAATCAAATGCAGTTCGTCCTGGATAATCAGTTCCGGCGGCAACAGTTCGGTTTTCAATCCGAACAAACCGCCTACCTTGCTCTCCCATGTCATTCGCGCAAACTTGTCAATCGTGCCCACAATCAAAGCGGGCTTATGGTTATACAAATCTTCGTCAATCAAATAAACCGGCAAGCCGTCATGAAATTCACAGTTCCCGTCGGAACACGTGATTACCATTTTTCCCGCGGTAACCCTGTAATTACCGGGACGTATTTTGCCGCCGCACCAGGGACATGTGTGAATCTGACAGGGATTGGAATCTTCTTCGGTAAGAGCGTCAAAACCGTTTTCTTGTATTTTTTTCAGTGATTCTTCCGCATCTGCCAGTTTATTCGGAGTCAGCGGTCCGACAAACAATCCGGCGGCTATCTCTTCCGTCCCCAGTATTTCTTGATTTTCTCTTCTTATCAGTTCACAGGCGCAGATCAATGCCGACGCTCTCTCAAACTGTTGCAGCGTCAGCAGGCGGAGAGTATATCTCATGATGACGGTAACCCCGCCGCCGGGGCGGTTTTGCTTAACCGCCCGCATTCTGCGCAAAAATATCGTCAAAGCGGTTAAACCCAAATAGGCTTCGGTTTTACCGCCGCCGGTCGGAAACCACAATAAATCAACCAAGTCACGGTCGGTGTTTTCCGAATCGGCAACGGAACAAAGTTCCTGTAAGATAAACGCCAACTGGAAGGGATACCAACCGTGTTGTTCTTTGCGGGATACACCGTGTTTTTTGATTCTTATTCTTAACATGGCTTGATTAACTAATTGAAAAGCATTAAAAACAAGCTGATCATCAATCAATAATTTAATGCCTTCTCTCATCCGGCGCAGAGTTATTCGGCAATTTTTCACATTTTGTTTTGCAACTTCTTTATAAGTATCGGGTAAATTTTTTATCTCGCTCTCTACGCCGTTAATCCAGTCTTCATATTGATTTGCGATTTTCGTCAACGCATCGGTAATTTTTTTGACACTTTTACCGCCCAAAAATTCAAAACTCAATGTTTGCCGCGAAACGTTCATGGCCGGTTCCATCTGCATCAGCTCATACCCGCTGATAAATTCCGACCACACCTCGGAAGCATAATCTCCGGTTTGTTTCCAGCCGACACTGCAACCGTGTCCCACCGCAAAATTTTTGTTATGCCTGTATAACATCTCAAGATTTAACATTTCGGGATCACGGTTCATTTTTACCCGCATCTTCTTCTCAATGAATACCTTCTTTTCTCCGTTTACACCTTTGACAACTATTTTGGGTTGGAAAAAGGTTTTGGCTTCATCGGAAATCAAGTCACTGCTTTCATTAATGTTTATCAACGAAACCGTAACAGTTTTTGTGCCGTCGGAAAACTCTGTTTGCAGATAAACGCGAAGTTCCAAACCGTTATGCAGTTCTTCGCACCGATATTTTTCACCGAGTGATATTTCAACGGCAACTTTTTTGTGTTGTCTGCGCCATGCGTATTCCGGCCGTTTTTTCTCAGACGGTTTTTTAACAGGAACATACCAGGCAAACTCCGTCTCCACAAGCAGTTTTTCAATACCGGCGGCAACGGTAAAAGAAACCGCCATTGAAGAAGGATAGTATTCATAACACAAATTAAGAGGTTGTTCCGCTTCTTCGGTGTCGCTTTCCAATTCAGTCTTTTCCAGCTCTGCCTGCAAAATTTGCTTCCCTTGGGGGAAAAGCCTGCCGGTTATATAGTAGTCGCTCGGTCTGGTATCTTCAATAATTTCATTTTCTTTTACCGGCCCCAACAAGTCTTTGGTCAAAAAATCTTCCAAAATCGCTCTCGCTTCATAGTATTTTTTATAACCTGACTTCAACTTTTAACCCCTCCGTCAATCTGTATTCCACCTCAACAACCCCATCCCGGCCACGCTGACGGCATACCATACACCGGTGTCGATCCAGGGTTCGGGCACACTTAACGGCACCGTTTCCGTTTTCTTCACCACGGAATATATCTTGTCCACATAGACATCACCAAAACTTAACGGCATATATTCCGTTTTTTGGCCGTAAACGCCTTTTATCACTTTCTTCACATCATAATAAAAGAATTCCGACATTCTCCCGATAATGTTGCCGTCATGCGTGATTATATATGTGCCGTCTTCCGCCTTAACTTCCAGTCGGTCACCGGGCTTGATTTTTTCTCTTATATAACGCTGATTTTCGGCAGGATCGGTAAGAAGCGCTCCGTCAACAAAGCTAAATTCGTCAACATCATTTTTCATACCGGTTTCCACAGCAGCAAGTCTAAGTTTTCCGGCCCAATAGCACGTCTCAGCCCAACGTTTGGACGGGCTGTACCGCGTTGTGAGCTGATTCCTTTTTTCACCGCGTTTTATGGTAAATAATCTTTTTTTTGCCCGGGTAACGGCTACATAGTAAACTTTTGCTTCTTCAAATATATCTTCGGATTCGTATGTGCCACCGCCCGGTTCAAGAAGTAACACGTTGTCATACTCGCGGCCTTTGGCTCTGTGGACGGTACTTACGCAAACACTTTTTTTATAATCCTCGTAAATATCATCCGGCAGGCGTTTACCGGCCGCCAGAGCTTTCTTCAACTCTTCGGTTGTTAAAGAAGCGCCGTCGGTAATCAATGATTCTAATCCCCAATAAATGTACTCCGTTTTTTCGGCCGGCCAGTAACGCCCGTTAGCATTGATGCTCTCCAATATATCCAAGGTGATTATGCCGTTGTCGACGCTCAATAATTCCGCCACCCATGCCGGCAACAACAGTGCGTTATTTCTTCTTCGCACGGTGTGTTCCACACCATTTATGCGTAAGTAGCAGGACAACCTAAGCACTTCCCCGTTGTTGCGGCAAAGAATGCCCGTTGTTTCGTTGCCCTCGGGCGGTATAAAAAATCCTGATTCCTCTCCGCATGATTCAATGTTTCGGACATTATCCAAAAACAGCTTGGCATTGTCATTATTACCGGATTCCAAAATTCCCCTGCAACGGGAGGTATAGTCGGACAACCCCCCCGTCTGTCGCCTGTTGTCACGCAAACAAATCTCCGTCATACCGTCCGCAAATTCTTCCTTTATCTGTTTCAGTAAGGCTTTTGCATCCAAATCCCCGGGTTCGGTTTGATAATCATATATTCCCTGCAAAGGGTCACCCAACAAAGTGAAACCGCACGAAGGTTTTTTGTTGCGCAACATCGTCAGCACCAAACGTGCTCTGACACCCACCAAATCCTGGATTTCGTCAACTATCAAATGACCCATGTGTTCAAGAATATCCGGATCACTTTCTATTTCCTCAACGGCTGCTTCAATACGTTGGTCATAATCTTTGTCCGTTAGTTCCACACCTTTGTGAAGAAGCACTTGCGTGGCAAACGAATCAAATGTTCTGATTTCAATTCGCGACAAATCATCGCTGTACTCACCGGTTTCGATATCCTTTTGCAAACGCTCTCTGATTTCTTTTACCGCCGCCCTGGTAAAACAAAGAAGAAAAATGTTTTCCGCTTCCAAAGAATCGTCTTCTTCCACAAGATACTTTAACTTTTCAATCACACTGTAAGTTTTGCCGGTTCCCGGACCGGCCAAAACCAACATTCCGGTTTCGGCAGCAGAGCGAATAATTTTTTTCTGTCCTTCATCATCGCATTTTTTTTCGGATTCATCGGCAGCAAGATCCAAAAACGGCAAATCGCCGACATCCGGCTCAGGTTCAAAACTAAACGTCTCAGTATTACCGGTAACACCGTCAGAGTCGCAAGGCATTTCCCGCTCTTCCCGGTCTGTCGGTATTTCCCTTGACGGTTTGTATTTTTCTTCCTGCCTCGGTTCAGGCGGTATCCAAGTATCCGGTCTGACAATCGGCAATTCGTCCTTGCCGGGATCGAAACCCGGTCGGCATCTTTTAAAAAATTTACATTCGGTGTGATAACACCGGCATTCAACAGTAATGCCGTTTTCACTTTTCACCGGCCCGAAAAACATATCGCTTTTATCTTTTTGGTAAAAACAAGCCATACCTTGTTCATATTCTTTTCTTTGAAGATCGGTAAGCTTGTCAAGGTGCTGTTCCAGACTTACTTCGCCCTGTATAAAATTCAGACCGGCAAGGGTTCTTAACATTAAGCGGATGTTGTCTCTGCCTCTCACTTGAGCTTGAAAGTCTTTGTCTCTGCAAAAGTCATCCTTTAACACATATACATTACTGACAGGCATTACGTTAGACTTAACCAACTCCGTCCACCTCCGCACCCGTCGGCAATTGATAGCACAGTTTCGGGCCGGGGTGTTGCCATTCTTCGGTGTACCTCTCCGAACGCTTACCGCTTTTTGCTCTCACTCTGAACACCAAATCTTCGTCTATTACCGCCTCCAGATTTATTTGTTCTTTTAAAAATCCGAACGCAGGTACGTGAAGATAACCCAAAACATTGTGTCCGTCGCCAAACACAAAATTAGCTGTTTTGCTGTCTTCAACCATGGCAAAAGTAAATTCAACCGGTTGATAATCGACAACGTCACCCGCTTTTATCAGAGGATAAAGGGTGTCATCGGCCATAATCACACCTATGGTTTCGGCAAGTTGATAGTTGCCGGGTTTTACGCTCAGTTTTGCCGCACCGCTTGCCACACTCCACTCGGATTCATCAGGAAAAATCATATCGCATTTCCATCGTTTCTCAACACGCTCGATAAACGGAGCCAGCTTGACGCTGCCGCCGACCATTAAAACACAACCCAGTTCTTCCATACTGATACCCGCTTTTCTTAACGTGTCTTCAAAACATTTGATCGCCGATTCCACCTCATACTCGGTAAGTTTTGAAAATTTATTAATGTCCAATGCAACGCGGAAAGGACCCAAGTCCCCGTACTTGTTGAGAGCAATTTCCACCATATCTCTTACCGCAAGATCCTTTTTCGCCCTTTCGCACCGGGCTATCATCATATCCCGGGCGGAAGAAGGCATTTCATCAAAAGAAACGGTTGCCTTTTTTTGTTTTATCACTTGATTATGCACCCAGTGGGCAATCTTCAGATCGATGTCGTCCCCGCCTAAATAAAGACCGCCCACAGCCGCTTCTTTGATTAAACCGTTGCGGTTTTCCAGTACCGCAACGTCCAACGTGCCGCCGCCCCAATCAAAGACGCCGATTTTATTGTAAAAACCTGTTTCAGCGTAATGTCTGAAAAAAGCGGCGGTGGGTTCACTGACAAACGTCTTGATTTCTATACCCGCCAATCGTGCGGCACGCCTTAATTCCGCTCTCTTAACCGCCGAAAACCCTACAGGAACAGCCACTGTCGCTTCGGATATTTCTTCCTTTATCCCGGCGGCGGCAATCTGCCTTTTTAAGCCTTTAAAAATTTCCGCGGCAACCATTTCGGTTGTCCAATTTTTCCCGGCAATTCTCCACGTTTTGCCGGACCCCAAAAGGGTTTTCACCGAGGATATCACCTCGCTGTTTTCGCTGTATTCCTGTCTTTTCAACCACGCCTCTCTGCCGCATTCCACTTTGCCGGTAACGGGATCGATAACGACCAATGAAGGGAAAGGGCTGCCGTCGTATTGATCTCCGAACTGAAGCTCCCTTTTCCCGTCAATTATTCCGACGCATGCACTGTTTGTTGTGCCGAAATCTATTCCGAAATCAAACTTCAACGCTCCCCGCCCCCTTTAAATTCAATGCCTTCTTCACATAATGTATTAAAAACGTTACCGAGTTGAATTCTCAGGTTTTCTCCCAAATCAACCGTCATGTGCTCATATTCCGCCTGTTTGTAATCCAAATAGTCCGTTCTCAGTTTTCGCAGCAGTTTGTTTTTAAATTGCTCCAACTGCTGTTTCGCCCTGACCTCCAACATGTCCAACAGCCGGTTTCGGTCATTTTCGTATTTCAATTTTTCATCGTACAGTTGCTTTTCCAAATTCGTTATGATATTTCTTGCCTGTAGCGCTTCCGCTTTAAGTTTTTCGTTTTCGGCCTTTAATTCTATACCGGTCGACCGAATTTCCGCCAACTCTTTTTCCGCCTTTGCACGCATGTATCTTTCTTTGTCCGCTTCCGCCAACGCATCGTTGATTTGTTTCTGATGCCGTTTGTCTGTCTCCTGCAGTTGAATTATGTAATCCCGTAATTGATTCAAATTGTGCAACGGATCAAAATTTTCTTTTTGCAAAATTTGCTTTTGTCCGCCGTCTTTTCTTTCACTCGCTTTATTTAGCAAATGTTTTTCGGCCGGTTTCCGTTTTTCCGGTTGTTTTAAAGAAAACTTGTTATTCTCTTTAAGGACGGCAGGTTTTTCTGCCGCTTTCAAATGCGTTGTCACCACAGTGATTAAACCGATGTCACAACAACGTTTTTGCAACTCAACCGGCCATTTTGCCGTGCTTTTCTCCAACGTCTCCCGGATTTTGCCGGGTATGACAAAGCGGTTATCAAATTTGTTCAACCAATTGATATACGACTCAATAAATCCGGTGTCATACGGTTCACCGTCATTTTTTGACACCAGGGCATACATAATCAACACCGCGACGGAAACCTTGCCGCAGGCGGTTAAACTTTCATCGGGCGATGTTTTAAGCAACAAGCCTGTTTCCACCAGTGTTTTGTTAATTTTTGTTACATATTTATTTGCCGGTGCATCTTTACATGATTTGGTCAGCTTTTCACATAAAAACGCAAACAGCCGAACAGCAGCACTGCCGGATGTTTCAACCAATTCCTTTATAATTTCTGTAAGTCTGTTATAAGCGGCTTCACCGTCAAATTTTTTCATGTTAATTAATTCTGTGATTAACTCTTCCCGGCACGCCGGATCGCTGTCCAACCAAACTTTTAAAAATGTTCTTGCCACAACGTCACTGGGCAACGACAACATAAAACCGTAAGCCGCCGTTCTGTGTGAACTGTTTTGCAAAAGATTTTCCAAATATTCTTCAGCTTTAAAACTCTCCTCTTGGTTAAATTTCTTTTTTTGCTTGTATTTTGCGGCCAGCTCTTCCAATCGGCTTATATCCGACATTTCAATTACCTCCTGATTTAATTTTCAGTTTGTCAAACAACATGTTTTTTTCTGGAGATGCGGGAATCCGTTCCCGCATATTTATTAATTTATCGACAAAACAATCTCTCTCCGCACCGGAACTCAGTTTTGCAATTGCAATAATCATCAATAACCAGTCATCTGATTGCTTGCAGTATTCAATTGCTTCCGTATAATTTTGGCTAAAACTTTCGCATTGTTTAATTAAAATCTTATCTTCCGAACGTAACGGCAAAATTTCCAGCATACCGTCCAAAATTTCGTTTTCTTTGGTTTCCTTTTCTTTAACTGTATTTTTTGCAGAAACATTAAGTGCCTGCATTAAGGTTTCAAGAATCAACCGTATTCCTTTATGTCGGGGATTTATTCTTTCAAAAACCTCTTTGGCGGCACCGATCCGCAACATTCTCAGCAACACAAGCAAGTGCAGCAGGTCTTTCAAATCTTTGACAAAGCCGGATGATTTATTTATATTGTTAATTATCGTTATTGTTGTCTGATATTCACCGGCCAAATAATGTTTCCACGCCCTGATAATCAGCTGCCCGCCTCTTTGTCGGGCAATTTCGCTTTTCGGCACCCCTTTGCCGTTAACGTCAGCCGCCCATTTAATAAGCAGATCCGTTGAATTTTCCTCAAAACCCGTTCCGACACAACCGGCGGCTGTTTTCAGCCATCTTTCCACCGCAGGCAGCATGTCGGCGTCAAAATCAACCGATTTTCCTTCCCCGCTGTGTCGGCAGTTAAAAATGTACTCAAGCATTCTTTTCTTTTTATCATTTATAGGAAGCTTTTTCCAATCCAAAACCGAATTTCCCACCGTTATTACGGTATCGTCAAACACACATGCGCAGGCCAAAATTGTGTAAAACCACCCGTCAAATTCTTCAAAGAAATTGGGCAAACGGTCCAACGATATATGAGGCAGGGGTTTGTTCACAATATTTATACAAAGCTGCAAAGCATGTTCCAGGTTTTTTCCCCACTCGGTTTCGGTTATGCACAGGTTTTTTTGGTAAACCGACTTTTTAATTTTTTCAAGGTTTACAAACACCGCACCGGTACTCACCTTTCTGCCTTGACACCGCAGGTACAGTTCGCTTATCTCATTGTCAAACGCCGCCTGTAAAACATCACTGCCGATTTCAGCGAAACCTTCATGATTAAAAGTCAACGTATGGGCATGATTTTTGTTAACAAGCAACTCTGCTTCGGCATCGGGATAACCGGTCAGAAAAAATTTTTTATGCTCTTTCAGCTGAGATAACGACAGGTATCTGATTGGTTTTCCGGCAGCATTAAACAAGCCTGCTCTGTAAACAGGTATCCTGATGCCGACGCTCACTTTACCGCAGACAATGCTGCCGCAGGCTGCGTTTTCTTTGAACGGCACCGACCATTTAACACCTTTTCCGCTTTCATCCTTACAGTTTTTAAACCACAATCTGCAGGATGAATTTTTATCCGCAGTAATGAAAACATTTTCACCGAACCCGTAAATTTTCTCCTCAAAATGAAGGTTAATTTGAGGCAACAAACAAAAATACAAATCATCCAAAACCGTTTTATTAACACTGAATCCGCCGCGCGATATGTTACTCAGCCAGACACGGCCCTTAACGGGTGCGTACCGTTTCACCTCTTCGACAAAATCTTTTAAGTCTTCTTTGGTTTTTATTCTTACCGTACCGTTTCCGATGTTATAAAAAAGCCCTACAATTTTATTTTTGATCGGCTCAAAGCTCTCTGTTTGTAACGGCGGCAAAGAACCTTCAAATGTATCAAAATAATTATCCGTAACGTACTTCATTAACTTATTTTCAGGATTATGCCAGGACAATCCGATGTTTTGCCCGGTAATACCGGTGTATTCAACAGTGTAACCGGCAATGACGTCATTCTTCTTCAACGTCACCAAGTAGGCTTTGTACTTCCTGCGGCCGGGTAAACTTACATCCCCTTTCGGCTGTAAGTCAGAACAGGTAATCTTGTAGTCCTCTGGTGCAAGAAGATAATAACTGCCGGGCGGAACCTCCGCATTTGCTTCAATGTAACCGCGCTTTATATCAAAAAGTGCGGGCATTCCGTCCGGCCGCCATCCTTTTATTGTCCATTGCCCGGCAGTACCGTCTTCTCCTGATACAATTCCCGAATATTTTTCCGAAAACAGTTCCGGTCGGGTTAACTTTGTTAAAGGGTATTCCCAACCGGTTACATTTGCGGGAACAATAATATTTTTACAATATCGCGGATAAGGAAACTTTAATGCCAAACATCTTTCCCCGGCAAGATACACCAACCGCGGTTTTAAACTTATTGCACTTTTCTTTCTTTTTACCGCTCCGAATGCGGAAACAAATTCCTTCCAAAAACCGGGTTGGAAACCCGGTAAATCTTCCAACTCCGATAAAGTGAGATCCCCTTCTTCATACTGGCTCATAAGACGGGAAACCTGCAGAAAAAATTGCCACCCGGCTTTGTCACATAAAAAGTTTTTTAAATACCGAGAGCAATTGACATTTTTTATCTCCCGGCAAAATTTTTCATAGCTCATTGCCGTCAGATAATCCCATCCGTATTGAAGTTTAAAAAAGCGCATTATTTGTGCGGTCTTTGATATATATAGTTTTGACACACCGCTCTGCTCCAATATTGCGCCGACATAGCGAAAAGGACCTTTTCTTTCCGTCTCCAGCAACCCGTAAAATTTCAACATTTGTTCTATGACATTACCGATATATTCATGATTGTAATCATCATTGTCGCATTTCACCAAGCGGCAAAAATGCTTCCAAAACCCCTCATTGTCGTAATAATGATAGGCGCAGTTCACCGCCAACACCAACATTGCCGTTCCCATCACCCAGTAGCCTTTGTTGAGCAATATGTTTTTCTCGGCTGCAAATTGCGCGGCAAGAGTATTTAATTTGTCTTCCGGTAAATAAATTTCACCGACGTATTGGCAATTTTCCAACTTTTCTTGCCATTCAAAGACATCATCGCAAATTGATTTACCCAAAACTTTCATCCCACTCCAATCGTTTTTCTAAACCATTCCTGTCAAAAGATTTAGATTAAAAACGATGCAAAGCGTAAAATGTCAGCTAATATAATAATTTCACTGTTTGTTACAAATTTCCTTTGTTAAAAACATATTAATTTGCTCTTCTTTTATTTTATACAAAATTTATTTATCAACCGGTTGATCGGAAGGTTTTAGTCATCAGGACATAGAATAAGGCTTTTTATGTTTTGTTGGAGGTAGAAATCAGTGGCAATATGCAAATCAACAGTTATCAAATCAAAAATAATCTATGACCGCAACAAAAATATTCAATATTATTTTCCCGGAAAACCAAGTGTAAAAACTTGTACCTATTTGCCGGTAATCAGCTTGTTTACCGGCGGCGGCGGTCTGGACTTAGGCTTGGAGACAGCAGGCTTTACTACCGCCGCTTTTGTGGAAAACAACAAGTATTGTATCGAAACAATTAAAGCAAACAGAAATTGGCCGTTGGTAGGAAACGGAGATGTCACCGAAATAACTTCCGCTGACATTCTTAAAACAGCAAATCTCAGTAAAGGTGATGTCGCGCTGATAGCCGGCGGCGCACCGTGTCAACCGTTCAGCAATCTCGGTAAAAACGAAGGTGACAAATCGCCGAACGGACAGCTGTACAAGCATTTTATAAGGTTGGTAAAAGAAATCCAGCCCGCCGCTTTTATTTTTGAAAATGTTAAAGGTATGCTGCAAAATCATAAAAAAGTCATTCAATTTATGAAAAGAGAATTCGGTAAAATAGGTTACGGAATAGCGGTATCATTACTTTGTGCCGCCGATTACGGTGTTCCCCAAAAGCGATACAGGATATTTATTATCGGAAGGCGGGACGGTATGCAACCCGGTTTTCCGTTTCCCACTCATGCGGAAAATCCGGAGCAAAGTTTAAAATACTTTAATAATCTTTGTGCATCCCAAGGGGTATTTTTCCCTTATGCCGAATTAAAAAAATGGGTTACGGTCAGAGAAGCTTTTTCTCAATTAACCGCTAAAGATTATAATAAAGAATATAATTATTGTGCCAATCTGTCCCCTCATATCATTGAAATGATCAAACACATCAAACCTAATACCAAAATGTGCTGGGCGGACTTACCCGAACACTTAAAATTTGATTGTTGGAAAAAACAAAAATTTCAAGGCAAGGATAATTTCAGCCGTCTTCAATATGATGAACCTGCCGTAACCATCCGAACAGGTGCCGTTTACCCGGCCAAAGGAAAATACATTCATCCCGAACTGAATCGGGGACTGAGTACGCTGGAAATGGCCGTTCTTCAATCTTTTCCGATAAGCGACGACAACGGTTGGGTGTTTAAAGGAGGCATTACCAATGTGGCCCGTCAAATCGGCAATGCCGTTCCGCCGTTGTTGGCCAAAGCAATCGGCGAATCTTTGAAACTTCAGATATCGGAAGTAATCAACGGGGAGTGCCGTTAGCTCTCTCCGTTGAGTGTTTTCTTTAAATCTTCCACCACCCGATCAAGTTCTTTCTTAATTTCACATCCCCAGTAACGTTTAACCTTCCAGCCCGCTTCTTCCAATTTTCGGGTTACCTTAATGTCATTTAACTTGTTTTTTTCAATTTTCGTTTGCCAAAAATCTCTGTTTTGCTCGGGTATTGTTCCGCATTTCGGGCAACCGTGCCAGAAACACCCGTCGCAAAATACCGCAACTTTTTTACCTGGGAAAACTATATCCGGCCGCCCGGGCAAATTGTTTTTTATGCGATATCTCAAACCTTGCCGCCACAACGCTTTACGCAATGTCATTTCCAAATCGGTGTTTTTATTTTTAACGGCTGCCATATTTCTGCTTCTTTCTTCTTTGCTTTTGTTGTCCATTTCCTTCTCTCTCCCCTACCGCAGTTAACTCTATATAATTTTACAACAGACATCAGTTTCCTATATATTGATTAGAGGCTGTTCATGATGTTAAACACATCGGAACAATTTTTATTGTATATTATCACTTATCATTCGAGATGTTTAAAGAATTGTGTCGAATAATTATTTAAACATCTGGTTCTCAAGGCCGGTTTTCCCGTTCAAATGTTGGAAAATTGTGTAATTCATTATTGCCGCACCTTCATGTGCATGTTATAATATATGCAAGTATATAAAGTGAGGAATTATAAGGCATGGAACCGAGAAAAAACCGCAACAGTGTATTTAAAATATGCTATCATGTTATTTGGTGCTGTAAGCACAGAAAGCCGATTTTAAAAGGACAGACAGCGGAAGATGTAAAAGAACTTCTGCTCAAAATTGCTTCAGACAACGGCTTTAATATTGAGAAAGCGGAAATTATGCCGGACTGCATACGTTTAATTATCACCGCATCACCAAACCATCTTATAGCGGACATGGTTAAAGCCCTTAAAGGTGTTTCGGCAAGATTTTTATTCAAAAAGCACCCGGAACTGAAAGATCAGCTTTACGGCGGACACTTGTGGAACCCTTCTTATTACGTGGAAACAGTCGGAAATGTTTCGGAAGAAACTGCTGCGAACTATATTGAAAGTCAGAAAAAATAAACAGCAGGGTTTAATTTTACCGACCCCCAAAATAACGGTATTTGAGGTGAAAGCATGGAATACAAAGATTACGAGCTTGTAAAAGAGCTGCGGGAAATGCTGAAAAAAACTTTGGGTGTGGATGCGGAACTATATATTGACCACGGCGTGGATGCGCAGACCCATGATGAATATCTGCAGATATCTGTGGTTGAAGAAGACTGCACACCGGAAGCTTTGGAAAAATTAGGCGAAAAATATGATTGGCAGGACACAGAAAAATTTACCGCTGACATATTAAAAGATTGGAATCCCGATATTGTCGGCTATGATTTGGGCGCTTACAGGCAGAACGGTGCCTTTTTTACCAAAATAAAGTTTCATTTCAGAGACAACCGGCAGCCGGTGCGGCAGTAAGCCGCACACTGCCGACAGCGCAGAACCGCCTCGGAAACAGCCGATGAAATAAAAGCGCGCATCCAACTGCCCATAAGTTGGGAAACAAAAAGGAACTCCGCCGGCAGCTGCGGAGTTCTTTTTTGTAACAGCACAGCAGAAGAAGATCTTGACCATCGGCATCAACGGCATTTTTGACATGACCGGATATAACCCGGCCGGGATACCGCTAACCGTTAATACTGTTCAGCGCCCCTTTTTCTAATGTTTCACCTTCCCGCCGCTTTTTTGGCCCGCTTTGCAAACCATTTGGCAGTGGTACTGCTGCCGTGTGTTTGATGATACTTTGCCATAACGCGGCATGCCTCGGAGCAATCGGGGTATACAGCTAAGGCCTGTTCTGCATAGGTTTTGGCTTTGTCCCAGTTTTCAAATTTATCACCGTATAATTCAGCCAGTTTTAACAGCGCATCTATGTTTTTGTTGTCTATAATAACAGCCTCTTCTAAGCTTGCTAATGCTTCATTATGTTTTCCCAACGCTGTATAGGCTGACGCCAGGTTGCAGTATGTTTCCGCCGTCATAGAATTCTGACGGGAATACATTAAATCAACTGCCTGCAGATAAGCGGTGACAGCAGCATGATACTGCCCGTTATAAAGGTGTATGTCGCCCTTCAGTTTATAGTTAACCGCACTGTAAGGGTTTTTTAAAACGGCACTGTTTATCGCTTGTAAAACAGATACTTGTTTATCTTTATCCATATACAGAGAAGCCAGGTTGTAGTGTATAAATTCATCTTCCGAATTAACCGTCAAACCGTCAATGTAGGCTTTGGCGGCCAATTCCCACATTCCCTGTTCGGCGTAAAAAGTTCCCAGGTTTAAAAAGGCATCGCTTACACCGTGTTGAAAGCCGGCCTGAGTGCGCAGGCAGTAGTCTGCTTTTTCTATGTTTCCGGCATGATAAAATGCAAAGCCCAGCTGCTCCCACAGGTAGACGTTTTCTCCTTTAAATAACTGCGGATGAGATTGTTTAACTTCATTCAACAGCTGCAGTGATACTTTTACCGCCGCAGCACTGACCCCGCCGCTGTCGGCAATTGTAACCGGCGAAAGCAGCTGTGTGACATGCTCCAGTTTCATTTTTGCCAGCACTTCCGGCGGAATAGGCACATTTACCCCCTGCCGTTCTTCCGGTATCCTTTCTTCCGCCCACCGTCTTCTTTCTCTGCCGGCATAGTTATCTCTAAACTGCAGCACCAGCCAGTGTCCGGGGCGGAACCAGTATGACTTCTGAGTGTAAATTCTGCGAAAGCCTTTTTTAAACACTGCGATTTCTGTCCAAGGTGCCGGTTCCGTTTTTATATCCGGTGTAATGCCCATGTAGAAGTGTTTGTGCAGTTGATAATACGGGCTTTTGGTTTTACCGGCCTCCAAACTTTCCATGTACAGTTCCAATTCCGCTCTCTTTCTTTCCGCTTCTTTTTTGGCTTTTTTGCTGCCGCCTTCGGGTTTAATTTCTTCGATTTCCAACAAATCCAGCACAAACCGCCGTCTTTCTTCGTTATTTGGAAACCAGATATAAAGGTTAGCCATGTAAAAAACACCTCCCGCTCAATGTGTATATATTAATACACAACGGATTTTTCATTGGTTACGGTAGGTTAAAGGTGCTATATAGGCATAACTTTTGTATGAGAAGAAGTGCTGCCTCCTGCCCGTTAATGCCATAAAAGGCGGCAGTTAAATTTAATCAAATATAGTTGTTTATAGAAGGGTTTTTCAAATAACTGTCAAAAAGTATTAGCAAAAACAGTACATGTTGATTTTAGGGGTGATATTTTGCTTAAAAAATCATCGCTGCTCTATTGACGTTATCTTTCTCTGGCACCGTCAAATAAATCACTTATGAACGCCGACGGTTTTCTGCTGTGATTAAAAAATATCTTGATACTTGGAGGTGCTAAAATGAAAACGATGCGGTTAAAAGTAGGCTGCACAAAATTTCCCAACATGGAAGCGGGACAGATAGGGTTTGCCGCCAGAAGAGACGATGCAGTATGTTTGCAACCAAGCTATAGGTATAAGAACGGAGATGCCACCGGTTACATACATACTGTAAACCACGATGACCTGCGGAAGCTGTGCGAGCAGATAGGCGCCATGACCAAGGACGAATTTATCCGGCATATTAAACCGATTAAAGCGTGGAAAAATAATTACATTGTATATCTGGACAGGAAAATAGCAAAAGCTTTATCAACAACCGGCATCAGGCTCACAATTAAAGATACTGAAGTGGAATTTTATACCGAACCCGGCTGCTACGAGTACACAAGTATAAAACCCACCAAAGCATTTATTGAGCAGTTTGGGGATATGCTGCATGAGGATAAGTAAAATACAAAAGAACTCCGCAGAAACTGCGGAGTTCTTTGTATTTAGGGCAAGCAAAAGAATCATTTTCCCGCTAAGAGATATATTTTTTATACAGCCGTTCAAACATATTTACTTGATTTTTCAAGTTTTTCTTTTCTTCATTTGTTAATTTATTCCAGTATTCTTCTGTTTTAATACGCTTAGCACCATAAAACGGTATCAGCTTTCCGTCAACAATAATATAACAATCGGTTAGAAGGCATGCATGGTTTGAAATATTGCACATAATCTTTTTTATATAGTTCGCATCACTGTTACTTTGAATAATTATGTTTTTGTAGTTTTCATACCATTCTATAGCTTTGCTGCTGGACACTCTTGCAGCTTTTTCACCTGATATAGCAACAATTCCTTTAGAATCTTCATAAAGGAATGGTTTCTTCGTCTTTAATTCTTCCAACATTTTCCAGCCTCCTTTATATTATTTATTTTTCGGCAAAAAGGCGGCTAATCCTTGACAAAAATTCTGACAATAATCGTCAAAAAACGGTAACGCTCAGCAAAATTACTTCCGGGCAAAAACTGAAGTTTTGATTTTGCCAGAGCCGAAAAAGGGATTTAAACCCTCAACCTATGCATTACGAGTACCTGTAGACAAAATGATTTTGTTAAATGAAGTAGGTAAAAAGAAGTTTTTAAAAGAGTGAATAAATTAGCGTGGTTTATGTAAAAATGCCGTGCAGCACAATTTTATAATATTATGCCTCAACCCTTCGTGTGCATAGGTTTATGGCACCTTCTGTAAAAAATTGTAAAGTCTTATTTTCTTGGCCTTTTTATGAGGGTGTTTTATCTGAACGCAGTGAAATATACAGTTAACTATTGGTTTAATTTTAGCATTGTAAATTGTACAAAACAACAAATCAATGGATTAATATTTATAGGAAAATCATCCTAATGGATGAATGGGCGCAAGTTTTATCTGAACGCATTGGGCACCGGTTTGGCACCGGTACAATAAAAAAACTTCCGGGCAAAACCCCGGAAGCATTGATTTTCCTGGAGCCGAAGAAGGGATTTGAACCCTCGACCTACGCATTACGAGTGCGTTGCTCTACCACTGAGCTACTTCGGCAGTATTTATTTTTTAACGCAAATTATATTTTAAACCTCAGCGGCGCCTATGTCAAGAAGCACCTGTTTTTTGGACGGCGGCGACGGCTTGGTACACTTCCCGCCAGGTGCTGCAGCGCGTGCCGGGCCACGGGCGTCCGGTGTTGTGCGGAGCGTCGAACAGTATCACGTTAATGCCCGCTTCAGCGAGTTTAAGCGCGGTGCGGTAGTTGTCTTCCACCATTACGTCCACCGCCAGGCGGCGGCAGGCTGCCGCTTTGTCGTGGCTGTTTAACAGGTGCAGGCCGTGATAGCGAAGGCGGTATTTTTTCAGCCAGGCGGCGGTGGCATCTTTCAGCCCGGGGTGGCGGGCGGTGATGATGTGAATGCGGTGTGCCGCCGCCAAGCGGTTTAGGTATTTATCCGCCTCTTTTATCAGCGGCGAGCGGGCAATGATTTCCGCTTCCGTTTGGTTCATCAAATCAATAAACTGTTCGCGGGTAATGGGGTATATTTTGGTGACATCGTACCGCTTGATATCGCTCAGCGCTGTGTTCTGCCCGGTGAATTTGTTCAGTGCGTCAACCAGCAGCGGCAGGTTGTCGCAGATTGTGCCGTCTAAATCGCATCCGATAATCACTTTTTTACCGTTACTCCTTCGATGTTCAGCAGTTTTTCTTTCCACGCCGGGCTGCCGCCAAAGCCGCCTAATGTGCCGTCCTGCTTTATTACCCGGTGGCAGGGCACAACCAGCAGCAGGCGGTTTTTGCCCACCGCATTACCAATCGCCCGAGCGGCGGCGGGGCGGCCGATTGTTTCCGCTATCTGTCGGTAAGAGCGGGTTTGCCCGTAAGGGATGTTCTGCACCGCTTTCAGCACCTGCCGCTGAAAAGGGGTCGCCCAGCTGAGGTCGACCGGGAAGTTTAAGCGGCAGCGCTGCCCCGCAAAGTAGCGGTTTAGCTCCACCGCCAGCTCATCGGCGGCAGCACTGTCGGCGGTTGGTTTCAGTTCCTGCGGGGTAAGCCGCAGGTAATCCGCCAGTTTTTGCAGAGCGTGGTGCGGTGCGTCAGCGGGCAGTGTTAAGGCGCACAGGCCGTGCTGCGACCAGGCGGCGGCCATCCAGCCCGGCGGTGTTTTGATCAGCTGATACTGCATTGATTGGTTTCCTCCGTTCTGCCCCACGGAACGACGGGGACGCCGCACCAAACGGAACGGCGGGGGCGTCGTTCCCTACGCATGGCGACCGAGGGGCGTTTAACGGGCGGGCATGGAAACCCGCCCCTACAACGTATCGTTTCGTGCATAATGCCGGACGCCGCACCGAACGGAACAGCCGTTAAAAGGTTTTGTGCTCGGTGCGGGCGATAATTTCGTCCTGCAGCGCTTTGCTTA
>CBEUVQ010000026.1:0-35359 GCA_965546615.1 uncultured Peptococcaceae bacterium
CTTTGTTCCTGCGGGGATAAAACTCTGCAGCATTCAGTCATGTCGATCTCCTCCTGTTGGATTTAATTTTTAACAGGCATAGCAGCCTGCGGCAGTATTTTTGATACATTAACCGTTAAGTCAGCCGGTTGTTTTTACATTTTCGCTGCGGCATGTAATTACTTTCCCAGCTGCTGTTTGTATATCGCAAAAAGCATGCCAGTTTTACAAAACCCGGAAATCGCCGGTATTATCGGGTTTTTCGCCGTCTTCGCCGCCGCCGGTTGCAGTTTTACAACGGGAGGAAAATGCGTATAAACGTCGTACAGGCGACTATATTGTCAAAATAACTCTGCCTAGTTTGGCACAAGTGTTCACAAGCATCTCGTTGTAAATGCGCATAAGCGGTTGTTAAAATGCAACGAAAGCGGTGCCGGTTTGCCGCCCGGATTACATTTTTACATAAAAAGCACTTTATTTTTAAGGCGGCATCGATTGTACCGTCAGCAAGGAGTGTGCTTGTTTTCTTAAGCGGATTTGTAATTTAATATAAAAAAAGAGAATGCCGTTTAAGCATTCTCTTGTTCTTCCCGTTCTTCTTTTTCTTTTTTCTTGCGGGCGCGCCATTCCACAAAACGCACGATTTGGGCACTCAGTTCATACAGCAGATACATCGGTGAAGCCATCAAAAGCGGCGTAATCATATCAGGGGTGGGCACAATCGCCGCAGATATTACCACCGAAACAAACAGCGCGTATTTGCGCTTACTGACCATAAACTTGTAGTTGATTACCCCAAGCTTAGCGAGGAAAAACGCCGCCAGCGGCAGCTCAAACACCAAGCCGAAGGGCAGTAAAAACGTAACGGTAAAGGAAATGTATTTACCGATAGAAATCATCGGCAGCAGCTCCGGACCGCCGAACTGCAGCAGAAACTTAATGCCTAAGTGATAAACGGCAAAAAAGCCGAACAGTATTCCGGCAATAAACAAAGTATAGGATAAAAAGATAAAAAAGGTAAAGTATATCCGCTCCATTTTGCGCAGTGCGGGGATAATAAAGCCCCAAAACTGCCACAGCGTCACCGGCAGCGCCGTTAAAAACCCTAAGAAAAAGGACAGCGTAATTTTGGTCATCAATGCTTCGGTGACACCGATGTACACAATTTCATTGCCGGTTGAAGTTATCGGTTCCAACAGTATTTTGAGAATGTGGTCGGCAAAGACCATACAGGCGACTGCTGCAATTAATGTAGCGACGAGCGAGATAATCAGTACTTTTCTCAGCTCTTCCAAATGTTCAAGCATTGACATTTCAACGTCCTGTGAAATGGTCAACGACCCCCTTTATGCCTCCGCCCGCGAGGCATCAAACGCAGTTTTTTTCATCGCCGCGGTGATAGCCTTCGCTGACGGCCAGTTTGTCAAAGTCGGAGGTGGCAGCATCCTCACAGAACAAGTCTACTTCACCACACTCGCGTTCGTCAACTGTTTTTAGGTATGTTTTGCAATTTTCACATAAATAAAGCCGATACTGCTTGTAACCTTCCGGCGTAACAAAAGACAGTTTATCGCTGTCTTGGGTGCCGCAGTACGGGCAGCCTATTCTTAAATAGCCCCACTCTGATTCGCAGCGGCCGCAGTACAGCCTGCGCTTGCCGTATTTGCCTGTCAGTTTCGCCATTACCGGGCGTTCGCCGCACACCGGGCAGTACCCTCTGCTCCATTTATCCCACGGCAGCTGTTTGCTTACCGCCGCAGCATAGCTGCGCAAAAAAAGCCGCGCGGTATTATCTGCCAAAAAGCGAAACATTTCTTCCGAAATGTTCAGCTTGTCCGCCCACTGCTTCTGCGCGGCAGCATCGTTTTTTATCACCGCCTGCTGCAGTTCCGCCGGTTCTTCGCCTGTCAGCCCTTCGATCAGCGGCAGAATTTCTTCAGAAAGAGGCTGCGGCCCGGGCTGCCGTTTCAGGCAGGCCCGAACCACAGCGTTTAACACTTCCGAAAACCGCTTCTGATCGATGCGGGGTTGTACCAGCGTCAGCACCGGCTTTCCTTCCAGCCAGCGCGCTTTAACTTCATCTGTCAAAACTTCATTCCACTCTATGGAGAGCAGTTTGTCTTCCAAATCCACTAAATCGGCATAAAATTCAGCTTTTTTGTTGGCAGTTGCATTTGCTTCTGCTGTTTTTTCTTTCTCCATCAGAGCAGCCCCTTTCATCTATGCAGTTTCTGATTCGTGTTTGTGTTCACCTAAAATATTGAAGTTTTCAGCTATAAACAGGTAAGCGAGTACACCGGCGGAGCACAGCCCGATAGTAACGGCAAATTCCATCCAGGACGGGAAGTAGCCCGGGCCAAGCGCTTGATACATTCCGGTAAATACTACGTTCATCCGGTTGATGACCACACCCGCCGCGGTAAACAAACCAAAGGCAAACAAGCCGCTTCTCGTTGCGGTGTATGAGGTGAAGCACATGATTATAGGAATGATAACACCAATTATCATTTCCAGCAAGAACATATTTGACTCCAACCCGCCGGCAAACACATAGCCAAATGCGCCGCGGTTGACTAAGTCGAGAATTCTCCAGGCGAGGTAAATCACCATCAGTACACCGGAAATGCGCGCCAAGCTGCGCAGCACTTTGATGTCCACCTCGTGATTTAACGCTTTACCGGCCAGCGTGGTTTCAATGCAGATCATCGCCGGGCCGACAAAGAACGATGACATCATAAAGAACAGCGGGATAAACGGCGACCACCACAGCGGATGCAGCTTACCCACTTCAATTAAATACAGGCCGCCCAGTGATGATTGGTGCATTGTCGGCAGCAGCACGCCGACAATCAGCAGCACCGGCATAATCTTTTTAAAGAAGCCGTGCCATTTGGTGCAGACGCGTTCGGTGGCGATTTCGCCGAATTCCAGCACCTGCACTAATGTATACAGCGAAACACACCAGAAAACTTCAAACAGCACCGAGTGATAGCCCCACGACACAAACGGACGCCAGAAGTTGAACCACTGACCGATGTCTAAGAACAAGCCGGCCATCACCAGTAAGTAGCCCAGCAGCGAGGTGAGCATCGCACTGCGGCCGATAGCGTTAAATTGGCTGCGGTGCATGATGTGCACAATCAAGGCGGTGCTGTAGCCGCCGCCCGCCAGCGCCACACCGGTCAGCACGTCAAAACCGATCCACAAGCCCCACGGCCATTCGTCGTTTAGGTTGGTCACGATACTCAATCCGGTGGCCAAGCGGAAAACTGCCAGCGCACCGGCAAGCAGTGCCAGCACAATCATTACTTTGCGCGCCGGCGTCATTTTAAAACTCCATTTTTGAGCTGCCATTATTATATCCCTCCCGGTAACCAAAGATTAGAAACCGTCATCATCGCTAAGCACCGACATTTTTATTTTGGTCTTTGGCGACATCACTCCGGCGCTTGGTGTAAATATACATCAAGGTCAAAAGGCCGCCCCAAGCGGCGATAACCGCCGGTGTGTATTTCAGGTAGTCGTGGGTATACTCCGGCAGCGGTGTTTCGGTCACGTCGGTGCGGAAACCGAACGTTTCAAACGGCACATCGGAAATGTACAGCCATGATGTTCCGCCGGCCTCTTTTTCACCGTAAATATGCTTTACATAAGCGGGGTTTTCATTGATGCGCTGCCGCGCTTCTTGAATTAATTCATCCCGCTCGCCGAACTTAAGCGCACCGGTGGGACATGTGTCGACACATGCCGGCGCCTGATTGTGCCCGATGCGGTCGTATTTGCCGTTGGGGTCAAAGCAGAACTGGCATTTAGATACCAACGGAAAGGTTTTATCCCACTGGTATTTGGGAATATAAAACGGGCAGGCCAGCATGCAGTAGCGGCAGCCGACGCACAAGCTGGGGTTGTATACCACCGCTCCCTCCGGAGTTTTATACAGCGCTTTGGCAAAACAGGCGGAAGCACAGGCAGGTTCTAAGCAGTGCAAACATTGCTGTTTGGCAAACCGCAGTGTATCCTCACCGTCTTTTTTCGCTGCCCGATGCAGCACGGTGGTATAAGTATAGCCGTCAAGTTTCGCCGGAAAACCGAGATTATTATCAAACTCAGGAATACTTGAAGGCAGGTCGTTCCACTGTTTGCAGGCCGTTTGGCAGGCCTTGCAGCCCATACATCTTGTAATATCCACTAATACGCCTTTAGACAATGTTCACACCCCCTACGCCTTTTTGACATTGCACAGAAATGCCTTGTACTCCGGAATGCTGGTATTGGCATCGCCGACAGCCGGCGTGATGTCGTTGGCGGTCGCTCCGGTGGCCAACCCCTGATACCCCCAGTGCCAAGGCATGCCGATTACTTCTATTTTTTTGCCGTTTATCACCAGCGGCTTAACTACCGGCAGCACCGACGCCCTCGCCTTAATGGCGCCGCGCACCGTTTCCACAATTATTTCATCGCCCGGCATAATGCCCTTTTCTTTCGCCAGGCTTTCCGAAACCGATACCCACATCCACGGGCCGATTTCCACCAGCGACGGGCAGTTGCGGGTTACCGCACCGCTTTGGTAGTGTTCAATCTGCCGGTGAGTGGTGGCAACGATGGGATAAGCGGCATCACCCACCTGCGCCAGCTTCGACCATTCGCCTTTAAATTTGGCAGCACACGGGTTGTTCTGCTGTTTCGAGAAGATGTTTTCCACCGGGCTTTCCATCGGTTCGTAATGCTCGGGGAACGGTCCGTCGGCCATGCCGTTGGCAAACAAGCGGCCGACACCTTCCGGCTGCATAATGAACGGCGCTTTCGCCGTTTCTTCCGGCGGCTTGGCGGCGGCAAAGTCGGGCACGTCGTTGGCAATCCATTTTTCTCCCGTCCACTTAAACAGCGCCCGTTTTTCATCCCACGGCCTGCCGGCGGGGTCGGCTGAGCAGCGGTTGTATAAAATGCGGCGGTTAACCGGCCAGCAGTACGAATATTTTAAGTAGCTGCCCAGTCCGCTGTCTTCGGTGCTGCGCCGCCTGCAGTTGGGTATTTTCAGTTCGGGGTCGATCGCCATGTAGCCGGCGTAAATCCACATGCCGCAGACGGTGGAACCGTCGTCGGTCAGCTTGCCGAAGGTAGTCAGCGGCTCGCTTTCTCTGCCGTCCACAAAGCCGTTGATTTCCACCGCAATTTTTTCGATATCCGGCTCTTCTTCACCGTGCGGGTTGTCGTATTCCCAATACAGCCCCATAATAGGATCGGGGAACACGCCGCCGTTTTTGTATTCCTCTTTAATCGCTTTAAATAATTCGTAAGCTATCCACAAATCGCTCTTTGCTTCTCCCGGAGGATTAACCGCCTGATAGCGCCACTGAATCCAGCGGCCGCTGTTGGTTACCGTTCCTTCTTTTTCAAAAGAGAAGGCGGCGGGCAGCAAAAAGCATTCCGTCTTGATGTCGGCAGGATTGACATCAGGGGCATGCCAAAAAGCGGCGGTTTCCGTTTCAAACAAATCAACAACCACCAGCCACTTCAGCTTTTCCATCGCCCGGCGTTCAAAGGCCGCTCCCGGGCCGCCGACCGCCGGGTTCTGCCCCCACGCAATCAGCCCGTCAACGCTGCCTTCCGCCATCTGCTGGAAGATGCCCATGTGGCTGCGGTTTTTACCGTCTACCTTCGGCAGCCAGTCAAAACAGAAGTCGTTTTCTTTTTTCGCATTATCGCGGTAAAACGCCTTTAAAAGACTGATTAAAAACTTCGGCTTGTTGCTCCAATAGCCGCTTGCTGGCGTTTCTTTATTGATGTAATCCGCTAAGTTTTTATGTTTGGTGGCGTTGGGCACACCAAGATATCCCGGCAGCAGGTGGCTGAGCATCGCCAAGTCGGTGGAACCCTGCACGTTGGATTCGCCGCGCTGAGCGTTGACGCCGCCGCCCGGCACCCCAACATTGCCCAGCAAAAGCTGCAGCATGGCACACGCTCTTACGTTTTGCGAACCGTAGGTGTGCTGAGTGACCCCCATGGCGTAAATAATGTTGCCTGCTTTACCGGGCACACCGGTAGAAGCAAAGGTTTTGCACACTTCGATGTAAACATCTTTCGGCACCCCGGTTACCCGACTGACGCTGTCGATATCGTAGCGGCTGAGATGCTTTTTCAGCAGCTGGAACACGCACTGCGGGTGCTGCAGAGTGGGGTCTTTTTTCACCGTTTCGCCGTCTGCCTGATACTGCCAGGTTTTTTTGTCGTAAACAAACTTGCCGTCTTTTAACACGCCGCCGGAAAACAGGCCGTCATGAAAGCCGAATTCCGGATTAACTAAGTAAGCGGCGTTGGTATAGTTGGCAACATATTCTTTATGATAAAGGTTGTTTTGTACTGCATAATTCATAATGCCCAGCAAAAACGGAATGTCGGTGCCGGGGCGCAGGCGGGCAAAAATATCGGCATGAGCGGCTGACTTGGTCAACCTGGGGTCGGCGACAATCAGTTTTGCCCCTCTGGTTTTTTTGGCAACGCCAATCCAGCGCATTGCCTGCGGGTGAGTTTCGGCCGAGTTGGAGCCGATCATTAAAAATACATCGGTATTCTTATAATCGATAAAGTGATTGGTCATTGCACCGCGTCCGAAAGAGTTGGCCAGACCGGCCACTGTCGAGGAATGTCAGAGACGGGCATGGTGCTCAATGTTGATAATGCCCAGCGCCCGAAACATTTTGTGCAGCAGGTAGTTTTCTTCGTTGTCCAGCGAAGCGCTGCCCAGGGTATTAATGGCGGTTGTGCGGTTTACCCTCACCCCGTTTTCATCAACGTGCTGAAAGGTATTGTCGCGGGTTTCTTTAATGCGCTTTGCCACTTCACGCAGTATCCACTGCCAATCTTTTTCTTCCCATTTGCTGCTTCCCGGCGCACGGTACAGCGGCTTGGTGATCCTTCTGGGGTTAATCACCCGCCGGCCCTCTTTGTCAACAACGTTATAAGTATCAATAATACCGTTTCCTTTGGGGCACAGCGTTCCCTGATTGATGGGATGATCGGGATCACCTTCCGCAAAAACAATGCGGTCGTTTGTGGAATAAAGCAGAATGCCGCAGCCGCAGCCGCAGTAAGCGCAAACGGTAAATGTCTCTTTTAACTTGGTCAGCTTGGTTGCCAAACTGCCGTTGGTCAAGCTGCCTGCCTGAGCGGCGGCGGCAGGACTGCCAAACAGCGTCAAACCGACGGTGCCCAAGCCTAAGTTTCTAAGAAAATCTCGTCTGCTTACTCTACTCATGTTTCAATATAACCCCCTTTGGACACTATCCTGAATATCCCGGAGTTCGCCTTATCTTTTTTTACGGCGGATTATTTTTTAACTCACTTTTCAAAATGTTTAATCATTTCAACCGAGTCCTGCCCTTCGCAGCTATGCTTAAAAACCGCTTTCTGCACTTCCCTCCCTTCATCATTATTCACACAACCCCCTAAGCCTGCTGCTTTTTTAATACCGAACTGCCGCTTAATTTCGGCAGACCGAGCAGCGCAATTTGTCGAAAAAGAAAAAATATTGAAAATTTTTTCTTCCCACTTAACCCGTTATGTTTAATTTTCCATGCCAGGTAAGTTATGTTTTATGTATATTGTTAGACACAAAAAAAATATTCCCTTCTTTGCCGAAGGGAATATTTTTTAATTTTTTGAGTTAGCCTGCCTGTTCGGCATGCTCTTCTTCTTCGTGACCTAAAATGCTGAAATTCTCTACAATGAAGCAGTATGCCAAAATACCGCCGGCCACCAAACCGATGGATACCGCAAGCTCCATCCAGGACGGAATGTAGCCAGGGCCGTAGTAGTTAACCATACCGGTAATTACCACGTTTAAGCGGTTGATGATTATACCGATGGATGTCAGTGCACCGTAAAGCACCAGACCGGCACGTGATCTGCTCATCGGGCTGAACACAATGATCAGCGGCAGAATAATGCCGAAGAACATTTCAATTTGGAACATGTTAGATTCCAGCCCGCCGGCAAACACGTACTGCAGAGCGTCACGGTTAGCGAGATCGACAATCTTCCACACCAGGTAAATCAGCATCAAAACACCGCCGATGCGGGCAAGGCTGCGCAGTACTTTTACGTCAACCTGGTGGTTAAATGCTCTGCCGGCCAGCGAGGTTTCCACGCACACCATTGCCGGTCCGACAAAGAACGAAGACATCATAAAGAACAGCGGAATAAATGGTGACCACCACAGCGGGTGCAGTTTGCCTACTTCAATTAAGTACAGGCCGCCCAGTGATGATTGGTGCATGGTGGGCAGCAGCACGCCGACAACCAGCAGCACCGGCATAATTGCCTTGAAGAAGCCGTGCAGCGGTTTGGCCACCCTCTCGGTGACAATTTCACCGAACTCTAACAGCTGAACCAATGTGTACAGCGAAACACACCAGAAAACTTCAAACAGTACAGAGTGATAACCCCAGGATACAAACGGCCGCCAGAAGTTGAACCACTGACCGACATCAAGGAACAACCCGGCTAAAACCAGCAGGTAACCCAGCAGTGATGTTACCATTGCACTGCGAGCAATAGCGTTAAACTGACTGCGGTGCATAATGTGCACAATTAACGCGGTACTGTAACCGCCACCGGCCAATGCAACACCGGTGAGCACGTCAAAACCGATCCACAATCCCCAGGGCCACTCGTCATTTAAGTTTGTAGTAGGCCCTAAGCCAACAACTAAACGGTATACTGCCACAGCAGCAGCTAAACCGGCTAAAATCAACAGTAAAAATCTGACGGGAGTCATTCTGAAACTCCATTTTTGTGTCGTTGCCGCCACTTAGATTTACCCCCTTTTATTAACTAATTATTAAGTCAGCCGCACATCTGCCTACATTGATACATCTTTGTTTTCTTCTTTAGCAATTTCATTGCGCCGTTTGGTGTAGACATACATTCCGGTTAACAGCGCACCCCAACCTACGATGACATACGGGGTATATTTTAAGAAGCTGTGACTGTAATGTGACAGCGGGGTGGTGGTAACATCGGTACGGAAGCCCAGCTGCTCAAAGGGAACATCGGAAATATACATCCAAGATGTACCGCCGGCTTCTTTTTCACCGTAGATGTGCTTGACGTATCTGTTGTCGCTTTCCACCAGCTGACGGGCTTCTGCCAGCAGCTCATCGCGCTCACCGAACTTCATTACGTTGGTGGGGCAAACGCTGACGCAGGAAGGAGCTTGCCCTTCAGCCACTTTGGTGGAGCACATTTGACATTTCTGCACCAACGGGAAAGCTGCATCCCATTGATATTTGGGAATATCAAACGGGCAGGCAATCATGCAGTAACGGCAGCCGACGCACAGGTGCGGGTAGTAAATAACCGGTCCTTCCGGCGTTTTTTGGAACGCCTTGGCAAAACAGGCGGAAGCACAGGCCGGGTCTTCACAGTGCAGGCACTGCTCTTTTACAAACCGCCAAACCGGCTTGCCGTCCTTTTCTACCTGGTTCAACGCCACCGTTGTCCAGTTTTTATCGGTAAGCTTAGGTTCTATGCCCACAGCAGGATTATTCTTATCATATTCTAAATCATTCCACAGTTTACAAGCTACGGAACAGCTGCCGCAGCCAACACATTTTGTTAAATCCACCAGTACAGCTTTACTCATTTATTTTCACCTCCCGAATGATGATTAAACTAATTTTTTCGCTTTCAGTTTGCCGCCCCGGTCAGTATAGGTGGTATGCAGCAGCTCGTGAGCCAAGTGACTGACGGGAGCTTCCAAAAAGTCTTCGTAAATCTTCAGTATTTCCGGGTTTTCATGGCTTAGGCGCAGTTTAAGTTTGGCATCACCTTTGTAAATGCTGTCGATACGGGCCTGACGCACTTTATCAGAAGGCGGTACTGCGGTACGCGGTGTTCCGCCGCCGGAAATGCAGCCGCCGGGGCAGCACATAATTTCAATAAAGTGGTAAGGTGATTTACCTTTGCGCACTGCTTCCATCAGCACGCGGGCGTTTTCCAAGCCGTGGCAAACCGCAATTTTTAAATCTCCCACACCGGGAATGGGCAGCGTGGCTTCTTTAATGCCTTCCAAGCCCCGCACCGGAGTGAGGTTGAGCAGACCTTCCGGAACGTCCTGCTTGGTAAGTGCGAAGTAAGCGGTACGCACCGCCGCTTCCATAACACCGCCGGTGGCACCGAAGATTAAGCCGGCACCGCTTCCGTCAAACTGATCGTATTTTTCTTCCGGCAGAGACGGCAGATCAATACCTTTGGCTTTAATCATGCGGGCCAATTCTCTTACGGTAAGCACAACATCCACGTCGCGCATGTCGCTTACGCCGTTGTACTGGCCGGCAGAGTTAAATTCCGGACGCTGGCACTCAAACTTCTTGGCGGTACACGGCATGATGGCAACGGATAAAATTTTCTTCGGATCGATTTTCTTCTGCTTGGCAAAGTAAGTTTTAATTACCGCGCCGAACATCTGCATCGGCGATTTGGCAGAAGATAAGTGCGGAATTAAATCAGGATAATAGTATTCACAGAATTTCACCCAACCGGGGCTGCAGGAAGTAAACTGCGGCAGCGGAGCATCGCTTTTGCCGGTTATCCGGTGAATTAACTCGGTACCTTCTTCCATAATGGTTAAGTCAGCTGTGAAATTTGTATCAAATACATAATCAAAGCCTAATGCTTTTAAAGCCGCAACCTGCTGACCTTCGGCAAAGGTTCCGGGAGCCATGCCGAATTCTTCACCGATGTTTACCCGGGTGGCGGGAGCGGTCTGCACCACTACAACCGTTTCGGGATCATTTATCGCATCTAAAACTTTTTGAGAATCGTCGCGCTCAACAATAGCACCGGTGGGACACCACAGCGTACACTGACCGCAGTTGACGCAGATGGTTTCATCAATTACCGGCAGCTCGTAATAACCGAACACCGTCTGTACTTTTTCGCAAACTTCCAAACACTGGCCGCATAAAATACATTTTTCATCATCGCGGACAATTGACGGGTTGTCCGGGTCAATCGGCACCCGTCCGCGCACTTGGACAGGATACTTGCTGGCAGCAACCTGATACTGCTGCGGCACCCAGCCTGTACCGCCCAACGGCTCTGTAGAACAGCCTGCCAGCGTGGCGGTGGCTCCAACCAAACCCATGCTGCCAAAAAGCTTCAAAAAGCCACGTCTGGTAATTTCTTTCTGCCGTGCCTTTTGGTTTTCCATATGCTTTCCTCCCCCATGTTTGTATTAGTGTTCACTATCACTAAAAAACACTAACCGCATGCAAAAACTTATTAATTGTTTCAAAATTTTGGGCAGTGCCCTTTGCCGGTAAATTGTGGTGCGCCTCTGTTGTTTTTAAGATGTATAAAGTTAAAGTCATGGTTTTTCACCCCACATTTACCGTGATTATCTTGCCGCTTAACATTATGTGCCGTGCTTAAGCAGTTTGCTAATACTTATAAATAATACCGCTGATTAATCAATTAAATACAAACCGCTTCTGCAGCACATACTGCTGCGAAAAAGTACCATTGACCGGCAGCGGGCAATGGCAGATGGTCACTTACTTTGAGCATCTTTTTCAGTGGGTTTTGCTTCAGCTTTGTTTGCTTCGGCTTTATCTTCTTCTTCTTTGGTGGCACTTTTAAATTCCCTGATAGATTTACCGATTGCTTTGCCCACATCTGGTAGTTTACCGGGGCCAAATATTATAAGTACAACAATCAGAATTAAAATCAAGTGCGTTGGCTGCAGAAAACCTGATCCAAACATTTTGCAAAGTCACCCCCTTTGTTTACAATACCGAGCACCTCGGTAAACCACATAAATTAACCGGAATTATTAATTATTGCTGTAAAACCTCCTGTTCTAACGGGTTATTTTAAAATTATTGCTTTTTAAACTCAATTATAAAATTCTACTTTATTGACGAAAAATCCTTCCGCATAAATACAGATTTTTATAAAATTCTGTAAATGATTTCACAAATCTGTATTCTTTTATTATTCGGTGTATTTTACCTTATTTACTGCTGTAAGGCTGAAGACACTGCTGCTGTGCTTAGTTTTTGCCGCCGGCTGCAATTTTATTTATATTTTCTGCGGCAGGTAATTATTCCGACGGCGGCAGACCGGCAAAAAGGCAGTTGAGCAATCGGAAACAAAGAACCGCACACCGTGCGGTTTTTAGGAACGACAAATAAACCGCCTTCCTTTCCACACGGGAGGCTAACCGGTTTCCCGGTTAACCCTGTCGGCTGCAGAAACCGTAATCTGATATCTTAGGTTTAAGAGCTCGGAGGGCTTTTGTACAATTGTATCAACTTTAATATATTTTCTTTATTATCTAAATATTCTATAAACACCGCCGAACTCCTTCATTATCATAAAATTTTTAGCGGCAGAGCGCCCTGCTTTTAAAACGGCACAAAATAACTAATTCTTATACGGTTCGACATGAGCAAAAAAAATAATGCCGGGTAGACCCCGGCATTAAAATGTAATAAAAGTTTCAGCACTGTAATTTTACCATATTAATATTAAATATTAATATTAAATCACCGTTAAATTTACTGGTTTTATTTACCTGTTTTTTTATATTTTTGCGTTTATGCATGTTCCTGGTGCTGATGACCGAGAATGTTGAAGTTTTCGGCAATAAAGCAGTATACCAGCACACCGCCGGCCACCAAACCGGCGCTTACCGCCAGCTCTATCCAGTGCGGAAAGTAGCCCGGGCCGTAGTAGTTAACCATGCCGGTAATAACTACGTTTAAGCGGTTCATCACCAGGCCGATTGAAGTGAGCGCACCGTAGGTGACAAGGCCTTTTCTGGTTTTGCCCCACCGGCCGAAAACGATAATCAGCGGAATGATGACGCCAATCAGCATTTCAATGATAAACATCGTTGATTCCAAACCGCCGGCAAAGACGTATTTAATCGCCCCGCGGTTGATTAAATCGATGATTTTTGCCCCCAGGTAGATCACCATAATTGAAGCGCCGATGCGCGCCAAGCCGCGCAGCACTTTTAAGTCTACCTGATGGTTAAAGGCACGGCCGGCAAGCGTTGTTTCCACCATAATCATTGCCGGACCGACAAAGAATGACGACATGAAGAAAAAGAGCGGCAAAAGCGGCGACCACCACAGCGGGTGCAGTTTGCCTACTTCAATTAAGTACAGGCCGCCCAGCGAAGATTGGTGCATTGTCGGCAGCAGCACACCGACAATCAGCAGCACCGGCATAATTTTTTGGAAGAATTTATGCCACCGCGTGGCCACCCGCTCGGTAAGGATTTCGCCAAATTCCAGCACCTGTACCGTGGTGTAGATAGATACGCACCAAAAAACTTCAAACAGTACCGAGTGATAACCCCACGATACAAACGGCCGCCAAAAGTTAAACCACTGGCCGATATCCAAAAACAAACCCGCCATTACCAAAAGATAACCGAGCAGTGAGGTAAGCATCGCACTGCGGGCGATAGCGTTAAACTGTTCGCGGTGCATAATATGCACAATCAGCGCGGTGCCGTAACCGCCCCCGGCCAGCGCCACACCGGTAAGCACGTCAAAGCCGATCCACAGTCCCCACGGCCACTGGTCATTCAGGTTGGTGGTAGGGCCTAAGCCCACCACCAAACGATATACCGCCAAAACAGCAGCCAATGCCGCCATAATGGCTAACAGTACCCGTATCGGAGTTATGCGAAAACTCCATTTTTCTGCCGACATAATAAAACCTCCCTGTCCGCTGCTTGTCAGCAGGCAGCGGTTTCGACAAATCGTTATTATGCGTTTATTCCTTTATTTTTTTCATGTTCACCGGCTATTTCGCTGCGCCGTTTGGTGTAGCGGTACATCAGCGTTAAAAGTCCGCCCCACGCGGCAATAATCACCGGTGTGTACTTCAAATAATCATGGCTGTACTGAGGCAGCGGCCGCTCAGTTACGTCGGTGCGGAAGCCCAGCTGCTCAAAAGGCACGTCGGAGATATACAGCCAGTTGGTGCCGCCCGCTTCTTTTTCACCGTAGATATGCTTGATATATTTCGGGTCGGCGTTGATGCGCCGGCGCGCTTCCTGCAGCAGTTCTTCCCGCTCGCCGAAGAGCATGGTGTCGTTGGGACAGGTATCGACACACGCCGGCTGCTTGCCGCCGCCTACGCGGTCGTACTGCCCTTCGGGGTCGAAGCAGAACTGGCATTTAGATACCAGCGGAAAAACTTCCTCCCACTCGTATTTGGGAATATCGAACGGGCAGGCAATCATGCAGTAGCGGCAGCCGACGCACAGGTGCTTATAATACACCACCGGACCCTGTTCGGTTTTCTGCAGCGCTTTGGCAAAGCAGGCGGAAGCACAGGCCGGTTCTAAGCAGTGCAGGCACTGCCGTTTGGCAAAGCGCACCATTTCTTGGTTGTTTTTTTCTACAAACCGGTGCAGCACAGTGGTGTAAGTGTTGCCGTTGGTTTCTGCCGGAAAGGTTAACGTGTTGTCGAATTCCGGTATTTCGCCGGGCAGGTCGTTCCACTGTTTGCAGGAGGTTTGGCAGGCTTTACAGCCGGTACATCTGGTAATGTCAACCAATACAGCTTTACTCAATGTTCACACCCCCTTACGCCTTTTTGATGTTGCACAAGAATGCTTTATATTCCGGTATGTTGGTGTTGGCGTCGCCCACCGCCGGCACTAAGTTATTGGCGGTAGCGCCGCTTACCAAGCCTTGATAGCCAAAGCACCACGGCATACCGACAATTTCCACCTTTTTGCCGTCGATGTTCAGCGGCTTCACCACCGGCGATACCGATGCTTTGCACTTAATCTTTGCGCGCACCGTTTCCACCCACACATCGTCGCCCGGTTTAATGCCCCGCTCTTTTGCCAGTTCCTCCGAAACAGACACGTACATGTACGGGCCGATTTCTGACAGTGTGGGGCAGTTGCGGGTAACGGCACCGCTTTGATAATGCTCAATGGAGCGGTGAGTGGTGGCAACAATGGGATAGTCGCTGTCGCCCACTGCGGCAAGTTTTGCCCAATCGCCGCTTCCCGGGAATACATTGACGCAGGGATTGTTCTGCTGTTTGGAAATTTGGTTGCGCACCGGACTTTCCATCGGCTCGTAATGTTCCGGGAACGGACCGTCCACCAAACCGTTGGCAAACAGGCGGCCGCTGCCTTCCGGGTTCATAATAAACGCTGCCTCTCCGGACTGCTGCGGCGGCAGTTTGGCGTTAAAGTCGGCAACATCATGCGCCAGCCAGCCCGCTCCGTTCCACTTAAACAGCGCCCGGGTTTCATCCCACGGTTTGCCGGAGATGTCGGCGGAGCAGCGGTTGTACAGCACGCGGCGGTTGAGCGGCCAAGCGTAGGCGTACTTCAAAAACGCCCCCATGCCGCTGTCTTGGTTTAAACGGCGCTTGCAGTTCGGCACACCCAGTTCGGCGTCAACAGCCATGTAGCCGGCGTAAATCCACATGCCGCAGGCGGTGCTGCCGTCGTCTTTCAGTTCGGCAAAGCTGTCCAGCGGACTGCTGCTGCCTACCCGGTAGCCGTTGATTTCCACCGCAATTTTTTCAATATCCGGCTCGTGATGACCGGGAATGTCGTAATCCCAGTTCATGTTCAGTATCGGATCGGGGAACACCCCGCCTTTTTCATACTCACTGCGGATTGCTTTAAACATTTCGTTGGCAATCCACAAATCGCTCTTTGCTTCACCGGGCGGGTTTACCGCCTGATAGCGCCACTGAATCCAGCGGCCGCTGTTGGTTACCGTGCCTTCTTTTTCGTAAGAAAACGCGGCGGGCAGCAAAAAGCACTCTGTTTGAATTTCTTCCGGTTTGGCTTCCGGTGCATGCCAAAAAGCGGCGGTTTCCGTTTCAAACAAGTCCACCGTAACCATCCACTTCAGCTTCTCCATCGCTTTGCGCCCAAAAGCGGCGGCGGGGCCGCCCACTACCGGGTTCTGCCCGAAAACGATAAACCCTTCCACATTTCCTTTCTCCATCTCTTGGAAGATGCCCATGTGGGTGCGGTTTTTGCCGTCTACCTTCGGCAGCCAGTCAAAGCAGAAATCGTTTTCGGCGGTGGCGTGGTCGCCGTAGAAAGCCTTCAGCAGGCTGATTAAAAACTTCGGCTTGTTGCTCCAGTAACCGCCGGCCGGAGTTTCTTTTTCAATGTAGTCGCTTAAATTTTTATGCTTGGTGGCGTTGGGCACACCGAGGTAGCCCGGCAGCTGGTGGCTGAGCATCGCCAAGTCGGTGGAACCCTGTACGTTGGATTCACCGCGCTGTGCGTTTACGCCGCCGCCCGCCATACCGATGTTGCCCAAAAGAAGCTGCAGCATGGCAATGGCGCGCACGTTCTGCGTGCCGTAGGTGTGCTGTGTAATGCCCATCGCATAAATGATGTTGCCCGCTTTGTTCGGCACACCGGTGGCGGCAAAGGTTTCGCACACTTTGCGGTACACGTCTTCCGGCACGCCGGTAATGCTGCACACCGTTTTAATGTCGTAGCGGCTGACATGCTTTTTCAACAGCTGAAATACGCAGTTCGGGTCGGACAGTGTTGTGTCTTTTTTAATGGTCTCTCCGTCCTGCATATACTGCCAGGTGGCTTTATCGTAAGTGAATTTGCCGTCTTTTTCCGCCGCCCCGCTGAACAAACCTTCTTGAAAACCAAACTGCGGGTTAACTAAATAGCTGGCGTTGGTGTAGTTGACGACATAATCTTTGTGATACAGGTTGTTCTGCAGCACGTAGTTAATCATGCCCAGCAAAAACGGCAGGTCGGTGCCGGGACGATGACGGGCAAAGATATCGGCGTAAACGGTGGATTTAGTTAAGCGGGGGTCGACAACAATCAGCTTCGCCCCTCTTTCCCGCTTCGCCTTGGCAATCCAGCGCATCGCCATCGGGTGATTTTCCGCCGTATTGGAACCGATCATCAAAAAGACATCGGTATTTTTGTAATCAACAAAGTGATTGGTCATTGCACCGCGTCCGAAAGAGTTGGCCAGACCGGCCACTGTGGACGAGTGTCAGAGGCGGGCATGGTGTTCGATGTTGATAATGCCCAGCGCGCGAAACATTTTGTGCAGCAGATAGTTTTCTTCGTTGTCCAGCGAAGCACTGCCCAGTGTGTTGATGGCAGTGGTGCGGTTGACAACAACACCGTTTTTATCCACGCGCTCAAAAGTTTTGTCGCGGGTTTCTTTCACCCGCTGAGCAATTCTTTTCAGCACCCATTCCCAGCTTTTTTCTTCCCAGTTGAGCGCACCGGGAGCGCGGTAAAGCGGCTTGGTAACACGCCGGGGGTTGATTTTTCTGCCCTTCTGCTTTCTTTCAACAATGTTGTAGACATCGATGATGCCGTTTCCTTTAGGGCACAGGGTGCCTTCGTTGATGGGGTGATCGGGATCACCTTCGGCATAAACAACGCGGCTGCCGTCTGAATAGAGCAGAATACCGCAGCCGCAGCCGCAGTAGGCACAAACGGTAAAGGTTTCTTTCATTTTGGTCAGCTTGGTGGCTAAATTTCCGCTGACCGCGGCAGGCGCTGCCGCCGCACTGCCGGCTGAAAACAGCGTTAAGCCGGCGGTACCCAGACCGATATTTCGTAAAAAGTCACGCCTGGTTAAGTTTTTCATTGCTGTCTTTCCTCCTTACCCCGCCGATGTTTCTTCGGCGGCATCAGATTGTGCTTTATTTGTTTCTGCGGCAGACACACCGGCGCGCATAAAATACGGCCGATCAAAAGCGGCAGGCGGACACAAAGGTCCGCCCGCATATTGACCGTGCAATGCCGCATTTCGCCGGTGCCCGCTTTTTAACTGACGCAGTTTCTCTCGTTGATCGTTTTTTCATGGCGTACTTTCTTTGCTGCATTGATTTGCAAAATATTATTTTTTTCGACAAAAAATTTGTAAAAAAGAACCCCCTGTGCCAAGGGGAGAGAGTAATAACTTAAATATTACATATAGATTTTAGCACTTATATACAAGCTTGTCATTAATTAATTCAACAATAAAACTTGCAAATTTATGAAAAAATGGCGGATAATCACATTATCCGCCAAATATTTGCTGATTTTCTTACATGCTGTAAACTTGTTCTTTCGGCATCAGTTTAATGTCGTTTTGCTGCAGCACTTCAACAGCGGCATCTATCTGTTCCACCCGGAAAACCACCAGTGCTTTCTGCGGGTCTTTCTGCACAAAGGCATAAAGGTATTCGATGTTGATGCCGGCGTCGTCTAAAACACGCATTGCTTTGCTGAGCGAACCCGGTTGGTCGTCCACTTCCACCGCCAGCACTTCGGTGGTGCTGACGACAAAGCCGGCGGCGCGCAGTGCTTCTTTGGCCTGTTCAGGAACGTTGACAATCAGGCGCAGAATGCCGAAATCGGTGGTATCGGCGATGGACAGCGCCCGAATGTTGATGTTGTTTTTGCCCAGCACGTCGGTTACCTCTGCCAAGCGGCCGCTTTTATTTTCCAAAAAAACGGAGATTTGCTGCACTTTCATTTTCAGTTCCCTCCCGTTTATTTAATCCGTTAAACGCCGGTCGATAATTCTTTTGGCTTTACCTTCGCTGCGCGGTATCGACTTCGGTTCCACCAGTTTAATTTTGGCGGATATGCCCAGTACACTTAAGATGCGTGCTTTAAGCCGCTTTTCTAAATCTTCCAGGCCGCGCACTTTGTCGGAGAACATGCGGTCGGAAAGTTCCACCCAAATTTCCAAGTCGTCCATCGTGCCGCGGCGGTCCACCACCAGCTGGTAATGCGGTTCGGTTTCGCCGAATTCCAACAGCACGCTTTCCACCTGCGACGGGAAGATGTTTACACCGCGGATAATCAGCATATCGTCGGTGCGTCCGGTGACGCGTTCCATGCGCACAAAGGTGCGGCCGCACTCGCATTTTTCTTCATACAGCACCGAGATGTCTTTGGTGCGGTAGCGCAGCACCGGAAAGGCATCTTTGGTAAGCGCGGTAAACACTAATTCGCCCTTTTGGCCGTACGGCAGCGGCTCAAAGGTTTCGGGGTCGACAATTTCCGGAATGAAGTGGTCTTCAAACACATGCAGACCGTTTTGGCAGCTGCACTCGCACGCCACGCCCGGCCCCAGCACTTCCGATAAGCCGTAGATGTCATAGGCGGTGATGTTCCAGCGTTCTTCCAGCTGCCTGCGCATCGCATTTGACCACGGCTCGGCACCGAAAATACCTGCTTTTAGTTTAATGCGGTCCCAATCAACACCGCCGGCGTGCGCTTCTTCCGCCATGTACAGCGCATAGGTGGGGGTGCAGGTTAAAACGGTGGTGCCGAAATCCTGCATCAGCATTAACTGACGCGCCGTATTGCCGCCGGATACCGGCACTACCGTCGCCCCCAGCTTTTCCGCTCCGTAGTGCACGCCCAAGCCGCCGGTAAACAGGCCGTAGCCGTAAGCGTTCTGCACCACGTCATTTTTTGTTCCGCCTGCCATTACCAGGCAGCGGGCCACTAAATTTCCCCAAGTTTCTATATCTCTTTGGGTGTAGCCGACAACAATCGGCTTGCCGGTTGTGCCGCTGGAGGCATGCAGGCGCACCACTTCTTCCAGCGGCACGGCAAACATGCCGAACGGGTAGGTGTCTCTTAAATCCTGCTTGGTGGTAAACGGCAGGTGTTTTAAATCTTCCAGCGTTTTAATGTCGCCGGGCAGAATACCTTTTTCTTTAAAGCGCCGCTGATAAAACGGAATGCTGTAAATCCGCTCCACCAGTGCCTTTAAACGGGTAAGCTGCAGTTCTCTGATTTGTTCGCGGGGCATTGTTTCATTCTCCGGTTGCCAGTACATCCAGCGTAAAACCTCCTCTTTTTTGCAGAAATCTATATCTCATTTGTATTCGGCAAAAAAATTATCTTCCCTGCATAAAAATTCAAGTGTTTAAATTAATTCCACCGGTTTGCCCCACTGCTGCTGCAGGTCTAAATAGCTTTGACCGGTTAAATCTCTGCCGTGCATATCAAACGGGGCGGCGGGCAGCAGCACCACATCATATTCACGCAAAGACGCTGTTTGGCGGCAGGCGGCAAAATCAGCGGCGGTAAGTAAGCCTGCCGCCATGATATTGCCGCCGAAAAAGCGGTTTTCCACCGGGTGAAGCCGCAGCTCACATTCTCCTTGGTAGAGCCGCTCCAGTGCCGCGCGCAGCACCGGGTAAGCCAGGCGGGAGCACAGCAGCAGCGCCCGCTTGGCGCGTCGCCGCCGCACCGCCGCTTCGATATCGCTTATTACTTCGGGGTGAATGTCGTAAGCCATCACCAATCCGGAGGTTTGCCCCGCCGGCTTGTCTATTTTAAGCGTCAGCTTCTCCCCGCCGCGGCGCAGTTCCACCGCCGGGTCTGCCGCTGCACGCACTTTTTCAAAGGCATCCACCCGGCTTTTTACCGATATACCGCCCGCTTTAATCAGCACGTCGCCCATTTTAATGCCCGCTTTGTCTGCCGGCGAACCTTTAATTACCCCCAGCACTTCCGCACTTAAGTCGGTCGGCATCTGCGGCTCGCAGGTTATCGGCACACCACCGGGCTTACGCAGACTGTCGATGTGGGCGTGCAGTTTCTGCCAGGTATCTTTTGCAAACTGCAGCTCTTTGGGGGCGAGCTTGGTAAAGCCGGGCAGAAACACGCGCACTGTCTGTGCCCCGCACTGCTCAAGATACAAAACGGAGGCTGTTAAATCATCCCAGCCGGTAATGTGCGGCATCGCCACAATACTGCCGTGATACGGCACGCCGTACTGCTGAAGCAGCTTGGCGGCGGCAACCGCTTTTTCCGCCCGACGGTCGTGCATCAGCTTGGCACGCATGCTGCACGACGCACTGTTTAACGACAGGTTGACGGCCAGCGGAGCAAGAGCCTTTAGTTTTTCCGCCACCTTTTCATCAATCAGCGTGCCGTTGGTGGTGAGCTGCACCGGCGTGTGCGGCATGGTGCGCCGAATTTCCGCCAAAATATCCAAGCACTGCGGGTGGGTGAGCGGCTCGCCTTCCATAATTTTGCTCACCGATTCGCCGATCACCACCGGCTTATTTTCATCCATAAAGCTCAGCGCGGTGCGCACGGTATCGATGCTTAAATGGGGAATGCGGTAGCTCTGCACCTGCGGCGGGTTTTGATGATGGCTGCAAAAAACACAGCGAACATTGCACACCGATGTAAGCGGCAGAATGTTCGCTTGGCGGGCGGAGTAATATAACAGACTTTCGATATACGCTTGATCGCTACCCACAGATTAAACCTCCGGTATGTAAGTTATTCACAAACTTATCCACATTATCCACAGGATTTGTTCCACAGAACATGGGTTTATGGGGATAACCGGCCTGTTTTTATCAGGCCGGCCGCCGCTTAACCCTCCAGCTGCAGCCCCGGCACCGCGTTTAACGTCAGCTCGGCAAATTCACCGCGCATGTATTTGTACCAGCCGACACAGGCAATCATTGCAGCGTTGTCGGTGCATAACACCGGCGGCGGGTAAGTCACGGCGATGTTTTTGGCAGCGGCTTTTTCGGTGAGCTGACGGCGCAGCAGGCCGTTGGCCGCCACCCCGCCGGCGAGCATAACGGTGCCCACTTTGCAGTAATCCGCAGCTTTAAGCGTTTTATCCACAAGTACATCCACAACCGCCTGTTGAAAACCGGCGGCCAAATCCGCTTTGTTTACTTCAATGCCTTTCTGCGCCGCCCGGTTGAGATAGTTGAGCACCGCCGACTTTAAACCGCTGAAGCTGAAATCCAAACTGCCTTCTTCCAAATAAGCGCGCGGCAGCGCTACAGCGGCGGCGTCACCGCTTTCCGCCAAACGGTCGATCAGCGGGCCGCCGGGATAGCCCAGCCCCAGCGCACGGGCCACTTTGTCAAAAGCTTCACCGGCGGCATCGTCGCGGGTGCTGCCCAAAAGTTTAAAGCTGCCGTGGCGTTCAATCAGCACCAAATCGGAATGACCGCCGGAAACAATCAGGCACACCAGCGGAAACTGCAGATCCGGCCGGTGCAGAAAGTTGGCGTAAACATGCCCTTCGATGTGGTTTACGCCGATCAGCGGAATATCCAGCGCATAGGCCATCGCTTTGGCGGCCGACACCCCCACCAGCAGCGCGCCCACCAGCCCCGGGCCGTGGGTGACGGCAACGGCGTCGATATCTTTATAGGTAACCCCCGCCTTTTGCAGTGCTTCGATAATGACGTGATTAATCAGTTCCAAATGCTTGCGGGACGCCACTTCCGGCACTACCCCGCCGAATTTTTGATGCACCGCAATCTGCGATGCAATAACGTTCGACTTTATTTCGCTGCCGTCAACCACCACCGCGGCAGACGTTTCATCACAGGATGTTTCAATTCCCAGTATTGTTACACTCATTACTTTACCTCGCTATCTATACCCTGCAGATTTTCTTTCCACATAATAATGGCATCTTCGTTGGTGTCGGTATAATAGTTTTTGCGCACGCCCAGCTCTTTAAAGCCCAGGCTTTGATACAGCCGGCGGGCATAAGCGTTGGAAGGGCGCACTTCCAGCGTCATGCGGTTAATGCCGTTCTGCGCCGCTTTGTTCATCAGCTGCTGCATCAACAGGCGGCCGATTTTGCGGTTGCGGTGTGTCGGTGCAACCGCAACATTGGTAACGTGTGCTTCATCTAAAATCATCCACATGCCGGCATAGCCCACCACCACATCATCCAGCAGCGCCACGGTGTAGTAGCTCAGCTCGTTGTAGAGAATTTCATAGGTAAAGGCATGATCCGACCACGGGGTAAGAAATGAAACGCGCTCTACCTTCAGCACATCGGGAATGTGCTTTAACTGCATCGGCACAAACTTAATTTCCTCAGCGGGATTGTTGTCTTTCAGCCCATTTCACCTCAGCTTCCGACAGGCGGATATATTCCGGCAGCACCGTCAGCGGGTCGGCCGCCCGACCCTGCATAAACATGTGCGCGCCTAATTCCGCCACCGCCGCACCGCGCGGCAGCATAACGGCGGCGGGAGCAAATTCCGCCCGCTCTTTTAACGCATCGCAGAGCTGCTGCCGGTAAATATCCACGCCGTCACCCAAAAACATTACCGGATCGCTGCTGCGGTTTAACTGCCGTATAAGTTCTTCTATCGGTACTGCCATCGGCCCCGCCAGTTTTTTTAAGGCGGTGCCGCCTTGGTAAATGCCGGCGTAAACTTCGTTTTTGCGGGCATTTAATATCGGGCAGATCAGCCCGCGGCAGCCAATTAACGGATAAGCCAGCGCATCCAGCGTGGGTACCGCCGCCAGTTTAAGCCCCAGCACGTGTGCCAGCGTTTTGGCGGTGGCAATGCCGATGCGCAGCCCGGTAAACGAGCCCGGCCCGCCGGACACCGCAATGCCGGTAAGCTGCTGCGGTGTAATCTGCGCATCGCTGATTGCCTCTTTAATCATCGGCAGCAGATTAACGGAATGAGTGCGCTTGTTGTTGATAAATCTTTCGGCCAGCACTTTGTGCTCCGACACAACGGCCGCACCGGCTACCGGTGTTGCCGCTTCAATCCCCAGTACAAACAATTTTTGACAGCTCCTCAATGATGTGATGATATTTTTCGCCGTTGGCGGTAAACTTAAGCAGGCGCTCATTTTCACCCGGCGATACAATTTTAAGTTCCAGACGCTCGTCCGGCAAAACGGCGCTGACTTTCTCCGGCCATTCAATCAGCACAACGCCGTCACCGTAAAAATACTCTTCGTAGCCCAAATCTTCCATTTCTTCCGGGCCGCTCAGCCGGTAAACATCCATGTGGTAGAGCGGGCAGCGCCCTTGATATTCGTTAATCAATGTAAAAGTAGGGCTGGTAACGCGGCCGGTTACCCCCAAGCCTGCCGCCACCCCTTGGGAAAAATGGGTTTTGCCCGCCCCCAAATCGCCGTACAGGCAGACAACATCGCCGGGCTGCAGAAGTTTGCCGACAAGCGTTCCCACCCGGCGGGTCTGCTCCGGCGAATGTGATGTTATTTCAAGCATATTTCCACCTCATCAATATTATAAACAGCATTTAACAATTTCAACAGCCCCTTTAGACGGCGCTGCCGATTTTTAATAACTTTCGGCGGCAAATAAAAAAGCACGTGCTTGATAGCTAACACGCGCATTTTTGATTACAACGCCCACTCGTTATTTAATACATTTATACTGCGGTTCCAGCCGTATTCATCAATGGCATCTAAAATATCCTGCACATTGAAAGGCTTGGCCAAACATTTTACAGCACCGCTTTCCAGCGCACGATAAATCACATCTTCGGTATTGTTGGCAGTCATCATCACTACCTCGGTGCGAGGCGATATAATTTTAATTTTGTCCAGCGCTTCAAATCCGTCCATTACCGGCATGCGGATGTCCATAAACACCAAATCGGGCTTTTTGCGTTTTACCGCCTCCACAGCTTCCAGGCCGTTTTTAGCGGTAACGGCGTTGTGGCCGGCATCGGTAACCAACGTTTCCAGCAGATAGCGCACACCTGATTGATCATCTACAATCAAAATATTGTAAGCCTCTTTGGTCATCGTTCTCACCCCTTCGACACCAGCTGACACTAATTGCATATCCAGTATATATTTACCATTGTATTGTTTATTCTCTGTTTGTTCTGCCTTTTCCTGCCAACTTTTTATAATATTTTTTGCCCGTTTACAAAAACTTGTTCAACCTGACAGCGCACATCAAAAATCGGCCTGTTGAGAATGACAATGTCGGCATCTTTGCCCGGCGCCAAACTGCCCAGGCGGTGCTGCACACCTAAAATTTCGGCGGCGTTGACGGTAACCGCCTTTAAAACTTCATCTTCCGGCAGGCCGCCGCGCACCGTCAGTGCCGCTGACAGTGCCAAATATTGGACAGGTACTTCGGGGTGGTCGGTCATTATGGCAAACTTTACTCCCGCCTGATACAAACAGGCGGCGTTTTTTATATCCATCCCGGCCAGCTCCGGTTTGCCGCGGTTGGAAATAATCGGCCCGATCACCGCCGGTATCTGCTTTTCCGCCAGCAGATCCGCTACTTTGTAACCTTCGGTGCAGTGTTCAATAACAATTTTAATGCCGAATTCATCGGCAATGCGTACCGCAGTGACAATATCATCCGCCCGGTGAGCGTGCACCCTAAGCGGCAGTTCACCGGCAATTACCGGCTGCAGTGCCTCATTTTTTAAACTGCGCTGCTGCTTATTTTGCCGCCTGCATTCGACGGCTTCCAGCAGTGCTTGGCGCAGCAGGGCGGCATTGGCCATGCGGGTTTGCGGCGTTTTTTTGCTGCCGCCGTACACCCGCTTGGGGTTTTCGCCCAGCGCCGCTTTAATGCCGGCCGGCCTTTTTACCACCATTTTATCGATAATGCGGCCGGCGGTTTTGATAACCGCCATCTCCCCGCCGATGACATTCGCACTGCCGGGAGCGACAGCAGCGGCGGTAACCCCGCCGGACAGAGCATCGCGAAAGGCAATATCATTTGGGTTGACAGCATCGATAACCCGCAGATGCGGTGTGATGGGATCGGTGGCTTCGTTGCCGTCGTCACCTTCAATGCGGTAAATTTCTTCAAAAACCCCTAAGTGACTGTGGGCATCGATAAAGCCGGGCAGCACGTATTTGCCGGCGGCATCGATAATTTCAGCACCTTCCGGCAGCGGTAAATCCGCACCCACCGCCGCTATTCTGCCGCCGTCAACTAAAACGGTGCCGCGCTGCAAAACCCGCCCGCACATCGAATAAACAGTTCCGCCTGTAATTGCCAGCATTTAACTTTTCTCCTGTTTTTTTACAATTTAATTTATTATCCAGCCTTATTATAGTGCTTTTCGGGGGTATTCGTGATATTTAACAAAATTCCTTCTGCATGATAAATATTCTAAATCTTATTTGTTTTATATAATTCTTCGACAATTTTTTACAAACATTGCCGTGCCGATTTGACAAATTCCGCAAACAGTTTGAATGCCAAGCGATCTGAGGCGTACATCACTTCGGGGTGATACTGCACGCCGATGACAAATTTTTTATGCCGATGTTCAACGGCTTCAATTACACCGTCGGGAGCAGCTGCCGCCACTACCATGCCGCTGCCGGGTTTGCCCACCATTTGATGATGAAAACTGTTTACTTTGATGGGCTTTGTACCGAGCAGTTTGGCAAACAGCGTACCCTCCACCGGGGTGACGGTGTGGGTGGGATACCATTTGGGGGCCGCCTGGTTGTGCTTAATGGGGTTGGAAATCTGCCGGGAAATATCCTGACACACCGTGCCGCCGGCGGCGACATTGAGCACCTGGGCACCGCGGCAGATGCCGAAAACCGGCATATCTTTCTGCAGCGCCACTTTGGCCGCCTGCAGTTCAAAAGCATCGGCCGCCGGACAAATTTCACCGCCGGCAGGATGCGGCTGCTCGCCGAACAAAAGCGGGTCGATATCGCCGCCGCCCGGCAAAATAAGACCGGCGCACAAGTTTAAAAGCTGCGGCACGGCAGAAAGCGGTGCGGTAACCGGCAGCATCAGCGGCACACCGCCGGCGGCCGCCACCGCCTCGGCATAGTATTTGCTCAGCCAAATGCGTTCGGCAGATTCATCAAAACGGCAGGTAATGCCGATAACCGGTGCAGTCACAGTAATCCTCCTGTTCGCCGCAAAAGCGGTGGTTTTGTTGTTTATATTTAATGTATGCGGCTGCAGCATACATTTTGCCACCGGCGTACCTTTTCAAAAAGCGGCGTTAAACTGCTCTCTGCCGTTAAATACAAAAAAGCACGGAAATATCCGTGCTTATAGTTCAACTAAACCCAGGCTGATTTCAACTGCTTTTTTCACTTCGTCCATCATTTCTTCATTTAATGAGCTGACCCGCTGCAGCAGACGGCTTTTATCTATCGTTCTGATCTGCTCCAGCAGCACCACCGAATCTCTCGTCAGCCCGCTGAGCGAGCTGCTGATTTCTACGTGGGTAGGCAGTTTTGCTTTGGAAATTTGCGAAGTAATGGCAGCAACGATAGTGGTCGGACTGTACTGGTTGCCGATATCGTTCTGCAAAATCAGTACCGGCCTGGTACCGCCCTGCTCTGAGCCAACCACCGGGCTGAGCTGGGCATAAAATATATCCCCACGCTTTATAGACATTTTTAACTACCCTCCGCTAAGGGCAAATATCCGTCTGCTTCTTCTTCCAGCCTGGCCTGCTCCATCGCCAGTTTTAAGTTAATATTAGCCATTTCGATGTAGCCCTTTTTCATCTGCTCCCGCAGGTGCCAGCGCTTTCTTTCCTGAATGTAGGCAGCCATTGCCTGCCGCATCAGCTCACCGCGGTCTAATTCTTCTTTCTGAGCCAGGCAGTCGATTTCGTTGATCAGCTTATCGGGTAGGCTTATTTCAATTTTTCTGTAATCCACCTACCGTACCCCCTTAGCTTAATTATTGTCCTAATAAATAATTATATACTATAACGGCGTTTTTTATGATAACACAGTTATATTAAGTCAATGTTAAATTGCCGTGCCGTCTTTTGCCGCCACCGACCGGCGGGAAAGCGTAATTTTACCGGTGCGCACCATTTCAACGATGCCGTGATCGCGCAGCACTTCACACAGCGCATCGATTTTCTGCTCATCACCGGTTAGTTCAATTACCATTGTTTCCCGGCTGACATCGACAATTTTTGCCCGAAAAATTTCTACAATGTCTACAATGTCAGAGCGCTTCTGCGGGTTGGCTTTCACTTTAATTAACGCCAGCTCGCGGTTAATGGCATCCGGGCCTTCTATGCGCAGAATTTTAATTACATCAACCAATTTAGAAAGCTGCTTCATCACTTGATCAAGCACCTGGTCATCGCCCCGCACCACGACGGTAATGCGGGTGATGTCCGGGTCTTCCGTCAACCCGGCAGCAATGCTTTCAATGTTAAACATCCGGCGGGAGAGCAAACCGGAGATACGTGCCAGCACGCCGGGCTTGTTTACCACCAACACAGCCAAACTGTATTTCATCATTATCCCCGCCCTTTTTTCAGATAAAAATCATACTATATTTTATCACAGCACTGCCGGCTTTTCTACCGTAAAATTCGGCGGCACCCGTCCGCCGCCGAAACGCCGCACGGCGGCGGTGCCGCATTTTATGCCCACCCCCGCCGCCAAATACAGCTGCTGTTTTTACGAATATACTAATATTTGGTAAGGTATTCTTCAATTTCCCACGGGTGCACATGCATGCTGTAGCGGTTCCACTCGATGGTTTTTGCCTCTGTAAAGCGATCCAGCACGTGAGGGCCGAGGGCTTCTTTAATTACTTCGTCTTGGTGCAGGCAGTTAAGCGCCTGTCTTAAATCTTTCGGCAGGCAGCCGATACCCCACTCGCGGCGTTCTTCTTCTGTCATTTCGTAAATGTTGCGGTCGCACGGTGCGGGCGGATTAATTTTGTTTTTAATGCCGTCCAGCCCTGCTTTTAAGCACACCGCCAGCGCCAAATAGGGGTTGCAGGACGGATCGGGGCTGCGCAGCTCAATGCGGGTAGACATACCGCGCTTTGCCGGCACGCGAATGAGCGGGCTGCGGTTGCGCGCCGACCAGGCAATGTAAACCGGCGCTTCATATCCCGTTACCAAACGCTTATACGAGTTTACCTGCGGGTTGGTGAGAGCGGTAATCGCTTTGGCATGCTTCATCAAACCGCCGACGTAGTACATCGCCGCATCGCTGAGCTGGTTCGGAGCGGAGGGATCGTAAAAGGCGTTTTCGCCGTCGCGCATCAGCGACTGGTTCATGTGCATGCCGGAGCCGGCAATGCCGAAAATCGGCTTGGGCATAAAGGTGGCATGCAGACCGTGGCGCTGAGCAATAGTGCGCACCACAAACTTAAAGGTGACAATTTTATCGGCAACATCCAGCGCATCGGAATATTTAAAATCAATTTCGTGCTGACCGGGTGCCACTTCGTGGTGTGACGCTTCAATTTCGTAGCCCATTTCTTCCAGCGCCAGCACCATATCCCGGCGGGCATCCTCCCCTAAATCAACCGGGGTGAGGTCAAAGTAACCGGCGCGGTCGTGAGTGACGGTGGTCGGCCTGCCGTCGGCATCAACATGAAAGAGGAAAAATTCCGCCTCCGGGCCGACGTTCATGCTGTAGCCCATTTCTTTTGCTTCCGCAATGGCGCGGCGCAGCACATAGCGGGGATCACCGATAAACGGTGTGCCGTCGCTGTTGTAGATATCGCAGATTAAGCGGGCGGTAGCACCTTTGCGGGGCTGCCACGGAAACACCGCAAAAGTGTTGGGATCGGGATGCAGATACATATCGGATTCTTCAATGCGCACAAACCCTTCAATTGATGAGCCGTCAAACATCAGCTCGTTGTTCAGCGCTTTATCCAGCTGTTCCACTGTAATGGCTACATTTTTCAGCACCCCGAAAATATCGGTAAACTGCAGACGAATAAATTTTACATCAAATTCTTTACACATCGCTTTAACATCATCAGCGGTGAACTTTGGCATAATACACTCCCCTTATATATTAATGAAGAAATACGCATAAAGGGGCCTGACAGCATGCCAAAACAAGCATTACCGTTAGGCCCCTTTGCCTGCTAATATATATAAACCAATTACCGGTATATTATAGCATAACGATTGTTAAGGGGAAAGGACAATTTTCTGCAATATATAACGACGCGCCCCCGCCGTTCCGTTTAACGAAACGCGGCATTTGTGTAAACGGGCAGACATTGAACCCACAAAAACCATACACATACCACCTAACGGTAGGGAACGGCCTTGGCCGTTCCGCCAAACGCAGCCGAGCGGGTATGGAAGCCCTTACCCCGCAAAAACACTGCTGCCGAGGCAGGCTTCACCCCACCCGCTAAGGCGCAGACCTTTCGTTATTCCACCCCACTGCCGCTGTAAAACGGCAGCGCTCAGCAAAGCGGAGCAGTCAACACTGCTCCCTACAAAAAAACCGCCGCCATAGTAATTTAAGCGGCAGTTACATCCGTTATGCCAACCTTCCCAATCCCTCATAGGTAGGCTACAAACAAGAATTTCCGGAATTAGATTTTACTTGGCCGGTTATCAGTTTCAATCCCTTATAGGTATGCTACAAACTGTACATGATTAGGTTAATCCTGTCCGATCCCCAATGTTTCAATCCCTTATAGGTAGGCTACAAACATATCCAGGGCAGAGGCTGTTTATATGCTAGTTAAATTTCAATTCCTCATAGGCAGGCTATAAGCCCATTTTATGGCGTTTTTTGCGGCTTTTCAAGCAGGTTTTGGGGGGTAAAATCCGCTTTTAGGCATGTTTTTGCCGCTGCCGGCCTGTGTTTTGGCTCATTTTTGGCAAATTTAGGCATAAAGAGGGGCGATTTTTTCCGCCGCTCCCCGTCCAAAGTATCTTAGCATTCAGTGACTACAAAATGAGTTGAAAATTAATCAGCTCATTTTGTATTGTATATTACATTATTATTGTTGTCACTTATTGATATTTCTTTAATTATCCTAGGTTTGCCCTCATTTACACAAGATACAATTATAGCATGCTGTCTATTAAGAATAGTTTGCGAGATTTCATAAGGCTCAATATTATCCTGGAACGCAATTGATAAGGCTGAAGCTTTCTTTTTTATTTTATCATCTAAAAAAAATACCGTAATATAGTCTTCGTTGTTATCACTAAATTGTAGATATGCGATACTATCGCCGGTGTTTTTTTTGATGAATTGCTTATAGTATGTTCCATCATCGCAAGAATTGCTTGGTAATTTAATAATACCTAATTCATTTTCATTTTCGCATGCAATTATAGCTCCATTTTTAATATATTCTTTAGTGAGTATTTTTAAGTTTTGTTCATTAGAGATTTTTTCAATAGTTGTTTCAATTTGGTTAACATTATGATCGGTAGATTTGTATGCTGGGCTGCACCCACAAAAAAGTAATACAATTATACATAATATAAATATTGCATAAGATTGTATTCTCATAAGATCTCCTATAACCCTGTTATAAGGCTCATGAAATTATTCATGAGCTAACCCTACCCCATACCTAAATCAAGCAGCAAACGCTCAACAATGTTTCAATCCTTCGTAGGTAGGCTGCAAACTGAAGATGTTTTGATAGCAGTACAAAACAAGGGGCTGTTTCAATTCCTTATAGGTAGGCTATAAACATCTGCCTTATGCTGACGAACAAACAAAAGTAACATTGTTTCAATTCCTCATAGGTAGGCTACAAACCAGATGAAAGCAAAGAAATGTTAGAGGAAAGTATAAGGTTTCAATCCCTTATAGGTAGGCTACAAACGGAAAACTAATTCCCGAACTTCCTTACCCACCATTGTTTCAATCCCTTATAGGTAGGCTACAAACCCATTTTAGGGCGTTTTTTGCGGCTTTTCAAGCAGGTTTTTGGGGGTAAAATCCGCTTTTGGGCATGTTTTCGCCGTTATCTGCAGGTGTTTTGGCTCGTTTTTGGCAAATTTAGGCATAAAATGGGGTGGTTTTTTCCGTCGATCCCCGGGGGTTTTTGCGCTATTGGGGGTAGACGGAAATTTTTTATCCGCATAAACCGGCGGCAAATTGCTTTTAACAGGTTGGCTGTGCAAACAGCAGCGGTTAGTAAAACGGAGCAGTCAAGACTATTCCCTACATTCCCATCTATCCTACCGTTCCTATCCTTATCTACTACTAGGCTTTGTAGGCTGTGGACTGGGTTGTGTGCCTAAACTAGTACCGCAGCAATTAGCGGTACTAGTTTCGATTTATACTTACTAAAGTATACTTTCATACTAACCTCCCCCCTATTTTATTTTTTAAAAGGATTTTCAAATATAACCCCTACAACGTCATAACTGTTTTTATTTCTGGCTTTCAATGCACTCTTACTAATATTATTATAGTAATCATAATCCCTGAGGAACATTACATAATCTGCATCATATAATCTGTCTATCACATTAGTACTAAAACTAAAACTATCATGCCCAATATATCCTAAGTTTGCTGTAATTTTTCCATCTTTTATAAGGCAACCTGCACATAAGTCATACTCCTCTAAATCTTTACTTTTAAATATTAAGTATTCTACACCCTTATATTCAATTTTGCTAACTGAATAATCAAACTTAAAGTTATCTACTTTATGCACACCAATAAAACTATTACTATAATAATCTCCATTATTAGACACTATCTGATCCATTTCTAAAAACTGCGGACTCTTATCTGTTATACTGCTTACCGGCATACTTTCAATATTTTCTATAAGTTCTGCTTGAGTTTTAGGGTCATCATACTTAGCCACGCTTTTAATTCCTACTGGAAGGTATCTATTAACCCCGCCGCGTTCTTTCAACTGTTTATTTACTTCCTGTGTAATAAGTTCCTCTTTCTCATCCTCAGTAAATATATTACCATGAATATATTCTAACGCTCTAACAATCATTGCTGATGCCTCTGCTCTTGTCGCGTAAGCATTAGGTCTAAATGTACCATCTTCATATCCGCCGATAAACCCTATATCTTTCGCTACTCGAGCATACCCCTTATCCCATTCCATAATATCCGCATCGTCTGCAAATCCGCTGTCTTTACCATAATACTGACCTGTTTTACCCCTTAATTCCGCTGCCTTAACCAACATTCTTGCTATTTCCATTCGGGTAATCTTCCAATCAGGTATGAATTCATTACCGTAATCTTCCTTTTTTATAATTCCTTTCTCTACTAAAGCGTTTATATCACCTTTTGCCCAGTGATTAACTGTATCACTAAATACATTTCCACCGCTTGAGCTTAATCCTAAACTGTTAGCCAGTATCTTACTAAACTCCGCCCTAGTAATTGTGCCATTAGGCTTAAACGTTCCGTCTTGATAGCCACCAATTGAACCTAAAGTTACCAACTGACCTACCGGGTATGCTGCCCAATTACCTTCCATATCTTTAAATTTACCTACCGCTACAGTAGGATCTTTTGCATTTTCTCCAAATACTATATCTAATTTATCTCGCAGACTTACATCCCAACCAAAAGCACTGCCTGCACATGTAATACTCATTAAACCTCCTGCAATAACACCAGCTATAACCTTTTTACAGTTACTCTTAAACATAACTTAAAAAACTCTCCTTTTCTTTTTAATTTAAAGAAAGTATTTTTGTTAGTTAACAACTAACTTGCCAATTGCATCACATAAATTTTTTACGCAAATTACAACTTAGAATAGTAATCTCATGGATTGTGTAGTTATTACGTTACTACACCCTCCATTACCGGCCCTTGCGTTAATCCAAGGATCTTTCATACACATTAGCTCTCTCAAATATTTAGCATCATATATACTGTAAGTATCCCGCACTATACGTAAAGTTTCCATGAAGCGGTTACACTTTTTTTCAAGCGGGTTTTGGGGGTAAAACCTGCTTTTAGGCATGTTTTTACCACTGCCGATTACCAAGCATTACCCCTTTTTAACCGGTCTGCCACCGCAAACAGCAACGGTTAGTAAAACGGAGCAGTCAAGACTGTTCCCTACATTAAAATGCTGCACACCGTTTAAAAACGGAACGACGGGGGCTCGCACCATGCGGAACGACGAAGGCGTCGTTCCCTACAACAACACCGCACACGCCGCCCCTACATTACTGCACCCCGGCAGCACGAAAGCGCCGGGGTGTCAATTCCTCATAGGTAAGCTACAAACGAAAAGCGCATGGCTAATCCTGCAGAGTACGATGGAGTTTCAATTCCTCATAGGTAGGCTACAAACAGTAAAAAAGCAATTTGTTGAGGATTGCGAGAGGTGTTTCAATCCCTTATAGGTAGGCTACAAACTTTTTTCTTCAAGTAATTCATAATAGGCAATTTTTTCTGTTTCAATCCCTTATAGGTAGGCTACAAACCCATTTTAGGGCGTTTTTTTGGCTTTTTCAAGCGGATTTTGGGGGGTAAAATCCGCTTTTGGGCATGTTTTCGCCGTTATCTGCAGGTGTTTTGCCTCGTTTTTGGCAAATTTAGGCATAAATAGGGGTGGTTTTTTCCGTCGATCCCCGAGGGTTTTTGCGCTATTGGGGGTCGACGGAATTTTTTTATCCGCATAAACCGGCGGCGAATCCGCATTAGGGTGTTGTGTCGCACCATGCGGAACGGCGGGGGCGCCGTTCCCTACAAAACACTGCACACGCCGCCCCGTCAACGCAACACAGCATTGTAAAACAAACCGGGCGTGGAAACCCGCCGCTGCATTACTGCACCCCGGCAGCGTTAAAAATTCCGCTGTTTTATTTAATGTAAGGCTTTCATTTTTTAACTGTGCCGCTGTGGCAAACGGTGCCTTTTTTTACCGGTCTGCCGCCGCAAACAGTAACGGTTAGCAAAGCGGAACAGTCAAGACTGTTCCCTACATTAAAACGGTACACACCGCTTAAAAACGCCGCCATTGTAGGGGCAGGGTTTACCCCGCCCGCTTAACGAAACATTGCATTTGTGTGAACGGATAGGCATTGAACCCACAAAAACCATACACATACCACCTAACGGTAGGGAACGGCCTTGGCCGTTCTGCCAACGAAACGTTACATTAAAAAGCAAAACCGGCGGGTATTAAAATCTGCCGCCGTGCCAAACGCTGCCTCTTTTTAACCGGTCTGCCTCCGCAAACAGCAGCGGTTAGTAAAACGGAGCAGTCAAGACTGTTCCCTACATTAAAAAAATACCGCACACCGCAAAGACACTGCCACAGCGCGCAGGGGGTGTCGCACCATGCGGAACGACGAGGGCGTCGTTCCCTACAAACACCGCACACACCTGCAAAAACCACCCTTCTTTTTAATGCAGCCCTTTCCGCTAATGCGTAGGGAACGGCCTTGGCCGTTCCGCCAACGAAACGTTACATTAAAAAGCAAAACCGGCAGGTATTAAAACCTGCCGCCGTGCCAAACGCTGCCTCTTTTTAACCGGTCTGCCACCGCAAACAGCAGCAGTTAGTAAAACGGAGCAGTCAAGACTGCTCCCTACATTAAAAAAATACCGCACACCGCAAAGACACTGCCACAGCGCGCAGGGGGCGTCATACCAAGCAGAACGACGAGGGCGTCGTTCCCTACAAACACCGCACGCCGTTGTGGCGTTTAAATAAAAAGCAGGCGGGGTTCAGCCCCGCCTGCGGGTTAATGCAGGGTGACAGGGAATCATCCCGCTGTCACCTTTTCTGCTTTATTCTAAAATGCGCTCTGCTTCTTCGGCGTCTACATCCATGATGTATTTAATGCCGGTGATTTCTGCCGCTTCTTTGGTCAGTGCCGCAATGTCGTCGCGGGT
>CBEUVQ010000027.1:0-33535 GCA_965546615.1 uncultured Peptococcaceae bacterium
GGTTCTAGTGGGCATTACGCTCGTGGAGGTTCAAGTCCTCTTCACCGCACCAAAAAAAGGTTTCGGTTAAAAATACCGAAGCCTTTTTTGCTGTTTGAAAAGAGATAGGCTGCACTTTTAGTCGGACAGATTTTTAAGGTGAGCAGAAAAAAGAGAACCTAATGCCGGTGCAGAGGTTGGCAGAGTTATGTAAAGAAAATAAATATTTGTCAGTCTGCAAGTATACATAATTCATATAATAAAAGGAATCGATTTTTGTTGAGTTTTATATTATAATAACAATACATGACTCAGCACAACGGCGTGCTGGACTAACGGCGATGAAGCCTACAACGATTAACAAATCTTTTTGCTTTGTTAATCGTCTGTGGGCTTTTTTTGTTTTTTTACGGATTTTAGAATTGGAGGTAATTAACTATGGCTGATATGAACTACAAAAATTGTGGATTGCCCCGCAAACAAGGTTTGTATAATCCAATGTTTGAGCATGATGCCTGCGGTATTGGTTTTGTTGCCAATATTAACGGGGAAAAATCCAACAAAATTTTACGCCAAGCTTTGACTATTTTAATTAATCTTGATCACCGCGGCGGGCAGGGTGCGGAGAGCAGCACAGGAGACGGTGCCGGAATTTTAATGCAGCTGCCGCACAGTTTTTTTGTCAAAGAATGTTCAAAGCTTAATGTTTGTTTACCTCCTGCAGGTAGGTATGCAGTCGGTATGCTTTTTTTACCTAAAGATACCGGTATGCTGAAAGATATACAGCAGCTGTTGGGGCAAGTTGTTCAGCAGGAAGGGCAAAAACTGCTGGGCTGGCGGGAAGTGCCGGTTGACAATTCTATGCTGGGTGAAACAGCAAAGAACGCCCAGCCGTATATTATGCAGGTTTTTATTGCTGCTGATTCAGATATTGATAATTTAGAATTTGAACGCAAACTTTATGTGATCAGAAAACGTTCTGAAAAAGAAGTTTACCAAAAATTATTAAAAGATGATGAAACATTTTATTTTGCCAGCTTGTCTTCCCGAACGATAGTGTATAAGGGAATGCTTACACCTGAACAGGTGGATCGTTTTTACTTGGATTTGCAGCATCCTAATATAGAAATCGCTTTGGCATTGGTGCATTCGCGCTTCAGCACCAATACTTTTCCCAGCTGGGAGCGTGCTCATCCGTATCGCTACATTATCCATAACGGAGAATTTAATACGCTGCGCGGCAATGTTAACTGGATGTATGCTCGGCAGGCTGTGTGCAGTTCGGAGAATTTTTCTGACGAAGATATGAAAAAAATTATGCCGGTTATTGATCAAAGCGGCAGTGACTCTGCAATTTTTGACAACTGTTTGGAATTTCTTTCTCTTACAGGGCGTTCTCTGCCTCATGCGGTAATGATGATGATTCCCGAGCCTTGGAATTATCATGAAAGCATGAGTGATGAAAAGAAAGCTTTCTATGAATACCACAGTTGTTTGATGGAACCTTGGGACGGACCGGCTGCCATCGCTTTTACCGATGGTAAAATAATCGGTGCTTCTTTGGACAGAAACGGTCTCAGACCTTCGCGTTATTATGTGACAAAGGATGATACCATTGTCCTTGCTTCAGAAGCAGGCGTGCTGGATATTGCCCCGGAGAACGTTCTTTATAAAAAACGTCTGCGTCCGGGAAGAATGCTGCTGGTTGATACCGAAGCCGGGCGCATAGTTACAGATACAGAATTAAAACATCAGATAGCTGCCGAACATCCATATCGCCGGTGGTTGGATCGATATATGCTGAACTTAAGCGACCTGCCTGAGAACGGTGAAGAGCAGCGGTTGGATAATGTTACCATATACCAAAAGGCTTTTGGTTTTACTCACGAAGAATTAATCAAAACACTGGAACCAATGGCAAGAAATGCGGTTGATCCTGTGGGAGCGATGGGGAATGACTCATCACTGGCAGTGTTATCTGATAAGCCGCAGCTTTTATATAACTACTTTAAGCAGTTGTTTGCCCAGGTTACCAATCCACCTATTGATGCCAGCAGGGAGGAAATAGTTACTGCTATAGAAACTACAATCGGTTCAGAAAAAAATCTGATAAAACCTGAGCCGGATAGCTGTCGACGTATTCGGATTAAGACACCGATTTTAAACAATCTCGAATTAGAAAAACTGCGCGGCATCAAAGAAGAAGGTTTTAAATCAGTCACCATTCCGATATTATATAAGGCTGCTGACGGTGCCCAAGGGTTAGAACAGGCACTGGAAGGGATTTTTCAATCAGCCGATCGAGCAATTGCTGAAGGCGCCAATATTTTGATTTTGTCAGATCGGGGGATCAATCAGGATTGCGCAGCGGTTCCCGCTTTGTTGGCTGTGTCCGGTTTGCATCACCACCTGATAAGGCAGGGTACCCGCACTAAGGCAAGTTTGTTATTGGAATCCGGAGAGCCGCGCGAAGTGCACCATTTTGCGGTGTTGTTGGGTTATGGTGCAAATGCCGTTAATCCTTACTTGGCGTTGGAAACTATAAAAGATATGATTGACCGCCGTTTCATTACCGGACTGAGCTGTCAGCATGCAGAAAAGAATTATATCAAGGCTTGTACTAAGGGCATTGTAAAAGTTATGTCTAAAATGGGTATTTCCACCGTACAAAGTTATTGCGGTGCACAGATATTTGAGGCTGTTGGCATTGACCAATCGGTTATAGATAAATATTTTACTTGGACACCTTCGCGCATTGGCGGCATTGATATGACCGTTATTGCGCGGGAAACACAGGTTCGCCACAGTCAGGCCTTTTTGGCACAAGAGCGCTTTGCAGATACATTGGCATCGGGATCTGCTTATCAATGGCGGCATGACGGTGAGACGCATATGTATGATCCGGAAAGCATCTACTATTTACAGCAGGCCTGCCGCAATAACGATTATAAACTGTTTAAAAAGTACTCTAAAAAAATAAATGAAGAATCGGGCATAAAATGTACTTTGCGCGGACTGCTTACATTTAAAGCGAGGAAACCGGTGCCGATTGATGAAGTGGAATCCGTGGAATCTATCTGCCGCCGCTTCAAAACCGGGGCTATGTCGTACGGCTCAATCAGCAAAGAGGCTCATGAATGTCTGGCTGTCGCCATGAACCGAATTGGCGGAAAGAGCAACACCGGTGAAGGCGGTGAAGATCCCAAACGCTTTATTCCTGATGCAAACGGTGATTCCCGGCGCAGCGCTATCAAACAAGTAGCTTCCGGTCGTTTTGGCGTCACTTCTAATTACTTGGTTAATGCTGACGAAATTCAGATTAAAATGGCACAAGGGGCTAAACCCGGTGAGGGCGGACAGCTTCCCGGCAGAAAAGTGTACCCGTGGGTTGCCGAGGTAAGGGGCACAACAGCAGGGGTGGGATTGATATCACCGCCGCCGCACCACGATATTTATTCCATTGAAGACTTGGCCCAATTGATTCATGACTTAAAGAACGCTAATCCTCAAGCGAGAATTAACGTTAAATTGGTTTCAGAAGTTGGCGTCGGCACTATTGCTGCCGGGGTAGCGAAAGGACGTGCCGATGTTGTCTTAATCAGCGGTTATGACGGTGGAACCGGTGCTTCTCCACGTACCAGTATCCGGCATGCCGGCCTGCCCTGGGAATTGGGTTTGGCGGAAACTCACCAAACATTGATGCTGAATAAGCTGCGGGACAGAATAGTTGTTGAAACCGACGGCAAACTTATGACCGGGCGGGACGTAGTAATTGCAGCGCTGCTTGGCGCCGAAGAGTATGGTTTTGCCACCGCGCCGTTGGTAGCGATGGGGTGTGTAATGATGCGGGTGTGCAACTTGGATACCTGCCCGGTGGGAATTGCCACTCAAAATCCTGAGCTGCGGAAAAATTTTAAAGGCAAACCGGAATATGTGGTTAATTTAATGAAGTTTATTGCGGAGGAAGTACGGGAACTTATGGCTGCTCTTGGCTTCCGCAGTATCAATGAAATGGTGGGCAGAACTGACGCATTAGAAGTCAGTAGTGCCGTCAATCATTGGAAGCGCAAGGGGTTGGATTTATCGCCGCTGCTGTATCAGCCGAATACAGATGAAGCGGTGGCCAGATACTGCCGGGTATCTCAAGACCACAGATTGGATAATTCTTTAGACCGCAAACAGCTGCTGAAGCACTGCCGACCGGCATTAGAATACCGCCAACCGGTAGAGGTTGAGCTGCCTATTTGCAATACCAATCGGACGGTAGGTGCTATTTTGGGCAGTGAGGTTACCAAGCGATACGGTGCGGACGGGCTGCCTGAGGACACCATTAAATTAAACTTTGTAGGTTCAGCGGGACAAAGTTTTGGTGCGTTTGTACCGAAAGGCATGACGCTGTCTTTGGAAGGCGACGCCAACGACTATGTGGGTAAAGGCCTTTCCGGAGGAAAGATAATAGTTCGGCCGCCTGTTAATGCTTCCTTTGTGCCAGAAGAAAATATCATTATCGGCAATGTTGCTTTTTACGGTGCCACATCCGGCGAAGCATATATTCGGGGTATAGCCGGCGAAAGGTTCTGTGTTCGAAACAGCGGTGTTCATGCTGTAGTGGAAGGTGTAGGTGACCATGGCTGTGAATACATGACCGGTGGGCGGGTAGTGATACTCGGAACAACCGGCCGCAACTTTGCTGCCGGTATGTCAGGCGGTATTGCTTATGTTTTAGATGAAACGGGAGCTTTTGACAGTCATTGCAACAAAGAAATGGTGCTGTTGGAAAGGTTGGAAAATACTGAGGAAATAGAAGAACTCAAAGCGTTAATTATTAAGCATTTGGATTATACCGGCAGTTCGGTGGCTGAAAGAGTGCTTAATAATTGGCAAACGATGCTGCCCAAGTTTGTGCGGGTAATACCGAAAGATTATAAGCGTGTTCTGGAAGCACTGAAACGGGCCCGCTGTCAGGGATTAAGCGGTGAAGAAGCTGTTATGAGTGCATTTAAAGAAAATACAATGGATCAAGCCAGAGTCAGCGGCAATTAATCCGGACTGGTTGGGAGGAGATGATCACTATGGGTAAGCCTACCGGTTTCATTGAATACACGAGAGAAGCCGCCGCTTATCGCGAACCGAATGAGCGGCTGAAAGATTGGCAGGAACTTTATTTGCAGTTGCCGGAAGAAAAAATTAAAATTCAAGCAGCCCGCTGCATGGAATGCGGAACACCTTTTTGTCACAGCGGAATGATGATTAACGGAGCTGCTTCCGGGTGTCCCAATCATAATGTACCACCGGAATGGAATGATTTGGTTTATCGGGGTTTGTGGAAGGAAGCTTTGAAACGTTTAATTAAAACCAATAATTTTCCGGAATTTACCGGCAGAGTATGTCCTGCTCTTTGTGAGGGGGCATGCACTGCCGGGCTGGTTGCCCAACCGGTTGCTGTGAAAAATATTGAACGAACAATTATTGAAAAAGCCTATGCAGAAGGATGGATAAAGCCATCCCCGCCGGCAAAACGTACCGGCAAAAAAGTTGCGGTTGTCGGTTCCGGTCCGTCAGGGCTGGCCTGCGCTGATGAACTTAATAAATTGGGTCATTTGGTTACTGTTTTTGAAAGAGAGGACAGGATTGGCGGCCTGTTGATGTATGGAATACCGAATATGAAGTTAGATAAACGCTGTGTTCAAAGGCGGGTTGATCTAATGGCTGCCGAAGGAGTTAAGTTTGTCACCAATACCGAAGTGGGTAAGGACTATCCGGCGGAACAGCTGCTTAATGAATTTGATGCGGTTGTACTCTGCATCGGCGCTAAAAAACCGCGTGCCCTTCAAGCAGAAGGCGCCAATCTTAAAGGTGTATACTTTGCGGTGGACTTTCTTGCTGCCAATACAAAAAGTTTATTAGATTCAAACCACAAAGACGGCAATTATATTTCTGCTGCTGGAAAAGATGTTGTAATTATCGGTGGTGGTGACACCGGCACTGACTGTGTCGGTACGGTACTGAGACATCAATGCAGCAGCGTGGTTCAGCTGGAAATTATGCCGCAGCTGCCTGCAGAGCGCTCTTCAAACAATCCTTGGCCGCAGTATCCAAGAACACATAAAGTTGATTACGGTCAGCAGGAGGCAATAGAAGTTTTTGGTGCTGATCCACGCCGGTATTGTATTACCGCCAAAAAACTTGTCGCTGATGATGCAGGGAATGTTAAAGCGGTGCACACCGTAGATGTTGAATGGGTGAAAAATGAGCACGGCCGCATGGTTCCCCGCGAGATAGCCGGTACCGAAAAAGTTTGGCCTGCGCAGCTTGTGCTGCTGGCAATGGGATTTGTTGGTCCTGAAGATGCGCTGCTTAATAAGCTGGGAATAGAGCGCGATGAACGAAGCAATGCTAAAGCTGAATACGGTCAATTTGCCACTAACGTAGAAGGAATTTTTGCTGCCGGAGATGTGCGCAGGGGGCAAAGTTTGGTTATATGGGCGATTAATGAAGGACGCGGTGCTGCTCAAGCTTGCAATAAATATTTAACAGTAAATTAGATTAAACGGATTAAAAAAGTGACTCCACGTGTGTCACTTTTTTGTCCGTATTGATGAAAAATTTTAAAGGCAGTGGATTGAAAATGTACAGGATTGAAAAAGACTTTATTGGCGAGTTAAAGATCCCACAAAAAGCTTATTACGGTATTCACAGCGTCAGAGCAGCAGAAAATTTCAGAGTTTCTAATAACGGTGTTCATTCGGAATTAATCAAAGCATTGGCGTTGGTAAAACAGGCAGCGGCAGATGCAAACATGACAGTCGGTCTTTTAGACAGAAAAATTGGGGACGCTGTTTATCAGGCTGCGGGAGAGATTGCAGCCGGTAACTATCAAGACCAATTCATTGTTGATGCATTACAAGGCGGTGCCGGCACATCGACAAATATGAACATGAACGAAGTGATAGCCAACCGCGCAATAGAGTTATTGGGGGGGAAGAAAGGCGACTATTCACTGGTGCATCCGATAAACCATGTGAATATGTCTCAATCAACCAATGACGTATATCCCACAGCGCTGCGAATTGCTGCCATCCGAATGCTGCAGCCGTTAAGTGAAAGCTGTGCATTATTGCAGGGAGCCTTTCAAAAGAAAGAAGCGGAATTTGCCGGTGTGCTTAAAGTAGGACGTACCGAAATGCAGGATGCTGTTCCGGTTTCGCTGGGACAAGAGTTTGCGGCATATGCCGAGGCGCTTTCCAGAGATCGCTGGCGCCTTTATAAAGTAGAGGAGCGGCTGCGGCAGATTAACATAGGCGGGACGGCGGTTGGAACAGGGCTGAACGCCGACAGAGAATACATTTATACAGTTGTTGAACGTCTGCGGGGATTAACCGGTATCGGTTTGGCCAGAGCGGAAAATATGATTGATGTTACCCAGAATGCAGATGTTTTTGTTGAGGTATCGGGTTTATTAAAGGCAAATGCGGCCACGCTGGCTAAAATTGCGGCAGATTTGAGAATTCTTTCGTCCGGTCCCCGAGCGGGTTTTGCGGAAATAAATCTGCCCAATTTACAAGCCGGTTCATCAATTATGCCCGGAAAGATTAATCCGGTGATGCCGGAGATGATCACGCAGGCTGTTTATCAAGTGATGGCACATGATGTGGCGATAACACTGGCGGCACAAGCCGGGCAGTTAGAACTAAATGCATTTCTGCCTTTAATCGCAGCCAACATACTGCCGGCAATAGAACTGCTGGACCGGGCGATGCGATTGTTTGCTGAGCGCTGTATATTGGGAATAACCGCCAATAAAGAACGCTGCCGCGAAATGCTGGACGGCAGCATTGGATTGGCGGCAGTGTTGGTGCCGCATATTGGTTATGAAAAAGCGGCAGAAATTGCCCAAACAGCATTATTAGAAGGGAAAAGTATCCGGCAGGTGATATTGGAAAACAAAATCATGACAGCAGAAGAAACAGAAGCGGTACTGCAGCCTGAGGCCGCTGTAAAAGCAGGAATTACAGGAAGGTGATGGAATGTACGGTACACCCAGAGGAAATCGTCTGCACATAGCTATTTTTGGGCGAAGAAATGCCGGAAAGTCGTCTTTAATTAACGCACTGACAAACCAAGACATTGCTGTTGTTTCAAATGTGGCCGGTACAACAACTGATCCTGTTTACAAATCAATGGAAATACTGCCGATTGGTCCGGTAGTGATAATTGACACCGCGGGCATCGATGACAGCGGACCGTTAGGTGAACTTAGAGTGGCGAAATCAAAAGAAGTTCTGAAAAAGGCAGATATGGTGCTGCTGGTAATAAACGCTGAACAGGATATGTCAGAATATGAAATCAATTTAGTAAAAGAATGTAAATGTCAAAACATACCGATAATAACGGTAATTAACAAAATTGACCGCCGCAGTGTGACGTCTAATGAACTGGAAAATTATCAAAAAATTCTTAACGTGCCGGTTGCAGCGGTCAGTGCTCTTACCGGAAAAGGAATATCAGATTTAAAAATAAGCATTATCCGTAATGCACCGAAAAGTTGGGATGATCAACCCATTATCGGAGATCTGCTGCAGCCCGGTGACACTGTGGTGTTGGTGGTGCCGATAGACTTGGCGGCACCGAAAGGCAGGCTGATACTGCCGCAGGTGCAGACCATCAGAGATATTTTAGACCACGATGCAGTATCGGTAGTTGTCAAAGAAAGAGAACTTAAACAAGCAATACATAATTTAAGTACTAAACCTAAAATAGTTGTTACAGATTCCCAAGCGTTTTTAAAAGCTGATGCGGATACCCCGCCGGACGTGTTGTTGACATCTTTTTCCATTCTTTTTGCCAGGTATAAAGGAGATTTAGAAACATTAGTTGCCGGTGCTAAAGCGATAGAAAGCCTGCGGCCGGGAGATAAAGTTTTGATTGCAGAAGCATGTACCCATCATCGGGTGGAAGATGATATCGGAACGGTGAAAATACCCCGCTGGCTGCGCCAGTTTGTAGGCGGAGAACTGAAGTTTGATTGGGTTAGCGGCACCAAATTTCCCAATAATATAAATGAATACAAACTGGTTATCCATTGCGGCGCATGTATGATTAACCGCCGAGAAATGCTTGCCCGCATCATGCATGTTCGTCAGGCAGGTGTACCGATAGTAAATTATGGGGTAGCCATCGCCTTTTTACATGGAATACTCCGCCGAGCTTTATCACCTTTTCAGCATTTAACAAACATTTTGGATTAGTCTTTTTTAAGAAATACGAAAAGAGTTATTATTTATCATTAATGAAAGCGGTGCAGATTTCATTGAATATCAATATTGCTCTATGCCAAATGAAAGTAGTCCCGGGAAGACCGGATATAAATACCAAAACTATGCTGGAAATGATATCGACTGCTAAGAAAAAGAAGGCAGATATCGTTGTCTTCCCCGAAATGTCTATTCCGGGATACTTATTAGGAGATACATGGGAGCAGACTGCATTTTTAAATGACTGTGAAAACTACGGTAAACAAATTATTGCTGCATCAGATGATGTAATCATCGTTTTTGGCAATGTAGCTGTAGATTGGGACAAGCGAAACGACGACGGCAGGGTGCGCAAATATAACGCCTGTTTTGTTGCTCATAACCGGAAACTTTTTGGCGGCAGCAACTTTCCTTATCCGTTTAGAATTAAAACTCTGCTGCCCAATTACCGGGAATTTGATGATGAACGGCATTTTTACAGCCTGCGCAAACTGTCGGAAGAGTTGGGTATTAAGACAGATGAACTGCTGCAGCCTGTTTGTTTATCTTATAAAGGTGAAAATATTGGTTTAGCCTGTATTTTGTGTGAAGACGGATGGGCGGAAAATTATTCAATCCAGCCGTTAAAACTTATCTGCAGCAAAGGTGGCGTTGATTTAGCCATCAATATTTCTTCATCGCCTTTTACACTTGGTAAAAACAATAAACGCAGCAGAATTTTTTCTGAACAAGCCCGTGAAACAAAAGTGCCGTTAATATATGTTAACAATGTCGGCATACAAAATAACGGCAAAACGATATATTCTTTTGACGGTTCAAGCACAGTTTACAGCTGCGATGGAAGGATAATTTACCAATGTGAGCGCCCCTTCGTTCAGAATGTTGATGTTGTTAACTTAAATTTGGCAAACGGCTGCAAAAACTATCCCGCTGTTAAAATTGCTGAAAAACAGCAAACAGAATATATTTATGAAGCACTTCATTACGCTGTGAAGAATTTTACCGATGCTGTGGGGCTCAATAAAGTAGTAATTGGCATTTCCGGCGGAATTGATTCTGCTGTGTCAGCAGCGCTGTATTCTAAAGCATTAGGGCCGGAAAACGTTCTTTTGGTAAATATGCCCAGCAAGTATAACTCGACAACGACAAAAAATCTGGCCGCTCTTTTGGCGGATAGACTTGGCACGTTTTACACGGTACTGCCAATTCAAGAGGTTGTGGACCGGACAATAGATCAAATTGAAAGTGCGGCTGTAAAAAACACCAAAGACAATAGACAAATCAAATTGAAAATTACTCAGCACATGGCTGAGAATATTCAAGCCAGAGACCGTTCGGCAAGGCTGTTGGCGGCAGCGGCAGCTTCATTTGGCGGTGGATTTACCTGTAATGCCAACAAAACGGAATTAACGGTAGGCTATTCCACCCTTTACGGAGACCAAGCCGGCTTTTTGGCCGCTTTGGGCGATTTGTGGAAACATCAGGTTTATAAACTTGCATCATATCTCAATGAGAATATTTACCGGCAGGAAGTTATTCCCCAAGGAATTATAGATTTGGTTCCCAGTGCTGAGCTTAGCTTTAACCAGGCGGTGGATGAAGGTAGGGGTGACCCCATTATTTATAACTATCATGATTACTTGTTCCGTGCCTTTATTGAACCGTGGGAAAGGACATCTCCGGAGGAGATTTTAAAATGGTACTGTGACGGTGTTTTAGAGGAAAATATCGGCTGTGAACCTGGATTGGTAAGCAGGATATTTGCAAATCCGAAAGAATTCGTAAAAGATTTAGAACGGTGGTGGAACCTATTTAACGGAATCGGATTAGCAAAGAGAATCCAGTCGCCGCCTGTATTGGCGGTCAGCCGCAGAGCTTACGGCTTTGATTATCGGGAAGCTCAAAACGGTGTATATTATACAAGAGAATACCGCCGTCTAAAAGAAAAGATATTAAAACATTGATACTGCTGTAGATGCAAACTCTCGCCTTTCTTGGGTGAGAGTTTTTTAGTTTCTCATGCTGTTTTGACAAAATCGTGTTTTGGTTTTATACCGAAAATGCCAACCTGTTGAGAAAGAAAGCAGATACTTTTTAATTGCAAATACCTACCTGCCGGGGATAGGGGCAGCTGCCGTATAAACTCGGTTACCGCAGAAAATAACGATTAGCTAATGTTAATTTCAGTTTTGCATAAAATAGTTTAAATATTTAAGTAATAAAGTGTTTTTCTTTTATTGCGAGAGTTGTATAATTTGGTAAGTGGTATAATATTTGATGCCGAAATGTTTGTTTTTCATAAAAAATTTTTTGTTGGAAGGTTACAATATACCATAAATATTATTTAGGGAGGGCCATAATGTACCAAAAGACGACACTGGATAACGGGGTCCGGATTTTATCAGAAGAAATTCCACATGTTCGCTCGGTTGCTGTTGGCATTTGGGTAAATGTAGGTTCACGTGATGAGCAAGATGAAAATAACGGCATATCGCACCTGATTGAGCACATGATGTTTAAAGGTACTGAGAAAAGGTCGCCGAAAGATATTGCCGAAGAGTTAGATGCAGTTGGCGGACAATTAAATGCTTTTACCACTAAAGAATATACTTGTTACCATGCAAAAGTTTTAGATGAACATATTGATCTGGCCATTGATCTGCTTACCGATATGCTGTTTAACTCTAAATTTAACGAAGAAGATTTAGAACGGGAAAAGAATGTGATTATTGAAGAAATAAAAATGTATGAGGACGCGCCTGACGAGCTGGTGCATGACATTTTTACCGGTACTCTTTGGCATGGGCACCCGCTTGGACGGCCGATAATTGGTTCGGCGGAAATTGTTAATTCATTCAGCCGAAAAGATTTGGTGGATTACTACCGAAAGCATTATATCCCCAACAATATGGTAATTTCGTTAGCAGGGAACATTAAACATCAACAAGCGGTAGAAAAACTAACGCCGATTTTTGAAAAATTAAAAGCCGGTGAGCAAAGAAGAGTTAGCACACCGCCAAAAGGAATCAGCAATTTAAACTGTCAGAACAAAGGAACAGAGCAGGTGCATATGGTAATTGGCACCCCGGGTTATCAGTTGGATCACCGGGATGTTTATACTGTGCAATTAATGAACACCGTTCTCGGCGGTGGCTTATCATCCCGCTTATTTCAAGAAATCCGCGAGCAGCGCGGTTTAGTATATTCTGTTTATTCTTATCACAGCTCATATCATGATTCCGGCTTGTTTGCCGTTTATGCCGGATTATCAAAAAATAATGTTAATCAAGCAATGGAGCTGATCTTTAAGGAAGTGAAAGATATATCCCAAAACGGAATTACTGAGTCAGAGCTGCAGCGGGCTAAAGACCAGTTAAAAGGCGGGCTGCTGCTGTCGCTGGAAAATGTTAACAGCAGAATGAGCCGATTGGGCAAATCTGAACTGTATTTAGGCAAGGTGCTGGAGCCGGATGAAATTGTGCAAAAGGTATACAAAGTAACCAATGAAGATATTCAGCGTGTTGCTTCGGAAATGTTTAAGCCGGACAATTTCACCATGGCTGCCATCGGTCCGTGGCAGGATTGCGGTGACTTAAAAAGAGAATTAGATAAGCTGCGAATTTAACAAGCCGTTTGGTGTTTTTAACGGCAGCGCAGTATAAGCTGTGACAAATATATAAAGAAAAGGGTATTAAAGGGCTGTTGAAGTTCGTCTTGCAACAGCCCTTTTTGGCTGCTTAGAACAGAATTTTGTCACATAGATGTTCAGCAACTCAAATATATATAATTAACAGAATAAAGAAAGGTTTTGAAAATAATGCGCTGGTATTTATATCGACGGTCTAAATTTAAAATTATGATACCGCTGGCGGCATTATTAATCATATTTTTAATACTTTTAAAATCGCTTTTTAATGTCAGCAATTTGCCGGATATATGTATGCCCGCAAGTGGAGCGGCACCTACTGACTTGTATTTTACGATGCAGTCTGAAGATGTAGACTTGCCTGATGAATTGATGGTTTATAAATACCAAAACGAAGCATTTACTGAACATGATGTTGCTGAATTGGCAGAAAGATTAGATTTAAACGGTAAAATATTTTATAACAGTGAAAACCGGCAGTGGTCTGTCAGTGCGTCCGGAAGAATATTGGTTGTTGAGCAGCAGTCCGGAATGTGGAATTTCCGCGATATCGGCAGCCGATACGGCATAGATGCGGTATCAAGGATTGTTCCGTCGGATGATGATGTTTTAGAATTAGCAAAAGATTATTTAAACAAAGTGGGTATTGAAGCGGAAGAATTTTCATCGGTTGGTATCGGCACCACCACTGAAAACAACACCGTCACCGCTAAAAGTGTTTATTTTTATCAACAAGTGGACGGATACGAAGTAGTCGGTGCTTCCCGCTTAGTGGTTGATATTGGCCACCAAGGAAAATTAGAAGGCATAACTAAATATTATAAAGAAATTGAAGAAGATAAAGTTTATAAGTTAAAAAGCGTTCGCCAAGCAATGGCCGAACTGAAGTCAGGTCAGGCCGGGTTTCAAATACCGGAAAGTATTCAAGGGCAGGCAAAAGTATACGAAGTGCGCCTGGCTTACTATGAGGAGTCAGGGTGTTCGTTGGAAAATCATTATCTGCAGCCAATTTACTTGTTTACCGGCGAAGTGGAAACTGAAGAAGGCTACCGGCTATTCAGTGCTGCCGTTCCCGCAGTAAAAGGAGTAAAAGTAAAACAATTTTAAATTGCTGCCTGTTAACGTTCTCACTGCAGCAAAAAATGAGAGCGTTTTTCTTTATTTACCAGAGATTAATACAAAAATTCCCTATCGAACAGGTATATCTCTCGACCGGCATCAATAAAATTTAGTGGGGGGTGGACGAGATATATACCTATATCTTGGGGGCGATTGTTTTACTGCTGGTTATTCTGTCAATCAGACAGCGGGTGATTAACAGCCGCTGTCTGGCCCGCGGCAATGTCAGCGAATCTAAAGTATCCCCTTTTTCATCGGCGTTGGCAAGCCTGGTTGGCACCGCCGGCGGTATTTATCTTTCTGTAGTGATGTTAACTACATTTTTAGAGATGGATATTCCCGCAAAAGTGCAGCTGTGGCAGTTTAATTTAGAGCCGCTGGCTGCAGTATCATTTGTTATTGCCATTTTACAACCGTTCTTTCTGCGCTTAATTAAGCGTTAATCTTAAGTTAAGGGAGGTGGCACCGCTGCGGTTAAGCGAACTTGTCGGGAAAGAACTGGTAAACATAGTTAACGGTGCTCGGTTGGGAGTTATCGGTGAGTCTGATTTAGCAATTGACATCAACAGCGGTCAAATTGAATGCATCATTTTACCACAGCGGGCGAATTTATTAAATTTTTGGGTTGATCGCCAGCAAATGGTCATCCCGTGGGATTTAGTGCGCAAAATCGGCGAGGAAGTAATCATCGTAGAAATGGATCAGGGGAATTTAAACTTTAAAAAGTATTCAGTGTAACACCCGGGCAACCGGGTTTTTGTTTTAAGTCAATGATATGTCTGCGCTGTCTTTCTGCTGCTCTATGAAAGGTTGACAAGCTACTTTAAGTATAGAATAATAATTCTCAAGCAAAATATGAAAACAGAAGCAAATTTTTCAAAATACGACAATAAACCGGGAGGTAAGCACATGATTAGAGTAGCAGTATCCGGAGCGGCAGGGCGGATGGGTCAGGAATCCTGCCGGGCAGTTTTTAAAGATCAAGGTATGATTTTGGCGGGAGCGATTGATTCGCGCCATGGTGGCAAAAACTTGGGCAAATTGATTGGCATTGAGGAAGCAGATTTAACTGTTCGTGACGATTTAGAAAAAGCTTTACAAGAAATCAAACCGGATGTGCTGGTAGATTTTACACACCCTGATGCGGTTTATAATAATGCAGTAATTGCTTTAAGAAATAAAGTGCGTCCGGTGATCGGTACCACCGGCATGTCACCGGAGCAAATTGCCGACTTACAAGAACAAGCAAAAAGTCTGCAGCTTGGGGGATTAATTGCTCCTAATTTTGCCATTGGGGCACTGCTGATGATTAAGTTTTCTGCAATGGCTGCCAAGTATTTTCCCAATATTGAGATTATTGAATTGCATCATGATCAAAAGGCCGATGCCCCTTCGGGAACAGCGTTAAAGACGGCGGAAGCGATAGCGGAGGTAAGAGGCAGTATGCGCCAAGGATTGGCGACTGAACATGAAAAAATTGCCGGTGCACGTGGTGGTGATTTTGAAGGGATGCGCATTCACAGTGTACGCCTGCCCGGTTATGTAGCACATCAAGAGGTGATATTTGGCGGTACCGGACAAACGCTCACCATTCGTCATGATTCTATTTCCCGTGAGTCATTTATGCCCGGTTTGCTGCTCGGTATTCGCAAGGTAATGACGATAAATAAACTGGTTTACGGCTTGGAAAACTTAATTTTTGAATAAACTAATCGCCAAATAATTATTGCATATACAAGCACCTCCTAAGTCGGCATCACATATAGTGAAATCATACTAAGTCTGATGTCGAAGGGGGCTTTCAGGCATGCAGCCGGATTTGCAAGGAATTAAAGTAGCGGTGCTCGGAGGAGATGCCCGGGAGATTATCTTAGTTTCTGAACTATCACGATTGGGGGCAATGGTACATGTTGTTGCAGTACCGGTTCAAAACGATCCAAATGTAATTGAATGTGCTACCGTGGCTGAGGCATTACAAGACATTCAAGCTGTCATTCTTCCGATACCCGGTATTAATAAGGATGGTACAGTTTACAGCATCTTCAGTGATCAACCGCTGGAATTATCCGAAAAGCTGTTGGTTGCGCTGCCTGCAAATACACCGGTATTTGCGGGGTTTGCCAGAGAGCGTTTAAAAGAGATGGTGAAACGCTGCAATTTGCGCCTGATTGAGCTTTTAATGCGAGATGATATCGCCATTTTAAATTCCATCCCTACTGCAGAAGGGGCTGTTCAAATGGCAATTGAAGCCACACCTATAACTATTCATGGCAGCAGCTCGTTTGTGTTGGGATTTGGCCGTACCGGAGCGACGATAGCTCGTTTGCTTAAAGCAATGGGAGCTGATGTTACTGTTCTCGCTCGTCAGGAGGCTCAATTAGCGCGCATTTATGAGCAGGGTATGCGTCCGATGACCTACAGTGAATTTCCTGATCATATTCATGAAGCAGACATTATTTTTAACACCGTTCCCGCATTGGTGTTACCCGGCAGTATACTAAGCAAAGCGTCCGGTGAAATGGTGGTTATTGATGTTGCATCTCCACCGGGAGGTACTGACTTTGATGCCGCTAAAAGATTGGGCATAAAAGCTTTACAAGCTCCCGGTTTGCCTGGCAAAGTGGCTCCTAAGACTGCAGGTCAAATTATTGCGCGGGTTGTACCGCGTCTTTTGGCCGAAGAATTGGCTTTGTAGAATTTGGAAAGCCACGGAGGTGCTTGGCATGAGATTAAAAGGTGTTCGTGTCGGCTTAGCAGTCACCGGTTCCCACTGCACCATTGATGAAACACTTCCTGAAATTGAGCGGTTGGTAAAAGAAGGAGCAGATGTTCTGCCTATCATTAGCGAAGCGATAAAAACAACCGATACCAGATTTGGGGAAGCGGCGCATTTAATCAACAAATTAAAGGAAATCACCGGAAAAGAACCTATTTCCACAATTAAAGATGCTGAACCGTTTGGCCCGAAGAAATTGGCAGATGTGATGGTTATTGCTCCGTGTACCGGCAATACGCTGGCTAAACTGGCTAACGGTATAACTGACAGTGCGGTATTAATGGCTGCCAAAGCGCATTTAAGGAATTTGCGCCCGGTAGTAATCGGTATTTCAACCAATGACGGCTTAGGGATGAATGCCAAAAACTTAGGCTTACTGATAAATACTAAGAACATTTATCTTGTGCCGTTTGGTCAGGATAGCCCGACCGGCAAACCAAACTCTTTAAAATCAAACATGAATTTAATTTTAGAAACCATTGAGGCCGCAATGCAGGGAATTCAATTGCAGCCGGTAATCATTGCTTTTTCTTAATAATATAAATATATTGATTTGATTTCATCGCCCCAAAAACGGTTGAAGATGATAAAATATATTATATTACTGCTTGGAGGGTTAAGTTTGAAAAAGTATAATGTTGCAGTTGTAGGTGCCACTGGAGCGGTGGGGCAGGAACTATTAAATATTTTTGATGAAAGAAACTTTCCGATTGGGGAACTGCGTTTATTGGCCACTGCCCGGTCTAAAGGTAAAGAAATCAGCTTTCAAGGCAAAACGTATGTTGTAGAGGAAACTACACCTGAATCTTTTAACGGAATGGATATTGCCATGTTTGCCGGCGGAAAAGCAAGTTTAGAGTTTGGGCCGGAAGCAGTGAAAAGAGGATGTGTAGTTATTGACAACAGCAGCAACTATCGTATGGATCCCGATGTTCCTTTAGTGGTTCCTGAGGTTAACCCCGAAGACGTAAAACAGCACAAAGGAATTATTGCCAATCCAAACTGTTCAACAATTATTATGGCAGTACCTTTAAAACCGATTCATGACAAAGCAGGCATTAAGAGAATTGTTGTTTCCACTTATCAAGCAGTATCAGGGGCCGGTAAAGAAGGCATTGATGAGCTGACTCAACAAACTGCCGCAGTGCTTAATAATGAACCGTTTGCTCCGAAAAAGTTTATGCACCAAATTGCTTTTAATTTAATCCCGCATATTGATATTTGGCAGGATATGGATTATACCAAAGAAGAAATGAAGATGGTGAACGAAACCAGAAAGATTTTCCATGCGCCTGATATCAGAATAACCGCAACTACCGTGCGGGTTCCTGTTTACCGCAGCCATTCCGAAAGTATTAATGTTGAAACGGAACAAAAACTCACTGCCCAAGAAGTTAAAGAACTTTTGGCTAAAGCTCCCGGTGTGGTGGTACAAGATGATCCGGCCAACAATATTTATCCGATGCCGGTAATGACCTCACACCACGATGAAGTTTTTGTCGGCCGTATTCGCGAAGATAATTCGCACGACAGTGCTGTTAATCTATGGGTTGTCGGCGACCAAATCCGGAAAGGAGCGGCAACAAATGCCGTGCAAATTGCGGAACTGGTTGTAAAATATAATTGTTTATTGGGGAAATAGAGCATGCGTTTCTTGATTCAAAAGTTTGGCGGAACATCACTGACAACACCGGAATTCCGTCAAGAAGTTGCAGCTAAAGTAATTGCTGCTAAAAACCAAGGGTTTTCTCCGGTGGTGGTAGTATCCGCAATGGGCCGAAGTGGGGCCCCGTATGCCACCGATACATTGATATCGCTGGCTAAACAAGTGAACCGTGATGTCCCTCCGCGGGAAATGGATTTGCTGATGTCTTGTGGTGAAATTATTTCCGGTGTAGTGATGGTAAATACACTTTTGGAAACCGGCTGTCAAGCGGTTTTTTTAACGGGGGCACAAGCGGGTATAATAACAGATAAAAATTTTAATGATTCCCGCGTTCTGCGTATTGATCCGGAAAGAATAATCAAATATGCTGAACAAGGCAAGGTAGTGGTGGTAGCGGGATTTCAAGGTGTTACCGAAGATGGTGAAATCACTACCCTGGGCCGTGGTGGAAGTGATACCACCGCTGCAGCATTAGGTGTGGCTTTAGATGCTGAATGTATCGACATCTACACCGATGTTGAAGGAGTGATGACTGCCGACCCACGTATCGTTAATGATGCAGAGATTTTGGATAAAGTTACTTATAATGAAATATGCCAATTAGCACATGAAGGGGCGAAAGTTATTCATCCTCGGGCAGTAGAGATTGCGATGCAAAAAAATATTCCACTGCGGGTAAAAAGTACCTTCAGCGATGCTCCCGGTACTTTGGTAACCAGCCATGGCGAAGTTTACAGCGGCACCATTGATATTACCATGGACCGAACAATTACCGGTATAACATATTTGCCTGATATCACTCAAGTAAGTATCCAGCTGGAAAACTTAAATATTGACAATCCACATTTGAAAATTTTTAAAGGGCTGGCATTGGCAGGAATCAGTGTCGATTTTTGGAATGTAAATACTCAATATGCTGCTTTTACCGTGAAGGGAGAAGTTTCTGATAAAGCGCAGCAAGTATTAGAGAATATCGGCATTAACTCGGTGATGCGTCACGGCTGCACTAAAATTGCTGCAGTTGGTGCGGGAATGACCGGGGTTCCCGGCGTAATGGCCAGTGTTGTAGAAGCATTAACTCGGGCAAATGTGGAAATTCTCCAATCCTCAGATTCACACACCACTATCTGGGTATTGGTTAAAAAAGAAGATACCGAAAAAGCTGTTGTAGCCTTGCACAATCACTTTATGCTGGGCAAAAAACAAAAAGATACAGATAAAAATAAAAAGTAATGATTTTAGGTACGGCTGCTGCAAGGAAGAAAAAAATTTAGGGAAGGTGAAAGCCGTGTCTGTTGATTTTGGTCGTGTTTTGACTGCAATGGTAACTCCTTTTGATGAAAATTTAAAAGTTAATATTCCGCAGGCTAAAAAGTTGGCCCGTTATTTAGTAGAAAACGGCTCAGAAGGATTAGTGGTTTGCGGGACTACAGGAGAGTCGCCGACGCTGAGCAAAGAAGAGAAAATAGCTTTGTTTCAAGCGGTAGTGGAAGAAGTAGGTGGTCAGGCGGTAGTTATTGCCGGAACAGGCAGTTATAATACTCATGAAAGTATTGCTCTAACGCAAGCTGCCGAAAAAGCAGGCGTTGACGGAATAATGCTGGTAGCCCCTTATTATAACAAACCGTCTCAAGACGGCCTGTATCAGCATTTTAAAACTATTGCCGAGAGTACTAAACTGCCGGTAATGCTTTATAACATCCCCGGGCGTACAGGGATTAATGTACTGCCTGCAACGGTGGCACGTTTGGCTGAAGATGTACCCAATATTGTTGCTGTTAAAGAATCTGCCGGCAGCATGGATCAAGTAAGTGAGCTGAGGCGGATACTGCCGGAAGAATTCGCCATTTACAGCGGCGATGACTCATTAACTCTGCCGATTATGGCTTTAGGAGGAAAGGGAATAGTCAGTGTGGCTGCTCATATAGTCGGCCCAAACATTCAAGAGATGGTGCAGGCTTATGTGAAAGGCAACGTTTCAAAAGCAGCTCGTTTGCATGCTGAATTGTTCCCGGTTTTTAAGGGTATGTTTATCACTACTAATCCGGTGCCGGTTAAAGAATCGTTAAACCTGATGGGTATGAATGTCGGTGGTGTAAGGCTCCCGTTAGTAAATATCAATGCTGGGGACAAAGAAAAACTGATTGCGTTACTCACTGAAAATAAATTGATTTAACAGAAATAAACAAAAACGGGGCACCGGAAAATGTGCCCTGTTTTTGCATTTTGCTTGCATTACTTTACAATGGTTATTATAATGAGAGAGCATACGATAAAATGTAAATATTTGGATAAACAGGCATGTTATCGGTTTTATTGCACTTGTTTACCAAAACTAATTTGAGTATAATAAATCAGGCAGGAAAAAATTATAAGACTATATTACCCAAACGGTCATTAACAAAAAATCCCCGCCTTCTCCTATTACTCACCCAAATAAACTATATATTAAATTGACAGTTGACAAAGGACTAGGAGGTGTAGGATTGGCCAAAGAATCCAAATTATACATTATCCCCCTCGGGGGACTTGGCGAAGTCGGTAAAAACATGACAGCGGTGAGATATGGGGACAATATTTTGTTAATTGACAGTGGTCTTTCATTTCCCGAAGAGGAAATGTTGGGTATTGATATAGTAATCCCGGATATTACCTATCTCATAGAAAATAGGGATTTGGTGCGTGGTATAGTGCTAACCCACGGGCATGAAGACCATATTGGTTCACTGCCGTACGTTTTAAGGCAAATTAATGTTCCGGTATACGGAACGAAATTAACCTTGGGAATTCTCAGCAACAAGCTGAAAGAACATAATCTTTTTGACCGGGTTAAACTGCAAACGGTTAAACCTCGTGACAGTGTTCAAATTGCTCCTTTTAAAGTTGAGTTTATCAAAGTTTCCCATAGTATTCCGGATTCAGTTGGGTTGGCAATTCACACACCGATAGGCACTGTGGTGCATACCGGTGATTTTAAAATTGACCAAACCCCAGTTGATGGTGAGGTAACCGATTTTTATAAGCTGGCACAATTAGGTGAAAAAGGCGTTTTAGTGATGCTGTCTGACAGTACCAATGTAGAGAGGCCGGGGTATACTCCGTCAGAAAAGGCGGTTGGTCAAACATTTGAAGAAACATTTGCCGGTTGTAAAGAGCGGATTATTGTTGCTACCTTTGCATCAAATGTTCACCGACTGCAGCAGGCAATTTTGGCGGCTCATAAATATGATCGTCGAGTGGCTATCATTGGGCGCAGCATGTTAAATGTGGTAAACATAGCTTATGAGCTTGGTTACCTGCAGATACCGGAAGGAATACTGGTAGAATTGGATGAAGCGAACCGTTTGCCGAAAAACAAGCTGGTACTTCTTTGCACCGGCAGCCAAGGTGAGCCGATGTCGGCACTGACCAGAATTGCCATGAATGATCACCGTCAGGTAGAAATATTACCCGGTGATACTGTAATTCTTTCTGCTACACCAATTCCGGGAAATGAAAAACTTGTGGCGCGTGTGGTGGACATGTTATTTAGAAGGGGTGCAAAAGTGATTTATGAATCGCTGGACAGTATTCACGTTTCCGGACACCCCAGCCAAGAAGAATTGAAATTAATGTTAAACCTGCTAAAACCGAAGTTTTTTATTCCGGTACACGGAGAACATCGCATGCTGGTAAAGCACAGTGAGTTAGCTCAAGAATTAGGTATACCGGCATCAAATACGTTTGTTGCTGATAACGGCACAGTACTGGAATTTACCAAAAGACACGGCCGTATTGCAGGCAGGGTGCCTGCGGGCCGGGTGCTGGTTGACGGTTTAGGTGTAGGTGATGTGGGTAACATTGTTCTGCGCGACCGCAAACAGTTATCTCAGGACGGAATTTTAATCGTTGTGGTAACAATCAGCCGGGAGAACGGAATAATTGTTTCCGGCCCGGATATAGTTTCCAGAGGATTTGTTTATGTGCGTGAATCTGAGGAATTGATGGAAGAAGCAAAGGAAAAAGTAAAAACGGAGCTGGAAAAATGCTGCGAACGCAACATTAAAGAATGGTCAGCTATCAAATCTCAGGTGCGCGATGCACTGGGCAAATTCTTATATGAAAAAACCAGGAGAAGGCCAATGATATTGCCGATAATCATGGAAGTATAACTTTTTACCGATTTTTGAACCGCAATTACTTTAGGCATAAAAGTATTTGCGGTTCTTTTCTGTTTAAAAGACGATAACAGCCTACCAAAAAAGAATTTGTAGAGGGTTGTTTCATCAATATCTTTAAGCTAAATATTTATATTAAGCCGGATAATTTGATAATGTTGACTGTGACGGACGGTCAAAATTTTTAGCCCCATCCCAAAGGATAGGGCTAAAAACTTTTGTTGTTGAGATTTAATTGTACTGCAGCAGATTTAAAATATCTTCCCGCCATTGCTGAGAAAATATATCATTTGGCAGCTGAAATTCGGGCATGCCGGTGACATACGGTGCGATTTCATATACACTAAAACATATTACAATATGTTTATCCTTAATGTAAAACGGGTGATTTTCCGAAATGGATTGAAAACCCATATCTCCTTCAAAATATACACCCTGACCGCTTTCTGTCCGGTCGGCAATCTGCTTTTTAATCTCTTTGTTGATAATGTTTACATAATCAGTACCGTCTTTAAATAATTCATGCAGTGACAGCCTTTTACCATTTTGAATATCAAGGTTATAATAATCTCTCCAGGTTATTCCGTGCGCACCGCCGGTATATTGATATGTTTCAACCACCAGAGATAAAACACCACCGTTTGTGTATGCTTTATAAGTTACGTATAATTCGTACTGGTGTACCGGGAAATTATATTCTTCGGCGTCTTTAAGATACTCTTGACAATCATTCTCCAGTTCAGTTTTGATACGCATTGCGTTATCCATTATCTCTTTGTTTATATTTTCTTGTAATGTTTTATTTGCCATACCCGAAATTACAGGAATTTGCATGTTTAAACTCAGAGAATCTGTGCTGCTTTCAATTTGTTGAGTATCAACCTTCACCTCTTCGGTGTCAGCCGGAGTGCATATCAACAGGTTTTGATCACTGTCCCATTCTACATTGAAACCACATGCTTCAGCTACCCAACGTGCAGGGAGGTAAATCCGTCCGTTTTGTATAACCGGCTCTGTGTCCATAGGTACCGCTTTGCTTTGAAAAAGTGTATTTGAGTCGCTGTTTAAGTAGTTGATTATTAATTGTCGGCTTCCGGTTTGCAGAACAATATCTAAATGATTATCTCCCCTAAAGGGAATAATTACCTTACCTGTTGATTTGTCCCAAGTGATAAGTTTGTTATCTATACCCAGTGCATCGGCCAGAAACCTTATAGGTACATAAATTCTGCCCTTAGAGATGAAGGGTACGGCGTCCATAGTAAATTCGGTGTCATCGATTGTGTACTTGTTTTTTTCCGGTTGAAAAGTAATTTTTTCCGGTGCTGCGGCCAGTACGCCGGCCGGTATACTCACAACCAGTAATAAGGCGGCAGTTAACGTTATCAGTTTCTTCATAATTAGACAAATCCCCCCTTTGTTGGTTGATATTTTAAGTTTACTAGCTTATTATTTCATATTTACAATTGTCGGTAAACCGGTTTCAGGCAAGATGCGTTTTTTAAAATGAAATTTTTTTAACAATAATATGTTTGTATTTATGCAGCGGCATAATAAAAAGCTTTTGTGTATTTTAATGGTTAGCGTGCCATACTATAGATGATATTGAAGCCTAAGGAGTGAATTTAATATGTCTGATCGTTATTATTACGACAGCTTTGCTCAGCAGCAGCCGGCAGGGCCAAACTTTATACCGTCGCCCGGTCCTGTGCCGGGGCCAAACCCCAATAATCCATCCCCACAGGTTCCGGGACAAAATCCCGGTTTGCCGCAAGGTCCAAATGCTGATCCTAATAAGAAACGGGTGATGGGTAAACCCAAAGGCACGTTAGAAGCCATACGCGAATTAGGAACATCAGAAGTGCCGGAAATAAAAAGCAATATCCACGTGGTAACGATAGTTGGACAAGTGGAGGGTCATTTAACACTGCCGCCGCAGAATAAAACAACTAAATATGAACACATCATTCCTCAGCTTGTAGGGCTGGAACAAAGTGATGAGGTTGAAGGTGTATTGGTTATTTTAAATACGGTTGGTGGCGATGTTGAAGCCGGACTGTGTATTGCAGAAATGATTGCCAGCATGAGCAAGCCTACGGTAAGCATTGTGCTTGGTGGCGGTCATTCTATTGGTGGTCCGATTGCGGTGGCCAGCGACTACAGTTTTATTGCTGAAACAGCAAGCATGACCATTCACCCTATTAGGTTAAACGGCTTGGTAATTGGTGTGCCGCAAACTTATGAGTATTTGGATAAAATGCAGGATCGGGTAGTAAGGTTTGTAGTTGAGCATTCCAGTATTTCTGAGGAAAAGTTCAGAGAGTTAATGTTTAGAACAGGTGAGCTTGCCCGCGATATTGGTACAGTATTAATTGGCAAAGATGCTGTCGAAGTAGGCTTGATTGATGAAGTAGGTGGTGTAGGACAAGCTGTAAAGAAATTAAAAGAGCTTATTGAAAACCACAAAAAAACGAGAGGTGTTCCGCTGCAATGATTTTATATACCCCGATGCAGTTAGAACTGGTGCTTGATGGACTGCAAGATTCCGCAGCTAAACACAACGAGCAGGAAATAGCAATTAATAACGGTAGGCTTGTAGTTGCCAATAACGGTGACGGTACCGGGAATGTAGTGAGGTTGATTTCTACAAATCCTTATGATTATATGCGTGCGGATTATATGCCCGGTGCACTAATTCGCTTTTAATAAAGCTGTTTGCGACAAATATTTCGCCAATATAAAAAGACCTGAGCTTTCTTTTGTTTGCTCGGGTCTTTTTGTATTGGCAGCGTCATAAGATATATTTATATTTTAATTTAATGGTAAAATTTCTTTGAACGGGTTGTTGGTTATGTTATAATACGTATGTTCTGTTATTGATTTCCTTGTTGAGGTGATTGTTTTGACTGAGTTTCAAGCATTAATTTTGGGTATTGTTCAAGGGTTGGGCGAGTTTTTGCCAATCTCCAGCTCAGCCCATTTGTTTTTAGTTCCTTGGTTGTTTAATTGGCCTTATGCCGGGTTGTCATTTGATGTGGCGCTGCATATGGGTACATTAGCTGCTGTAATTCTCTTTTTCTGGCGTGACTGGGTGGTGCTTGCTAAAGATGGTTTGCTTTTTAAAGCTACGCAGGAAGGTAAAATGTTTTGGTATTTGGTGCTGGCTACAATTCCCGGAGCGGCATTTGGTTATGCCATGGAAGGATACGCTGAAACTGTTTTCCGTTCACCGGCTTTAATCGGCATTATGCTGATTATTATGGGAGCGATTCTTTACATTGTAGATAAAAACGCCGCTAAAGCCAAAGAATTACATCAAGTGGGCTTAAAAGAAGCTTTAACGGTAGGGGTTTTACAGTCGTTGGCCATAATTCCCGGTGTATCCCGGGCAGGAATTACTATGACAGCCGGTCGGGCGGTAGGCATGACCCGCGAAGCAGCAGCGAGGTTTTCATTCCTGCTGTCTACACCGATTATTTTTGGTGCGGGGATTATGCAGTTAAAAGATATTTCTCCGGCCGACCTGAATCAGGCGTTTTTTGTCGGGATAATTTCCTCGGCAATTGTTGGGTTTTTATCAATTAAGTTTCTGTTAAAATATCTGACGGAAAGAAGTTTTAATGTTTTTGTTTGGTATCGCTTTGCTTTAGGTGCATTGGTAATTGCAGTTGCGCTGTTTAGGCATTAAATACTAAAAAATATCATCAATAACCACCGGAGAGATTTTTCCCGGTGGTTATTGATGCTTTAACAAGTAAGTTTGCTCATGCGCAGTTTGTTGACGGTAATTTCATTGTGGTGTCGGTATTCAATGTTATTTATCATTACTTATTGGACTCAATTACCTAAGTCAGCATGCGAAATGATTCATAGTCTTTTCAGATTTATTGGGAGGCCTGTATTTCAAGCGGTTTGCACATAGTGAACTGCTTCATGTTGTTTAGCTTTTCAGTTAAAACATTAAGATAAATGACTTATGTGAAACCTGGTAGGTGTAAGCTAAAAGGAATTTGGTAATTTTTGTAGTATATCTACTTGTGGGGGTGCGTTTGTTGCGGCTTCTTAAGGTATTAAAAGATGAACTAAAATATGAAATATTGGGAATTACTCTGCTGGCACTGGCACTTTTGGGGCTGGCCAGTTTTTATAATCCATCCTTAGGTACCATTGGCAACTTTATCGGCAGGGTTTCAAAGGGTATCTGTGGAGAAGGACGCATTATTTTTCCTTTGATCTTAGGGGTTTTTGGAGTGCGGTTGATGCTGCAGCGCGGGCGCTCTACAATCAGCGTCAAAGCTTATGGCGGATTGATGCTGTTTATCATCACTTTAACTGTTTTGCATATGCAGTATCCGGTAGAACGAGCGTTTGTTCTCGGCTATGAAGGTTTTGGAGGAGGTATCATTGGTGCAGCCTTTAGTTATGTGCTGCAAAAGGCTTTTGGTCAGACAGGCAGTTATATCATTTTAACTGCTGCTTCGTTGATTGCGTTGTTATTGGTTACAAACAAACCGTTGGCTATTTTAATAGGGGAATTGATCAACAGATCCAAAAATAATTTAATCGGCATTAAAAATTCAGTAGTTAACTTTTTATTTACCGAAGTGGATGAAGAAGATGAAGTCAAGCAAAAGAAAAAAACCATCCAAGATGAAGATACTATTCCGCCGGGAACGGTTTTTATCGACGGCACCGAGCCAAAACAATCCGATGCAGAACAACCGAGCAGTCAGCCTGAAGAACTGATTGAATCTCCTTCAGTGATAAAATTAGAGAAAAATGAAGAAGCTGATGATCGAACAGAAGAAGCCTGGAATTTGGAAAAACAACCAACTGCCTTTACTCAATTGGCAATTGAAGATGTTCCCAGCTATCAACTTCCGCCTTTAACAATTTTATCCCGTCCCCATCGGAATAAAAATACCGGCAATACTAAAGATGTCAGCGAGCAAATAAAAAGCTTAGAAGAAACACTGGAGAACTTTGGCATTAAAGCTAAAGTGCTGCAGGTTTCCCGAGGCCCGGCGATTACTCGCTTTGAAATCCAACCGCCGGTAGGGATCAAGGTGAGCAGGATTGTCGGTTTAGCTGATGACATTGCTTTATCAATGGCTGCAGCAGATGTGCGCATTGAGGCCCCTATTCCCGGCAAAGCGGCTATTGGTATTGAGGTGCCCAATAAAGAAATATCAATGGTTCACTTAAGAGATTTGCTGGAGAGCAGAGAATTTGTGCAGTCCGCCTCCCGGTTAACCATTGCTTTAGGCAAAGATATTGCCGGAAATTCTGTTGTAGCAGATTTAAGTAAAATGCCTCACCTGCTTATTGCCGGGGCCACCGGTTCGGGAAAAAGCGTTTGTTTAAATACGCTTATTGCCAGCATTTTATTTAAAGCGACGCCGGATGAAGTAAAATTGTTAATGATTGACCCCAAAATGGTGGAGTTGGCTACCTACAACGGTGTACCACATTTAGTATCACCGGTAGTAACCAACCCTAAAAAAGCGGCGACTTCGCTGCGCTGGGCAGTAAAGGAAATGGAGCGGCGTTACAATTTATTTGCAGAAACCGGAGTGCGCGATATAACCAGATATAACAATGCCCTTAAGTCTCAGGCGGCTGATTCTGAGCATAAACGGCTTCCGCTTATTGTGGTAATCATTGACGAACTTGCTGATTTGATGATGGTTGCTCCTGCTGATGTTGAAGACGCTGTTTGTCGACTGGCCCAAATGGCCCGGGCGGCAGGAATTCATTTAGTAGTGGCTACCCAACGTCCCAGCGTTGATGTAATTACCGGCTTAATAAAAGCCAACATTCCATCAAGGATTTCCTTTGCGGTTTCGTCGCAAGTAGACTCACGCACCATTCTGGATATGGCCGGGGCGGAAAAACTGTTGGGAAAAGGAGATATGCTGTTTTATCCGGTAGGTGCTTCCAAACCGATGCGGGTGCAGGGAGCTTACCTTTCAGACAAAGAGGTAGAAGAATTGGTTAACTTTTTAAAGAAACAAGCCCAACCGGTTTATGATGAAAAAGTAATGAAAGAAGTGCCGGAAGAAAAGCAAGAACAGCCTATTGAAGATGAACTGCTGCCCCAAGCGGTTAAAATATTAATTGAACAAGGCCAAGCATCAATATCAATGCTGCAGCGGCGGCTGCATATCGGTTATGCCCGGGCAGCCCGTCTTATTGACATTATGGAGCAAAGAGGAATTGTCGGCGGTTACGAAGGCAGCAAGCCGCGTCAGATTTTGATGACATTAGAACAGTACTACCAAACGTTTAATAACGATAATCACACAGAGTCTTAAAAAACTGCAAATTAGTTTAAGTCTTTTTGCATTAACATTGATTTGAATAAACATTGTTTTCCAACAGGCAGACAAACAGGTCTGCCTTGACTTGTTAGAAAAATTGTGACAGTGAGGTGGTGGAATTAGCTGTCCGCACAGCGGATGCAGACTGTACAGCGATAATAAGGGTGTGCTGCTTATGCAGTAAATTGTCAATTGTCCCCAAAAAATGTTATAATCCCCCCAGACAATAGAAAAATCACAACTTTCGACATGCGGTGCTGTTTTATACCGGAATATTTGGTTAAATATTTTACATGTTTGGAAGGATTGTTAATTATTATTATAGAATAAAACTCGTAGATGGAAGGTTTAACCATGTATCATGACATTTCAATCGAAGAAGCATTAGCATTAAAAAACAGAAAAGTTAATTTTATTGATTTGCGATCGGAAAAAGAATACCAAGAAGATGCCATACCGGGAGCTATTAATATTCCGATATTTAATAATGAAGAAAGAGCTAAAATCGGTACAACTTATAAGCAGATAGGCGTAGAAGAGGCCAAAAAACTGGGACTTGATATTGTCGGTCCAAAGTTAAGCAGGATTTATTCTGAAATAAGGGAGCTTTCTAAAGATAAGCCAATAGTGCTGTACTGCTGGCGAGGTGGAATGCGCAGCAAATATATGGCTTCGATGCTGGACAGCATGGGGCTGTACGTAAGACGCATCATCGGAGGGTATAAGGCTTACCGCAGAACAGTACACGATTATTTATACCGTGAACAGCTGCCGCATCGGGCAGTTGTGCTTTGTGGATTAACCGGCGTTAGCAAAACACATATTTTAAAGCGATTGGAAAAGATGGGGACGCCGGTTTTAGATTTGGAGGAACTTGCCAATCATCGTGGTTCGGTATACGGTAAAATTGCAATGCCGCCTTCACCATCTCAAAAAAAATTTGAAACCAATATTGCGGAAAAACTGACTCAGTACGAACAGTGCAATTATTTTATTGCTGAATGTGAAAGCAGACGGATAGGCCAATTATTAGTGCCGCCGGCAGTGATGAATAGCTTAAGAAATGGTTATAAAATTTTAATTTATGCCAAACTAAGTACAAGGGTCAACCGCATTATTCATGATTATACGAACGGACCAAATTACAATATTGATGAGCTGCAGACAGCTACCTCTAAACTTACTAAGTATTTAGGCACAAAAAAAGTGGAAGAACTAAATGTAATGCTGGCGGAACAAAAATTTGAAGAGGTATTTACTTATTTGCTGGCCAATTATTACGATCGATTATACAAATATCCGGAGGGTCCGGACAAAGATTTTGACTTGTGCGTTGATAGTGAAGATTTAGATTTAGCTGCTGAAAGAATACATGCTTATTTAAAAAGATTGCCGGGATACAAAGATTTGTAGGGGGGGTTGTTCCGTTTGGAAATCGGGAACAAGTTGAGAGAGACCAGATTAGCAAAAGGTTTAACTTTGCAGGATGTTGAAGAAGCAACCAAAATACGAGTTAAGTATATAGATGCTTTAGAAAAAGATCAATTTGACCTGCTGCCAGGCAAAGTTTATGTCATTGCCTTCTTAAGAAATTACGCCCGGTTTCTTGAAATCAACGATGATGATTTAGTGCAGCAATACAAATTAATTAGCGCTGGACCGACAGATGAAGATACATTAGAAAACAGTAAAGAGAAAAAATACCACAAGCATGCTGAAAAGAAAACTGCAGAAGAAAAACCTTTGAAAAATCCTAAAGAAAAATCTAATATTAATACCTTCCTAATAGCAGCGGTGGCAATAATATTGGTCGTCGCCATAGCTTTTTACCAAAACCATACTGATGAACCTGACAGCAATCCCGAGCCGCAAGTAGTTCAAAACCAAGATGATAATAACCAAACCTCTCCGGAAAATCCTGAACCTGATCCTAATGCCGATGTTAAAACTGATGGTGTGGAATTAATACTGAATGTTACGGATGCACAATGCTGGATGCAGATAAATGTCGATGGACAAACTACTTTTAGCGGTATTGCCGATCCCGGTGAAACCAAAACTTATGTCGGGCAGAAAAGTATTTATGTAAAGTTGGGAAATGCCGGTGCAGTGGATGTAGTAGTTAATGGCGAAAATATTGGCAAATTGGCACCATTGGGTCAGGTAGTGGAAAGAGAATTTACCGCAGAACAGGGTTAATCATCCGTTTTGAGATCAGCCCCGCAATGGGGGCAAACGGCAGAATTGTTGTGATGAAATTTTCCGCATTTGTGACATGCAATAGCTGCTTCGTCGGTAATATCAATCGGTTTGTTTGGCTGTTTATAAAAAGTAAATTTATGTTTCGGCAAACGCTTCAGTATCAAAAAACAAAAAGTAATCAACAGCAGTATAATTAGGTAATGCATAAAAAGTGCCTCCTCGCCATTATTATAACATAAAGGACTGCTTAAATCGCAGTCCTTTCTTGTTTGTCAAGCGTTGAAATTATTTTGACAGTAACAAAACAGTGCATTATACTTATAGACGACTGCAAATATGGAGGTAATAACATGACCGGGAAAAGAAAAGCGGCAGTGGTGAGCTTAGGATGTGCAAAAAACCTGGTTGATACCGAAAATATGCTGGGTTTACTGTCCGAAAACGGTTTTGAGTTTACCACTGATGAGCATAATGCAGATTTGCTGCTGGTAAACACTTGTGGTTTTATTGAATCTGCAAAAGAAGAATCAATTGAAGCAATTTTAAATCTTGCTGATCAAAAAAAGACAAAAAACAGTAAATTAATTGTAACCGGGTGCTTAGCGCAGCGTTACAAAGATGAATTAATGAAAGAAATACCTGAAATTGATGCAATTATAGGTACCGGAGGCATAAGCCAAGTTATTAACGTGGTTGAAAAAGTATTTTCGGGAGAGCGAATTAACGCCGTCTGTGAGCCCGGCTATGAAAACACCAGGCTTTTGCCGCGTATTTTATCCAATCCCGGACAAAGTGTCTATCTAAAAATTGCCGAAGGCTGCAATAACCGCTGCGCTTACTGTGCCATTCCCTCCATCAGGGGACCGTATCGCAGTAAGCCAATGGAATTAATTGAACAAGAAGCTGTTCAATTAATACAAAACGGTGCAAAAGAAATTCTGCTGGTAGCGCAGGATACTACCCGTTACGGCTTTGATCTTTATCAAAAATATCTGCTGCCAGAGCTGGCCAGTAAGCTGGCAGAAAATCCGGGATTAACTTGGCTGCGCATAATGTACTGCTATCCAACATATTTTAGTGATGAATTAATTCAGGTAATTGCAAATGAACCTAAAATCTGCAATTATATTGATCTTCCGCTGCAGCATGCCTCCGATAAAATTTTAAAGGCGATGCATCGCAGAGGAAGCGTGCAAGATATAAAAAATTTAATTGAAAAACTGCGAGCAGCTATACCGGATTTAACGCTAAGGACTTCTTTTATAGTTGGTTTTCCCGGAGAAACAGAGGCAGACTTTCAAGAACTGCTGAATTTTATGCAGGAAATTAAGTTTGACCGGGTTGGGGTATTTAAATACTCACAGGAAGAAGGGACGCCGGCGGCAGAAATGTCCGGCCAAATAGACGAGGAAACTAAGGAAGACAGATATAACCGGGCGATGGAATTGCAGCAGAAGATTTCGCATGACCTTAATCAAAAGAAAATTGGCAGAACGCTGCAAGTTTTGGTTGAAGGCGAGCTTTCAGACGAACCGGGAACTTATGTCGGACGCAGTGAAGGAGACGCACCCGAAATTGATGGGTTGGTATATTTTAAAGCAGGAAGAAAAGTACATCTTGGCGAATTAGTAAAGGTTGAAATAAAATCAGTAACTGAGTATGACTTGATGGGAGTTTTGAAATAAAAATGAACTTACCCAATAGACTAACTATGGCCAGGATATTTCTGGTGCCGGTGTTTTTGTTAATTGTATCTGTAAAAATTCCTTATGGCGATTTTCTTGCCGCGGCAGTGTTTGTGCTGGCTGCCAGCACCGATGGTTTAGACGGATATTTTGCGCGTAAGAATAAAATGATTACAAGTTTTGGAAAAATCATGGACCCGTTGGCTGACAAACTTCTGGTTACTGCAGCGCTGATAAGTTTGGTAGAACTGCAGCAGTTATCAGGTTGGGTAGCGGTAATTATTATCGGCCGGGAATTTGCGGTTACCGGGCTGAGAACGGTTGCTGCATCAGATGGGGTGGTAATTGCCGCCAGCAAACTTGGCAAATATAAAACAGTCAGCCAAATTATTGCCATTGTGGCAATGTTTCTGCCTCAACTGCCTTTTTATCCCTATCTGGGCCATGCAGCTATGGCTGTGGCGGTATTTTTCACGATTTGGTCCGGAATTGATTATTTTGCCAAAAATTGGAGCGCCGTGCGTAAAGGCGGAATTTAGCTAACAGTAGAGCGCAATTTTGTGCATTTGTCCGAGCTGCAGATGCAGTGATTGTAAAAAAATTCATCTTGTTTAGTTTCTTTTTTGTGTTATAATTAAAATTCCAAGAGTACAGCGGACAGTCGCTGCCTGTTTTTCAGGTAGAGGAAAGTCGAGACGCACACAGCTTTTGCTGTAGTATGGAGCCCAGTG
>CBEUVQ010000028.1:0-33024 GCA_965546615.1 uncultured Peptococcaceae bacterium
AGTCTTGGATTCTGCCATTAAGCTCACCTCCAGTTTTTTTCAATGGGGACAGCTTCTGCCGCCCAACCATGTGGATATAATGCTAAAGCCTGCAACCCGGACATGCATAAACATAACGAGTTAATTAATTAACGTATCAACTCGCCTGTTTACGTTTAAATAATAGGTTGTCAGACACAGCTTGCACAAAATATTTGCACATTGCTTTCAAGTGCCAAGTTACACAAAAACTTGTACAGCTTCAAGTCAGTTGACACTCCCGCATGTACAAAGTTTAACACCAAACCGCCCAGTCTGTCAACCGGGAAAGCGGGCATATAAGGGGTAAATTCTGTATTTGTTTGAATTTTCTTAAATATTGCTTTGCTGTTTACATTTATTTTAAAAAATATTTTTGAAAACGCCCGCCATGGCTGATTAACTGTTAAATCCCCGGTTGAAAGCCAAAATGTTAACTTCTCGAAACTTTTCCGGAACTTTTGCCAATAATGCTTCTTCCCACACCTGCTTTTCAATAGGCATGTACTTGGCCAGCACACCAAGCAGCACAACATTTGCAGTACGGGCATTGCCGCACCGCACTGCCGTTTCAAGCGCGTCAACCACTACTGTATTAGGCACTTTGCTTTTAATGTAATCCAGCACATTTTCCGGGTAGACAGCCGCACCGATTAACACCGGCACCGGATTAAGCGCTTGATTGTTGACAATCACTGTACCGCCCGGCTTTAGGTAATCCAACCAGCGCAGCGCTTCCAGCTTTTCAAAAGACAAGATTACATCGGCACCGCCGACAGAGATTAAAGGCGAATGTACTTCCGGGGCAAGGCGCACTTGGGTGACAACACTGCCCCCTCGCTGAGCCATACCTTTAATTTCTGACACCTTGATGTCATAACCGACAGCAGCAGCGGCGGCCGCCAATACTTTGGTTGCCAGAATAGTTCCTTGGCCGCCGACACCGACCAGCATTACGTTAATGGGTTTAAGCATGCTTATTCCGCCCCTCCTTTAGATATCGCCCCTTTTTTACAAACCGCCGCGCACAAACCGCAGCCGGTGCATTGAATGGCATTAATTACCGCGGTGCTGCCGTCGTGCGATATCGCCGGACAGCCCAGACGCAGACAAAGTTTACAGCCGACGCATTTATCCCGGTTCACTGCCAATGCCGGTTCGCTTTCTTTGTTTAATAAAGCACATGGGCGGCGGGCAATAATTACAGACGGTTCGCAAGCGCTTACTTCCTCTTTTACCGCTTGTTCAAACTTAACAATGTCTACCGGATCAATCACCTGCACCCGTTTTACGCCCAATGCTTTCACCAACGCTTCTAAGTCTACCTCCGGCGCAGGCCTGCCCATCAACGTTTTACCGGTGGCGGGATGGTCTTGATGCCCCGTCATTGCAGTGGTGCGGTTATCCAAAATAATTACCGTTGAACTGCCGCCGTTGTAGACTATGTCCATCAATCCGGTAACGCCGGAATGCAGAAAGGTGGAGTCACCGATAACAGCCACAGTTTTGCCGTGCATTTCGCTCTTGGCTAATTCCATGCCATGAGCGGCACCGATGCTTGCCCCCATACAAATGCAGGTATCAATGGCGGATAACGGCGGTTGGGCACCCAGAGTGTAACAGCCGATATCACCGGTAACAGTCAGTTTAAGTTTACTGAGCACATAGAACGAAGCCCGGTGAGGGCATCCGGCACACAGCACCGGCGGACGTCCCGGCTGTTCGGGAGCGGCTTCATCCAGCACCGCCACAGGATCATCGCGGTAACTTTCGGCAACTTTTAGTCCAATGCTTTTAAAGGCTTGAGCAATAATCTGCGGGTTTAGTTCGCCGCAGGCAGGAATAATTTTTTTGCCGATTACTTTTAAGCCCATTGCACTGATTTGGGTTTCCAAAAACGGTTCCAATTCCTCAACAATTATTAATTGATCAACCTGTGACGCAAAGTGCTTTATTAAATCTTTCGGCAGCGGGTTGGTCATCCCCAATTTTAACACCGACGCCTGCGGCAGCACTTCTTTTACATAGTGATAACTGATACCGGAGGTGATTACCCCGACCCCTTTGTCTCCCCAAGTTATTTTATTCAGTGCACAGCTGCTGCTGTATTCAGCAAGCTGTTGGGTTCTTTTTTCCAGTTCCAACCGGCGCATTTTAGCATGGGCAGGAACCATAACATACTTTTGGATGTTTTTTTGATATTCTTTCGGCGGGTTTTCAACACGCTCACCAAGCTCCACCATTGATTGAGAGTGGCTTACTCTGGTGGTGGTGCGCAGCATAACCGGTGTATCAAACCGCTCACTTATTTCCAGCGCCTGCGCCACCATATCTTTTGCTTCCTGGCTGTCAGCAGGTTCCAGACAGGGTATTTTCGCCATCAGCGCGTAATAGCGGTTGTCCTGCTCATTTTGCGAGCTGTGCACACTGGGATCATCAGCTGACAGCAGAACCAAACCTCCGTTGACACCGGTATAGGAAAGAGTAAAAAGCGGATCTGCCGCCACATTTACCCCAACGTGCTTCATGGTGACAATAACCCTCGCTCCGCCAATTGAGGCACCCGCCCCCACTTCTAACGCTACTTTTTCGTTAGGCGACCACTGGGCGTAAATATCAGGGTATTTGGCAAAGTTCTCCAGCACTTCGGTACTGGGCGTACCGGGATAGCCCACGCCCACTTTAACGCCGGCCTCATATGCCCCACGGGCAATGGCCATATTACCGGACATCAGTTCTTTCAACAAGCACACCTCCGTCTGCTGCTTCTTTTATTTTTGAATTTGTCATTTTTATTTCTGTTCAGCGGCGGCAAAAACCTGCACACCGGTATAAGTAATATTTACTGTTTAATTGATCAGTTCAGCAGTTTCTTTTGTCAATTACCCGCTTGGCCTTACCGACAAAGCGTTCTAATGAACCGGGCTCAACCAGTTTTACTTTGGCATGAAGTGACAATACACTGCTCAGCCGGCTTCTGACCGCCGCCTCTAACTTTTCCAAGTCCTTATAGCTGCCGGTAAAGGCGTTTTCCGTGGGTTCAACCAATACTTCCAAGGCATCCAGATAACCCTTCTTAGTAACGATGATTTGGTAGTGCGGGGCAATACCGTCAATCTCAAGCAGTACACTTTCAATCTGCGAAGGAAATACATTGACCCCGGAAATAATCAGCATGTCATCGGTACGCCCGCTCACTTTGCGCATACGAACGGTTGTCCGCCCGCACGAGCAGCGCTCCGGGTTTAATACCGTGATATCCCTGGTGCGGTAGCGAATCATCGGCAGCGCCTCTTTGGTGAGCGTGGTAATTACCAATTCACCTTCTTGACCGTATTCCAGCGGTTCGCCCGTTTCAGGATCAATTACTTCTACCAAAAAGTGATCTTCAGCAATGTGCATTCCGTCGACTGCTGTACATTCGCCCGCCACACCGGGGCCGATAATTTCGCTCAACCCGTAGTTATCGGTGGCTTTAAGACCCCAGGTTTTTTCCAGCTCGGCACGCATGCTTTCACTCCAAACCTCGGAACCGAACAAACCAACCTTCAGATTAAGCTCACGGGGATCTATACCCATTGATTTGGCGGTTTCTGCAATATGCATTGCATAGGTCGGTGTGCTGATGATTGCGGTAGTGCCGAAATCTTTCATCAACCTTACCTGCCGCTCGGTATTGCCGGTGGAGGTGGGCACTACCATTGCGCCAACCCGCTCTAAACCGTAATGCAAACCGAATGCCCCGGTAAACAAACCATAACCGAAACAAATTTGTGCCACATCCTCATCGGTAACGCCAACCATGCTGACCATCCGGGCCACCAGTTCCGCCCAAGTGTCGATGTCCTTTTTGGTATAACCTACTACCGTCGGCTTGCCGGTAGTGCCTGAGGAAGCATGAATGCGCACAATCTTCTTCTTGGGCACAGCAAACATGTTAAAAGGATAGTTATCGCGCAAATCAGTCTTTACCGTGAAAGGAAAACGGGCTATATCCTGCAGTGTTTTGCAGTCTTCCGGTTTAACACCGTGTTCATCAAATTTTTGACGGTAAAAAGGCACGTTTTGGTAAACGTTGTGCAGCGTCTGCTGCAGCCGGGCCAGCTGCAGTTCCTGCAGCCGGCTCCGCTTAATTGTTTCATGCTCGGCATTCCAAATCATAACATTTCCACTTCCTTATCACTAATTGCCGGCGCCGGCTTAACCCGTGCCGTGCCGCCGAAAACATCGGCTAAATGTTCCGCAGGCAGCGGCTTGGTAAAGAGACTTACCGCCGGAACAACCGCCAGCGGGACCAGCATTGATGCTACGCCAACGGTAGGTATCGCCTCGGGATAAACGGCGGAAAACACCACCGATATTGTCAAACCCGTCAGCATCCCGGCCCATGCTCCGGTTTGAGTAGCGCCGCGCCAGAATAATCCGTAAAGATAAGGGGCTAAAAATGCACCGGCCACCGTCCCCCAAGACAATGCCATCAGGCTTAGAATAATTGCCGGTTTAAGCACTGCCAGCAGCAAAGAAACCACAATAAACAGCGCGCAAAGCAATCTTAAAATCAGCACTCTTTGCCGATCCGGCATATCGGGGCGCAGTGTCGGCAGCAAATCCAGCGCCACCGCCGATCCCGACACCATAACCAATGAAGCCAGGGTAGACATCGACGCCGAAAGCACCAATATCAGAATAATCGAAGCGGCAAATTCCGGCAGAACACTGTGAATTAACTGCGGCATCAGCAGATCAACCGTCGGCCTGCCGGTAACCGCATCAACAGGGATTTCTTGAAAAAACAATCTGGTTAACGAGCCGGTAAAATAAGCGCCAAATGTTATTACCACCGCAAACACCGTAGCTACAACCGTGGCCGCTTTAATAGAATTTTCATCTTTAATGGCGTAAAATTTTTGCACCATTTGTGGCAAACCCCAAGTGCCCAAACTGGTGAGCAAAACAAGCGAAGCCAACGGCAGCCATCCCGGCGGTCCCACCGGGCCGACCAGCTTGGGGTCAATTGCCGCCAATTTTTCAACCGCCGGCAGTATCCCGCCTACTTCAGGGGCTTTAATGACGTACCATAACAGCAGGCCAACGCCAAACAGCATAATACACCCCTGCACAAAGTCGGAAAGAGCAAGTGCCCGGTAGCCGCCCAACACCAAATATATTCCGGTAAGCAGCGCCATGGCAACTGCCGCGTATATATAGGGAATACCAAAGATTTGTTCAAACAGATATGACAGCCCCATAAAAACGGAAGCAGAGTAAGGTACCATAAAAACAAAAATGACCAATGCCGCTGCAGTTTTCATGCCCGGACTTTGGTACCGGACACCGAGAAACTGAGGCATGGTCATGGTATTTAACCTCGTAGTAATTGTTCTGGTGCGCTTAGCTAACAGCCACCAGGCAAGCAAGCTGCCGAGAAGAGAGTTGCCGACAACAATCCATAAAGCAGAGAGCCCGAAGCCCCATCCCACCTTTCCAGCGTAACCGATAAAAATTACCGCCGAAAAATAGGTGGTTCCGAAAGCAAATGCCGACAACCAAGGGCCGATATTGCGCCCTCCTAAAAAGAAATCATTTACTGTGCGCGATTTGCGAATATTAGACACGCCGCAGTAAACCAAGAAACCAACAAACAATAAAAGAAAAGCATACTTAATCATCCTGACCATCCTCCCGTACTTCTTTTCAGTTTTTTAAGAGTTTAAATCCAACTGCTTTAGTAAAAATATACCTCCTTCCGCGCTGCCGTCCTGCCATTTTGCAGTATTATAACTATTCTTTATATATATGCTGAATCCTGCTGCTTAGTCAATAATTTTTTATCTGCTACATCGTAAGCCGGCCGTTGGGCGTATCTACCAGCATCAGTATTTTTTCTTTCTTACCGGTTTCTGCATTAATATAAATTAAATAAGTGTTGTCCTCTATTTGACCGGTAAATTCCCAAGCAAGCACTTCTTCATAATTTGCCAGAGGAATTACCGCCAGCCTTGTTGACTGCACTTCCATATGCTCATTTAATTTTTTCTGAGCTTCTTCTTTGGTCAATTTAGGTTTTTCAATATCACGTTCTTTGTTGGTCATTAAATACTGTGTTGCTTCATAAGAAAGCACTCGGCCGTCGTCCAGCGCCACTTCGCATTTAATTTGATCCGGATAAATCATCACGTCATCTTCTTTAGCGACAAATTGAATGGTAGCTAAGCTGTCATGTATGCTGTAATAAGTATGGGTCATATTGGTAAAACCTTTACTTTCAAGAAATGACTTGGCTTTATCAACAGCCTGATCGATATCAAGTTTAGCGTCCCCGACATCTCTGGTACCCAAATACCAAACAACCTGCCCGCCCTGCCGGCTGACATCACAGGTGAATTTCGGCTTATTATCCGCATCGTTATTGCGCGGCAGCAGCTCCACGGTGTATGCTTCAATAATGCCTTTATTTCTGCCAACAACACGCGCAGTATAATCATCACTGCCTTTGTCGATAAATTCCAGCGCAATTTTACGCGCTTGATCTGAAGTAATGTTTTCATCTTCCAATCCTTGTGGTTCGCGTTTTGCTAAGTGGTCAGAAAAAGGACCGTCGTAAATCAACGTCGGATAAGTCTGCATATTTCGGTTAACCGTCTCAAAGCTGCGGTCGGGGGTTTGATCTTTGTCCAACTGACTGCTGGCACCGGCGCGCAGCTCGGTCAAAGTAAGCTTTCCGTCCACCAGATTTTCTTGTATCGTGGTCAGCTCTTTATTTAAATCCGCTGCCTGCTGATACAAGCGCCTTAATACACTCCAGTGTTTATCACTCAGTTCTTCTTTATCCATTATGTCTTTGGAAATAGTGTAGGCATAATCGCCGGTTTGAGAAAGAAACTTAGATGTTCTTTCCGTTAAAGCAGAAGACACCGGCAGTTGGTTTAAATCCGCTTGAGCGGCATCGGCCCTCAGCCAAATTTCTGAAAAAACAGCAACATCTTCGCCCTGACCGGTTGCTGCCAAACCCTTAGCCAATGCTGTTTCAAGGTTTTGCACATGAGTATTGAGATCAAAAAAAGCCATTTGATATTTATTGTTCAGAAATGTTTCCAAGTTTTGACGCACCTGATACTGGCGGTAACCCCAAAAGCCAACCGTTGCTAAAAGTGAAACACCAAGTAAAGCAGCCGCACCCCATCGTTTCATCATATTAATCCTCCTTTATAAAGCAAACACGTGATCTCCGATCTGAGTGACAATTGTTCTTGACCAAACCCACTTTGATACCGGCTTATACGGGTTCCAGAAAAAAAGTGCTCCACCGGTAGGGTCCCAACCGTTCATTGCTTCCTGCGCAGCACGCAGTGCCTCATCACTGACTTCGCGGTTGTACTGCCCGTTGCTGACCGATTCAAAAGCAAGCGGCTGATATACCACCCCCGCCAATGTATTGGGAAATTCCGGGCTTTCCACACGATTTAATAAAACTGCCGCCACCGCTACTTTACCGGCATACGGTTCATCCGCCGCTTCGCCCATGACAACTTTAGCCAGCAGCCACACATCACCGCGGTTGACTTCCCCCCGTGATACCTCCGTCTGCCGATCTGATTGATTATTGGTCGTACTGCTGCCGGATTCGGCTGTCATGGTATACCCCAAAGCCGCCCATGTATTTTTACCGACAACACCGTCAGGGTTTAAACCGTTTTTTGCCTGAAACTTCTTTACCGCTGTAAAAGTACCGGCACCGTACACGCCGTCTACAGCACCGTCATAATAGCCCCACTGCTTTAATTTGGTTTGCACTTTAATTACGTCGCTACCCTGAACACCCCAATACAGCACCCTGCTTTGAGCATCTGCGTCATTAAGCTTTAGCGATACCGCCGCCAACAGCACAACTGCGGCAGCCACACCTATTATTGGCTTCCATTTCCTTTTCAAAAACTCAACCATACTATCACCCCGTTGTTTTTTTGCCTAACTTATTTTTTCTTTTACAGGGTTAGTTTTATTCATAACAAAGATAGATACACAGCTGCCGACCAATATTTCTTAAAAAGGCGGCGGCAGTTTACCGGTTTTAAAGTGCAGCAAGAAAAGGGCAGATACTGCGGCAGCGTGCCGTTTCCTGCAAATAAAAAGGCCGCGGTTAAATTACCGCGACCTCGGGTTTCACTGATTTATAATTTTGAGCCTGCTTTACCAAACTTTCCGCCCATGCGGGCACAGCCAAAGCATGCAGATGGTTGTAACTCGCCAGCACGTTTTTATATACTAAACCGTCCTGACAGCCGTCAATACCCCACCCGCGTTTTACATTATAGACGAAACTAACTTTTTCTTTATCCAAATTAACTACCTTTGAATGGTGAAACTCATGTCCCACTATTTTCGTTCCCAGCGGGAAATACGGGTTTGCACAGCAAACCTCTACTTCCATATAGCCGTGACCCTGCGGCTTTTTAGTCAGCTCCACATCAAACGGCAGCGCTCCCACCATTTGATAAACCTGGTTGTTCCAAGCAATACTGCGCCCCAGATACATTAAGCCGCCGCACTCGGCATATACCGGCAGTCCACGCTCAACAGCGTTTTTAATTTGACCGCGCAGAGATGCGTTTTCCTGCAGCTTGTCAGCCATAATTTCCGGAAAGCCCCCGCCGATAAAGAGCGCATCAATATCAGGCAGCTGGCGGTCATTAATGGCGTCAACGGCAACCAATTCCGCCCCGGCATCCGCCAAAGCTTCCAAGTTCTCGGGATAATAGAATGAAAACGCACGATCCATAATTACACCGATCAGCGGGCGGTCGGATTTAGCAGTACATTCGTGTGCCCGCTTAATGGCAGGTATTGCAGCCGGAACAGGCGAGCTGACTTCCAGCGCCGGCGCAGTCCCTGCAGTTTCAAGGATAGCGTCCAAATTAAGGTGTTCTTCCGCCGCAGCAGCCAAGCGCGCCGTCGCTTGGTGCAGTGATTCATTTTCACCGGCAGGCACCAGCCCTAAGTGGCGGTCCGGAATGGTGTACTGTGTCCCTTTAGGCATAGCACCCAATACAGGAACGCCGCAGTATTTTTCAATGGACGCAGTCAAAATATTAATGTGCCTGCTGCGGGCAACATTGTTTAAAATCACTCCCGCCAAGTTGACATCGGGGTCAAACATTTTATAACCCATAACCATTGCCGCCGCACTGCGGGTCATGCGGGTACAGTTAAGCACCAAAATTACCGGCGCCTGAACCGTTTTGGCAATTTCAGCAGCACTGCCGCTGCCTTCTATGTCAACCCCGTCGTACAGCCCCATTGCTCCTTCTATAATGCTGATATCAGCATTTTGGCTGTGGGCCGCAAAAGAAGATCTGATTGTTTCTTTACTCATCAAATAGCTGTCCAAATTACGGCAGGTTCTGCCGGCCACCCTGGTAAGCCAACTGGGATCAATAAAATCCGGACCTTTTTTAAAAGGCTGCACTTTCAGACCACGAGCAGTAAGGGCAGCTAATACTCCTACTGTAATCGTTGTCTTACCGGAGCGTCCCTGCGGAGCCGCTATTAACAGTCTTGGTACATTACCCGATTGCTTCATACCCTTCCCTGCCTTTCCAATAATTTATTAACGTGGTGCACAGACTAAAGTTAGCTCACCATGACGGCCGTTCAATCAAAAGCCGCAAAATCATCTGCCGTCGGCAGCACTACCGGTTAAAAAAGATTCTGTAGCTTCAGAAAAATTCACCCTCACCAGCTGTGGTGAGGGTGATTGGTTTTTGTCCTTGTGTATCAGTGTGAATTACACACAACCGGTAGGCTTCGGAAGACCGGCGATCTTACAAGCACCTTTAGCAGGACCGGTGGGGAACAGCTGATAAATCTGCTTCAAGCTGAAACCGGTTTCTTTGCAAAGCTTACGGATCATCGGAGCAATACCGAATTGGAAGAAGTAGTCACGCAGGTAGTTAATTACCTTCCAGTGATCTTCGGTCAACTCATCGATGCCTTCTTCCTTTGCAAAATAGTGAGCACAAGCTTCAGTCCATACATCAGTGTTTACAAGGAAACCATCCTCATCAATTTCGATTTGTTGCCCATCAATTTCGATAAAAGGCATTCAGTGGACACCTCCATAGATTTTTATTTCTGTAGGGTACATACATTAATTTGTATATACACCCACATACCAGCATTAAAACACATGCTTGTATTATTTTAATATATTTTATCCAAATACGCTAGTCCCATTTACTTATTTATTGGCGGATATAAAGCTGTACCAACCAAATCTATTAAACCTTTTACTTCTACGCCCAATTCATGCTCTTCTACCATTGGATAGAGCTGTGCTTTACAAATTGAGCACGGCGCTACCAAATAGCCTTCGCCATGTTCGCCAACTTTTGTATTGCGAACCTGCTCGGCTTTCTTGGCAGAAAACTTAATGCGCAGATCATACATTACCGGGTCATCGTACAGAATAGCTGACCCACCGCCGCAGCAGAAGTTCCGCTCACGGTTGGGTGTCATCTCTCTGAAGTCAGTAACACACGGCTTTAATACTTCGCGCAGTTTTTCGCTGAGGTTGCAGGCCCGCCCAAAGTTGCACGGATCGTGCAAAGTAGTGGGATGGTCATTAGCCTCAGGATGCAGTTCCAGCTGCCCTGTGCGAATATAGTATGAAGTTTCATCGTGCAGATGCACAATCGGTACCGGAATCGGACGGTCCGCCATACTGGGGACATACATCTTACCGGTCCGCCAACCGTGACCGCACTCACCCCAAACAATTTTCTTCACGCCAAGCTTAACCGCTTCATTTAACAGGCGCATAGTGTTATGACGCATAGTATATCTTTGGTCAAACAGCAAACCAAAGTTACCGGCTTCGGCAATTTCACTGCTCATCGTCCAATTAATACCAAGGTAATGGAAAAATTTAGCTGCTCCCATCATGGTATTAGGGTTGAGCAAAAAGTCTGCTGAAGACGGAATATACAGCACATCGGAATTCGGCTTGTCAATGGGAATTTTAATTTCTACGCCGGTTTCTTCCAGCATTTCTTCTTCCAGGAACTCACAGGTATCTACCAAGCCCGGCTTAGGCAGACCGGTGTGGTTACCGGTGCGGTACATAGCGGCACCAACCTGAGCCTGCAGCTTGGGCACCATACCCAACCAATGCAGCAGCTGGCGGCCGGCAAAAGTTACTTCACAGGTGTCAATGCCGAACGGACATACCAGTGCGCAGCGGCGGCACTCATTGCATTGGTAAAAATACGAATACATTTTGTAAATGGTATCCAATGACAACGGCTCGGCGCCTACCATTTTGCCAAACAGCTTACCTTCCAACGTAGCAGCAGCTTTCCAAGCTTTACGGAATAAATCTGCCCGGTTGGTAGGGATGTTGTTGGGGTCACGGGTACCCAAGTAAGTGTGACAGTTTTCAGCACAGTGACCGCAACGAGTACAGTTTTCCATAGCCAGCATTAACGGGCGGAATTTTTCCACCAAATGCTTTAAGTGCTTTAACGCCTCTTCGACCTTGCGATCATCGGGCACAGGGTCTATGAAAAGGTCGCGCATCTCTTTTTCCGTTGCCATATTCGGTGCTTTATAAGAAGATTGATATTGATGCGGATTATTAGTTTCTGCCATGCGCTATACCCCCCCTGAAACAGATTCCCCGCCGCTGACAGTATTGGCGGTATTAGTAGAAACCGGAACTTTAGCTCCCGGAAGGCCGGGGGCAGGTTCGCGATACGGACGGTTGATAATCCAGCGCTCTGCAAACATACCGAAAAGGTGCATCAATTTACTGAACGGGAATACCATCATCAATATCTGCACAAACAGCAAATGCAGCACAAAGATAAAGTTAAAGTGTGACATATCAACCGGCTGGAAAGTACCCAACTGTATGAGATAGGCTTGTGCTACTTCGTAGTGAATACCGTAATCCGGGAACAGACGCATAATATTGCCCAAAGAGACAATAGTAATCAGCAGCAGCAAGTGCAAATAATCAGCAGGATATGATACCAGTTTAACTTCGTTAACTGCTAAACGTCTGTACAACAAATACAGCAGACAAACCCAAATAATAATCCCAAATGAAGTACCCAACAAGTTAGACAGCTCGGTACTGAGTTCAGGTGATGTTCCGATGTACTTGAACTGCTCACCTAAAAAGGCAAAACCAACAATGTGTCCGCCGATAATGTTTAATAATGCAAAGTGCATAATCCATGCACCGGCCCACAAACTCTTATCGCCCTTCCACAAACTGCGGAACAGAGCAACTTCGGCGGCATAGTTTACTGAAGCTCCTCCCAGAGTTTCGGGTGCAGGGGTTAAGGTGATGTTATGGACAATTCTTGCACCTGCCCACCTACCAAGACGATACAAAACTCCTAGTACGAACACTGTCACAGCTATATACGGCAATATTTGAACTATAAAAAATGACACAGGTACACCTCCCTGGGGTATCCCCGATATTTTTTTATGCGGCAGGCAACACTCATATAACGGGCGCTGCCTGCGGTAATACAATGAGTAGTTTTAGTGCTGAATGCTACAGTTCGGAAACAGTAGGAGCACCGTGCGGGCATGTAACCACACAGGTTTCGCAACCCATGCAGTCTGTTTCATTGCCGGTTACGGTTGCTTTGCCGTCAACCATTTCTAAAATAGCAGCCGGACAAGCGTCAACACATTCCCCGCAGCCTTCGCACAGATCGGCATTAATAGATACCATGTACATGTAACAAGACCCCCTTTAATTTAATTAATATTTTATTAATTACCATCCCACTGTGGGGATTAGCATTCCGTCGGCACAGCTTAAAGACAAAAACCAAATTAATTTGCCAACTAACAATAAATTATAACATAAAAAAAACACAAGCACACTTGCTATTTTTATAACCAATATTCGTTATTTCTTAAATTATTCCTGCTCAAAGAACACACTTTTTTCAGAAAATACTAATCTTTCTTAGCGCCTTTATAAAAATAATACCATCAAGTTTTATCGACAGTAAACGACATGTTTTTTCATAACTTGCATATAAATAGCAGCACTGGCATTTTGCCGTTTTATGTTATAAAATAAGTAAGAATTTATTTCGCATTGGAGAAAATACATTTTGGAGGTGTGAATTTTTGTCTACTGATATTGAATATATTACAAAACTGGCGCAGGAAATCGGAGAAGAATTGGCCGAAACAAAGGAATTTATAGAAAAGCAGGAAGCTCAGGCCGCGCTGGGAAGAGATCCGGAAGCAATTAAGTTGGTTAAAGAGTTTCAATCTCTGAAAAATTCCTTTGATCGCATGGAAAAACTGGGCCACCAGTTAAGCGAAAAAAACAAAGCCCAATTAAAAGCCGCCGAAGATAAAGCAATGACTAACCAGAATGTAAAAAATTGGTATGAAAAGACCCAAAAGTTTTATGATTTGGTTATTGAGGTTAATAAAGCAATTCAGCAGGGTATTGTTGAAAAGTAACAGGTGGGTACCAACCCACCTGTTTATATTCTGACTTATTCATTTTGCCCGCTGCTTAAGCAGCAGGCCAAAATTTGAACTTCTACATTTAAAATGTTGTTTAATAGTTTAACGTCTGCCGGCACCTCAACATCTACCGGAGCAAAACTTAAAATTGCTTTAATACCGGCACCTACCAAAGCATCAGCGGCCTTTTGGCTTCCGGTGGGCGGAGTGGCTAAAATCCCCAGCTTAACATCGCGGTCATGAACGAACTTAGCCAGTTCTGACAGCGGTTTCAACGGCAAATGTTCCACCATCTCCCCCTCGCTGACCGGTTCAAGCCCAAACACGCCGACAATGCGAAAATTCTGCCCGTACAGCGCATTATACTCTACCAGCGCTGACGCCATTTTACCGCTGCCGACCAGCACCACATCCCAGTGATGCTCTAAATTTAATACCTGGCCAACAGTACGGTACAACAGCTCAACATTATAGCCCACGCCGCGTTTTCCCAGTTCACCGAAAAAAGCAAAATCCTTTCGAATCATAGTGGCTTCAACACCAACCAGCTTACTCAGCTCTTTTGAAGAAACAGAACTTTTGCCCAATTCTCTGAGTTTCGCCAAACTTTGTCGATAAAGCGGCAATCTTTTAATAATTGCGCGAGGTATATTGTCGTTAATGCTCATTCAGCTCACTCCCGGCAGACTATTCTGAATTATTATACAATTATATTAATTCATTTTACTATAACCGATTAATTAAGTAAATAGCCTGTGCCGTGGATAAAATCAAAATAATTAATGATTTGCTTTTTGCACAAAATATATTTTAAACAAACTGTGCTTAATAAAAAAACAGGAGGTAACAATGGATATTATTCAGCACGTTAATGCTTTTCCGGTAAATATCGATGATATTGTCGGAGAGAATTTACAGCAGCTGTGCATTTGTGCGCAGAACACTCAATATTTATTAAGCGCCGACAGCCCTTGTGAAGATGTTTTGGGGGAATTTACAAAAATTAAGCATGTCGTTGAACACACCGAAAGCCTGCTGCTTTCCAGTCATTTAAAGAAGTGCTTTTTAGCAGAAATTCCTTTTATGAAAGATCTGTATCTGGCTTTGCAAAATTTAAGTCTGCGCGGACACGGCGCTTTAATTGCGGTAGAGCGCAGTGATGATTTAAAGCATGTAATTGAGCAAAGGCATTTTGGTGTGCTGTTGGATGCAAAAATTACACCACAGCTGCTGCAGTCTATTTTTACACCGGATACGCCGCTGCACGACGGGGCGGTAATTATCAAAAATGAAAGAATCTTCTCTGCCGGCACGCTGCTGCCGTTATCCAAAAAAATAATCAAATCTAAACAGCTGGGAACCCGTCACCGGGCAGCATTGGGCTTAAGCGAAATTTGCGACGCCATTGTTTTTGTCGTCTCTGAGGAAACCAGAAACGTCTCAATTGCTTTTAAAGGAGACTTTTTTATTTTAAACCGTCCTGTATTAAAAATCATGCACTAAACAATTAGCGCTGCTTTTTCAGCACCGATTTCATGCCGATATTGTTTTGCCAAACTCTTTAATTGCGTGATAAAACTAAATTCGCGAATAGGATTGGTTCCGAGATTGGCTTTTATTTCCTGCTTTTGATGCTCATTTATTTCATACAGCTGATAGATTAAGTCATTTAATTCCGCAGTTTCTTTTTTAATCTGCTCTTTGATTTTTTTGCGTTCAGTTACATAGACATCAATTTTTTGTTTCAACTGCTTTGATGATGCAAAATCCTCTTCCAAAAGCTTCAGCGGGTGATACTGCGACAATTGCTGACCAAGATTTACCAGCAGCTCTGCCTTTTTGCTGCAAACATGCTGATCAGCTGATATTTTAACAGGAATTCGGCCTAAGTAGGGCCGATCCATGTGAATGGTCAGTTTAGAGCGGTTGTTGATTGTATTTTGAAAATAAAAGTTAATCAGCTCAGAGTTTAAAAGAGCCAACAAATAATACTCGCTGAACCGCCTTTGATACTGCGGCCGCAGCATCAGCATATTTAGCGTATCCAGCACACAGCGGCCGACAGCATCATAAGCCGCCACCACTCTTTTAGCTACGTTTTGTACCAATATTTTCCTGCTGTTATACCAAGCTGATTTACCGGTAAAAAGCGTCTGCTGCTGTTCGGCAGTAATATATAACTCCGCCGGATGAATAATGAACTGCCCGATATCCTGCCCGCGCAAAACCGGAATTTTATCGCCGCTCACCTCAAAAGGGTTATTGTAAAACAAGCGGGATTTTGCGCTCAGCCCCCTGCCCCGCGGCATGGTGCACAGTTCTTCGAGCGGCAGTGTGTTTTCTTCTATTCCGGCAGCAATTTCCCCCAGCGATTGATTAATATAAATCGGGAAAATATCCCAGCGGCTTAAATATTTATAAGGCATTTGGTGTGCGGACATTTTACCGTCAGTTATTTCACTGATAATCTCCACCGTTTGCGGGTCGTCGGCTGTTTTCTTTTGCAAAATAATAATTACCATTTCCAAGCCGGCATCTTTAAATGCTTTGCCGATATTGATAATGGATTTAACAGCGCAGCGCTGCAGAATAAATCTGCGCAGCTTTTTATAAGCAGTAACCCTCAAAAGCGAGTTGGGTATGACAAAACCCAGCCAACCGCCTGCTTTCAGCAAATCAACCGCCTTTCTTAAAAACAGCGCCGCACTGTTCAGCGTGCCGGCTTCCGTTATTTCGGGGTACTGCCGCTTCATCAACTCTCTTACTTTTGGCTCTAACCGAGCATTATACGGCGGGTTGCCAATAATGACATCAAATTTTTCTGTAAATTGACAGGTGAGAAAATCAGCATTATAGAGATTTAACGGCATAAGCTCGGTGGCCTTCTGCTGAAGGTGCATATTTAAAGCAGAAAGGTTAACACAAAATTGATCCAAATCTAAGCCGACAATGCTGCGGTTAATTTTAGCTGCCGGTTCCCTGTTATTGGGGTCTGCGCTGTTATCGGCCATTTGCTTGCACACCGCTGTCAAAAAGCTGCCCCCGCCAACTGCCGGTTCTAACACTCTGCTGTTTTCGGTAAGCGGAATGCGCTCCAATATTAAATCAACATATTTTTTTTCGGTAAAATACTGTCCCAGCGAACTGCGCACCTGCTTATTTTGGCCGGACTGATACAATTCACCGGTCACCTGATCTAACACCGGAGTTAACACTTCTTCTTTCAGCTGCCGGTACATTAAATCAATAACTGCTGATTGTTTAAGCACCGGCTTTACGGGAAGCAGCTTAAGCAAACTGCAGTCTGCGGCGTCCTGCACACCTAAAATAATTTGTTTCGCTGTGCCGTCATCAACATCCAGTTGATTATTTTCTTGCAGCACGCGCACAGTGAGCAGGCGAAAAACCAGCGTCATCGCCAGGCGAAAAGCCAAATCTTCTTTTTTTTCCTGCGCGGCGTTATTTTTCTGCCCACCGATAACATCAGAAATTTCTGCAATTAATTTATCAAGGTATTTATCTAGCGAAACGGTCATATCAAGCCTCTTCTTTTTTAAAGTTTAAAACATATTGATGTACATGGTTAAGAACAAACTTGTACGGGTAACCAAACGGATATAAAACTTTTTGCGGTTGATTTAAAATAATTGTGCCAATATAAACATAGCCAATGTTTTCCATCATTCTAACAATTTCTCCGGTAACATCCGTTTCCTTTTTATCCACTGTAAAATCACTGATGACGATTGAGCAGCAGCAGTGGTTGTTTAATTTTTGATAAACACCGGCCATTACTTCGGAAAACAATGCCACAAACCCCTCAAAAGTGGGTTGATTGCCCAAATCGTTTTCACTTTCTGAGTAATACTGCACTCCCTGTCTGAACTGGCTGTCGTCACTGCGCACTCCTTTTCCGTCATTGCGCAGAATATTGTGATACGGCGGCGAAGTAACGCAGTAATCAAACTTTGGCAGATCAGTTTTTGTCACCCGCACGCTGGAATCGCCGTGGATAATATAATGCGTGTCATTAGAAAAGTTTCTTATGCGGGCACCGGCATTGACGGTTCGGAAATTGAAAATATTAAAATTCTTTAAACGCTGTTGGGATAATTGAATATACTCTTCATTCAAATCACAGCCGATACCGGTGTTGCCGGTTAATTCAGCGGCAATTATTGTGGAAGCCACCCCTAAAAACGGGTCAAAAATTACTGCTCTGCGGTTTAACCCAACAAATTTTTCAATGAGATACTGAATATCGATATAACTATAAGTGGCCGGGTGTTTTTTGCCGATATCATCAAGCTTGGTTTTGGAATAAAGAACACTTTTCATAACCGAGGCGCTGTTTTGATTGTTAATCAATCTGTCGGGAATGTATATTTGATGATGTGGCTCAGACGCTTTTTTTGCTCCGCGGTAAAAAATCAAAATATATGTATGGATATCGGCAATTTGTTCGCCGGTTTTCGGCGTTTCCTGTGCCGCCGCCTGAGTGCGGTCAAAACTGATAATTTTACCTTTATATTCAAACCCGGCTTCCAAGTAGTAATGAATAATATTGTTGGAGATATTTAGTTTCCGCCCCCGGATGGCAAATTCGTTTAAAATAACCACCGAGTAGCGGTTTATTTCAGTTGCGGCATACATGCCGCAGGCCAATGCCCGGGCTTCGTCAGCCAACCATTTTTTATATCGCCGAAGCTGTTCGGCATAAGCTGCATTCACTGCATCCCCCAGCAAATCTTGATTTATAAAGGCAGCGGTAAGTTGATATATACCACTGCCGCTGACAGGCCGTGCCGTCTTTTGCACACTGATTGTCGGGGGGGGTTCCTCTATCTCCGCATAGGCTTTTTTTATTGTTTCATTTGTCAGTCTGTTTGCACTGTCGCCGTAAACCAGCACGTCATGCTGATTTTCATTGTTAGTAAACATTTTGATAATATTGACGCATAAGCCTGCGTGATGATCTTTTTCGAATTCCCATACGCTGGCGGTAAGCTTAATCCATTCTTTACCGGTTAGATTGTTCAACCGGTTGCGGGTATCATATTTACCCCTTTTTTCGCCTTTCCAAATGCCATATGTACCGATTTTATCTCCAACGTTCATTAGCCTGCACCGTCCGGCAAATTTTTTTAAAATCGGCAGTTATTGCATAATATATGCGTAAATTCCTGCCTTTCTTTAAAAATCCTTTTTAAATATAGCATTTAATTAATCAGCAGTAAAGAAAAGACTCACGGGCAGCACCTCTTGAGCCTTTAAGAAATTTAACATCCACCATAATCAAAAACCTAATGCCTAATCCTTAATTATTTTGATATAAAACGTGCGCCGGCGCGGACCGTCAAATTCACAAAAATAAATTCCCTGCCACGTTCCCAAAACAAGCCGACCATCAGCCAGCGGAACGGATTGCGACGCTCCTACCGTGCTTGCTTTTAAGTGGGCGGCAGAGTTGCCTTCAGAATGCCGGTATTGAGGATGCTTCCATGGATAAACCTCATCCAGCCGCATCAATAAGTCATGAACTACATCGGCATCGGCATTTTCATTTATAGTAATGCCGGCAGTGGTATGCGGGCAGTAAATTATTACCACACCGTCTTTAACATTTTGCTGCCTAATCACTTCTGTCACTTTATCGGTAATATCAATCAGCTGATCACGTCGTGCCGTTTGAATGTGCAGCTTATGCAGCATTGATTTATCCCTCCTTATTAACATGTAAACATAACTTATGATGCTTTTTACAGCAGCTGCATCCACAGCAAACCTAAAAAGAGCAGAACAAAGAATAGTCTGCTCCTTCCATAATAATGTTTATTTTAACTGCAGCGTTTTAAGTTTGTCTTCAATTTCTGCTCTTAACTTCAATGTCTTGGCCAGTTTCTCTCCCGCTCTTTTGGCCTGTGCTAATACTTCATTATTCTTTGCTGCTTCTCCCATTTTAAACAATCCTAAGATTTTAACAACATCTATAACTCTGTATCCCAAAGATTCAAGACTTTTGCTCATCGCTTCGGCAGCAAATCCCATATCATCTTCGGTATGCTGTTCGCAAACAGCTATGGCGACAGCATATTTCCCTCCCAGCGCTTCATTAATGCCCATCCAAACCGAACGGTCATCTTCTGAAAAGACTTCAAAACTGTAGCATCTGTCCAAAAAGGCTTTCATATCTGCCGATACATTATAAAAATAAGTCGGCGACCCCAAAACAACAGCATCTGATTCCAGTATAAGCGGATACAGTTTTTGCATATCATCTTTGATTACACATTTAAAGGTATCTTTACAGCCTTCACAACCGCGGCAGCCTTTTATATCATAATCACCAAGATATATCAGTTCCGTTTCTATTCCTTCTGCTTCCATTGCTTTCAACGCTTCTTGAACTAATGCCGCAGTATTGCCCTTCTTTCTTCTGCTCCCGACAACGCCCAGTACTTTCATGTTGTTAACCACTCCTCTATACTTAAATAGTTTAAGTTATTTTATATAATTATCAACAAAACACTTCTTAATTTGTAATGCTTTTGTGCAGCAGGTAAACTTCTTTTGCCCTGCTATATCACTTTAGCCCCCAGTACTGTTTTCATCTGTTCCAGCACAAAGTTATGAGCGTTTTGGTCAAAACCGGCCACACCCGCACTGGGCACAACGGTGCTGATGTCCCTGTTGCACAGTTCCTCTACGGTGTAAAGCACGCAGATGTTGGTGCAGTTGCCTACAACCGTCACTTCCAGCTCTTCAAGCGAGCTGCCCTTATCTCGGCAGATATTACTTAAAATTGCGTCCAAATCAGTGTTGTAGAAACCGCTGTAGCGCTGCTTTTCTACAATATGAATAAGTTTTGACCCACCGGGCGGCTTAAGTTCGGGAATAATTTCCGCCCCCCAGGTTCCCTTAACGGCATGACGCGGGAATTTGGCAAACTCTTTATCATTTTCAGCATGACTGTCACAAATGTAAATAACCGATTCACCGTTCTGCAGATACTCGTCAATTTTATTCTTGATAAACGGAATAATTTCTCTCGCCTTATCACCGCAGTACAGCGCCCCTTGAGCATCCATAAAATCGTTGAGCATATCCACAACGAACAATACCCTAACCAAGAAAAGCAGCTCCTTTCTAAATTTAACTGTTCCGGTTTATAATTGGCAATATGTTAAAGTATTCCTCTATTTGTCATAATCAGAAATCAGCCGAGGGATTTATGTATACCAAAAATTCATCCTTAACTGCACTGGTTACTTATGATACGGTTTTCGTATCAATTTAAAGTCAATGATTGAGTTAAATAGCAATAATTTTAAAAAACTTAAAGATGAGAGGCCTGTTTCCACTCATCTTTATCATTGGTTATTATAATATCTACTGCTTCAATTGTATATTTTTTTGTTTATTTGTTAATCCCTTTAGCAGAAAAATTATTGGTTACAGTACCGGTACTAATAAAGATGCATTCTTGGCATACCGGGCCATAACCACCATTAAAGGCAATCTAAACCGGATATGTCTGTTTCATACCGGGCGTGGCAATGATTTTAAAAAAACTGAACTGACAGTCCAAGGATTACAAGGGATAACATGGAGATTTAATTGCTGCAGCTCTTTGATTACTCTTGGATTATCTTCATAAAAAATTAATTGCTCTGAACAACATTCAAACAGTTCGCAGATTTTTTTTATATCTTGTATCACTTCAATCTTATTACTAAATAGGATTTTTCTAAATGCATTACTAATATCGTAATAGTCCAAAATTGCTTTTACTCTAATCTCATCTGCGCTTGTCCATAGTATGCAATATTCTACATTATGAGTTTTTAGTACTTGCAGCAGCTCTTTATTTGGTATTGTCCTCTCCAAATTATTGACAAAGTATTCTTGTTTTAATTTTATAATTTTATTTTTCTGCACATTATTTAGGTTCGGATATTTCTTAAAAACAATATCCCGCGTGATTCTTTTACAATCATTAATTGGTCCCAACCCTTGCAGATTTAAGGCGTAATTATAAGCATCACTATTTAATAAATTTGTATATATCAACGTATTGTCTAAATCAAATACATATCTCTTCATTATTATCTTAAAAATTTTAATTGTTCGTACATATTAGCATTTCTTTTTGAAGACAAATTTGGATTTTCTAGCGATTTAATAAAGTCAATTGAATTTGATGTCAAAACTTTCACTTGATTTGCTCCTTTGCCGCAGACCAAATCCTTATTTAAGCCAAACTTCTTATTATCCTTATCAATTTTGTTATTATACATGGCATATCTTTCTATTTCATATTTTCTTGCGGCCTCCATTGCGTGACGTGAACCGCTATCACCCTCTCCTTTTCTATAACTGGCTATCAAAATAATTGCCTTTGAAAACATTGCTTGCAAGCGGTCTCTTTCAATAAATCTATTAATTGCTTCATATTTTGAAGCAGCATCCTTATAATATTCAGATATCAATAGTCCACCTTTTTCAACTATCTCATCGGCAAAATCACGATTTTGGGCGGGATAAATCTTACCTAATTGCGATGGTAAAATTGCAATCGTCTTACCTCCCATTTCTAAACAAGTTTTGTGTGCAATTGTATCGCATCCTATTGCCAATCCGCTTACTATTACAAGATCTTTTTCAACAAGTCTTTTAACTACATCTTTTTCTCTATTAATAATCTCTTCGTCTGGATCTACCAGTCCTATTACTGCTACATTTCTATTTAAGTTACGTATTAATGACAAATCCCCTCTATAAAATAACAAATACGGCTTTTCTCCATTTTTCTTAACTTTTGGGCTAATAACCGGAAAATCATCATCATATGCACAAATTAATCCACTTTTGCCATCTAATAAATCAAGTTCACTAGCTATTTTTTCTGACGTCCTAATTACTCTATCATCTTTCAGTACTTCTTCATCAAACTTCTTTCTATCTGCAAAATTAACCCAAAATTGGGCATTTGTTTTTATTATACCGCACTCTTTTGCAGCTAGTACCTTTAATGCAATATCTGAATACTTCATTACACTCTCCTTGTATAACCAATTGAATAAAATATTATTTTATTAGCACCGTTATTAATTAATGCCTGAATGCAATCTTCATCAACATTAACACCTTTAGTATAAATATCATCGATAAGTATTATTCTCTTACCATTTATTTTACTTTTATCTATTTCGCAAGTATTAACTGTAATACCAGGATATGGTTTGTCGCCATCGTTTAAAATTTTACCTTCTTTAGTTGCTTTGCTTAAATGTGTTGTAAAAGTATTTTTAAATCGTCTAATACAGTTCGTGCCATCAACAACCCCATCAATATGCTTAGCAGCAATTTTTATTGCTTGCTTGAACATTAGTTGGTTTTCTGAATACGTTTTCTCCGATTTTGCTCTAGGCACGCAGACCAACGTACAATTTGATATACCATTATATTCCATAATTTTCGGAATATCCTGGATCAAAATGTTTATAACCTTCTTTTTTGCTTCAATTAAAATCTTTATTGGTTCTGAATCAAAAGTATTTTTCAATATATTTAAAAAATCAGGGTTACCCTTTTGTTTATATCCCGTATAGGGTTGATGATAATATCCCGTAACATCCTTTTCTAAATAATCATTTTTTCTAATAGTAAATTCCTCCATCACAACCCCTCCCATTTCTTACATTTATTTTAATTTTATCTCTATGAGTACTTCTTTTCAAGAAATTTTTACCAAATAATTACTGTTAATATCATTCAAACCCTCCTTCATATTAACTAAATCATAGTGTGTTCCAACTATCCTAAAGCAAATTCAACATCTCTTGCCTAACAGATTAGTTTCTCTCTATACCACATCACATTTTTTAAATAGAGCTAGTTACGGAATAATTTCTCTACACAAATTCTGCCCCTGACAGGTCATTAAAGATCCTCAAAGACCGACTAAAAAACCTAATGATCGTACATTTCCATTATGATAACATTGTCTAATGATTATAAATATTTTGGATATTCTCCTTAATTATAAAAACCTTTGGTTAATTTTACGCTCAAGGATAAAAGCTGTCATTTAATTAACGTCCATCAATTTTTAAACTTTACCATTGTCTTCCAATGATCCCTATATGGAAATATATTGTAAAACATCCTCTACTTATGATACGGCTCACCGCGGATAATTTTAAAGCAGCGGTAGATTTGTTCCAGCAAAATTAAGCGCATTAGTTGGTGAGGAAAAATCAATTGGGAAAATGACAGTTTGAGGTTCGCCTTTTTTAACAGTTCTTTACTTATGCCCAGCGAACCGCCGATTACCATGGTTATGCTGCTTTTTCCGGTGAGCATAAGGTTATCGAAATAAGCCGCCAATTCTTCCGAGGTAAATTGTCTGCCGGCAGCATCCAAGCAAATTAAAAAAGTATCCTTGCGAATGTATTGATTTATCTTCGCTGCTTCTTTTGCTTTGATTTGCTCTGCCGCCGTTTCCGATATGCCTTCCGCATGGGGCTGGTCAGGCACTTCGATTATTTCCACCTTTGCATAGGGCTGCAGCCGTTTTAAGTATTCCTGTATCCCAAGTTTTAAATATTTTTCTTTTAGTTTTCCTACCGCAATTATCGTCAAATGCAAGCAAATTCACCCCATAACTAATTAGGGCGCGAATCCGCGCCCTACCTTTGTTTGTTATTATTTAACTGTCTGCAGAATACTATGCAGGTATTAAATAAGCTTTACATCCGCCCCCAGCGAACGCAGTTTTGCTTCGATATTCTGGTATCCGCGGAAGATATATTCCGGGTTGCTGATCTGCGTCTCTCCTTCAGCCATCAGTCCGGCAATTACCAAGGCGGCACCGGCCCTTAGATCGGTAGCTTTAACATGGGCGCCGTGAAGGGATTTCACCCCTTCAATCAAAGCCATCCGACCTTCTATTTTTATTTTTGCTCCCAAACGTTTAAGTTCATCGGCAATCTGGAAGCGGTTTTCAAATATATTTTCGATAATCACACTGGTTCCCGGAACGGTGGACAAAAAGGCCATCATTTGTGACTGCATATCGGTGGGAAAGCCGGGGTAAGGCAGCGTCTTAATATCTACAGGATTTAAGCCGCCTTCAGCTTTAACATGAATAGTGTCTTCGCTTTCTGTCACTTCAACGTTGGCTTCCCGCAGTTTGGCTATGAGCGGTTCCAAGTGTTTCGGAATAACATTTTCCAGCAGCACATCTCCGCGGGTGGCAGCTGCCGCTACCATATATGTACCTGCTTCAATCCGGTCGGGGATGATGGAATAGCGCTCGCAATCAGACAGTGCGGAAACTCCTTCTATTTTGATAACATCGGTGCCGGCGCCGCGCACTTTTGCACCCATAGCGTTCAGAAAATTAGCCAAATCCACTATCTCAGGTTCTTTGGCAACGTTTTCAATAACGGTCTGCCCTTCCGCCAGGCAGGCTGCCATCATAATATTTTCCGTCGCACCGACACTGGGAAAATCGAGATATATTCTTGACCCTTTTAGCTTTTGCGCAGTACCGACAATACAGCCTCGCTCTAAGGATATATTCGCTCCCAAGCCTGAAAGCCCTTTAAAATGCAGATCCATCGGGCGCACACCGATATTGCAGCCCCCGGGCAGGGCGACGCTGCCGCGGCCAAATTTAGTTAACAGCGGGCCAAGCAGCAGGTTAGAGGCGCGAAGCTTTTTTACCAGTTCGTACGGCGGCTCGCCATCTATACTTTTGGGGGGATCAATATACAGGCAGTTGGTATCCTGCCATTTTACTTCAGCACCCATTGTGCCGATTATTTCAATTAAAACTCTGACATCACTGATATCAGGCGTGTTTTCTAAAAACAGCGGCTTGTCTGCCATTAGCGCCGCACAAATTATTGCCAGGGAAGCATTTTTCGCTCCGCCGATTCTGACCTGCCCTTTCAGCGGGTTCCCCCCATTAATAACCAGTTTTCTCAATGATTTTATGCCCTCCTTATTGTTGCCAAACAATGCAATATTCTCTAATATTCCGTTATATTCCTGCCGACAGGCTGCAAAAAAAAACAGACCCGACTTTAAAATCAGGTCTGTTAGGCAGCCAGCAGCTGCCAGTTCTCATCCAGCCAATCATTTAGTTGATTTTCAAATGTTTGTAAATTAATATCATACGTTTTTTGTAATGCCTGATCAATAGTGCTGCCGCGGCTGAGTGAATCCATTACTTCCAGTATTGATTGTTCACCGTACCGATCTACAAGATAGTAAACGGCAGCGAGAGATTGCTTGTAAGCCAATGATTGGTTGGAAAGATAATCAAATTTTTCTGCCAAATCGTTCATTGAATAGCGTTGACTGCTTAAGCTGCCGGCGGGATCGGTAAACTTAAAACCGGTTAACTGCATTTCTACGTACTGGGCAACCCCTTCGGTAAACCAACGGTTGTAATTTCCCTTGGTTTGATAGTCCACTGCCAAGTGGGCGATTTCATGAGCCATTGGCCCCGATGATAAAAAGATCTGCTGAAATTCTTCTTGATCTTCGGCGTCAATCCACTCCCGGGGAGCTAATACTCTGATTGTACCGGCCCAGTATACTCCCATAGCACTTTCATCAGCGGGCCAGCCAAAGTAATCATTTAACTGCTCACGGTTGGGATAAACAACAATGATTGTTTTTTCGCTCGGGTTATAGCCCAATTTATCAGAAACCGGAGTTATAAATTTTTCAGCTGCATCCAGCACCAGCTGAGCCTGCTGCTGATCACCTTGATAATACTTAACTATAAAGTGCCGGTCTTCTATTTGCTGAAGATGACGGGTTTGAATTATAGTCATTTTTTTGGCTGTTTCCCGAGCTATGCTGTAATAATACGGGCGATAACTGTGCCAAGACCAAACAAAGAAAGCAAATATTATTAAAATACATAACAGCACCACAATAAGCTGCATCTGCAAACTGGGCAATTTAAAATTATTCATTGGCACACTATCACCTCCTGAACACTAGTCAACTAAATTATACGGCAGTGGTGACAGTGCTGCCAGTGGTAATAAAAGGTGCACTTTTCAGTGCACCTTTAAAACAGCTGCTTAATTATTCGCTTTTTCCTTCCATTCTTCAATGACTTGTTTAATTTGTTCGGCAGCCGAACCCTCTGCTCCGCTCAGCTCTAAATATTTTTCCATCTGCTTCACAGCACCTTGGTAATCTTCTCTACCGTACGCTAAAATTTGGGCATACAGCTGGACAGCCTGCAGGTTTTTGTCGTCTTTTGCCAGTACTTTCTTTACCTTTTCTTCCGCTTGATCGTACTCTTCACCCGAGAAATAAATATAGGCAAGGTTTATCAGGGCAACATCATTGTCAGGATGCTTTTCCAGCACCGTGTTCAGCTGCTTGACTGCTTCGTCTTTCTTATTGTTTGAAAAATACAGTGATGCTAAGTTTATGCGGGCATCGATATTATCCGGTTCAATTTCTAAAATGCCATTTAATGTGTCAACCGCTTTGTCTATGTCACCTTTATACATATACAAAGTGGCTAATTGCGCCATCTTTTCTGTATTTTCAGGATCAGCTTTAAGTTCTTCCTGTGTTTTATCAATTTCCTGTTGGAAGAATTTTTCTACATCTTCTTGAGTAAAAGTGTCTCCTTGATTATCAGCGGTATTTGTCACAGCAGGAGGAGCACCAATCCACTGCATGGAACTTAAAATCAACCCTGCCGATAACACGAATATCAGGATAACAAAGACTATTTTAGTATGTTTTTTTAATCTTTTGCGATCGAAGAACAATCAAATCTCCTCCTCTTAGCTAGTTCAAACCTTTATTATTATAACATCTGCATCCTGCACTTAGAAAGCAATTTCTGCTGGAAACAAGAAAAACCTCCGGCTTATAAATGCCGGAGGTTAATTGTTTACCAGACATAGTTAACGGGGTTTTGCGGTTGGCCGTTAACCCGCACTTCAAAATGCAGGTGCGGACCGGTGCTGTTGCCGGTACTGCCGACGGCACCGATAATTTGTCCTCGCTGAACGCTTTGCCCTACCGAAACACTAATTTTGGAAAGGTGGGCATAGCGGGTTACCAAACCGCCGCCGTGAGAAATATCAATACATTTACCATAACCGGAATACCAACCGGCCCGAATTACTTTACCGCTTTCAGCAGCAACTACCGGGCTGCCGTATGCCGCTCCTAAATCTATCCCTTCGTGAATACGCCCCCATCTACTGCCAAAGGCAGAAACAATCGCACCGGAGGCAGGTTTTGCCAAACGTCCGCCGCCGTAGTTACGCGACGCCACTAATGTCCGCGTTCCTTTTTCCACCACTTTGGTTTCCGGTTCTTTTTTTACCTTCTCTGCAAGTACTTCTTTTTCAACTTCTACACCGTTTTCAGCCACTACTTTATATCTTACTTCTTTTAAGCCGTCGGCACCCTCTTCAATGACCTTAGTCTTTCCCTGCAGCATACTGGAATTGCGCCGTATTTCTATCGGTGCTTCAATTTTTTCTTCCACTACCTGTTCAAAAGTGCTGACAACGTTAATTAAAGGCTTTTTGTCGGAAAGTTTAATAACCTGGCCGATCTGCATCAATTCCGGTTTAAAACCGGGATTGAGCTCTAACAGTTTTTTCTCGGTAAGGTCATTTGCCACAGCTATATCCCAAATAGTGTCGCCTTCTTTAACGGTATATCTGTCAACAGTGCCTGACTCTTTCACTTTCGCTACCGCGTCATTTACCGATTTAATTTCATCGGTGCGCACCGGCATTTCTTCTATCTGCACATCTTCTTTAAAAGCAACTTTTGCATCATCTGCAGCGCAGAACTCGTCTTTTAATTTATTGAGAAACTTTTCTGCCGTTTGTTTACTTTCAAAGACAAACTGCACTTTTCCGTCCACTTTAACTGCGGCACCTTGTAATTCAAATGCCAAAACTTTTTCTAACTGCTCGCGCAGCTCCTCAGTGCTGTTTAAATTATGTATCTGCCGCTTCTCTTTGGTTATGTCGATATCCTGCATAATTTCAACCGGCTGCTTATAATGTTCGGCTTTCTCTTCAATCAGTTGATTGATAACCTTTTCGGCAGCAGTTCTGCTCTCAGCATAAGCTGCAACTTTTCCGTCCACACTGATCGCATACACCGTGCTGTTATCTATGTATTTACATGCAAAAAGCGCAATCACAATCACCGGAACAATTAACGCCAAACGCCATTTAACAGGTAATTGGATCAACGGCAGCAGCTTTTTTGCACCATCTCGTGCCCTGTTTATCAACGGTATAACTCCCTTCGCCTTGTCGCGATGCTCTGTTTTATGGTATGTGCTATCCAAAACAGTTATTCTATGGAAAACATCATGATTATAACATAAAAAAAATGTCAGGTAAATTGTTAAAATGGCAGGTACAGCCGCCAAATGGCGGCTGTCGACACAAAATTGTAAATTATATAAAATTATATAATTATTACAAACTTATTACGAAATTATTTCATGAATTTTTGCTTTTAGGTAAAGGGCACATTCCAATCTGATTTTAGCAAGTTCACAACCCAACTGATAAGGTTTTAACAGGTTTTTGTGAAAGGAGTAGGCATTGGCATGACAGCCACCGCTGCAGTGGTACTTTGCCCAGCAATCACTGCAGCCGTGTTTGGTATAAACATGCGCTCCCCGAAATTGTTCCATCAGCTCTTCGTTTAAATGCTCATTAAACACACTGCCTATTTTAAACTCGTCACGACCGACAAACTGATGGCAGGGGTATAAATCACCGTTGGGTGTTACCGCCATATACTCATTGCCGGCACCACAGCCGGACAAACGCTTAGGCAGGCATGGTCCACCATCAAGATCGATGTTAAAGTGGAAAAAGTTAACCCGTCTACCCTGTTTGTACAATGACAATAACTTGCGGGTTAAATTGCGGTATTCTTCTTTGATTGTCGGCAGATCGTCAATGCTTAAAGCATAATCATCGGTTGGGTCAGCAACCACCGGCTCAACAGATATATCTTCAAAGCCCTGTTCCACCATATGTATGACATCATTGCTAAAATCAAGATTATGCTTTGTAAAAGTACCTCTTACATAATAGCCGGCAGGAGAATCTTTTTTAACAAAACTTTTGATATTTTTTATTGCATTACTATAAGATCCCCGTCCGCCTGCATTAGGACGCATTTTATCATGTACCTCGGGACGGCCGTCCAAGCTTAAAATGACATTAATATCATTATCTATCAAGTATTGCTGCTTCTCTTCATCTAACAGCAGTGCATTAGTTGTCAGCGTAAATTTTAATTCTTTTCCGGCCTCTGCCGCCTTTTGACGGCCGTATTCCACCAGTTTTTGCACCACCGGAAAATTTAAAGTAGGTTCGCCGCCAAAAAAGTCAACTTCGATATGGCGGCGATTTTTGCTTTGTTTGATGATAAAATCAATCGCCGCTTTACCAACTTCTTCACTCATCAAACTGCGGTCGCCCCCAAAGGGCCCTTGACCGGCAAAACAGTATTGACAGCGCAGATTGCAGTCGTGAGCAATATGCAGGCAGAGAGCTTTGACAACTCCTTTCGGCTTGTCATAAGTGCCGTTCAGCGGGTCGGCACTAAACAACAAACCTTCATCCGCCAGCTGTTTTATTTCATCAAACGCCTCCGCTATATCAGACGCATTGTAGCGGGTACGGTATTTATCAATAAGTTCGGATTTAGACAGACGGTTAAAATCATCCAGCAAATCCCATGTTAAGGCATCCACGTGATGCAGTGCACCGCTGTGAACGTCCAGTACCAATTTATCCCCGTCAAATTCAAATTTATGCAGCATAAAAACAAATCTCCTTTATAAAATTAACCCAATCCGGTGAAGGATCGGGCTATGTAATAGTTATTTTGCTTCTTTTGCACAAGCCTGGTTTCCTACTGTGCAGGATGTTTTACAAGCCGATTGGCAAGATGTTTGGCATTCTCCGCAACCGCCGGTTTTAACGGTGCCGGCCAATGATTTCGGATTCAAGGTTTTAATGTGTTTTCCCAAGTAATTCATCCCCTTTCCGTTATTCATTATAATGCAACTAAGGAAGTCTATGCAATACATTTAAAAATTGAATAAATTAAGAGATAACAACAAAATTCAACATTTTTCACCTGCTAATTGTTTTATTGTTTGAATTATATTATTATTGAGAAAAAGGAGCGATTAGTATGCAAATAAAACACTCGATTAAGCTCAGAATAACTGCTGCAGTTATTTTGATAATAACCGCAATCATCATTACCATGTCCGCCGCCCAGTACAAAGCTGCGCAAAATGTTGCCCAAAGTTATATTATCAAAAAACTGCAGTCAGATTTACGAACCGGAGAAGAGTTAATTAATGAAGCCTGTCCCGGGAATTGGCGGGTGGAGGGAGATAAGCTTTACAAAGGCGACGTGCTGATAAACAACAATTTTCAATACGTCGATTTAATTAAAAGGCTTACCGGAAACAACGCCACTATTTTTTTAGGGGACACCAGAATATCCACCAACGTAACCAAAGATGACGGCACCAGAGCAGTAGGGACAAAAGTTTCACCGCAGGTTGCTGAAACGGTACTTAAAAAAGGAGAAAACTATTACGGTGAGGCTGTTGTAGTAGACAATAAATATCAAACGGCATATAAACCGTTAAAAGACGCTCAAGGCAGTATTGTCGGCATGTTATATGTAGGCACCGAAGATGTAAACATAGCCAAACTTATTTTGAATGATTCAGGCAGGTCTTTGTTAATCAGCTTAGGTATTTCAGTTATCGGCATTGTACTGCTTTTACATTATTTAAACAAATTGGTGTTTAACCGCTTAAAGCGGTTAGGCATCGGTATAAACTCGCTGGCAGAAGGTGATTTTACCTACCGTACCGATTTTAAAACCAAAGACCAAATTGGTGAACTTGGTGAACAAATTAATAATACAGCCGAACAATTAGGAAAATTAATCAATGAAGTTGTATCCACTTCTGATTCGTTGGCTGCACACAGCCAGGAGTTGGCTGCCTCTACCGAACAAATTAGCGCTTCAATGGAAGAAGTTGCAAGTAACACCAATGAAGTTTCCAATACAGCGCAAATCGGCTACGAAACATCATTACAAGCGGTTAATATAGCGGAAGAAACTGAAAAAGCAGCCTCTGATGCCTCTGAAGCAGCCGACAGAGTGATAAAGGCCAACAATGATGTAGAAAAGCTGGCTGAAGAATTGAATAAAAATACCGAGGAACTTAACGGTTTGTCGCTGCAAATTGGTAAAATTACCGAAATTATTGAAGATATTTCGGAACAAACCAACCTGTTGGCCCTTAATGCCGCTATTGAAGCGGCGAGAGCAGGCGAACACGGCCGAGGCTTTGCCGTTGTCGCTGATGAAGTGAGAAGTTTGGCTGAAAAATCATCAGACTCTGCCAAAGAAATTGCCGAGCTAATCAAACGTATTCAAGAAGGAATCAAGAATATTAATCATAATTTGTTAAAATCCAATCAAGCTACCAAAGAAAACAGCACATTAATCGCAAAAGCAGAGCAGGCACTGGAACATATTTACGAAAAAGCAGATAAAACAATTAAAACAGTTAATGAAATGGCGGCGGGGATGAAGCAAACCAGCAGCAGCATGGAACAAACAGCGGGAAGCAGCCAACAAATCAGCAGCACCATCCAACAAATGACCGTTTCTGCACAGGAACTGGCTGAAATGGCCAACAAATTACAGCAGGCCACCGGCCGGTTTAAAGTTAACTGACGGCAGTACAAACAGCGCCTTTCTCAGTTGTGGGGAAGGCGTTTTAGTCTATTTTTGCCTGCGCTTTCCCTAAGGTTTAAAAACAGATACAAAAACTATTACCATAAGCATTAAAACTTGAAAAAGATATGAAAACCCTTTAGCCACAATTTACCTTTGAAGCCGAGTTTTTTAAAACCAACTAATCGAAGATCATTCAGAAAATGTAAACAGTTTTTATGGATATAAGAAAAAGGCGTGCCGCCGGCTGCTAATTAAAGCAGTTTTGGGACACGCCCTTAATCTATAAGTCTTTCACTGGAGCGGGTGACGGGGATCGAACCCGCAACCCCCAGCTTGGGAAGCTGGTGCTCTACCATTGAGCTACACCCGCACATCTAATATTTATTATATACATTAGCGGCAAAAATGCAAACATAAAAAAATGGTGAGCCATGCTGGACTCGAACCAGCGACACCCTGATTAAAAGTCAGGTGCTCTACCAGCTGAGCTAATGGCTCACAACGTGAAAAAAGCGAGCGCGTTTTCCGCGCTCATTTTTTGTGGTGACCCCTACGGGATTCGAACCCGTGTTACCGCCGTGAAAGGGCGGTGTCTTAGACCACTTGACCAAGGGGCCGGATAGTGGATGGTGAGCCATGCTGGACTCGAACCAGCGACACCCTGATTAAAAGTCAGGTGCT
>CBEUVQ010000029.1:0-31648 GCA_965546615.1 uncultured Peptococcaceae bacterium
GCGACACCCTGATTAAAAGTCAGGTGCTCTACCAACTGAGCTAATGGCTCACATTTTAAGTGAAAAGCTTGTCTAACCAACGACAAGAGTTATGATAACACAACTATTGATTTGATGCAACAGTTTTTTTAAAATTTTATCGGATATTGTGTAATTAAAGCCAAAGGCACGCAGCAGCGGGCTGCGTGCCTTTGCTGTGTTTGTCAATTAAAAGATATTTTCTGTAACAATTGTTTGCGAACGCTTCGGCCCAACACTGGTTAAAGCAATCGGCACTTTGGTTAATTCTTCTATACGCTGCAGGTAACGCTGCGCATTTTCCGGCAAATCGGAAATTTTTTCTGCACTGCTGATATCCTCCTGCCAACCGGGAAGAGTTTCATAAACCGGTTCGCATTTTGCTAAGGTTTTTAAAGATGCCGGGAAAGTTTTAATAATATCTCCGTTTAACTTATAGCCGGTACAAATTTTGATTTCCGGCAGGCCGGTTAACACATCAAGTTTGGTAACGGCAAAATAATTTAAACCGTTAATGCGTGCGGCATAACGGGCAATTACTGCATCAAACCAGCCGCAGCGGCGGGGGCGGCCGGTAGTGGTACCAAACTCATGACCCTGCTCGCGAATTTTATCTCCCACTTGGTCGTGCAGTTCGGTGGGAAACGGTCCTTCCCCTACTCTGGTGGTATAAGCTTTCACTACACCGATAACTTTATTAATCTGCGTCGGCCCGACACCGGCACCCAAGCATGCACCGGCGGCAATCGGGTGTGACGATGTCACATACGGATATGTACCGAAATCCAAATCAAGCAGCGTACCCTGAGCACCTTCAAATAAAATATTTTTACCTTCTTCAATGGCATCATTGATAATTTCATTGCAGTCAGCTGCATGTTTGGTCAATAATTCCGCATAGCTGCTGTATTCATTGTATATTTCTTGATAATTTAACGTATTTGTGTTGTAATATTTCTCAAACAACTCATTTTTGTTATGCACATTTATTTCCAACTTCTGTTGAAAATCTTCATCGTCAAGAACATCTACCACACGCAAACCTACCCGCGACGATTTATCAGCATAAGCCGGCCCAATACCGCGTTTTGTGGTGCCAATTTTACCTACACCTTTGCGCTCTTCCTCTGCTTCATCAAGCAGGCGGTGGTAGGGCATAATTACATGGGCACGGTGATCAATTAACAGTTCTGCGATGGGCACACCCCGATCAATAAGCGACTGCAGTTCTTTTTTCAAAACTGCAGGGTCAATAACTACACCGTTTCCAATAATGCAAAGTTTTCCCGGATAAAGAATTCCGGAAGGAATTAAGTGCAGCTTAAATTCCTCATTATCTACTACCACTGTATGGCCGGCATTATTTCCTCCTTGATACCTGACGACTATATCAGCTTTTTCAGCTAAAAAGTCAGTAATCTTTCCCTTTCCTTCATCGCCCCACTGAGCACCGATAAGAACAATCGTGGACATTGCGCAACCTCCCTGATTAACTCTGGTTTCATTCCAGTATTTTACCCAACAACATAAAAATAACTCAAAAGCAAACTATAGGAGTTGCTGTTTGAGTTAATTCGCAGCTTCAACAGTGCTTGTGCAATAAATATCAATCAATTCAAGAAACGCATTAATTATACCAAATAACGTATAATTAGTAAAGCAATTAATCGGAATGTTTTTCCAAGTTAACAAACTTGGTATATTCTTTAAAAAAGCCTAGCTCTACCGATCCGATAGGACCGTTGCGCTGTTTGGCAATAATGATTTCAGCAATTCCTTTTTTGTCGGATTCGGGGTTATAATATTCATCACGGTAAATAAACATCACCAGGTCTGCGTCCTGCTCGATACTGCCGCTTTCCCTCAAGTCAGACATAATCGGTTTTTTATCCTGCCTTTGCTCTACAGCCCTGCTCAACTGCGACAAAGCAATTACCGGCACATTCAATTCTTTGGCAATGCCTTTTAATGATCTGGAAATCTCGGCAATTTCCTGCTGCCTGCTTTCAATTCGCCTGCTGCCCTGCATCAGCTGCAGGTAGTCAATAACTATCAATCCCAATCCTTTCTCTCCCTGTAAACGGCGCGCTTTGGCACGCAGTTCGCGAATGGAAATTGACGCGGTATCATCAATGTAGATGGGGGCATCGGCAAGATAGCCCGCCACTTCTGTCAGGCGATTCCAATCTTCCTGCTCAAGAAAACCGGTGCGCAATTTATGCTGATCAACCATTGCTTCCGCACACAGCATGCGCTGCACCAGCTGTTCTTTGGACATTTCCAAACTGAAAATAGCTACCGGTATTTTTGCCCGGACAGCGGCATTTAATGCCATCATCAGCCCCAACGTGGTTTTACCCATACTGGGGCGCGCAGCAAGGATAATCAAATCACTTTTTTGCAGCCCGCAGGTAAGTTTATCAAAATCTACAAAGCCGGTAGGTACGCCGGTAATGTTTCCTTTATTTTGAGCCATTTGTTCAACTTGTTCAAATGTTTTAATCAAAACTTCATTTATCGGCGTAAATGCAGACGTTTGACGCCTGTTGGCCAGTTCGGAGAGAGATTGCTCAACAGCATCCAGCATGCTGGTAACATCTTCATTGCCTTCATAACCCATAGTGCTGACCCGATTGGACAGCTGAATTAAAGTACGAAGCAAAGCTTTTTCTTCCACAATGCGGGCATAGTGCTCCACGTTGGCTGCAGTGGGTACAATGCTGGCTAATGTAGCTATATAAGAAACTCCGCCTACCTGCTCTAAAGTTCCGTTGTGCCGCAATTGCTCAGAAACAGTGATCATATCCAGGGGAGTTTCTTTATCAACAAGCTGTAAAATGGCCTGATAGATCAGCTTGTGGCTGTCGCGGTAAAAATCATCCGGGCTTAAGATTTCCATTACTTTGTAAACAGCTTCTTTGTTGAGGAGCATTGCCCCCAATACAGATTGTTCTGCATCGATATTTTGCGGTGGAATCTTATTAATCATCGGTTACTCTCCCTGTCAGGTGATGTTTGCTTTATTTTGTTTATAAAGGTTAAATATTCGGCAGCTGTCTCCTGCCTGATGTCAATACAAAAACAAACCGGCAGCAAAAACCACCGGTATAAAACAACTAACCAACCAGACTTTTTACGTCTTGGTCAAAAACACAGCGCAGCATTTCTTCAATAGTTTTAACAGGGGTAATGATTAATCCCTTGGTGTCAGACGGAACATCTTTGGCATTTTCATGCGGTACAAATACCCGCTTCACCCCGGCCTGACGGGCACCGTAAATTTTTTCCGGTATGCCGCCTACCGGGCGAATTCTTCCTTGAATGGATATTTCACCGGTAACAGCAATATCCTGGGGAATTGGGCGGTTTTCAATCGCACTTAATATTGCCAGTGTGATAGCGGCACCCGCCGACGGTCCGTCTATCCGCCCACCGCCGACAATATTGATGTGAATATCATAATTGGCAATATCTTCACCGGAAATTTTTCTGATCACTGATGCTGCATTGAAGACGGAGTCTTTGGCCATACTGCCGGCAGTGTCATTAAACCTTATATTCCCCTGCTCCGGTTTGCGGGCCGGGAAAGCTACCGCTTCTATTTCAATTACCGATCCTAAAAACCCCGCAACACCTAAACCCAGTATTCTTCCTACTTCAGGCTGTGTACCGGCTTTATTGGTAACAGCGGGAATTAACCTGCTTGTTTGAACCACTTCATTGACATCCTGCAGTGTGATAACAATATTTTCCCGACCGCTTTTTTGCTGGCGATAACAGGCCAACGCATATGCATCACACAGTATATTTGTTGCCTTTCGCCCCTCAATGGTATATTCACTGATCACTTCCGCTGCCTGATCTTCTAATTCCACACCCAATTTAAAAGCCGCTTGGATGATAATTTTTTCAATGTCTTTTGGTGTTAACGGTTCAAAATATATTTCCGCACACCGCGAACGCAGTGCAGGGTTAATATACTCCGGTTCTTTTGTCGTGGCACCGATCAAGATAAAGTCCGCCGGTGCTCCTTCGTCAAATATTTTTTTTATGTACTGCGGTATATTCTGATCATGGGGATCGTAGTATGATGATTCAAAGTATACTCTTTTATCTTCCAGCACTTTTAACAGCTTATTCTGCAGCAGAGGATCCAATTCACCTATTTCATCAATAAACAGCACCCCACCGTGCGCATCGGTAACCAGCCCTAATTTGGGTTCCGGAATACCCGTTTCCGCCAAATCACGCCGCGCACCTTGATAGATAGGATCGTGAACGGAACCCAGTAAGGGATTTGTTATCTCACGGGGATCCCAGCGCAGCGTGGTCCCATCAGCTTCAACAAACTTGCCTTCTTTGCCAAAGGGACTGTTTTTTATTGTTTTGGCAATATCTAAAGCTAACCGTGCGGCGGAAGTTTTGCCGACGCCGGGCGGGCCGTAAATTAAAATATGCTGCGGCAGCGGCGAAGCCAGCTTGGAAATCAACGCTCTGATCGGACGCTCCTGTCCGACAATCTCTTCAAATTTTTGCGGACGCAGCACGTTCATCGCCGATGCTGCTAATTTTTGCTGCTCCAGTTTTTCTAATAACGCCAGTTTCTTTAAAGTCTGAGCATTTTCCGAACCGGCACTTTCTTTAATAACCTGCATTTTTATTTCACGCATGTATTCTTCGTGACGTTCCTGCAGCTTATCGCTGATCTTTTTTTCCAAATCTTCTTCTACCGTACGGCGGGCAATAATATCGGCAATTTGGTTTTTAATTTGATCCAGTATCTCCGGAATTTGCTGTTGATCGGGCAGTACATCAATTGTTGGGTCTTCAAAAACCAATCTCTGCAGTGCTAAAACTCTTTCCTCCAGTTTTTCTGAACGCATAAGCGAGAGGGCATCGAGTTTACCTGCCTTCAGCACTAATTTTTCAGCACCGTAAAGATTGGAAATTAACTCGTAAAGTGAATTAGTTTGTCTTTTTAAATAGTCTTGTTCTGAAAACACATCGTTTTGTTCTTGGGGATTAGTTTTGATAAACTTCTCCAAAAAATTTTTCACCGGTTTTGCTCCTTTCAAAAAACCGACAATGCCGGAAGATGTAATTGCCATGATGTTAGTTTGTCGATAAAAAAAACCTGGCTTATTTGTACTCTTTAGGTTTGCCGAGGCTTTCAGACCGGCGGAAGCCTTAGTCTTTCATATAAACCGGTTCTAAGCTTGCAGTACTTTCACATTTAATTCAGCCTGTACTTTGGGATGCAGTTTCACCGCTACTTTATATTCGCCCAAGTTTTTGATCGGTGCTTTTAAAACAATTTTTTTCTTATCTACATTAATGCTGTGCTGTTCTTTTAAATAGTCGGCAATATCTTTATTGTTAATTGCACCAAACAGCCGACCGCCTTCCCCGGTTTTTACCGTTAATTCCACGTTAATTTGGTTTAAGCGTTCCGCTAAATCTTTTGCTTCTTGTTCGAGTTGTTTCTTTTTGCGGTCATCAGCTTTTTTTTGTTCGGATAACTCTTTTAATTTTCCTTTTGTTGCTTCTACCGCCAGCCCACGGGGGAGCAGGTAGTTTCTGGCATAACCTTCAGCAACTTCTATAATATCGCCGTTTTTGCCTAATTTACGTACATCCTGCAGTAAAATAACTTTCAATGCTATAACCTCCTACAAGCATACTCTGTTAAAGATTTATTTTAATGATTTAGCATTCAAACGCCGAAAATCAATTAACGGGTCCAGCACACCGATAATCAGCAGCAAAAAAGGAGTAAAAGGCCATAAAATCAGCAGCACAACCATAATTCCCTTTAATATTTTGCTAAGCCGCAGCCGCTTAAAATAATATACCGCCACCGCCAAACCAATCACGCTGAAACAGATACCTAATATGTAAAGCAAGTTTTTTCCTACAATGCTAAAACCGCTGTAACCAAAACGATCTCCGATCAGCATTAATGTTAACCCGACAATCACGCCCCACAATGTATACCATGGAAATGCCCATTCACTGAAAACAGGCATCGGCGGCGTAGAATATTTAAGGCGAGTTAAAACCGCCCGCGTAAGAAAATACGTGATTAATGCAGAAAACATTGCACTCATCGCCAAAATGCCGGGAAGCAGAACTGTAAGGGTATGCAGCGTCGTTTTCATTGACTGTTTCATTTCATTTATTGCAGCATCATCAAACATCCCGGTACGCTGATAAAATTGAATGCTTTCTTCAAATGCCTCACTCAGCTGATTTTCAATACTTAACAAATCAACACCTGTTAATGCCGAGGTAAGCATTATTACGACAAGAGTAAGCAAAGCAGACACTGCCGCAGCGGCTGCAATACTTTTACCTGAGCTTACTTGATTTTTGAAAAGCAAACCAAAAAGCAGCCCTATCGGTCCGAACTGAATCAGCAGCACAGTAATCGTTATTGGGTCAGCATAAAGGATAAACAGCAGCATAAAAGCCACCGTTAATGATAAAACGCCTTTTTTTAAACCATGGCGGTAAACCATAACTGCTGTCGGAATCGGCGTTATCATACCGGTGATTAAAAACAGCACCGGCATGTATAATCCAATCACTGTGATAATTACAGTCAGCGCTGCAAAAAAAGCCCCTTCTAACAAAGAGCGGGTTTCTTCGGAATGGGTTGTCAACTAAGTCACCTCTTCTTTTCTACCATGTAGCGCAATAACTCGGAGAGGTCACCATACCATTTTTCAACTTCATGATTGTCATCAATTCCCTCTCTTAACTTAGACTCAACTTTTAAGTCAAGACGTGAAAAGTTAATCCCCAAGCGTCTTCCTAAAACATAGGTAGTGATAATTAACCCGGACAGCGCATCCAGCAATCTTTCTTCACTACCTTTAACCATTGCTTTAAATAATGCCGCAAGCGAAGCCAGCATATCTGCTTTTAACCACTCAATAATTCTGATGTTTTTTGCAATACCGCTGTCATGATTGGGTGATGGAAACATAATTTTGCACCCCCTGGCAAAAGGGCAGAAGCCCTTTTTACATAATTGCTTCCTTAAAACAATTTTTATTCTAGCCAGGTTATTATTTTTCCTGCCCAATCCTCTTGTTATTTGTTGCCTCCAATGTAAGCTTTGTTATCTGTATATGCAGCATCAATAACCGGCCACCGCAAAATAATATTAAAAAAAGGGAGCAGTATGCTCCCTTGGCTTTTATTCTACAGTATATGGTAACAGAGCGATATTACGGGCTCTTTTAATGGCCAGAGTCAGCATACGCTGGTGCTTGGCACAGTTACCGGAAATACGACGAGGTAAAATTTTACCCCGCTCGGTAATATATTTTTTGAGCCGCGGCACTTCTTTAAAATCTATTTCCTCGACTTTATCTACACAAAAGCTGCAGACACGTCTTTTACCTCTGCGGCGGTCTTTAGCCATGTTATCCCTCCTTTTTAAAACGGAACATCGTCATCGGAGAAGCTTATTTCGCTGGCGTACCCACCAGCATCATTTTGATTGAATTCGTTTTGCTGACGTTCCCGATCTTTCGGCCAGTCTAAAAACCGAACGTTTTCAGCAATTACTTCCGCTGCTTTTCGACGAATTCCTTGGTTATCATCATACGATCTGATTTGCAAACGCCCCTCTACCGCTACCAAGCGGCCCTTGCTCAGATTATTTGCAACGGTCTCTGCCAGCTTCTGCCAAGTTACAATATCAATGAAATCCGTTTCTCTTTCACCTTGACGGTTGGTATAAGGGCGGTCTACCGCAATGGTAAATCTGGTAACCGCCACTCCGCTGGTAGTATAACGAGGTTCGGGGTCCCGTGTTAATCTACCGATTAAAATTATTTTATTTAACATAATTTCACCCCGATTTATTGTTCACCTTTGCGAACTACAATGTGACGAACAACATCGTCATTAATCTTTAATACACGTTCCAGTTCACCGGCTACATCCGGTTCGCTCTTGAAGTCAACTACAACGTAATAGCCTTCGTTTAATTTTTTAATCTCGTAAGCTAAACGTCTTTTGCCCCATTTATCTACCTTTACCAACTCTCCACCATTCTTTTGAATGATGTCGGTAAATTTAGTAATAAGCGCTTCATTAGCTTCCTCTTCCAGGTTGGGGCGTAGTATCATAACCAATTCGTAACTACGCAAACCTCTCACCTCCTCCCTTGGACTTTGGCCCCACCAGTGACGATGGAGCGGGGGATTACTATTTTTCAACTATGGAATTATATCACAGTAAAAATATAAAAGCAAGAAGAGAGGCTGCAGCAGCGCGCCAACTTTTTACAATCACTCTTCTCGCTTGCATTTAATATACAAATCCAAAACCACTCTGCACACAATCCACTATTTAAAATCAGTCACTGTTTTTTTGGGAAATGATACTCTTAACACTTTTTTCAAATTTAGGACGCGGCAGCATCAGCACTCTTCCGCAGGTTGTACATTTAATGCGAAAGTCAATGCCGGTGCGCAGTACTTCCCAGCAGTCTCCACCACATGGGTGTTTTTTTCGCATTTTTACTATATCTCCTACTTGGTAATTAACCATCTTCCTCTCCCGTTTCTCAATTAGTTTTTCTTTTAGTATTATTCTTCTTTTAAGTTAAACCGCTTAACTCCCCGGATTTATAATGCCGTACTGGCTGTACATGCTAAGAGTTTAAAAAAGCTCGGTAAGCCTGATAAGCGGCGTAAACATCAATTTTACTTGCCACTTCAAAAGGAGAATGCATGCCTAAAAGGGCAACACCGCAGTCCAGCACGTCCATGCCGTAAGCTGCCATCAAATAAGCAATTGTTCCGCCGCCACCCTGGTCAACTTTACCTAATTCGCCGGTCTGCCAGGGTATATTGTTTGTGTTTAACAGATTGCGAACATATCCCATAAATTCTGCATGAGCGTCATTAGCCTGCGATTTTCCGCGTGAGCCGGTATATTTAGTTAAAACTATACCGTGACCAAGCAGTGCTGCATTATTTTTTTCCATCACATCATCATAGTTTGGATCAACCGCAGCATTTACATCAGCGGATAACGCCTTGGAATTTGCCAAGCAGCGGCGCAGCGACAGCTCACTGTACTGCGGCAGCAGTTTAGCCGTTAATTCGGCCATAAAATTTTCAAAAACACAACCGGCCATACCGGTATTGCCGCTGGAACCAATCTCTTCTTTATCCATAAACATTGTCACCGCTGTTCTTTTGGGCATGCCGATATTCATTATTGCCTGCATTGAAGTATAAACACAAACCCGGTCATCTTGGCCGTAAGCACCGACCATGCTGCGATCAATGCCGATATCTTTTGCCGACCAAGCCGGCACTACTTCAAACTCGGCACTGACAAAATCTTCTTCTATCATACCGAATTTTTCATGCAGCATCTCTAAAACTGCTAATTTTACCGGGTTTTTTATATCGCCATTTAACGGAATACCGCCAACAATGACGTTCAACCCTTCGCCGCTGACTCCTTCAGTCATTTTTTTATTCATTTGATCTTTAGCAAGGTGGGGTAAAAGATCAGTAATAGTAAACACCGGATCATCATTTTGTTCTCCAATGACGATTGATACCTGCACACCGTCTCTTCTAACAACAACTCCGTGCAGCGCCAACGGAATTCCCAACCACTGATATTTTTTAATTCCGCCATAATAGTGCGTTTTCAGCAGCGCTAATTCATTTTTTTCATACAGCGGGTGCGGCTTTAAATCCAAACGGGGGGCATCGCTGTGCGAACCGATAATATTTACCCCTTGTTCCGGCGGTTCTGTACCGATTACCGCCATAATCACCGCTTTATCACGATAGTTCAGAAATACTCTGCTGCCAGGCTGCAGTTTGGCGGCGTGATTTAACGATATAAAACCTTTATTTTGGGCTTCTGCCGATATTTGCAGTGCTGTTTCTCTTTCGGTTTTCGCTAAATTAAGGAAGTTCTTGTAATTTTCATTAAATGAAAAAATGTCTGCTCTTAAATCTGTATTGATTTCCCGCCAGGCATTAACCCGACGATATAAAAGCTGTTCAGCCGGATGTTTTGTCTGCATTTTCTCCCTCCGTAACAAAAAATTTATTAGGTATTATCACCACAAGTTTAATTTTTATTGAAAAACTAAGTTATATCAGTTTTAAATCTGCTTGATTTATAATTTGCCAAAAAAAACTTCCTAAAAATGAATCATTAATAGCTTTGGTTAAAGCCATTTCCCCTCCAAAAACAGATGTAGATACCTGCAGCGGCAGCAGCACGGCAAATAAAATTAAAACCAGTAAAGCACCGCGCAGCGTTCCAAATATCAATCCTCCCAACCGGTTAACGGGAGCAAATATTCCCCAGTCAAATAAACTGTTTAATATTTTACCAAAAATTTTTATTGATATATCAACAACAATCAGCAGCAGTACAAAAGCAATTATGCCGATTAACCCGTGAACAATATTAAGCCCTAATGCGGAATCACCGGTAAAATAGAGGGTGCTGCTTGTTTTTAACGGCAGCCAAATATTCAATACCGGTTTAAACAGCAGCAGCAGTTTTTGATCTAAATTCCAAACTACTATGAGATAATCCGCAAATGCGCGGTAAAATTTAAAAGCCACCAGCAGCCCAACGATAAAGCCCAGCAGCTTTGTGACCGATAAAATCAAGCCGCTGCAGAAACCTCTAAGTGCAGAAAAAGCAATAATTACTATAATTATTACATCCAACCAATTTATAAATCATCCAACTCCTTTAAAGGATTTTACTTTTCTTATAAATTTACGCCTGCCATTTGTAAAATCCTGCATAAACCGGTGTTATTAAATTATTTTCCTTATTTTAATAATCGGTCCCATCAATAGGGCAGCTATAAGAACTAATCCCAAACAGCCAAAGACAGGATAAAGTTTTTGCACCAGAGGTACAAATCCAATGTTAGCCAGCGGTAAAACAGCTATACAAATACCTGTGCCGGATATTTTATACAATTTACCTCCTGCCGGTGCAATTCGGCTGGCAAAACCGTGGGCATCCGCAATTGCTGTTGTTAATATTGCCACCCAAATTAATACAGCAAAAAACGTCTTAAAAATCGGCGCAGCTGAAGTTGCAAGATACAACATCGGCACTGGATAATGAGCTATTTCCGGATAAAAAGATAAACCGGCCGCTGTAACGAGAAGCGTTGCCAAGCCTAATACCATACCGCCGCACAAACCGGCTGAAATTCCGATTTTGCGGCTGACTATTCTGCCGGTGGTAGATAAAGCGGCTAACGGTACCACCATGTTGTAAGAGACATAAAGAATACTCGCCCAAAACCAATTTACTCCGTCCAGAGATTTATCAGCAGGTATTATTGATGCTGATGCTGCATTTCCTTTTATTAGTACAACCACCGCAATTGTGCAGACAACCAGTAATTTTAACGGCACCAGAAATAAATTTACCGAAAGAACCCGGTTTACACCACCCCATATCACGATAATTGTTAATACCAAACCTACTGCAACTCCAATATTTTTGGGAATTCCTAAATATTGATTGAGCACCGCTCCACTGCCGGCCAGCATTACCCCCAATCCACCAACCAACATTAAAAGGCTGATGTAATCAAAAACACCTGATGCCCGCCCCATAATAAACGGCAGCACGTGCCGATAATTGGCGGCATGCAATTTAGTAGACAAATACATAATTACCATTCCGAAATAGGCAAAAAAAACGGTTGCTACCGCTGCTCCCAGCATTCCATATTTTCCGTATTGTATAAAAAACTGCAGTATTTCCTGACCTGATGCAAAGCCCGCACCGATTACCGTACCGATATATAGAGTAAAAACTTTTAAAAACGCACTCAGATTATCTTTCAACCTTTCACCCCCGTTACGTCTATATAAGAATACCTATGCGCCTATTTTTTTGTTCTGACTAAAAATATGTTTATAAACAGGAATATTTCATCCCGTTACCGGACATAGATATAATAGTTGATAATTTTAGGGGGAGAAGGTTATGTCTATCGTCAATCAGTTAGAGGAAAATATTGAAATTCCAAAATCCAGAATCTTTCATCAAGATCCTCATGCGTTAGAAAGATTTAGCTGGGATTTAACATATAGATTATTAAAATTGGGATACGATTATCAAAAGCCATTGATTGTGGTATGTATCGGCACTGATCGGTCAACAGGAGATTGTTTAGGACCGTTAATCGGCAGTAAGTTAAGTGAAATTGAACAAGATTTTTATCACGTTTACGGCACATTGGACGACCCGGTGCACGGCACTAATTTAGAAGAAAAATTAAAAGAAATAAATTCTTTATATAAAGATCCTTTAATTATTGCTGTCGATGCATGTTTAGGACAGCTTGAAAATGTTGGGTTTATTAATATTGCCAATGGTCCCATTAAACCGGGATCGGGAGTCCAAAAAAGCTTACCCGCTTTCGGTGATATTCACATCACCGGCATTGTAAATGTAGGTGGTTTTATGGAATATTTAGTGCTGCAAAATACCCGATTAAACCTGGTAATGAAATTGGCAGATACAATTAAAGACGGCTTGTTGGCAACAATAACCGAATTTAAACAAACTAAAGCTCAGGGGTTAATTTAACATAATCCCTGAGCTTTAAAAATCAAAGCATATTCCTCTTTTTAAAATTTTCAATCGCTGCCTGTTCTTCCGGTGTCAAATACTGTTCAGACGCACCGTTATTAATTGCTTTTGCATACAGCCGGGAATCATCCCGACTGTAAATACCGGTCAGCACCAAACCATTAACTTCATTATCCAACAGCGCTGCCGAAAAACTCAAATTACTGCCGATATTGTCAAAAGCATTAAAACGTATCATTTCCGGTGTTTTTATACATTTTTCCAACTGCTTTTGGGTTTCAATTTGATCTTTTTTTATCAGATCGAGATTTTTATTATTTTCTGCAACTGATTCTGTCAGCTGGATAATAAGTTCTTCAAGATTCTTTTTATCTACACCGCGTGTTATTCTTTTATAGTTATTATTTAATCTATTAAATTTTGACCACAGAATTAACTGCGTAATAATACTGACCGTTAACAGTCCACCGAAAGTAAGTATTATAATATTGGCATACTGGTCTAACTGCTGTAACATAATAAAATTCCTCCTGTTAAATAAAACTTACATCAAATAATTAGATTTAATCCAGACAAAAAGAACCGCAAAAACAATTGCCGGCAGCATATTACCAACTTTGATTTTTTTCAATCCTAAAATATTCATTCCTATTCCGACAATCAATAAGCCACCGACGGCGTTCATCTCAATAATCATTACTTCCGATAAAAATGTCTTTAAGAATTCCGCAAAAAGTGTGATCGACCCTTGATATATAACCACCGGAATAACAGAAAACAACACACCGATACCTAATGTTGAAGTAAAAATTATTGCTGTTATTCCGTCTAGTGCAGATTTTGCATACAAAGTTTTGGGGTTTCCGGTTAAGCCGTCTTCTATAGCTCCCATAATCGCCATCGCCCCAATACAATAAATTAAACTGGCCGTTACAAACGCTTTGGCAATACTGCCGTTGCTGCCGCCTACTTTTGATTCCAGCCAGACACCCAATTTTTCCAGTTTTTCTTCAATACCGATAAACTCACCGGTCAATGCACCAACTGCAATGCTAAGAATTAGTATTATTTCATTTTGAGTTTGCCATGCAATTTTTAACCCTATCAGCATAACAGCTAAGCCGAGACCCTGCATAATAGTGTGCTGTATTTTATCAGATATTCCTCTTTTAAAAACCAGTCCGACAGCAACACCGGCAGTAATTGCTGCGGCGTTTACTATAGTTCCTACCACTTCAACCACTCCAGTCATTAATTAAATTGTCAATAAAAATGTTTCACGTGAAACACTTTTTAAAAATGTTTCACGTGAAACATTTTACATCTGTCAATCTTTAAGTACAATATCCATTATCCGGTTAAGATCATCTTCATTATAAAATTCGATTTCTAATTTGCCCCTACCTTTTTTGGTGCTTTTAATCTGTACTTTTGTGCTGAAAACATTCTGCAGTTTATCTTCTAAATAAGCAAGCTCGGGATCAGTTTTTTTGTGTTCTTTCTTTTTACTGCTTTCGTTTATAATTAACTTTTTAACTAAACGCTCAGTTTCCCTTACTGAAAGCTGTTTTTCCACTACTTCTTTTGCAGCAGCGATTTGTTTTTTTGTTTCACTGACTGCCAATAACGCCCGCGCATGTCCGGTGGTTAATTTGCCCTGGTTTAATAATTTTAAAATTTCTTCCGGAAGAGAAAGCAGCCTGAGTATATTGGCAACTGCCGATCTGCTTTTACCAACTCTTTTTGCTAAATCATCCTGCGTAATCGCAAATTCATTAATTAAGCTTTGATAAGCAAGAGCCTCTTCCACCGGGCTTAAATCAACACGCTGTAGATTTTCAATTAAAGCTACTTCGGTAGATTGTAAATCTGTATATTCCGCCACTACCGCCGGTATCGTTTCCATTCCTAATTTTTTACACGCCCGCCAGCGTCTTTCACCGGCAATAATTTGATAATTACCGGGTTCTATTTCTCTTACTACAATTGGTTGAATAACTCCGTGTTCTTTTATTGAATCCGCCAACTCATTTAACTTTTCTAAATCTATCTTTGTACGCGGCTGGTTGGGATTGGGGTGAACGGTATTAATATTTAGGCTTCTCAATATTTTTTTGTTTCCTTCTTCAATAGAAGGAATTAAAGCTCCCAGGCCTTTTCCTAAACCCATTTTTTTAGCCACTTTTCATCACTTCCTTTGCCAAATCCCGATAAACCTCAGCCCCTCTTGATCTCGGTGAATAAATCACTATCGGCTTGCCATGACTGGGCGCTTCGCTCAACCGAACGTTGCGGGGAATAATTGTTTGATAGACGCTGTCTTTAAAATATTTCTTTACTTCATCTACAACTTGAATAGAAAGATTAGTCCGAGCATCAAACATCGTCAGTAAAACCCCTTCTATATATATTTGGGGATTTAAATGTTCCTTAACTAATGAAAAAGTATTCATTAATTGTCCTAAACCTTCCAAAGCATAATATTCGCATTGAATGGGAATTAACAGACTGTTTGCCGCAGTCAAAGAATTTATCGTCAATAAGCCTAAAGAAGGAGGACAATCTATAATTATATAATCATAGATTTCGCTAACCGGCAGCAGTGCCTTTTTTAAAATATGTTCTCTGCTAAGGCGTCCTACCATTTCAATTTCGGCACCGGCAAGCTGGATTGCAGCCGGTATAACATCCAATCCTTTGATTTCAGTATTTTTTCTTATTTCAAGAATAGGCAGTCCGTCAATAAATACGTTATAAATACAGTTGGATAAGTTTTCTTTATCAATTCCCAATCCACTGGTGCTGTTGCCCTGGGGATCGGTATCAACCAGCAGTACTCTTTTGCCGGCAAGCGCCAAGCAGGCAGCTAAATTTACCGCAGTTGTGGTTTTGCCGACACCGCCTTTTTGATTTGCAACCGCAATTATTTTACTCAATTAATCACCACCTAACCTAAAAGGCTAACCTTTTTAAAAGTATAATGCTATTCAAAATTCCACATAATTATATTTTGTTCCTGCTATTTATTACAATTAGTATATAAGTAAAAATACTCTTAAAACAGCACTTTGTGTAAAAACTGAAAAGCTTACGGCAGAATATTTATTTCTTAAAAAAAATAGATGCTTACGCATCTATTTTAGCGGTTTTTTTGCCGGCATTCCTGAACGTCGGGGATATTTATCCGGTGCGGCAAAAACTTTTTTAAACACAATAATTGTTCTTTGGTCTTTTAAAATCGGTAATTCCAATTTATTGACGGCAGCTAATTCTCCGCCCAGCACAGCAACCGCTCGCTCAGCCTCTTTTATTTCCAGGTGAGCATTAGGCCCTTTCAAAGCAATAAAACTACCGCCTATCTTGGCCAACGGCAAACAGTACTCCGCCAAAACCGTCAAGTTAGCAACTGCACGCGAAACCACAATATCATATTTTTCACGATACAATTTATTTTGACCAAGTTCTTCCGCCCGCCCATGAATTGCTCTGATATCTGTCAATTTTAAATTGGCAATGACATTGTTTAAAAAATCTATTCTTTTTTGTAAAGAATCCAATAAATCAACCTCTAAATACCGGCAGAATATCTTTAATACCATACCGGGAAAACCCGCTCCGCTGCCGACATCGATTATTTTTTGTTTTTCTTGAAAGTCAGCGGCTTGTAAACAAATCAGCGAATCTAAAAAATGCTTCACTGCTACTTCGTGAGGGTCGGTAATACTTGTTAAATTAATATGCTGATTAGTATTAATTAAATCTAAATAATACTGCTTAAACTGCTGCAGTTGTAAATCAGTAAAACTAATTCCTAATTCTGCTCCGCCGTCTGTCAACGATTTAATTAAAATATCACCTTGATTGTTCATTGGCAACTCCCTCTGTTTTTTCCCGGCGCTGCTGCTCCAGCCAAATCAGCAGGACAGAAATATCAGCAGGACTAACACCTGATATGCGCGAAGCCTGGCCGACAGAGCGGGGCTTAATGTCATTTAATTTTTGTTTAGCTTCATTTCTTAAGCCGGGTATTAAATTATAATCAGTATCCTCACTTAACTGTTTGCTCTCCATTTTTTTAAATCTGTCTACTTGAGCAATCTGCTTATTTATATAGCCTTCATATTTAACTAATATTTCAACCTCTTCTTGAACATCTGCCGGCAGGTTGTGTTTATTTAGCGGCATTTTTTCTATTGTTTTGTAGGTTACTTCCGGCCTTTTTAATAATGTATAAAGCGGTGTTTTTTGTTCAATCGGGGTTGTCCCGGCAGCTGTTAAAATATCATTAACTTCTTCCGTATTGGCAACAGATGTAGATTTCAGCCAGTCAAGTTCTTGTTGAATCAGCTCACGTTTTCGGTTAAACAATGCCCATCTTTCATCATTAACTAAACCAATGTCTCTTCCTTTTTCAGTTAATCTCATGTCGGCATTGTCTTGGCGCAGCAGCAAACGGTATTCGGCGCGCGATGTTAAAAGACGATAAGGTTCATTGGTACCCTTGGTCACCAAATCATCTATTAACACACCGATATAAGCATCTGAACGGCTTAAAATTAAAGGCGGTTCGTTTCTTACATACCTAACTGCATTTATTCCTGCTATTAAACCCTGCGCCGCTGCCTCTTCGTAACCGGATGTCCCGTTCACCTGTCCGGCCATAAAAAGGCCCGGTATTGATTTTACCTCTAATGAAGGCCTTAATTGGGTAGGATCAATACAATCATATTCGATGGCATAGGCAGGTCGCATTATTTCCACTTGTTCCAATCCTTTTATCGTCCGCAGCATTTTATACTGCACATCTTCCGGTAAGCTGGTAGACATACCTTGAACATAGAGTTCATATGTATCGCGACCTTCGGGTTCAATAAATATTTGATGCTGCGGTTTATCAGCAAACCGCACAATTTTATCTTCAATCGAAGGACAATAACGCGGACCTACCCCTTCGATAATACCGGCATACAGCGGAGAGCGTTTTAAATTTGCTCTGATTATTTCGTGAGTTTTTTCATTGGTATAAGTTAACCAGCAGGAAATTTGTTCTCTGGCTTTGATCTGCGACATAAAAGAAAAATTATGTACAGTTTTATCTCCCGGTTGTTCAACCATTTTAGAAAAATCTACCGTTCTTTTATCTATCCGCGCGGGAGTGCCCGTTTTAAAACGCCGCAGCTTCAAACCTAATGCCTTTAAATTATCTGCCAGATTAATCGAAGCAAATTGATTGTTGGGACCGCCGCTGTAATGAACTTCTCCGATAATAATTCGTCCTTTGAGATATGTGCCCGATGTAATGATAACAACAGGGGCAAAAAAACGGGCACCGGTGTGAGTAATTACGCCTGATACTTTTCCGTTGTCAACAGTGATTTGTTCAACAAGCAGCTGTTTAACATCCAGATTTTCCTGCTCTTCTAAAACCTTTTTCATATTGTTTTGGTAGCTTTTTTTATCACATTGAGCCCTTAAAGCATGAACAGCAGGCCCTTTACCGGTATTCAGCATTCTCATTTGAATGGCGCTGCGGTCAGTATTAAGAGCCATTTCACCACCAAGCGCATCTATCTCCCGAACCAAATGCGACTTAGCCGGTCCGCCAATTGCGGGATTACACGGCATTAAGGCAATATTATCTAAATTTAAAGTGAGCACTAAAGTACGGCAGCCCATTCTGGCAGCGGCCAGTGCTGCTTCACATCCGGAATGACCGGCGCCGACAATTATTACATCATATGTTCCTGCGTTATAGTACAATATTCACACCTCATTTACCTATACAAAAATCTTTAAAGATTCGATCAACCAAATCTTCACCGACTGCAGTTCCGTTAATTTCACCCAGCGCCTCCCAAGCACCTTTAACATCAATAGAAACTAAATCAAGCGGAACTTGATTGTTTATACCCTTTAACACTTCCTCAATGTGTCGGTTGGCCTTTTCCAATGCTTGTTTGTGCCTGATATTAGTTACCAACACCTGATCATTTACGCTCACTTGTCCACCAAGAACCAGCTCAGTAATCAGCTTCTCCAGCTTATCAATTCCTGTATGATGTAATGCTGATATTTGAACCTGTGGAATATTTTTTAAATGTCTGTTTAATTCTTCTGAAATACTGCTGTTTTCGGTGATATCTATTTTATTTATTATCGCAATTACTTTGTGATTTTTAATTAAATTTAGTATTTCTAAATCTTCACGTTTAAAGCCGTCTGCCGCATCAACCATAAATAATATCAAATCTGCTTTATCAATTGATTCTTTGGACCGTTCTACGCCAATTTTTTCAACAACATCATCAGTTTTTCTTAAACCGGCGGTATCAATAATTTTTAAAGGTATGCCGCCGACATTGATTATTTCTTCAATAACATCCCTGGTTGTACCCGGAATATCAGTAACAATTGCCCGATTTTCTTTCAACAGTGCGTTTAACAGCGACGACTTACCGACATTAGGTCGACCAACAATAACTGTTTGCACACCGTCGCGGTAAATTCTTCCGTTATCAGCACCGGTAATTAATTTCTCTAATTCTTTTTTTATATTGATGCACTGCTCCAAAATATGATTTATCGAAGCCTCATCAATATCGTCTTCAGGAAAATCTATATTAGCCTCAATTAAAGCCAATATTCCTAAGACATCCTGCTGAATATTATTTATCAACGCCGATAATTTCCCTTGAAGCTGACTCATCGATATTTTTAAACCGATATCTGTTTTAGAACGAATAATATCAATAATTGATTCTGCTTGTGCTAAATCCAGTCGGCCGTTTAAAAAAGCACGTTTACTAAATTCACCGGGCTCAGCAAGCCTTGCCCCATAATTTAATACAAGTTCCAGTATTTTTCTTAAGGGTATGATACCGCCGTGACAATTAATTTCTACTACATCTTCACCGGTAAAACTTTTTGGCTTAATCATTAAAGAAAGAATTACTTCATCCAGCAGTTCATTGGTTTTTGGATTAACAATGTGTCCGTAAACCATGCGAAATCCCGGTCCTTTTGACCAATTAACATTATATTTGGGTTTAAAAATTTTTTGGGCAATATTTCTGGCTTCTGAACCGCTAATACGAACAATACCAATCCCCCCTTCACCTAACGGGGTGGCAATAGCTGCAATTGTATCTTCTAACACTGAAAGGCCTCCTAGAATAAGTTTTATTATATTTTAGGTAATAATGTTTTTAAAAAACCCAGCAGTCTTTGAGCTGCTGGGTAAAAACTTTATTTCTTCGGGGCGATTACTATTTTGCGATAAGGTTCTTCACCTTCGCTAAAGGTATAAATATCATCCCGTACCTGTAAAGCAGTGTGTATGATGCGCCTTTCGTGGGAATTCATCGGCTCCAAAATTACACTTTTTCCTCTTTTTTTTGCTTTATCAGCCAACCTTAACGCCAGCTTTTGCAGGGTTTCTTCTCTGCGTTTGCGATAACCCTCTACATCTAAAACAATCTTTCTTCTTTTCTCCAAATTCTTGTTTACCGCTAAATTAACTAAGTACTGCATTGCATCCAGCGTCTCACCACGGCGACCGATCAAAACTCCCAAATCGTCGCCCTGCATATTTACCTTAATTGTTTGACCGTCTTCTTCTATCTGGGTTTTAACGGGCAAATCCATAGCATTAACAATTTCTTTTATTAAATTAACAGTCTTTTTAACAGGATTTTCCTTTAAGATAACTTCTATTTTCGCCGGCTTTCCGCCAAATATACCAAAAAAACCTTTAGACGGCTCTTCTAAAATTTGATACTCAATTTCATCTTCAGTAACCTGCAGCTCCCTTATTGCAGTTTGAAGTGCTTCATCAACAGTTTTCCCGGTAAACTCCAGAGATTTCAATTCTCAGCTACCCCCTTATCTGCAGCCAAGATTTGCCTGTTAATATAATATTGTTGAGCGGCTCCAACAATATTAAACACCACCCAGTACAAGGCTAAACCAGCCGGAACGGTAGCTGCAATCCAACCAATAAATAAAGGCATAAAGTATAACATTGTCTTTTGGGTCTGATCTGCAGTGTTAGTGGTTAATTTAGTTTGTAAAAAAGTTGTCAAAGCAGCTAAAATTGGTAAAATATAAAAATGATCGGGTTGTTTTAATGATTCAATCCATATGAAATGCGCATGTGCAGGATTGGTAAAGTTATAATTCAACAGTGCCCTGTATAAAGCAATTAAGATAGGCATTTGTATTAATAACGGCAGGCATCCGGACATAGGATTTACATCATTTTCTTTATATAATTCCATTACTTTTTGCTGCATCTTTTGCGGATCTTTTTTCTTGTACTTATCTTGAATTTGCTTAATTTTTGGCGCAAGCTGCTGCATTTTTTTCATCGACTGCATTTGCTTTTTACTCAGCGGATATAATATTACTTTAATCAGTATTGTTAACAGAATGATAGCCAGCGCGTAACTTGGAACTCCCATCGTGGCTGTTAAATTATATAAAATATCTATTACGGACGTCATTCCGTCCCTAAGCGCATCTAACAAAATTTGACGCCTCCTTAATAAATGCCAATTTTATTTCTTATTTTATAGGGTCATACCCACCTGGATGAAAAGGATGGCATTTAAGTAAACGCTTAACAGTTAACCATATACCTTTTATAACACCATATTTTTTAATCGCCAAAATTGAGTATTCTGAACATGTGGGGTAAAACCTGCATGTGCGTGGTTTCAAAGGAGAAATCAGTTTTTGATATATCCACAAACAACCGAGCACTGCTTTTTTAATCATATTTTTTCCCTCTGTTTTTTATATAATTTTTCCAATACTCTAAAAACACTGCTCTCTAATTGATGATAAGTTTGATCCCTCGCGGCCACCCTCACAATAATTACGTAATCGTGGTTATTTTTAAAACTATCAGTATTTAAACGGCATATTTCTCTTAAAATTCTTTTTATTTTGTTGCGTTTTACAGCATTTCCGAATTTTTTACTGACAGAAAATCCAATTCTGATTCTTTCATTATTATTTGGCAATTTGTAAATCACCAAATATCTATCGGCAGCAGAAAGACCATATTGGTAAACCTTTTTAAAATCTTCATTTTTCTTTAAAGAAATATACTTTTTATTTATTTTTTCCATATTTACTATTATATACTTTTACACATTTTTTAAAATAGACCGCCTGATAATAATATTACTCAAATTGGAAAAGGCCACCATATAAGCGGCCTTATGCTGATAATCTCTTCCTACCTTTTAATCTTCTCCGCTTTAACACGTTACGTCCGCCTTTTGTAGACATACGCTTTAAAAAACCGTGCAATTTTTGGCGTTTACGAGCTTTTGGTTGATAGGTACGTTTAGACACATCTACACCTCCCTTTATATAAAGGTTTACCAAACCTAAGTCTAATTTTCCAGACATGCATTTCAATTATATATTACCTGTTAGTCTAAGGTCAAGAAGCATGCTTGAACAATGCTGTCAAAAAAAGTTTTTTACTACCATATTAATTAAATTTTTACTGCATGGTATCCGAACACTCTTTTTTGACTCATTTTTTATTCACCTGTGAATAACTTTAACCAAATTTTAAAATATTGTTGATAACTTTTGTCAATTTTGCTATGATGTTTTACAGTAATGAAGAATCCACAGATTATTTCTTAAAGTTATAAACAGCCTGTGTATAAAGTTGTGAGTAACTTTGTTGATTAATTGCCGCCATTGCCTCTAGTCGGGGCTTTTTTTACTGTCAATAAACAATAAAGTTGGCAAAAATCCTTAAAAAATAAGGCTTCTCACTTTAAATCTTTAATTCTGTCGGGTTAAAAGTTATAAACAACAAAAAATCCACCGGAGGTTATCATGCTTAAACATGAGGTTGTGGATAGTTGGCATCATGTCCTAACTGTATTAAAAAAAAGATTAAACAAGCACTCTTATGATACCTGGGTTACATCACTGACACCGTTGGGATGGTACAGCGGATCTATCCTGATTGAAGTTCCCAATCACTTTTCTAAAGATTGGTTGGATGAACGTTATACACCGCTGATTAAACAGGTTTTTGAAGAAGTTTTACAAAAGGAAGTTAATGTACAATTAATTTTATCCAGCGAAGTGCCGGAAGAGTTAATTTTAAACTCAAAGCCTGTGGATAAAAATGAAAACACTACCGCTAAGAATTCTGTAGATTTTGAATCTAATCCACTAAACCCCAGGTATACTTTTGATTCTTTTGTAGTCGGAAACAGCAACAGATTTGCTCATGCAGCATCACTGGCCGTTGCCGAAACACCCGCTAAGGCATACAATCCTTTATTTATTTATGGCGGTGTCGGACTGGGCAAAACTCACTTGATGCATGCAATAGGACACTACATAAAAGCAAATAACAGCAATGCCAGTATTTCTTATGTTACTTCTGAAAAATTTACCAATGAGTTGATTAACTCCATTCGCGACGATGATCCGGCAGTATTTAGAAATAAGTATCGTAAGATAGATGTACTGCTTATTGACGATATTCAATTTTTGGCCGGCAAAGAAAGAACTCAAGAGGAATTTTTCCACACCTTCAACACTTTATATGAAGCAAACAAGCAAATTATCATTTCCAGTGACCGGCCGCCAAAAAGTATACCGACATTGGAAGACCGGCTGCGTTCGCGTTTTGAGTGGGGATTAATTACTGATATTCAACCGCCGGATTATGAAACAAGAATAGCTATTTTAAGAAAGAAGGCCCAGTTAGAAGGATTAGAAGTACCGGATGATGCTATAGCTTATATAGCAGATAAAATTCAATCCAATATTCGTGAATTGGAAGGTGCTTTAATTAGGGTAATTGCTTACGCCTCATTGACAAAAAGCTCTATAACGGCTGAAATGGCTGCCAATGTGTTAAAAGATATACTGCCGCCCAGCAAGCCAAAACCAATTACAATCAAGCTAATTCAAGAAACTGTGGCTAACCATTATAAAATCAGAGTTGAAGACTTAAAAGCAAAAAAGAGAACGAGAGCAATTGCATTTCCTCGTCAAATAGCGATGTACTTGTGCCGCGAGCTGACTGACATGTCACTGCCTAAAATCGGCGATGAGTTCGGTGGAAGAGATCACACCACTGTTTTACATGCCTGCGACAAAATTAACGCAGAAATGCAGCAGGATTTGGAGCTGCAAAATACCGTTAATCAAATCATTAAAAAGATAAAAAATTAGCATTATCCAAGCTTTTAACATACCAACTGCATACATTGTTGTTTATTTTGGGGATTAATAAGTTAATTTTAAAACGCTGTTTTTTTAAACTGTTAGTTTTATTTTACTTATTCTAAAAAGATCACCAGCACTAATAACAGTGATTATGTATTGATAAAGCGCAGATAAAGCCTATATCCACATAATCACACCCCCTATTACTATTACTAGCAAATTAAATAATAAAATTTAAGGAGATTTCTTTTATGAAAATAACCACTGTAAAAGAAAATCTTTCGTACGGAGTCCAAATCGTTCAAAAAGCAGTTTCTTCTAAAAACCCGCTGCCGGTTTTAACGGGCATACTTTTTAAGACGGAAGGTAATACACTTAAATTGACAGCCACTGATTTAGAAGTAGGTATAGAATGCCATGTTCCGGTTACAACTATTGAAGAAGGTGCAGTAGTAATTCCGGCAAAGTACATTACTGAAATAGTGCGCAAATTACCGGATGTACCGATTGATATGACTTCTGATGATCAAAATAACATCGTTACAATCAAATACAACACTTCCGAAGCTATGTTAAACGGGTTTAATGTTGATGAATTCCCTGCTTTTCCTAAAGTAGAAAGTGAAATTAATTTTAATCTTTCAGCACAAGAACTAAAAGAAATGCTCAAAAAAGTGATTTTTGCAGCAAGTGTTGATGAAAACCGACCGGTGTTTACTGGAATACTGTTTGAGATTAAAGATAACGTATTAACATTAGTGGCTACAGACACTCATCGTTTGGCTTTAAAAAATCTAAATTTAAATAAAACATTATCTTCTGTGAAAGCAATCATTCCCAGCAGAACTTTAAGTGAATTAATCAGAATTATCGGCAGTACAGACGACACAATCAGTATAACTATCGGAGAAAGCCAAGCGTTATTTAAGCTAAAAGACATAACACTTGTTTCCCGATTAATTGAAGGTCAGTTTCCTGCATATGAACAGGTAATTCCATCAGAACATAAGTCCAGAGTAAGAGTAAAAGTAAAAGAACTGCTGGATTCAACCGAAAGAGCTGCCCTGTTGACCAGAAGCGGCAGTCAAATTATCAAGCTCAATGTGCAGCAAGATTTGCTGACAATAACAGCAAATACAGAAATCGGGGGCATTCATGAAGAAATTAAAGTTTATTTGGAAGGCGACCCGATGCAGGTAGCATTTAATGCAGTGTACTTAACAGATGTATTGAGAGTGTTAGATCAAGAGGAAATCTATTTTGAATTGAACGGTCCACTAAGTCCGGGGGTAATTAAGCCAATTAATCAAAATGATTATTTATCGCTTATTCTGCCTGTGCGTACTGTTTAGAGGTGATCACTTTGGTAAAAGAAGTGCCGATTAAAGATATAATCAAACTCGATCAATTTTTAAAATTGGTCGGTATTGCGTCAACCGGTGGCCAGAGTAAGATATTTATTCAAACAAACAAAGTAAAAGTAAACGGAGAAACAGAAAATCGCAGGGGAAGAAAAATTAAACCAGGTGATTTAATTGAAATTGACGACTTTGGTAAATACAAAGTCATAAGTTAAGAGGTGTCCTGATTGCGAATTTTAAAAATCAGGGCGAATATGTTTCGCAATTATCAACAGGTAGAAATAACCCCTCATGAAAATCTGAATATAATTATCGGCAAAAATGCTCAAGGAAAAACAAATTTACTGGAAGCGATTTTTTTTAATATCCACGGCTGCTCTTTTCGCGCTGCAAATGACAAAGATATAATTAACTGGCAGCATGACGGCTGTAATGTAACCACATTTATGGAAAATAATGGTTATAAATGGAAGCAAACGGTTGCTTTTCATAAAAGCGGCGTTAAAAAATTTTTTATTAACGGCGTAGAAAAGAAAAAGAAAGACTTAAATTCATTAGGGGTAGTATTATTTACTCCTGATGATTTAGCTTTAATAAAAAATTCACCTGCGGTAAGAAGAAAATTTTTAGATCAGGAAGTTGGTTCTTTTTACAATACATATACTGATTTAATTTCGAAGTACAATAAAATTGTTAATCAACGCAATCATTTATTAAAAAGTATCAGAGCAGGCAAAGAAAGTGCTTTACTGCTTGATGTTTACAATCAACAGCTTGTCGATAATGGGACAAGCGTTTTATTGTTGAGATTAGAAATTTTAAAAAAGCTGGCAATAATAGTAAAAAAATGGTATTATAAATTGACTGACAATAAAGAAAAACTTGATTTAAAGTATTTATCTTCGCTTAAAATTGAAGCGCAGGCTGATGAAAAATCCTTAAAAAGAAGGTTTTATCAAGTTTTAAACGAAATACAGAGTGATGAAATTAAGCGGTGCCAAACTTTGGTCGGTCCGCATCGCGATGACATCCATTTTTTTATTGACGATAAAAATGCCAGAAGCTTTGGTTCTCAAGGACAGCAAAGAACTATCGTATTAAGTTTGAAATTGGCATTGATGACGCTTTACAATAAAGAGTTTAATACCAACCCGATTGTATTATTAGATGATGTACTGTTTGAATTAGATCAGGTAAGACAAAAAATGCTTTTGGATAAAATCAATAATGGTATTCAAACTTTTATTACCGCCAACCAGTTCAATGAGCAAATATTAACAGATAAAAAATACAAATTATTTAAAATTGAAAACGGTTGTTTTACTTTATTCAAGTAACCAAGGAGGGAGATTGAAATGTTTCTCCATTTAGGCGGTGATGTAATGGTGCTAAAAAAAGACATCATTGCAATTTTGGACACAAAAACCAAGCAAGCATCAGCAACCAGAGATTTTTTGGAAATTGCCAAAGATGAAGGTTTTATTAATTCAATATCCGATGAAGAAAAAGAGAAAACTTTTGTAATTACTTCAAAAGAAGTATTCTTATCACCTATTTCATGCAATACTTTAAAGAAACGTTCGGATAATGCATTATCAATGGATGATGAATAAAAGTAACCGTGACAGTCACGGTTATTTTTATTCAAACGAGGTGCGGAGGGTATAACTTGAGCTGATAAAATTTATTATGGTATAATATGGTTCTGAATGATTATATGGAGGTTACTATGACTAACCAAACAAACACCAATGCTCACTATGGAGCTGAAGAAATACAAGTTTTAGAAGGTTTGGAAGCAGTAAGAAAGCGTCCCGGCATGTATATTGGCAGTACCAGCAGCAAAGGTCTGCATCATTTGGTTTATGAAGTGCTTGACAACAGTATTGATGAAGCACTGGCAGGATATTGCGACAGTATCATTGTTGAGATAAACGAAGATAATTCAGTAACAGTTATTGATAACGGCCGGGGAATTCCTGTTGATATTCATCCCAAGATTGGTAAACCGGCAGTAGAAGTAGTATTAACGATATTACACGCCGGCGGTAAATTTGGCGGCGGTGGATATAAAGTTTCCGGCGGTTTGCACGGCGTTGGTGTATCGGTGGTAAATGCCCTCTCTGAGTGGTTGGTTGTTGAAGTGCGCAGAGAGGGAAAAATTTACAGACAGCGCTATGAACGGGGAATTTCGGTGTCTGAATTAGAAATAATTGGCAAATGCAAAGACACCGGTACTAAAGTAACTTTTAAGCCTGATCATTTAATTTTTGAGGAATTAGAATATAGTTTTGATACAATTCTTCAACGGGTAAAGGAGCTTGCATACTTAAATCGCGGAATAAAAATAACTTTAAAAGATAAACGTGACGGTAAAGAAAATACTTTTCAATATAACGGCGGAATTAAAGATTTTGTAAAGCATTTAAACAAAAATAAAAATATTATCAACGCTAAGCCGATTTATTTTAACGGCATGAAAGATAATGTCCTTGTAGAATTGGCTATTCAATATACCGACGCTTACAGCGAAAATCTTTTATCTTATGCTAACAACATCAGAACAACGGACGGCGGTACTCATGAGGTGGGTTTAAAAACTGCGCTCACCAGAGTGTTTAACGACTACGCCCGTAAACACAATTTGTTAAAGGCCAATCAAAATAATCTTTTAGGTGAGGATATTCGGGAAGGAATGACAGCTGTAATCAGTGTCAAAGTTACTGATCCTCAATTTGAAGGCCAAACAAAAGCAAAATTAGGCAACAGTGAAGTAAGAAGTATTGTTGATTCTTTTACTACTGAAAGTTTAAATATTTACTTAGAAGAAAACCCTTCAGTTTCCAAAAAAATTATTGAAAAATCTATTGCAGCTGCCAGGGCAAGAGAAGCGGCCCGTAATGCCCGCGAATTAACAAGAAGAAAAAGTGCACTGGAAAGCAACACATTACCGGGTAAGCTTGCGGACTGCTCAGATAAAAACCCTGCTGTTTCAGAATTGTACCTTGTAGAAGGTGATTCTGCAGGCGGTTCGGCTAAACAAGGACGCGACCGCCGCTTTCAAGCCATTCTTCCTCTGAGAGGAAAAATTTTGAATGTAGAAAAATCACGCTTAGATAAAATATTAAGCAACGAAGAAATCAGAGCGATGATTACTGCCATAGGTGCCGGCATCAGCGATGACTTTGATTTGGCCAAAGCTCGTTATCATAAAATTATTATTATGACTGATGCTGACGTCGACGGTGCTCATATCCGCACTCTTTTGTTAACATTCTTTTACAGATATATGAGACCGGTAATTGAAAGCGGCTATTTATTTATAGCCCAACCACCTTTATACAAAGTTAAAAAAGGTAAAACAGAGCATTATTGTTACTCTGATCAAGAATTAGAAAAACTGTTAACCAGAATTGGTCGTAACGGCATATCAATTCAACGATATAAAGGTTTGGGCGAAATGAACGCCGATCAATTATGGGAAACTACAATGAATCCTGACAGCCGTACTTTGCTGCAGGTGGATTTAAAAGACGCGGTAGAAGCAGATAATTTATTTACAATGCTGATGGGTGACAAAGTAGAGCCGCGAAGAGAATTTATTCATGAAAATGCAAAAGAAGTAAGAAATCTGGATATATAAACGATTTGTTTTTAAATAATTATGAGGTGAAAAAATGCCTGAAATAACCGGAAAAGTCGTTCCTGTTGATATCAACAAGGAAATGCGCCAGTCTTATTTAGATTATGCGATGAGCGTTATTGTTGGAAGAGCTCTGCCTGATGTGCGTGACGGATTAAAACCGGTGCACCGCCGGATTTTATTCGGCATGCATGAAATTGGTTTGACGCCTGACAAGGGGTATCGAAAGTGTGCAAACATCGTAGGTAAAGTAATGTCTGATTTTCACCCCCATGGTGATGCGGCCATTTATGATACCTTGGTAAGGTTAGCCCAAGATTTTTCTATTCGCTATCCTTTGGTTGACGGTCACGGTAACTTTGGTACCGTTGACGGCGACTCGGCGGCGGCAATGCGTTATACCGAAGCGCGCCTGGCCAAAATTGCTTTGGAAATGCTTCGGGACATTGATAAAAACACTGTTGATTTCATTCCTAACTATGACGGACGAACAAAAGAACCGACAGTGCTGCCATCACGACTGCCTAATTTATTAGTCAACGGTTCCGCCGGTATCGCTGTCGGTATGGCCACCAATATACCGCCGCACAATTTAGGAGAAGTTATCAGCGGTATAAAGCTGCTGATTAAAAACCCCGATGTCAGTATTGACGAATTGATGAAAGTGATTAAAGGACCTGATTTCCCTACCGGTGCAAAAATACTGGGCAGCAGCGGAATTAGGTCTGCTTACCGTACCGGCAGGGGATCGGTTAAAATCAGAGCGAAAGCGCAAATTGAAGATATCGGTAAGGGTAAGCAGGCAATCATTGTCACTGAAATACCTTATCAAGTTAATAAAGCGCGTTTGGTTAAAAAAATAGCGGAACTGGTTAAAGATAAAAAGATTGACGGTATTACTGATTTAAGGGATGAATCAGACCGTTCCGGTATGCGTATAGTTATTGAATTGCGCCGCGATATAAATGCTAATGTTATCTTAAATCAGCTGTATAAACACACCCAATTACAGGAAAGTTTTGGGGTAATTATGCTGGCATTGGTAAACGGACAACCGCGGGTATTAAATCTTAAAGAAATATTATTTTATTATCTGGAACATCAAAAAGATGTAATCACCCGTCGAACAAAATATGAGTTAGATAAAGCGGAGGCAAGGGCTCATATTGTTGAAGGGCTGCGTATTGCGGTAGCAAACATTGATGATGTTGTACAAATTATCAGATCTTCAAAAAATACTCAGCAGGCAAAAGAACGTTTGATTGAACGCTTTGTTTTAAGCGAGAAACAAGCAGATGCAATTGTAGAGATGCGGCTGCGCAGCTTGACAGGTTTGGAAATAGAGAAATTAGAGGCTGAATACAAAGAGCTGCTGGAGAGAATTGCTTATTTAAAATCTGTATTGGCAGATGAAAAAATGGTTTTAGGCATTATTGATAAAGAAATAACTGATGTTCAAAAGAAATTTAATGACAAGCGCCGTACCGAAATTACTGAAGACGATATCGAATTAGAAGATATTGACTTAATTCCGGAAGAAGACGTTGTTATTACATTGACAAATTACGGGTATATAAAACGCACACCGCTGGATACATACCGCAGCCAAAGACGAGGGGGCCGTGGTATAACAGCAATGGGAACTAAAGAGGAAGATGCTGTAAATCATGTATTTACAACAACTTCGCATCACTATATTTTGTTTTTTACCAACAAAGGTAAAGTGTATCGTTTAAGAGCTCATGAAATTCCGGAATCAGGAAGACAAGCAAAAGGAACTGCTATCGTTAATTTAATTAACATTGAAAGCGATGAACTCATTAATGCGGTGATACCGGTTAAAGATTTTGATGAAAAACATTATTTGTTTATGTGTACCGGTCATGGTATTGTCAAAAAGACAGAATTAAGTGAGTACAATACATCCCGAAGAGACGGTATTATTGCCATTAACCTTGATGAAGGCGACAATTTAGTAAATGTTTTACTTACCCATGGCAATGAAGAAATAATTTTGGGCACTAAAAAAGGTTTAGCAATTAGGTTTCCGGAAGCTGACGTAAGGGCGATGGGCCGGGCTTCCAGAGGTGTAAAAGGAATTAGCCTGAGTAATGATGATTTGGTTATCGGCATTGATCGGGTTAAAGAAGACAGTTATATGCTGGTGGTAACGGAAAACGGTTTTGGTAAACGTACCGCCGTTGATGAATACCGACTGCAATCCAGAGCCGGCAAAGGAATTATCAACATCAAGACGAATGAACGCAATGGTTCGGCAGTGGCACTGCATATTGTTAAAGAGGACGATGAAATATTACTGGTCAGTGCAGAGGGTGTAATAATCAGATTGGAAACCAAATATATACCGGTAATGGGACGCTCAACACAAGGTGTTACATTGATGCGGTTAGGTGATAATGATAAAGTTGTTGCCATGACTAAATTTCATGCCGAAACAAAAGAAATTAACCCTAAATAACATTGACATAAAAAAATAAACATGGTATATTAACACTGCTGTGCTTAAGCATTGATTTTTGTTTTTGCTTGGTACATGCAGTGTTTTGTTTTTCGGGTATAACAAAAAATAAAAATACCTATTGACACAAAGCGATAAAAGTGGTAAACTACTTTTTGTCGCCGAAAAGCGGCGGCGGAAGAAAAGGCTTGAGATCCTTGAAAACTGAACAGCAGAGAGATGGATGCAAAGCAAAAAACACAACTCTCGTCAAAACGCAAAAAGCGTTAAGAAGAGAAAGTAATTCATTGGATAACGAAGAGCTGA
>CBEUVQ010000030.1:0-31100 GCA_965546615.1 uncultured Peptococcaceae bacterium
TCAGCTCTTCGTTATCCAATGAATTACTTTCTCTTCTTAACGCTTTTTGCGTTTTTGACGAGAGTTGTGTTTTTGCTTTGCATCCATCTCTCTGCTGTTCAGTTTTCAAGGATCTCAACTGTTTTTCTCTGCCGCTTTTTCAGCAGCGAAATTCAGTTTACTACTTTTATCGCTTTGTGTCAACAGCAAATTTCTGTCGAAATGTTTTCGCCGCTGACGACCTTTTATATACTAGCATCATATCAGCCTCAAGTCAAGAGTCTTTTCCGCTTAATTTATAATTTTTAAACACAATTTGATACAGCATCCTTAATAATATTTCTGCATGATGGGCAATAATATCAGTTGATAATTTACAGAAATGAGGTGTTATCAGCTGCTTGCGTATCTGGTTAAATGATGATCGATTATTTGAATTACTGGTAGCAGTGATTTTGCGCAATAACGGCTATATAGCCGGCGTTCCCCGACGGTTGTTAGGCGGTCGGGCCACTAAACATCAAGTAAATGTAATTGCGATAGACATTAACAACAGCCCGTTTACTCTTAATAACATCATCGTTGTGCGCGCCAGCTGCGATCATCAATCCCGCAGTGATTTAGAACTGGTAACCGGCTTAAAATCCACGGTAACAGATTTAGAACAAACCCTTCCGCCGAAAAGAGAACTAATCCGCAACGTGGTGGGAACAGATCGCGGCGATTTGTTTCATCGCATTTACGGCAGGCAAAAACCGCGCGAAAAATTTACCGTTAATTATATCGGCTGTGTATTTATCAGTAAATTTTTAAATCAATCAGCATGGGAATATGCCAACGCCAACGGAATTTATATTATTTATCTGCCGCACACCATCGCCGGCCATGATTTAAAATACTGGTTTAATTTATTAAAAGAGCATTTAAAATTAATATTCGATGATCAAGGCGCTGTTACTCTGCCGGGTCTGATCAAAAAAGAAAAAAAACATGCCGCATTTCAAGAAATTATTCAGCTGCTGCAGGATGAAAAAACCGCTTTGCAATTACACCCCGAACAAACTCATGATTTGTTTACTATTATCAATGAGATTCTCAAGCAAAAAGAATTTGCGGCACTGCAGAATAAACTGCAGCAGTTAGTATTGGCTTCAATGAACGGTTACCCGGTAGTAATAGATCACAACCTAACCTATCACAATTTATTGGAAGCGGCTTTAATCAGTTTAAGCGGTCACTTTAAGCGTGCCCGCATTGTCAGCCAGCACACCAAGTACCGACCGCTGAACACCGTCAAATTTATTGTTAGCGAGGCTGAACTAAGCGGCGACCCCAATGTTGCTGTTTTAAATTATCAAACCGATATTGAATCGGTACCTCAGCCGATTAAAACCTTGAGCGGCAAATTGTATGTACCGGTGACAGCTTTAAACAGACGGATGAACCGTTTTCAGCTTAAGCTTCCGCTAAAAGCAGGCATTAGTTTAATTGGGGAATTTCACTTAACTGACCATGCCAGAAAAAAACAATGCACATTTAAACAGCACCCTTAGCCGACAGCAAAAATTTTATCAGCCGCTTCTTACTGCTTGGAGATGCGCTCACCGGTCAATTCATCAAAAATCTTCATTATTTCAGTTCCATATTTTTTTACATCAAAACGGGTGTTGTAAATAATTTGCTTAATACCCGGCAATGTCACCCCCCATGTTACCCAATTTATCAGCGGGTTGCCGGAGATGTTCATATACTCTCTAATCAACGTTGACCAGCTGATATCAACGTTAATCGGTTCCACCAGTTTTTCATAGTCTTTTCCTTGTGCAATCGCTTGGGCAGCATAAACCCCGGTTCGAATGGCGGCGATCTGTCCAAAACCTAAAAACGGTTCTAAAAAGCCGCCGGCATTGCCGGCCAGCAATATGTTATTTAATTGATGCGGACAAACCAAGCCTGCTGTATGCTCCAGCGTAAAACTCTCAATAATTTTAAAGTGTTTATCAAAATTTTCGTTTTCCCAAAACATATGCCAGTAGTCATCCATTTCCTCCGGACCGATGTTGCGCACAATTAAAACAATTGACGCCATATCGCTGCTAAAAGGTGTTAAGTAGGCATAACCGGTATCATTGTATTTTTTGTTAAACCACATAATTAAAGTGTTGACATCAAATTCCCCTAAAACAACCGCACCCCTTAAAACAGAATGAAACAAATCATCCCAAAGACCCAATGTTTTAGCCTCATGATAGTTGCCGGTGCACACCACCACATAGTCGTATTCTCTGCTCAGTTCTTCATAATCTGCCTTAACATTGTAATGAACTTTACTTTTCACCATACTTGATAATTGGGTTTCCACCGAACCTTGCTGATGCCCGCGAAGAAAAAAATGGCCAAGGTTTCCTTTCACTTCCCTGGTAATACCGGGCATACACATTTTTACTTTATTCATTTTAGCTAACGGATTTAGTTTAATGTTAAACTCCCGCTCCAAATACCTTACCGGATCGCCCTCCGGCCGGATAAATAACTCCATCATTGCAGAAACATGAGGAAACAGCTCACCGGATTTACTTCTTATTTCAAAAATATCGGGAGAAATGCCGTGCCGTTCCAGCTCATGTGCACAGGATAATCCCGACAAACCGGCACCTACAATTGCAACTTTCATTTTCTTCACCTCAGTATTAATAATGCCGATGTCACACAAACTATGGAAAACCACTTTAAACAAGGAGTGCTCAGTTATGAGTTTTGCAGTGTTTTTGGTGCTGTCGGGCGTGCTAGGTATGCTTGTAATTGGTTGGTTTTGGCTGGTATCATGGTTAGATCAAAATTACAGCTGAATTTTCGGTATAATTTTACTGACAGGAAACGGCTTACCTTCAATGGCATTGATTTTTTTCTGCAGCATGGTAATATGCTGCATTTCTTCATCCCGCAGGTTGATAAAAAACTGCCGGGCCATAGGGTTGGCTATTTTCACTGCTTGTTCATTATAAAATATTTGGTTTTCTGTTTTATCTTTTAAAACATCGTACAATAAATCCAGGGTGTCCACTAAACAAAACACCTCCTACTTAATGTTATATTTATTCAGTTCTTGTTTGATTTTAGCAACCCGCGAACGGCTGGCCACCGCAAAATCACCAAACATTGATGTTAAATAACTGCCCTTTACTTTCTTTGACCAATAAAAGTATTTGGCAGTAAACCGTTCCTCCCGCTCTACCGCTGTTTTAAATGCATAATTCATTACTTCTTTTTGCGTCAATCTGCGCATTTTCATCACCTGAAATTAGTGTTTTCGGGATTAGTTTTTTATATTCTGGATAAATTAAACCAGAAATCCTATTTTCAGGCGGTGAAGATGTGAAAGTTGCAATCATCGGTGCCGGGGTGGCAGGTCTGGCATGCGCATTAGAACTGGAAAAACTCGGTATTCAGCCGGACATCTACGAACAGCGCTACCAAATTGACAATCCCGCTCCGTTTACTGCTGCCATGCTGGATGTCGGTCTGATCAGTGTAGAAAATCAATTATTATATTTGGCAAAACAATACAGGTTAAAATTGACTCCACTGGCACATATTAAACGTCTGATTATTCATGGACCATCTGTCGATTTAAAACTTAGCGGCGATTTCGGCTGCCTTTTTAAAATGGGTCAGGAAGATTCCGTTACCCGGCAGCTGGCACAAAAACTGCAAACCAATATAATGTTTAAAAAGCATGTTGATTACTTCAAAATTAAAAATCAGTATGACTTCATAGTACTGGCTGACGGTTCACCCAGTATACCTATTCTTTTAAACATCTGGAAACCAACTTTTGAGTGCTGGATCAGAGGGGCAGTTATTGTAGGGAATTTCGATATAAATAAAGTTGAGTTTTGGTTTGACCGCGAATTTGCCCGCGAAGGTTATGCAGTGCTCGCCCCAATCAGCGAGAAATCGGCCAGCTTATTGTTAGCAGTAAACGGCATCAGCCGCCAAGAAATTCACGACTACTGGAACACCTTTATCAATAAACTGCCGGTCGAACCCAATGCCAGCGGTTTTTTTGAAATGGAATATCAAACAGGGACTGTTAAAAACAATGCAGTAGGCAGCACTTTTTTTGTCGGCAATGCCGGAGGAATGGTAGATATTTTTTGGGGTTGTGGCCTTTTTTCATCAATCATCAGCGGCAGCGAAGCTGCTCGCAGTATTGCCGCAGGTAACAACTACGAGGAAAAAATCAAACCATTGGTTAAAGATAACGCCAAACTCTGTGAATTAAGACGATCTCTGAACCAATTAGACAACCGCGGAATAGATTTATTGCTTCAATTACTTAAATTTCCAGGGGCTAAACCGCTGGCTGCCGCTGCCGATTACAGCGGATTAAAAATGATATCTAATTTTTTAACCAAGATTACCGGCAGCAACAAGGAGCGTTTTTAGTATGATCGAATGGTTGGTAACTTTTGTAATGAGCTGGGCAATGTTTTTTTTACTGGTGGACAAAGAACGATTCAAGTACACTGTCTGGGGCGGTATCACTGCTGTCATGCTGCAGTTAATTGTTGATACCACCGGAGAAAAGTTAGAATTGTATCACATAGTAGCCAAATTCAGTTTATTTGGTGTTACTTCAGCTCTTTTTACTTTTGGAATGGTATTTACGCTGGGCACGCTTTTTGTACAGTTTATTCCCAATAATCTGTGGCTAAAAATAATGCACATTGTAACAACAGCTTCGCTGTTTTTGGGAATTGAATATCTCTTAATACAAAGAAACCTAATTTATCATAAGAATTGGGGCATAATACACAGCTGGATTACCAATATTCTGGTTTTTATCACCATCACCTGGATTGCAGAAAAATTAAATATTGTTCAGAAAATGAAAGCCGGTGGCAGTTAGCAGATCGTGGTGCCTTCAGCAGTGTATCCCGAAATTTATACTTTATAACGGAAAAAAAGTGGGGCTGCAGCCCCACTTTTTTGATATTAAGTTTCGGTATTAACTATACTAAGCTCCGATAGACTTAAACATTTTTGTCAAATTATTGTCCTCGCTTTGCTGTTCGGCCGCTTCGTTGTTAACGGCATTTAGCATTAAGTCTAACTGACCGCCTTCAATACTGACATTTTTCGGCACAAACATGAAAATACCGGTGCCAACTCGGCTGGCTTTCCCGTCAATGGCAAATACCACACCGCTGAGGTAATCCAATACCCGGCGAGCTTCTTCCACACTAAGTTCGGTTAAATCTACCACTACCGAATGGTTTTGGCACAAGTGGTCGGCCACCTGAGATATCTCATTAAAAGAGTTAGGGCGGCTAATTACCATTTTGGCAGCAGCAGGATTTTGCACCGCTCTAAGCTCCGGCCGCAGCTGTTCTTTCTTTTCCTGCCGCTTGTTTGCCAATTTGTTGTACCAATTATCTTCAGTCTTTAGTTTATCTTCATTGTTTTTTATTGCCGGATGCAGTTCATCAGGCATTACCTCTTCTTCAACCACTTCAAAGCCAAGCAGGTTCAAGAATTTATCGGTTATCTTAGCCAAACTTAAATTCTCCTCCAATCTCCCGCAGACTAAAATCTCTATCTTTATAAATCACTTTGACATGTACACTTATAATTTTACACATTATGGTAACATAATTCAATCATATCTTGAAATTTAGGGCTAATTTCCTATAGATTTCAAAGACTGCCGATAATAATTTTGGCGATTTTAACAGCCTGCTCAACATCACTGCGGCTGACATCTTTATGAGTAACAAAACGCACTAATTGCGGCCCGAAAGCAGAAACCTTTACACCACGCTTTTGCATTTCAATTACAAAAGCAGCGGCATCCATATCCACAGCAGTAATATCGGCAATGACAATGTTAGTTTGTACCCGGTGAAGCTCCACCTTCAACCCGTCAATTTGAGCCAAACCTTCGGCCAGCGCCATAGCATTGGCATGGTCTTCCGACAAGCGATCAATCATTTTCAGCGCTTCTAACCCGGCAGCCGCCAAAACACCGGCTTGGCGCATGCCGCCGCCCAATGCTTTGCGGTATTTTCTCGCTTTATTGATAAATACTTCACCGCCGGCAACAATCGAACCAACAGGAGCAGATAAACCTTTAGATAACGAAACCATCAGCGTGTCACAATACTGAGTAAATTCTTTTACATCACAACGCAAAGCAACAGCAGCATTAAAAATGCGCGCTCCGTCAAGATGTACTTTCAGTTTTAATTCTTTAGCCAATTCATAAACCGTTTTCATTTCTTCCGGTGTCATTACCGTTCCGCCGCCGCGGTTAAAAGTGTTTTCTAAACACAATAATTTTGTGTTCGGAAAATGAATATCAGGCGGCCGATAAGCTTCACGCAGCTTTTGGGCGGCATCTCGGCCAATCAAACCGGGTACCTGACGCAGCTGCACACCCGCCCACATCGCAGGGGCACCTACTTCATAACAAACAATATGCGCATCTGCATCGCAAATCACTTCATCGCCGCGCTCGGTTTGAGCCAAAATACCCAACTGGTTGCCCATCGTACCGCTGGGTACAAACAGAGCATCCTCTTTGCCCAGCAGCCCGGCCGCTGTTTCCTCCAACCTGCGCACCGTAGGATCCTCGCGATAAACATCATCGCCAACTTCTGCATTGGCCATCGCTTCACGCATTTTCAAAGTAGGTTGAGTGACTGTATCACTTCGTAAATCAATCATTCGCAAAACACTCCTTGCTAAAAAATCAAATAGTCTAATGGTATTATAACCCTTTTTTGGTAATGTTACCAACTTAGATAAAAACAATTCAGTAATTCTATCGTATATTGTTAAAATTCAAAAATATTTAGGGAAAATAAAAACCACTTCCTTCACCAAAGAAGAAAGTGGTTTATTTTTAACTCTTTTATAACTTTGACCCCACCGTGCCGTCACCCTGCCGTTTTTATACCCGCTTCTCGCAGGTGGGTGCCTCGTCACTAATTTCTACCTTCCGCTGTTCTTGACGGCTTGGTATACATTAATGAACAAAAACTCCCGTAAACACAATGTAGGTTAAAAACTAACCAAGGCAACGCACAAAGCAGGAATCATCAAAAAGATTTAATTTTCTTTACCATCGATGCTTGCAAGATATATTATATCATAAACTTATTACTTTTCAACATGGTTTTTAATGCTATTTTTTTCTGCTGCCGCATTTATAAAAAAACAAGGATCTGCGAATCCGCAAATCCTTGTTTTTTATTGGTCGGGACGACAGGACTTGAACCTGCGACCTCTACCACCCCAAGGTAGCGCGCTAGCCAAACTGCGCCACGTCCCGACGTGCTGTCAACGAAAGTTATTATAACCAAAGGGATTATCTGTTGTCAATAGTTAATTTCAAGTATCTTTATTTAATGTCATGCAGTAGTAATATTATATAGCACTCGTGGCGAAAAAGCAACCAGCTGCAGATTTTAGTAAACCGATAACGGATTTTTGATTTTTATAAAGAAACAATGCATACGCCAAAATATTAAAATGAAAATACCTCCGCAAAGATGAGCATAAAACATTCCTGTTCATGATTACAGAATTTTTTTAATAAATTGACACTTTTTCGCCCAAAACTCCGCTATATATGTTAGTCTATTAATATCAATATTACCAAGGAGGCTGGCAGATGAAAAGCAGTGATGTCAAAGACTTAACAACTGACAGTGGGGTTCAACAAATGCTTGAAAAGGCTAGGGCTGAAGGTATTGAAACAGCTTTTGACCGAGCGCTGAAAATGACTCAATGCGGATTTGGTTCTACCGGCGTATGCTGCCGACTTTGTTTAGACGGCCCTTGCCGCATTGCCCCCAACGGCAAAGGCCCACAGCGTGGAATTTGCGGGGCTGATGTCGATACTATTGTGGCCAGAAACTTCTTGCATACCGTTATTCAGGGTACAGCAAGCCATGCTGAACATGCCCGCGAAGTTGCGCATGCATTGTTGGAAGCCATTGAAGGAAAAGCTCCGTATCAAATTGTAGGACAAGATAAACTAAAAACCATTGCTCAAGGATTAGGTATTAAAACTGAAGGCAAAGACATTAATCAGTTAGTCTACGATGTTTGTCAAAAAGCCTTGGAAGATTTTCAAAAGCAATCCGGCACTTTAAACTGGTTAAAGCTGCATGCCCAAGAAAAAAGTTATAACAACTGGGAAAGTTTAAATCTGCTGCCGGTCAATGCACACTTAGAAATAACTAAAGGAATGTCCAGAAGCGTAATGGGCGCCGATGCCGATCCTGCCAATCTGTTGATGGGTACGATGACTATGGGATTGGTAGACGGCTACGTCGGTTTGCACATGTCTACCGACTTACAGGATATTATTTTTGGCGTGCCCAAAGCTGTTAAAGCGCAGTACCGCTTAGGAGTAATTAAAGAAAATATGGTGAATATTTCTGTGCACGGTCACATCCCGCTGCTGGCTGAAAAAGTTGTGGAATGGGCCGGTAAAATGAATGATGAAGCAAAACAAGTTGGTGCTGACGGCATTAACATCGTTGGCGTTTGCTGCAGTGCTAACGAACTTTTAATGCGCAAAGGTGTATCGGTGGCCACCAACTATGCCAGCCAAGAAATGCCAATTATCACCGGCGCCTTAGAAGCAATGGTGGTGGATATTCAATGTATTATGCCGGGCTTACAGCAAGCAGCTGAATGTTATCACACTGAATTAATTACTACACTTCCCTATTCTAAAATACCCGGAGCCACTCATGTAGAATTTTCGCCGGAAAAGGCAGATGAAGCTGCACAGCAAATTGTGCGCCGCGCCATTAATAATTTTAAAAAGCGTGATCCCAATAAAGTAAACATTCCTCAAGAGGTAACCGAAGCCTATGCCGGCTTCTCAACGGAACAAATTTTAGAGGCTTTAGCCAACGTTAATGCCGAAGATCCGTTAAAGCCGTTGGTAGATGCCATTGTTAACGGTGAAGTGCTTGGCGCAGCAGCAATCGTTGGCTGCACCAACCCCCGCCGCCAGCAGGATAAATATAACGTTGAGCTGGCGCTGGAATTAATTAAAAATAACGTTTTAGTGGTTGCCACCGGCTGTTCCGCACACTCGCTGGCCAAGTTTGGTTTAATGTCGCCGGACGGTTTAAAATACTGCGGCGAAGGTTTGCGCAAAATACTAACGGCAGTAGGTCAAGCTAACGGTCTGCCTGCTCTGCCGCCGGCATTGCACATGGGCAGCTGCGTTGATAACTCGCGAATCGCTTCTCTGCTCGGTGCATTGGCTGATTACCTGAAGGTTGGCATTAAAGATTTACCGGCTGTCGGTTCCTGTCCGGAAACCCATCACCCGAAAGCACTGGCTATTGGCACTTTCTTTATTGCCAACGGGGTTGATGTGCACGTCGGTGTAAACCCGCAGGTAACCGGTTCGGCGCTGGTAACCAATGTGCTTACCGCCTCAAAAGAAGATTTTTCTGTTACCACTGACAAACTGTTCGGCGGCAAGATTATCTACGAAGAAGATTCAGTGAAGGCAGCCAAGCTGCTTATTGAACGGATTAAACTGAAGCGCCAAGCGTTAGGAATCTAGTTTTAAGAAGATAATTTACAAGCAGCAATATTAGGAGTGATAAATGTGACAACTGCAACCGGCTTAAAAATAGCGGTATCCGGCAAAGGCGGGGTAGGTAAAACCACTTTATCCGCCCTGCTCTGCCAGCTTTATGCCAGTGAAGGGCGAAAAGTTTTAGCTGTTGATGCCGACCCTGACGCTAACTTAGGTATGGCATTAGGTTTCAGCCGCTCTGAACTTAATCAGGCAACCACCATTGCCCAAGATCGCAAATTAATCAAAGAACGTACCGGTGCCGAACCCGGCACCATCGGCGGACTGTTTAGTTTAAACCCCAAAGTAAACGATATTCCCGAAAAATATGTCATTGAAAATAACGGGATTAAACTGCTGCAAATCGGCCAAACTGCTGCAGGCGGAAGCGGCTGTTATTGTCCCGAAAACACCCTGATTAAAACGCTTCTTAAGCATTTGGTTGTAGAATCTGATGAAACAGTAATAGTTGATTTCGAAGCAGGTTTAGAGCATTTAAGCCGGGGAACCGCCCAAGGGGTAAGTGCGTTCATTGTAGTTGTTGAACCCGGACAAAGAAGTTTTCAAACGGCGCAGGCAACGGTAAAACTGGCCCAAGATTTAGGGGTAAACAAGCTTTTCGCGGTAGCCAACAAAGTAATGCCCGGCCAAGAAGAAGCTATTCGCCAGGCACTGAACTTTTTGCCGTTGTTAGGAATACTGCCATATGATGCTGCCGCAGTTACCGCTGATTTAGCAGGAAAAACACTGTTTAAAACAAACCCTGCCATGGTAGAAAGAGTAAAAAGAATTAAAGCAAATTTAGAAAAATCTTTACATTAAAACAATTTGGCCGGTGAACGCCCTTATATGGCGTGCACCGCCAAGTTGTTTTTTAATGCCGGTTAATGAAATAACATGTTTTTAATTATTAATTCAGCGTTTAAAATCTCGCTGTTATAGTATAAAAAAAGGGGTATATTACATATAATTGGAAATAATACAAACAAATTTACGTTAAATTTTTGTTAAAAGAAAGTTAATTTTTTAAAGGAAACGATTTTTGGGTGTCGAAATATATAAAAAAAGTGAATGGAGGAGAACGCCATGCCTACAACATGTTTTGACCAAACTTCTATCAACGAATTAAAAGCAAGATTGACATGGATTCAAGTACTGGGGTCCGACAAGAAGGTACACCTAGCGTCAGAAGAATTTGCCGCTGAAAAAGAACATTATAATCCTGTAAAAGCTGTTTCGGTGTTAGAATTTGAAGAAGGGCAATGCAAGTTGTTAGACCTAGGGTTTCAATATAAAGGTATTGGCAAAACATTAATTGTAAGAAATATTGGCGCTTTTAATTGGAATGTTTTGGAACGCACAAACGAAGGCAGTATAAGAAAAGCAAAATTAACTCTGTTCACAGTTGATAATCAGCAGGCTAATGTTACCCAGAAATCTTATGTTCTGAAATTTGATGAGTGTCCCGACGGCAATCATGTTTCTGAAGACTACATTATGATTAGTTAACATTACCCCTCGGATAATTCCGAGGGGTTTTATATTTATTTACCTGCTTCTCAATAATCTCATGCCGTTGGCAATAACCACCAATGCCGCCCCGGTATCTGCCATGATAGCCATCCAAAGATTTAATATACCGGGAAAGACCAGCACTACTGCCGCCAGCTTGACTATCAGCGCAAAGGCGATGTTCTGTTTAATAATAACCAATGCTCTTTGGCTCAGCTTAATCACATCTGCCACTTTGGCAGGATCGTCAGACATCAAAGCAATATCTGCCGTTTCCAGTGCCACATCAGTGCCTGCTCCCCCCATCGCCATGCCAATGTTGGCAGCAGCCAACGCCGGAGCATCATTCACACCGTCGCCAACCATAGCTACAGTGCGGTATTTTTTTTGCAAACTTTTAACCGCTGCCGCTTTATGCTGCGGCAGCAGGTTGGATTTAATTTCATCAATGCCTATCTGTTTACCGATGGCTTCGGCAGTTCCCTGATTGTCGCCGGTTAACATTATCGTTTTTATGCCGCGTTTCTTTAATAAAGCAATTGCTTCAGCGCCGGTGGGACGCAGTTTATCAGCCAAAGCCAAAATACCTAACAGCTTACTTTTGGTACCAACCAACACTGCTGTTTTGCCTGCAGACTGTAATTCTGCCAAATCATTCCGTACACCGCTCAAATCAAGCTGCAAATCTTCACTAAACAGCTTGGGACTGCCAATATAATAATTTTGTCCGGCTATTTTTGCTTTTGCCCCTTTTCCGGTTAAAGCGACAAAGTGTTCCCCGGCAGAATAGTGCAGATTTCGCTGCTTTGCTTCTTCCAGCACCGCTATAGCCATGGGATGTTCAGAACGCACCTCTATCGCAGCTGCTGTCAGCAGCACCTGCTCTGCAGTAACAGTAGGCTGCGGAATAATATCAGTGACCACCGGTTTGCCTAACGTCAGCGTTCCGGTTTTGTCAAAAGCCACTGCTTTAATACTGCCTGCCTGCTCTAAGTAAGCACCGCCTTTAATTAAAATGCCTTGGCGGGCAGCACTGCCAATTGCAGATACTACTGATACCGGGGTTGATATCACCAATGCGCAAGGACAGGAAACCACCAATAATGTAAGAGCTCGATAAAACCAAGGAGAAAAGGGCTGGTTAAACAACAGCGGCGGAACTGCCGCCAAAATTGCCGCCAGGATAATTACTGCCGGCGTATAGTACCGGGCAAAAACATCAATAAATCGCTGTGACGGGGCTTTTTGTTCTTGGGCTTTTTCCACCATCTTAATAATTCTGGCGATAGTATTATCCTCAACAAGTTTAGTAACTTGAATTTCCAACGCACTGCTGCCGTTAATTGTTCCGGCATAAACCTCCGCCCCCGCTTCTTTTTCTACCGGCATCGATTCGCCGGTAATAGGAGCTTGATTAACGGTAGAATGACCGGCAATAACTTTACCGTCCATTGGAATGCGCTCACCGGGGCGCACAATAACTATATCGCCAACTAAAATCTCGGCAGCCGGCAGCGTTTGCTCTTTACCGCCGCGCCTAACCAGTGCTGTATCCGGTGCTAAATCCATCAAAGCCCGAATTGAGCTGCGTGTTTTTTCCATACTGTAGCTTTCTAATGTGCTGCCTAAAGAAAACAGAAAAATTACTGTCGCCGCTTCTTCCCATTGGTTAATCGCTGCTGCACCGACGACCGCTGCAATCATCAGCACATTCATATCCATAGTAAAACCACGTGTTAGGGCATTGAAACCGGCTTTACCCGGCAGATAGCCGCCTGCTAAAATGGCGATACTGAACAAAGCAGTCACCAAGTTATCTGACGCACCAAGCCACCGACCCAGTACACCGGCAGCAACAAAAATACCGGAAGCAGCGGTGGTAATTGCCCGGCGATTCTGCAGCCAAAAAGAAGATTGCCCCACAAGGCTGCTGCCTTCAACTGCAGCCTGATAACCCAGCCGGCGCACCGTTTTAATTACCGCTTCAATATCCACGGTATGCTCCACATGCAAAACAGCTGCTCCAAAATTAAGTTTGGCAGATTGCACGCCGGGCATATTTTCCACCGCTTTCTGCAGTTTAGCGGCGCAATCGGCACAATCCAACCCAGATAAGCGCAGCACAGATTCTTTGCCGCGCTTATCAGCCGGGCTGACAATGCTGTATCCCATCTTTTCAATAATTTCAGCAATATCTCTCCGGTGTACTTTTGCGGGATGATATTCCACTTTTAAACGTGCCGTCGCAAAATTTATTGCCGAACGGGTGACACCTTCCATATTGGCAATTACTTTTTCTAATTTTGCTGCACAATCAGCACAGTCTAAACCGCTGAGTACAAAATCATCGCTGATTACCGCTGCTTCAGGGCAGCTGCATTTTTGCCCCGTCCCTTGGATAGTTTCTGATGCTGATAATTTTGACAATATTAAAACCCCCATCCAAAATAAGTTGAAGGGAACCTTACAGATGTTTTATATGGGCAAAACCACCGTTAATTATGTTAACCACATGCTGATCATCCAAAGCATAATAAACCATCCTGCCCTCCCGCCGGTTGCGCACCAACCGTGCTGTTCTCAGCAGCCTCAAGTGGTGAGAAATATTCGAAACAGACGTGCCCAGTATTGCTGCCAAATCACAAACACACATTTCTTCTTGAGCTAAGATATACAATATTTTAGTACGGGTTTCATCGCTTAACACTTTAAACAGATCAGCCAATTTGCTGACGTCGGGCAAATTTTCTTTAAATTTAGCTACCTTATCATGATCAAAACAAAAGACATCACACCTGTCTTGATCTAAAGTCATTTATTTCACCTCATTTGAATTATTGTTCAATTGTTCAAGTAATAATATAACATTTATTCAGCTAAAAGACAATCAAGCAGAGCAGGATATTTTGATTATTTGCAGAATTACCAAATAAAATTAGGAGGTATGTTAATATGTATGAATTGAAAATAACTACACTCTCTGAAGATACATCTAATAAGCGCGGTCTGTTGGCAGAGCATGGAATATCATTTTTAGTAGAATATCAAGGATTTAAAGTGCTGTTTGATACCGGCCAAGGGCCTTCGGTAGTAGCCAATGCGCGGGCAATGAATATTGATTTAACAAAAATTAATTGTATTGCATTAAGCCACGGTCACTATGACCACACCGGCGGACTGTTTTTTATCCTGCGCAAAACCGGTCACAAACGCGTTTTTGCCCACCCCGCGGCACTGCGCCCAAAGTACCATTTAATCCCACCGCACAGTTATCAGGCCGTTGGTATCCCATATGCACCGCAGGAATTAGAAAACGCCGGTGCAGAATTCATTTTAAACAGCGGCACAACTGAATTGGCTCCCGGACTTTATCTCACCGGGGAAATTCCTCGGGTAACCGATTATGAAACGCCAAATCCATCGCATTTTACCGAAGCGGATAACCGTTATGTGCCGGATACAATGCCGGATGATCAAGCTTTGGTGGCTGTCACATCCAAAGGTCCGGTGGTAATCACCGGCTGTGCTCATGCCGGGTTAATCAACACCCTCAGGTGCGCACAGCAAATTACCGGCAGCAGCAAAATATATGGTTTGATAGGCGGCACTCATTTGATTGAAGCCAATGAAGAAAGGTTGGCCAAAACTGCAGCCCAACTTAAAGAATACAATCTTCAGTTTTGTGCGGCAAATCACTGCACGGGTATAAAAGCTCAAATGTCTATTTGTCAGAGCTTGGGCGATAAGTTTTTTTTAAACAACGTGGGAAATACAGTAAAAGTTTAGCATTAAAACAAATTCTATAAAACAGAAGTAAAAGCTTGAGGTGGTTTTTCACCCCAAGCTTTTCTTTAATCCGGCAGGCTTTGATACAATTGATCAGCTTTAAATACACAATTCTTCCCTTTTGATTTGGCAGCATATAAGGCATTATCAGCTATCTGAATGATATGGCCGTAGCTGCAGGCAACATTTTTACACTCGGCCACTCCTATACTCACTGTCACTTGGCGATCTTTAAAATGATGACTTTCTACTTGAGTGCGAATTTTTTCAGCAACATCATAAGCTTGATTTAACTCATAGTCAGGAAGCAGCACAGCAAACTCTTCTCCACCGTAGCGATAAACCGATCCTGGATGAGGAACGTTGTCGCGCATAATTGAAGCAATAGTTTGCAGCACCGAATCCCCGGCAAGATGTCCGAAAGTGTCATTAAAACTTTTAAAGTTATCAACATCCAATAACATTAAACTATATACGCCTTTGCGTCTGTGAGAATGCTGGTGAATTTCTTCCAAACATTTCATAAAATACCGATGGTTATATAAACCCGTTAAACCATCGGTATTTGCCAAGTTGCGCAGGCGATCAGTTAAAATAGCATTTTCTAAAGCCAAACTTACCTGAAGAGCGTATAGTTCTAAAATTTTAGACCAATCGTCATTAAATTGGATGTTTTTAGAATCGTAACCAACTAACAATCCGCTGGGTTTGCCGCTGCGATCATAAAGTGCACAAACTTGCAGGTCAAAATACGTACATTGGTGATGACAGCTGCTGCAGTAGTTATTGTTTAACTTGACATAGATAGCTCTTTCTTTAAGAGCTTGTTTGAGGATTTTTTTTACATTTTCACAGAACCAAAAACGCTCGTCACTGCATTTTCCCTTGGTAATAACTTCAATAAATTCATCTTTATCTTTGGCAAAATAAAGTCCGCTTTTGCTGATGCCGGTGATATCGCTGAAACCGTTAATGATTAAATTATACATCGTGTTTAGATCAAGCTCAGAAGCAATTTGCGCCGCAATCCAATGCAACGATGTTAATTTTTCATTTAATGCCATCAACTCTACTATTTTTTTATTATCTCCGGCATTGCAGCTCAAGCTCATCACCACCATAACTAATATATGCTTTAGGAATAATGATATTGTTATTATTCGTCGATTAGTACTAAAGTCCTGCAACAAACTCTGCCAAGTTACTGTTTAAATACCAACAAAACTGCAGGAAGTGCTTTCACATTAAAACAGCACCGCAACTTGGTCACGATCTAACGTGCGTCTAATGCCGCGAATTTTTTCCAGCAGCGCAGTGTTGTCATGTGCTGCTTTTTCCATTTGGCGCAGCAGATCAATTTCCCGACGAATTATTGAAACTATATCGCCCTCCTGCAAGCTGCAGTTTTCCAGCAGATGAGAAAAATCTTTGCCGTTGTACCAGGCATAGGAAATATACCCCGGCACCGGAGACCACACAATGTAATTTTCAGGCACACCCAGGCCCAGTAATTCTGCGCGCAGCCGGTTAATGTCGTCAAAATTGTACGGCGGTGGCTGCACATAATCCCGCCTCCCCGGCACAAAATCAATGCCCGCCAAAATACCGGCCACAACATCAGGCGGCAGATCTTCAATCAAGCCGGAAAATACCAGCTCAGTAACAAAGATTTCTTGAATATGCAGGTGCAGTGCGAATTTTCCTCGGGGTAAAAGTTCGCGGTCATGTACATAACCCAACCGTTCCAACAGTCGACGCATTTTGCGAAAATCAACGGTGTACTGCCGGGCATCTGCCGCTAACTGCCGCTTGCTGTACTGCAGCACATCCAACCTGCTGCTCAATTCACGAATAGTTCGTGATGCTTCAAAACAATGTACATTTTTACATTTCTTTTTGGCCAATGATTTAAGCAGCTTTTGAATTTCAGCAATTCTGCTTTGTGATCCGGGACGCTGACGGTATTTTCTGCTTTTTAAGCGCTGCAGCTCCCGCTTTAGTTTTCTTCTTATTAACGGGCAGGAAGTACTTTCCCGTTCGTCACAAAAGTGCTGTTCCAGCTCTTTAACTTTTTGTTTAGTCTCGTTGATTTTTTTACTAACCTCATTTAAACGCCGTCTTTTTTGAAAAGCAGAAAAGTTGCTTTTTAAAAAGTGTTCAATTTCCTCATCGGTCTTCCACATTAACAAGCTAAGCACCGTATTGGCTGACACCGTCAAGCGGCCGTGCACCATCTCAACATCTGATTCTTTAAAGAATCCCGTTTCTTCGGGGTGATCGGGATCGATTTGGATAAAAACATGCCCCGTTTCATCAAACCCCCGCCGACCTGCCCGACCGGCCATTTGGAAAAACTCACGGTTTAAAAGCATACGAAATTCCCGACCGTCCCACTTGCGGCAGGATTCAAAAATCGCACTGGATGCAGGAAAATTGACCCCGGCAGCAAAGGTTTCGGTACAAAAAAGCACCCAAATTAGGCGCTGCTCATACAGCCGCTCAACCAAACGCTTTAAAACCGGCGATATCCCGGCGTGGTGGTAGCCAATACCCTGCAGCAGCAGTTTTTTCAGCATCGCCCGATCACGATGCACAAAAACATCAGGATGCTCAGCCTCCTCAGCGGCAATAATTTGTTTTACTTTTTCTTTTTCTTCCGGATAGAGGAAATTCCATTCCCGCCCCAATTCTACTGCCATTTCTTCTGACTTGGCACGTCCAAAGACAAAATACAAGGCAGGAAGATGATCTTGAATTTCTTCAATAACTTCTGATGGGTTTTTTAAAGGCTTTGCCATGCAGCTACCTCCGATTAATCATAATACTTTCTCTTGCTTTTGGTATTTTCCGCTTCTTCCTTGCGCTTGGCCAACATTTTTTTCACCCTGCTTTTTGCTTGTGATGCACCGATAATTTCATTTTCCGGAGTAATCCATTTGATATCCAGCGGCACTGCCCGCCGGTGTTCCTCCACTACCAAAACATCAGATTCCCGTACTTCAGCAATCCATTGAGCCACTTCATCGACATTGGGTACGGTGGCAGACAGCCCCAAGATTTTTATGTGCGGCGGCGCAAAAAGAATTGATTCTTCCCACGCAGTCCCGCGGTGAGGATCATCAAGGTAATGAATTTCATCAAAAACTACATAAGCAATATTATCCAAGTCTTCGACATCTTCAAAACATTTATTGCGAAAAATCTCAGTAGTCATCACGGTAAGGAGTGCATCACCGTTAATGGTAATATCTCCTGTAACCAAGCCGACAAAATCCCGTCCAAACATTTCGGTAAAGTCAGCAAATTTTTGATTGGAAAGCGCTTTCAGCGGCGAAGTATATACCAACCCCCTGCCTTCACTCAGCACTTTCTCGGCTAATTTTTCAGCAATTAATGTTTTGCCTGTGCCGGTAGGAGCGGCCACCAGCACATTGTGCCCGTTAAGTACTGCTTCAATTGCTTCCGCCTGAAATTCGTCCAACTGCATCGGCTGTTCTGCGTTCGGCGGCTGCGTTTTGCGATGTACCGGACGTTTTTTTACCCCTCTTTTAAGCGGCTGCATTTTGCGAACATCATTACGGGCCGCATTAATGGTTACTATTTTTTCTGTATAATTTCGAGGCAAATATTTTACCCCCCCAATTGTCCGTTTTATTTTAGTTTATCCAAATACGTCACTATTAGCCAAAACAGCATCACGCTTACATATTACCATATAAAGCAAATATCGCCAAAGGGCAATACCCTTTGGCGAGTTAACTGTATCTGACACCGATGCTATTCATCGCTCCGTTAACTAAACAATCGCTTTCAAAAAGAAAATGGCATCGTGCAAATTATTTTTTCTTCCGCAGCGGGTTGAGCAAATGTCCGCTCCACAGCAGCAGCAGCACGCCTACACCAATGTAAAATACAAAGTAGGTAACCCAATACGGAACAACCCACGCCGGATCGCTAAAGACATCTTCACCTAAAATGCGTATTAATACCATTAGCGGATTGATATCCAACAAAAGCTGCACAATTAGCGGCACGTCTTCCGGAGTAGGGAAATTCTGGCTGCGTTGGATAACCTCATAGATAAAAACCGCAATAAAGGCAGTGCCTGCACCTAAAAAGGCGGTAAAGCCGTAAGCGCTGACGGTACTAATCCCTGTCCTTTTAAAAAGTGTTGAACATGCAATGCCGATTGCCGCAAACAAAAACATTGTTACTAAATAAAAGCCAAAAACCCCCAACAACTGCCCGGGAGCGATGCCGCCAAACATCAGCACTATACTGTACAGCGGCAGCGTGGCAGCAATCAGCAGCAGCGTAAAAGCACAAGATGAAATCATTTTGCTGATTACAATAGTGCGGGGGCTGAGCTCGGTGGTTAAAAGTACGTTCAGCGTTTGCCGCTCTCGTTCACCGCTTATTACCCCGGATGTAAGTCCGGGGGTAACAAATCCCAACAAAATCAGCTGAGTGACACTAAGCGCCGTAAAAATCTCCCGGCTGCGGGTAGGATTAAAAGCAGCAGAATCATGCCAGGTTAAGTAAATGAACCCCAAGATAAAACCGCCGATTACCAAAAGATAAAGGGCAAGTATAAGCGGACCTTTAAAATTTCTAAACCGCATGCGCAGTTCTTTGGTCAATACCGGATTTACGCCGATCATTATTGCTTCACCCCCTTAGTTACCGCCATAAAAGCATCTTCCAAACTGCCCTGCATTTCTGCAAACTGAACCACCGCAAAATCTTCAGCAATCAGCTTTCTCAGCAGCGCAGCTTGAGCATCACGGTCATCTTTAAAAATTAAGCGGGCTCTTTGGTTGATGTTTTCCACACGCGCAACTCCCGGATATTGGGCTAAAAAGTTTAGGAGTTCGGACAGGCGGTCTTTTACTTCGATGTTGATTAAGCGCATACTGTCGCTGCCGGCGGTAATTTCAGCCACCGGTCCGTCGGCAACCAATTTGCCTTTTTCTAAAATGCCTACTTGATCGCAAATCTCCGCCAGCTCAGGCAAAATATGCGAACTAATCAGTACCGTCTTACCCATATGTTTTAACTGACGGATGATTTCTTTCATCTCGGCGCGTGCGCGAGGGTCCAGCCCTGAAGCCGGTTCATCCAAGATCAGCACTTTTGGATTGTGCACCAAGCAGCGGGCCAAAGCCAACCGCTGTTTCATGCCGCGTGATAAAGAATCAACATACGCATCCTTCTTATCCGTCAAATTGACCAGTTCCAGCAAATCATCAATCAGTCGGGATTGCTGATTTTCCGGAATGTGATAAGCAGCAGCAAAAAAGCCCAGGTATTCGGCAGCCGTTAACCCGTCATAAACACCAAAAAAGTCCGGCATATAACCTATCAATCGGCGCACTTGCTGTGGCTTTTCAGTCACATCAATACCGCTTACTGTTACCAGCCCGCTGTCGGCCGGCAGCAGCGTCGCCAGGATGCTCATTGCTGTAGTTTTGCCCGCACCGTTTGGCCCAATCAATCCATAAACCTGACCGGCAGGGATAGTTAAAGTTAACCCCTGCAGCGCTTTGGTTTTACCAAAGCTTTTTGTTAAACCTTTAAATTCAATCATTTTACCACCCCTTCCACCGCCAAGCCGGGTGCGGGTAAAATCTCCCTTTCATCCGAACGATAAACTCTGATCTTTAAAATATTATCATTACCCATATAACGACTTAATGACTCACCGGATATCTGCGGCTGCTCAGCTGTTAAATCTACCCATCGCCCGGTAGTTTTGTCAAATATTGATACTTGATGAACATTACCAATAAAGAAGTTCACCAATTCCACCGCGGTGATTTGTGCTTTTTGTTGAGCGCTGAATAAGTTTAAATCATACTGCAGAACAAACCGGTCACCGTGCAGATGATAACCCTCTCTAGTAAATGACAAGCCACCTTCAAACACCTGTACCGGCACAATACCCGGCGGCAGCTTAAATCCGCCGGAAGCCGGCAGAGATAACGGCACATTTTGCATCATTATGCCGGCGGTATAATTATTGGCTTCGGGTACTGCTAAAGACATCAACTGCGGAATTTGTTCGCTGTATCCGATTAACTGCATATTGAGCAGCGTTGAACTTTGCAAGCGGTGATTACGGGTACTATTATATCTGTCCCAAAACGCATATCCGATATCAGACTGCGATTCACCAAACAATTTGCCGATATCACTATCCCATGTAAACGGCCGTAATTCATTCAAGTTAAAATCTACTTTAATAGTTTCACCGCTAGGAATTTCTCCAAGCTCTATTACCTGGTCGCCGATCACTGCCACAGATCTTTTCAAATCAACCGCAGTTTCGTTTTTTAAAGCACCAATCACACTGCTGCCTTGAAGCGTTAAGCGGCCGGAAATTTGCCCAAAATCATTCACTATCTTATATCCGGCTGCTTGGCGCATCGACCAAAATTCCACTCCGTCAAATTCAGCGGTTTGACCGGCGTTTGTGTACTCAACAACCGGGTATTTTCCCTGCGCACTGCTGCCATAATAGTCTAATTTAGGAATAATAATGCCTTCGCCCTGATCCTGCAGCTTTAACTTGCCGCCGCGCAGCGAAACATAAGAACCACCTGTTTGAATTTCTGCCACTTCATCATTGATAATTTCCACAAATGCCAGTGTTTGGCCGATTGGACCGTTTAAACGATGAAACGGTGCGGCAAAATAAATCACCAGCGTGGTTAACACCGCTATCGCCGGAATCAAAGACCACCCCCAGCCCTGACGGCGGTATTTTTTTAAAATCAGATACAATCCGGGAGCAATCACCAGCAGGTAAACTCCCCAAAGAGCCGCCATCAATTTCACTGAAGGCAGTTTAATCTGGGATATGTTGGCACTGTCACGTACAAACTCATTTATTCTGCCCGCCTGATAACTTCTAAATTTTTCTTCAAAAAATCCGGTATCTTTAGTGAGTATATCCCAAACAACAGCATCATCTTTCGGCTGCAGGTTTTCCAAACCGGCAGCGCTGTAAACAACACTGCCCCGGCCAATAGTGCGCCGGGCAACCAAGGGAATATCCCCTTCAGAAATCAAATTTTCTCCTGCGACAAAAGTGCCGATCGCTACCGGTATCGGGCTGTCACTAAGCCGTTTGCCCTGCCAATTGCTTGTAACAACTGACGCTCCGGTCACTTTTACCGGACTTATATCGGCAAAAGGCTCATCTTCTGCCGCACCGGCACCACCAGAAAGCAGCAAACTGCCTCCCAAAGCAACCCACTGACGAATCGCCGCTGTTTGCTGTTCAGTTAAACCTGCCAGCTTTTCTTGGTCAACTATGATTAAATCAGCGGAAGCTAATGCCAAAGGATCGGTTGGTATTTCTTCGCTTGATATATATTTCAGCGTGGCACTGTTGAGATTGCTGTCTATAAACGCGGGCAGACCACCGCTCAGTGCTTTTTCGCTTATGCTGACAACCACATAATCGCCACTTACGGCAATGCCCTGCACCACCGTTTTGGCAATTTCCCGACCTCCGACATTAAGCGTAACCACCGGCACATCAGAAGCCAATTCCCCGGGAATAGTAAGCGTTGTCTCTATACTGCCGTTGGCAGGAACTTGTACTTGACGTTGATAAACAGCATAATCCTGCGTTGATATTTTTGATAATTTGGGATCAATTTTCACCTGCAGCACTGCATCTTTTAAGGCCGGCCCGCTGTTAGTGATATTGATGTTCAGCTGCACCGGTAAACTGCTTTTATATAAGCCGTTCAAACCGGGACGGGCCTGCAGTATCGTTTCAGCAGAAGATATTCCGGGCAGCATCAGCACCATTAATGCCGTAAAGACCAGTAATATTTTTTTTGTTTTCATCATCTATTTCTCTCCCCTGTTAAACAATTGCTCCTCTAAGTTAACACTCAACACCGCTGCACTGCCCGCTTCCTGTCTGACAAAAAGCAGTATTTTCCCTTGATAATCAAACAGCGGATTTTGACATCTATCAATATCATCCAACAACAGCGCCCGCGGCTCACTGATACCCTGCAGCTCCATCTGCCGCAGCCAATCCATTTCCCGAGCAGTCACCCGCTCTTCCGGACTGAATAAAAGAGAACTTAATGCCAGCCAGTTTTGCTGTTCCGCTAACTTTTTCAAAATAACATTTCCGTTTTTACCGGCATAAACCGAGCGAATTTCTGCCACCTTTTGCCGTACAGTATGCTGCGGAGAACCGTCAGCGGCAAATGTAAGCACTCTTTCCCGTTGACCGGTAACCACAAACGCAAGGTAGCCGTTGGCCGACCATGCAGGCTGCTCCCCTTGCCCAAGCCTAATCTCTTCACCAGATACCGGATCAACTAAGAACAGCAGCGGCTTACCGGCTTCTGCCTGACGCTGCACCACCAGCTTGGTATTATCCGGCGACCAAGCAGGATTACTGCCGTTGACCACAAACTTTGGTTCTGCATCAGCCAAGCTTACGGTAAACACCTGCGGCTGCTTTTGATCTTGGCCGGCGGTATAAGCAAGCTTGGTGCCGTTAGGCGACCAAACTATTTGATTAAAATACTGCCGCTCAGTTCCTTGTGCGAGAACCTTTAAATTATGGCTGGGAAGTACCTTGGTTAAGCCGGTTAACTCGTCAGCGGACACCATCACAATTTGCTGTTCACCGGCTTTATTCTGCCGCACCATCGCCACTTTTTTGCCGTCCGGCGAATAAGATGGCGCGTAATACAACCAGTTTTCCGGTAAATCTAAAATCCGATAGCTTCTTTCTTTATCTGCCAGCAGCAGCTGCCCATGCCGTGAAATAAGCAATTCCCCGTTAGGAGATAAAGTATAAGCCACATTGCCGTTAATATTCCAAAAACGCACCAATTCGTTAGGTTCGCCAACAGCATGCAGTTTTTTGTTCGCCGAATTATGCCAAAACAACAGCGGAATGATAATCAAAAGAAGCAATAATCCTGCCAAAAGAAGCGTTGGTCTGTTCTTTACAATTTTGCTGCCCGACCGATTTGCCGGAACATGAACATTAGTTTTTTCAGCGTTCAACAATTTTTGATAGAGTTCTTCCTGCAGTTTGTTGTTAACCGGTACTGCATCCCGAACCCGCCGCATATGTACCAATAATTGGTGTACCGACTTTTCATCTGCGCCTTGGTCATCATCTGCCGAACGGCGGTAATTATCAATGGAAAGCACTTTACTTCCATCCCGCTTTTTCTCACTCATATCTTCGCCAGCCCCTCTTAACCAATTTCTTTAATATATCGGCGCATCAGCTTTATCGCTCGGTGATGAATCATGCGCACCGCCGCCTCAGTTTTACCCAACACTTCACCGATTTGGGCAAATCGCAGTTCACCAAAATAGCGCAGTGCCATCACATCGCGGTAATCATCGGGCAGCTTATTTAACAAAGCGCGCAGCTGATTAATCTCCTCTATTTGCAGCACTTGCTCTTCCGGACTGCCGTCTTTGGCCTGCTGCTCATTCAAGTGATTATCGGAAACAGTCAATTCCCGAGTGGAACGCATATAATCGACGTAAACATTATGAGCAATGCTGAAAAGCCACGAGGAAAAGGCGCTTTCACCGCGGTAAGTATCAAACTTCTCCAGGGCTTTCGTAAAAACCAGTGTAGTTAAATCATCAGCATCCCAAGTGTTTACCACACGATAGCGCAGGTAGCGGTTAACTCGGGCAAAGTTTTTGTTATAATGTTCTTCAAAACTAAGTGCAGCATCGGGGTGCTGCCGCTTTTGAGCAGTGTTCATTATTTTTCCTCCGCTTTACTTTCTACTAGTTAGACGAAAAGTTAGCGTTTTTTGTAACGGAAAATTAAAAGTCCGTAAAGAAAAAAAGGGTCGAATAATCGGCCCTTACTTACTTTTGTGCTTTTGTTCGTTAGCTAATTGGTGTTTAATATATTCAATCCCCTCAGCAAAACGGGTAGGAGCAAAACCAAAATGTTTTTTTACCGCGTCTAAATCAGTGACATTATCTATATCCAACTGGGCTAATTCCGCCTTAATTACCGGCGGATCCTTCATTAATACCTGCATTAAACCGGCAGCCAGCCGTACCATTGGCATTGGTATCGGCAGCTTTGCCTTGCGGATTTCTGTTACTTCCATTAAAACATCAAGCATTTCTTCAAAGGCTAAGTGTTCCGGACCGCCGATTTCAATAATTTGGTTCTTAAACCGCTCCGGGTTAGTGACAATTTGCAGCACACAGGCAGCGACATCCTTTACCGAAATCGGCTGAAATTTGGCAGTGCCGTTTCCCGGCAGCGCCACTACAGTCGGGGTCATGCGCAGCAGCTGCAGCAGACGATCAACAAAACCCACACCCCCGGGGCCAAACATTATCGAAGGTCTCAGAATAGTGTAACTTATACCGCTGTTAATTACCGATATATCGGCCAGCCCTTTAGAATAGATATATTGGTACTTTGGATTAAGTCCCGCACCTAATGCACTCATTTGAATAAAATGCTTCACACCATTTTTTTGAGCGGCAGCAACTACATTTTGAGTACCGTTAACATTTATATCAGCATAAGTTAGGTTCTTTTTTTCACGAATGATGGCAACTAAATGAACCACTGTTTCAACACCGGTAGTGGCCACAGCTAACGAAACCGGATCGGCAACATCACCTTGCACCAGCTCAACACCTGACAGTTTACATTCTTTTAGGTTGCGAACGAGGCAGCGCACTTCCAAACCGCTTTTTGTCAGTGCTTGTACCACATGACGACCGACATATCCGGTGGCACCGGTAACCAAAATCATCATATCACCCCACCTCAACCATTATATACCGAATATTTGATGTATCATAGGGGTTTTTTATCAAAGCAAATATGTGAAATTTATCTTTATTTGCGCAATTGTTGATTTTCTATATAGGTATATTGTAAAATGTTGCTAACTACAACGACAGTCCGACGTTCGATTTAGGATATCGAGCCCGGGCTGCTTTTTATTTTGTTTAGAAAAGACGTTAAAATGACCGTCTTAAACAAAAGCATGAGTAGGTTATTAGTTACATCCGGCGTGTTTTTACAGCAGGATAAACATTAAAGAGCAAGGGCGACAATAATCTGCCCCAACAGCACTGCACCGACGCCGCTTAACCCAATTTTCACCCAGCGGTTGGTGATAACATCGCCCCTTGGCCAACCACCCATGTTCACTACGCGATAAATCACCGCTGCCAAAGAAACCAGCACAGCGGCAGCACCCAGTACAATTAACAAAAAGCTAAAATAAATCATGCGCATCTTCCTCAGAATACAATGTAATTCCGTTTCGCTTAAGCAGTGCCGCCAAAACCCCTTGACCGTTAATTTTCACGGCATTGAAACTGCCGTCGTAAATTTTGTGCACGCCGCATGAAGGGCTGCGCTCTTTAAGAATTGCCGCCGCCGCATTGTTTGCTAACGCTTTTTGCAGCACCTGGTGCGCACCTGAAATGAATGCCTCGGTTACATCTTCGCCCAGATTGTTTTTCACAACAGCCTTACCGTCCAAAACAGCATGCCCGTCGCCGCCGCAAATTTCACAAGGCAGCCTGGGCGTAGATAACCCGCCAAGCACTTCAGGGCACACCGCTATTGCTTTGCCCTGCCGCACCAATTCCGCAATTTGCGGGTGGAAATTATCCCCACCGTTATACTTACATTTTTCACCGACCAAACAAGCACTGACCAATATCACACTATACATATCTACCACCTCCGACATCGTTATGATAGTGAGCAGAACAAACTGCGGGCGGTTATTACGCCGTTCCGCAAATTAACACTGCTCGCAGCAGACGGGCAGGCATATAAATTATCTATGGACAACAAGACTATAAAATGTTATGTTAAAAAAAGTAAATTGCTATAGTTCTTTTTTACCTTTTCTATAAGGAGCAGAAATGATGAAAAAAGGTTACTTTCTTGTCGCTCTTGGCGCCTCCTGCTGGGGAACGCTTGGGGCAATCGGCACTGTACTTTTTAATCAAGGCTTATCTTCAATTGCTGTTGCCAACTACCGAGTTTTATTCGCCACTGTCATCATCGGGTTATATTTATTGCTTTTCCGCCGTCAAGACTTGACGGTAAGCAAAAAGCAGCTGCCGCTTTTTATTGCCGCCGGCTTTATCTCGGTATTTATTTTTAATTTTTCCTACTTAACAGCCATCAATTTAACCACCATTGTGACCGCAGTAATTATGCTTTACACCGCACCGACATTCGTTACTGTAATTTCAAAATTTGCTTTTAACGAACCTATTACACTGCAAAAAGCTGTGGCATTAATTCTCACATTGGTAGGCTGTGCACTGGTTGTAGAAGCTTATGATTTTACACAGATTAAATTAAACTTCCCCGGTTTGCTGGCAGGGTTGTCCTCCGGACTTACTTACGGATTATACAGCATCTTTGGCAAAAAGGCACTAGATAACTGCTCACCGTGGACAACAGTTTTTTATTCGTTTGTATTTGGCTCCATCTTTTTATCAATCTTTGGCCGCCCGTGGGAAACGTTTGCTGCGCTGCAAAATACCACAACAGCAAGTTTTATTTTGTTAATTGCAGTGCTGCCCACTGTAGTTGCTTATGGCTTTTACACTACCGGGCTGAAGTATATAGAATCCAGCAAGGCTTCCATTATAGCCACAGTGGAACCGGTAGTGGCAGTGATTTTAGCAGCAGCAGTTTTTCATGAAAATATCAGTTTATTGCAGGGCTTGGGTATTTTATTGGTTATCGGCAGTATTATTTTAATTCAAATTTCACTGCCTGCCAAAAATGAAGACACAGCGGAGAAATCAAATCAAAGTGTTTTTAAAGCCTAAAATGATAATAAGTTTAACTGCCGGGCAAACTAATAAAAAATCCGGAAGGAGGGCTTTTATGACTGACGAAGCAAAGCGCAGCCCGCTGGCAGGAACTTCTTGGGCGTATCCTAACGCCGGTTTTTGGATTGTGCATGTTATTGGTGTAATTGTTGTAGGCTACTTGGGGTATTATTTGATATCAGGAATGAGGTAAAAAATTCCCTGCACTTATCAATGCAGGGAATTTTTATGTGCATCGCATACCGGTATGCCGTTTAATATGCAGGTTTAACAGAGCAGTCCGATCTTTTGCACAAACTCGCTTAGCCGGGCCAAACCTTGAGCATACTGCTGCGGATCTTTGCCGAAGCCGATGCGCAAGTGTCGATCGCGGTTAAAGGTAGAACCGGGCAAAAGTAAAACACCGTACTCTTCTGCTAATCGGCGGCAAAAATCTTCTACCGAAATATCCGGTTCTAACCGTGGAAAAGCTGTAAACCCACCGCGAGGCGGTACCCAAGAAAATACCCCGGGATGCTGATCGCAAAACTTCTTCCACAGGGCAATATTCTCTCTTGCCTGACTAATTTTTGCAGGCAAAATTTGATCGCTGTGCTGCAGCGCAATAGCTGCTAAAAACTCCGCCGGGGCAGCATTGCACATCGTAGTATAATCCCGCATAGCCGAGCAAGCATTCAACAGGTCAGTTTGTCGGGCAGCCAGCCAGCCAATTCTCAAACCGCCCAGCCCCCAAGGTTTGGTTATATCACCAATGCTGATTGCCCGCGGCGAAAGATCGGCAGCTCGGGGCAGCGCATCTTCATGATGATATACTATGCCGGCATAAACTTCATCAGCTATCAGGTAACAATCATGCTGCTCAATTATACTGATTAACTGTTTTTGTTCTTCGCGGGTAATCATTGCCCCGGTAGGACTGTGAGGGTAATTAACCACTACCATTTTAGTGCGATCATCTATCAGCTCAGGAAGCAGTTGCAAATTCAATGTAAAGTCGGGTTCATTTAACGGCCAACGGCGCACCTCCGCTCCCACCGATTCAGCCACCTGAAATAAAGATTGATAAATCGGATCCAATACTACCAGATTGTCTCCCGGTTCTGCCAAACAATTCATCAGTAAAAATATTGCTTCCGATGCACCGGTAGTCACTTGAATATGTTCCGGATTTAAATGATCATACAGATTGCTTATCTGCTCGCGCAGTTCTGGATTTCCAGGGTTTTGGGTGTAATCCAAATCCAAGCTGAGGTATTTATCGGCGGCCGCTAAGCCGGCCAGCCGCAGCAGTTGGGTGGTATTGGTAGAAGAAGCACAGCTGGCACAAAGATTATACTGCACTTTAAACTCATACTTGGCAAACCACCGTTCCAGTAAGAATGGTTTAATCAGCAAGGCAATCACTCCTAAATGGTTTTATCATTGCTGCGTGGTATCAATTTGATGTGATTGTTCTTTAATTGCTTTTACCGCCAATTCATCACAACGATTATTTAACTCGTTATCAGCATGGCCTTTAACCCAAACCCACTCAACTTGGTGTTTTTCCAACAGTTCCAGCAGTCTGATCCATAAATCAACATTTTTAGCCGGTTCTGTTTTATTGCGCATCCAGTTATTTGCCTGCCATTTCTTCACCCAACCTTTAGTGATGGCATTTACCAAATATTGACTGTCGGAATAAACAGTTACTTGGCACCGCTCTTTAAGCGATTCTAAACCTTTAATTGCTGCAATAATTTCCATACGATTATTGGTTGTGTTATCGTACGCACCGGATAATTCTTTTCTGTGTTCGCCGTACAAAAGAATAACACCGTAACCCCCAGGCCCGGGGTTGCCGGAACAAGCCCCGTCGGTATATATCTTCACCTTTTTCATTAATCAAACCACCTTAATTTAACATCGTCATAATTACTCTTAAATTCGACTGTGCTATATTTTACCATAGCGAAGTTCATCAGCCAAGGTGACCCTGGAGCACGAACACGCCGAAAAACAGACAATTAAACATCTCCATCCGTTTAACTGTAAGCAGTATTTCCCGCCAAATTGCCACAGATAATCTGTTTAATACTTCGGGAAGCGAAAATGGTGAGTAATTGGTGACGGCCACGTTAAAAGATAATCTTCTTCGCGGGCTGTCGGTCCGCAGTTGTGAATGATCAGCGGCACACCGTCATGGCGGCGTCGATCAGAAACAATGGCAACATGTTCAAATCTCGGTCCAAACATCACAATATCTCCTCCCTGCCATTGTTTTAAATTTTCTTTATCCCAAGGTATTATTTCGGTAGTCATCACTTGTTAATAAATTTTTTGGTAATTAATCACTATTCAGGCAATGTCAACATACAATGTCGTAGAACTTCTTGTTAGGAGCTGATTGCTGCAATGAGTGATTTAACCCGTCAACCTCCGTGTGAAAGCGGAAATTACTACACAATCAGGCGTGGCGATACTTTTTATTCCATTGCCCGCCGCTTCAACGTATCGGTAAATGAACTAATTAAAGCGAATCCCGGCGTCGACCCCAATAGATTAATGATAGGTATGGTAATATGCATTCCGGCGTCCGGTGATTCATCTGAATGTCCCGGAGGCAAAAAATACACCATTAAGTCCGGTGACACCTTCTATAAGCTGGCGCAGCAGTTCGGAGTCGGTGTAAACGAAATTATTGCCGCAAATCCGGGCGTTGACCCAAACAAATTGCAAGTTGGTCAAGTGATATGTATTCCTGTCGCCGACAAACCGTCCTGCCCCGGAGGTACTTATTACAATGTAAAACCGGGTGACAGCTTATCCTCTATTGCCCAACGTTATAATATCAGTCTGGATAAGTTAATTGCTGCCAACCCGCAAATTACCAACCCTGATACTATCTATGTGGGGCAAACTATTTGTATTCCGCCGAAAGCAGCGGCCTTAAAGGCAGAAGCAGAAACCGTAAACAACAACTGTCATCAATCGCCGCCACCATGTCCGGGCGGAACCTATTACATTGTCAGACCGGGTGATACCTTTTTCTCAATAGCTCGTCGTTATGACGTTACGGTAGATCAGCTGATTGACGCCAACCCCGACGTCGACCCCGATAATCTGCAGGTCGGTCAAAGAATATGCATACCCGGGGAAACCGGCGACTGCCCTGACGGAACAAAACCTTATATCGTTAAAGCCGGAGACACTTATTTCTCTATTGCTCGCAAGTTCAACACTACCGTTCAGGCGCTGATTGACGCCAACCCCGATGTTGACCCTGATAATCTGCAGGTCGGTCAAAAAATATGTGTGCCCGGGGAAACCGGCGACTGCCCTGACGGAACAAAACCTTATATCGTTAAAGCCG
>CBEUVQ010000031.1:0-29946 GCA_965546615.1 uncultured Peptococcaceae bacterium
TTCTGGCCGCTGGCTACTAAACGAGCAGCAGCAGCTTCATTGGTTGCCGGTTTTGCTTCCGGTTTGGCTTGGTACGCTTTAGGCAATTGGGATCCGGCAAACTTCTATCAGAACGTGCATCCGGTATTCTTTGGAATGTCTATGAACATGTTGACGATGATTGCCGTTACCTTAGTTGAGCAGGCCGGTAAATACCGCGTAGCCGGTAATTTAAGCAGTACCCGTAAAAAAGCTGCATTGGTTGCCGCCGGCATTGGTGCATTGTCAACAGTTAGCATTTTCACCGGTTTTAATTGGTTGTTTACCAAAGGGTTACTTGGTTTAGCGTGCTTCTTGGTGGTAGCAGGTATCTTTATCATCACCATTTCTATAACTACACCGACTAAAGAAGAAGAATCGCTGGAATCTCTGGAAGTTCAAAATGCGTAATGCGCAGTAACTTTTCCGGATGAGATATCAGCACAAAAAAGTAAAGATGCTAAGCTCTTTAGAAAGTAAATTAGTGAAATTTATAAGGAGTGATTTGTAGATGTCAAAAGTAAGCATTAGCTGGGAAGGTAATATGAAATTTGTGGGCACCGATGCAACCGGTATCGCTGTTCCTATGGATGCAGCAGCAGTTTATGGTGGGCAAAACGAGGGAATCAGACCGATGGAACTAATGCTGATGTCGATTGGCGGCTGCACCGGCATTGAAGTTGCTCACATTTTAAATAAAATGCGGGTGCAGTATCAAAGTTTTGATATCGAAGTAAACGGTGAAAGAGCAAATGATCACCCAAAAGTGTTTACCAATATTGACATTATTTATAAACTGACCGGTGAAAATATTTCGCCGCAAAAAGTAAACAAAGCGCTGCAGTTGGCTGCTGAAGTGTATTGTTCGGCAGCAAATATGGCTAATAAGACTGCGAAAATTAATTATAAATTTGCTATTAACGATGAGCTTTACGATTACCAACCAAGTAAAGAATCAGTTAACAGCTAAATTGACTGAGGAGGCAGCGAAATGACTTTTGATGTAATCGTAATCGGTGGCGGGCCCGGCGGATATACCGCCGCGGCCAAAGCCTCTGCTTTAGGTGGTAAAGTAGCTTTAATCGAAAAGGAGGCGTTAGGCGGAACCTGCCTCAACCGAGGCTGTATTCCCACTAAAACGCTTCTTAAATCTACCGAAGTACTGGCTGCAATTAAAAAAGCAAAGGACTTTGGAATTGAAGTGGGAAGCCCGGACATCAACTTAGAAAAGTTGATGTCCCGAAAAAAAACTGTCATTAAGCGTTTAAACACCGGGGTTAACCATCTGATGAAAACAGCTAATGTTACTGTTTATACCGGTGAAGGCAAAATTTCCGCTGAAAATGAAGTAACGGTAACTAACGAGCAGGAAACTACCGTGCTCACTGCGAAGAAAATCATTATTGCCGCCGGCTCTGAACCGGCCTCTCTACCCGGTATTGAGGTAGACGGTGTGAACATTATCAACAGCAATCAAGCGTTAGAAATTCAAGATATACCGGCTGAGCTGCTTATTATTGGCGGCGGAGCCATCGGTGTAGAATTTGCCAGCATATTTAATAAACTCGGCAGTAAAGTGACACTGGTAGAAGCTTTTGAGAGAATTTTGCCTTTTGCTGATGAAGAAGCAAGCAGCAGTTTAAAACAGCTGCTTGGAAGGGAAAAAATCAACATTTTAACCAATGCCAAAGTGGCGGAAATCACTGCCGGCGAAGAAGGTCAAAATGTAAAAATAATTACCGAAAAGGGCGAAAAAGAATTAAAAGTGGATAAAATACTGGTAGCGGTAGGTCGCCGTCCAAACGGAGAAAGTGCTGCTGTTCCCGAACTTGGCTTAAATGTAGAGCGCGGCCGTATAACCGTTAATTCCAAAATGGAAACCAACATACCCGGCATTTATGCCATTGGCGATGTTACCGGCGGCATCCTGCTGGCGCATGTGGCTTCTGCTGAAGGGATAGTTGCGGCAGTAAATGCCATGGGCGGAAATAAAGAAATTGATTACACTACAGTGCCCAGCTGCATCTATACCAAACCGGAGCTTGCCTGTGTAGGATTAAGTGAAGCTCAAGCGGTAGAAAAAGGCTATGACGTTGTAGTTGGCAAATCGCAATTCATCGGCAGCGGCAAAGCGCTGACGATGGGTGAAAATCACGGCTTAGTTAAAATAGTGGCAGAAGCGGGCAGCGGCAGAGTGCTGGGTGTGCACATTGTTGGCCCTGAAGCTTCCAGCTTAATTGGCGAAGCAGCTTTGGCGGTAAAATTGGCAGCTACTGTTCATGATATAGCTGATACTATTCACGCTCACCCATCACTGCCGGAAACAGTGATGGAAGCGGCGGAAAATGCAGTATTACAGTTGAATGAATAAGGAGGCTAAGATGAAGAAGTACAGCAAAGAACACCAGTGGGCCCAGGTAGAGGGCGATAAAGTTTATGTTGGTATCACTAAATACGCTGCTCAGCAATTGGAAAACATTGTATTTGTAGAGATGCCGGCAGTAGGAGATGAATTGGAAGCCGGCGATCAAATGGCGGTAATTGAATCAGTAAAAACCTCAGCCGATGTTTATGCCCCGGTAAGTGGTGAAGTGTTGGAAATAAACGAAGAAGTGGAACAACAACCGGAAAAACTCAACGATGACCCGGAAGGCGAATGCTGGATGGTGGTGTTGAGCTTAAAGAACCCGGACGAATTAGATAGCTTAATGGATGAAGAAGATTATTTAAAATATATTGATGAATAAAAACAGAGCGTTTCGCACTATTGCGAAACGCTCTGTTTTTTTATTTGCTGCCGGGAAGCATAAAATAAGGTCGGTAATATAAGAAATACTATGCCGGCATAACAAAATTTTATTTTAGAGCATGCCGCTTTCTGTATTTGCGTTTTTTAATTTTTGCATCTAATTCCAAAAGTTTCTTTTTTTCTCCGGCCAGCATAATAGTATCACCGGCTTTAAGTTCGGTGGTACCGCGTGGTGTGATCATTTTGCCATCGCGAATGATCATTACTATTAAAATATCATCATCAATATCCAGATCCATAATGGCTTTATTTGCCATTATACTGTTATGCGGGATTTTGATTTCCAGTACTTTAGTATATATTTCGCCGGAGTAATCAGTAAATGTTTTCAGTACCGTTTCTTCAGATCCCACCAAATTAAGTTTTTTGGCGATGGGGACAAAAAGCGTTCCCTGCACTAAAACTGATACTAATGCAACAAAGAACACCGTGTTAAATATTTGTTCGGCTGCAGCAATTCCGGCGGTTAAGGGGTAGATTGCAAAAACGATGGAAGCTGCACCGCGGAATCCCACCCAGGAAACAAGTAATTGGTCTTTAATTGGCCGCTTAAACCAAGTGAGGACAGCAAAAATTGCAATTGGTCGGGCTATAAAAATAATAAAAGCCGCTGTACCGATACCTGCTAAGGCAACGTTGATCAGATGGGAAGGGAATACCAATAACCCGAGGGTGAAGAACAAGAGAATTTGCATCAGCCAAGATAAACCGTCAAAGTAACGTACCAAGCTGATCTTGTGGCACAGTTTACTGTTACCCATAATTAGACCGGTGATATAAACCGCTAAAAAGCCGTTGCCCCAGATTAAGTTAGCACCGGAATAAGAAATCAGTGCAGTACCAATTACCAAAATTGAATATAATCCTTCGATGTCCAGTTTAATGCGGTTAATCAGCCACACAGCAGCTTTGCCAACCACAAAACCTGTGAGAGCTCCAATTAAAAATTGACTGATTAAAAGAACACCAATGTTCTGGCTGGTGCCGGTTATTAATCCTAAAAAAATGGTAGTTAACATATAGGCCATAGGGTCGTTGGAACCACTTTCCATTTCCAGCATAGGTGCTAAATTATTTTTTAGATTGAGTTTTTTAGAGCGCAGAATGGAAAATACTGAGGCGGCATCGGTGGAAGAAATGATCGATCCTAACAGTAATCCTTCCAGCAGGGTAAAGTCCAACACCAAATGAGCAAAGATGCCGATTAAAAGAGCGGTTAAAGCAACGCTGACAGTTGCTAAAATCCCTGAAGACAGTGCAACCGGTTTTGCTGTCTTCCAGTTGGTACCAAAACCACCGGAAAACATAATAAATAACAAACCTAAGTTGCATATGTCTCTGGCCAAATCTGAATTATCAAAATAAATCCCGCCCGGCCCTTCCGAGCCCATTAACATGCCAATGGCCAAAAATACGATCAGCGTGGGTATTCCATAACGATACAAAATTTTACTGGATATTACACATATCAGCAATAATAGACCGGCTACAAACAATAGATCCATATATTACCTCCTGTCGTAAATTAATTAACTGGACAAACTGCTGTGTTTTCTAAGATTATTATTTGCCTGGGGGATTCTGCTGTGTGTTGAAAGAATTTTATAACTTACATCAGAAAGAATGGGTATAACATAATATTATATCTATTATAACATATCTGTTTTATTTTTACATAGTTCTTACTGAGTGATGCTTCTCTTAAAACTTAATTTTCTGCTCGTTATTATGCTGAATAAGCTTTATCTGTTATGAAATATTTTCATATATAATATAACAGGATGTTTGCTATATTTTAACGAACTAACATATTAAATTTGAATTATTTAAATTTAAGGAGTGATCTTTTTGGCAGATTATAAAGAGATGTGGCAGGGACTTGGTCTTGATTTAGAAAAACATAATGAATTTTTATCTGCTGTCCCTAAACTTTATGGAGATATTTTTGTCAGCCAGCAAAACCGCCCCAAAGGGATGGAGTATTTTGATTTTGTGATGTCAGAAGTACACGGCTTAAGAGTAAAAGAGCTTTTAGATTTAAAAGATGAGCATAAAAAAGTAGTTGCATCTTTTTGTGTGTTTGTTCCGGAAGAATTGGTATTGGCTACCGGCGGGGCGTGCATCGGGCTTTGTGCCGGTGCCCAGTATTCGGTGCCGATTGGTGAAAAGGTGCTGCCGCGGGCAATGTGTCCGCTGATTAAATCATCATTAGGCTTTAAATTAGGGGGCTTGTGCCCTTACTTTGAAGTGGCGGATTTTGTGGTGGGAGAAACTACCTGTGATGGTAAAAAGAAAGCATGGGAAGTTTTAAATGAATACCACCCAACCTATGTTATGGAGCTTCCCCAGAAAAAAGATGAGGCAGATCGCAAGCTGTGGCTGCAGGAAGTTTATAAGTTTAAAGAAAAAATTGAGGCGGAATCCGGTGTAACCATTACCACCGAAAAACTCAAGGAAGCGATAAAGCTGGCTAATGATCGCCGCCGGGTGCTGCAAAGATTGTACAACACCCGCAAAAATGATCCGGTGCCAATCAGCGGCAGGGATGCTATGCTGATTACTCAGTTAGCGTTTTTTGACGACCCCGTTCGCTTTATTGAGAAAACGACAGCGCTTTGTGAAGAATTAGAAGCAAAAGCTGCCCGAGGTGAAGGTGCTGCACCGAAAGGAGCGCCGCGTATTTTAATTACCGGTACCCCCATGCCGCTGCCCAGCTGGAAAATACACAACATTATTGAGAAAAGCGGCGCGGTGGTAGTGTGCGAAGAATCCTGCACCGGCACCCGATATTTTGAAACGCTGGTAGATGAAACGCCGGAAACTCTGCCTGATCAACTGGATGCTTTAAGCAGACGGGCGCTAAATATTAACTGTGCTTGCTATACCCCCAATACCGGTCGGATTGATGATATTTTGCGGCTAGCAAAGGAATATAAAGCTGATGGCGTAATTTATTACTCGCTGCAGTTCTGCCAAACTTACGGCATTGAATACCGGGCCGCAGAGCGTGCTCTGCAGCAGGCGGGTATTCCGGTACTGCGCATTGAAAGTGATTACAGTGATGAAGATACCGGCCAAATTCAAACTCGAGTAGAGGCTTTCTTGGAAATGATCAGGGAGTAACGTATGATCACTGCAGGAATAGATGTCGGTTCTACAGCAGCGAAGGCAGTACTGCTAAAGGACAATCAAGTGTTAAGCTGGGCGATACTGCCCACCGGTTGGAGCCCCGGCCGGGCGGGGAAGGAAGTATTAAATAAAGCGCTTACTAAAGCGGAAATTACTGCCGATGACGTGGATAAAATTATTGGTACCGGCTACGGCCGGGTGGCATTGAATTTTATTGACCGGGCAGTTACCGAAATAACATGCCACGCTATGGGTGCAAATTATTACTTTCCTGAAAACAACTTGGTAATTGATATTGGCGGCCAGGACAGTAAAGTAATTCAGGTAAACAAAGCAGGCAAGGTGCTGAACTTTATTATGAACGATAAATGTGCTGCCGGTACCGGCCGCTTTTTGCAGGTGACGGTAAACAGTTTGGGATTAGAATTGGACCGGTTGGATCAACTGCCGGCGGCAGAACCGGTTAATTTAAGCAGTATGTGTACCGTGTTTGCTGAATCAGAGGTAATCAGCTTACTGGCCGGCGGCACGCCAAAGGAAAAAATTGTTGCCGGCTTGTTTCAAGCAATTGCTAAACGTGTATCTGCAATGGCGGGGTCTATGCAGATATCCGGAAATGTTACCTTTACCGGGGGCGTTGCCCAAAATCGTCTGCTGCAAAAAATGCTGGCCCGAGAGCTGAAAGCTGAAATAAATGTACCACCGTACCCGCAGCTGACCGGGGCGCTGGGCGCGGCAGTTATTGCGCAAAGTTAATATATATACTTGGAGGGCGTTTTGCAATCATGCGAAACGCTCTTTTAATTTTAAGAAATTCTTAAGATTTATACCGACTGGTTGTTAAGAATTTCTATTTATACTGAGTTAGTGTTAAGATAATATTTGATTTGGAAGGGGGGACGGTTTGTGGATAATTACAACGTGTTGGTTGTTGATGATGAAAAGGAGATAAGAGATGCGATAGAGATATATTTAAAAAATGAAGGTATCACGGTGCTAAAAGCTAAAGACGGCATTGAAGCAATAGAAAGGCTTAATGAGCATGAGATTCATTTGATAATATTGGATGTGATGATGCCGCGGTTAGACGGTATTGCTGCCACGTTTAAAATTAGAGAGCAGAAAAACATCCCTATCATTATGCTCAGCGCCAAAAGTGAAGACACCGATAAAATATTAGGACTGCAGGTAGGCGCCGATGATTATGTCACTAAGCCTTTCAATCCTTTGGAATTAATTGCCCGGGTTAAATCTCAACTTAGAAGATATGTAAAACTGGGTACATATGACGGCGTTGAAAAGGTAGTTGACCTAAACGGGCTGATGCTGAATCAAGCAAGAAAGGAAGTTGCTGTCAACGGTGAACCGGTTAAGCTGACACCTACCGAATATAAAATTGTGGAGCTGTTAATGCTCAATGCCGGCCGAGTTTTTTCAATTAATGAAATTTACGAGCGGGTGTGGAAAGAGCCCGGCTACAACGCCGAAAACACTGTTGCGGTGCATATTCGCAGAATTCGGGAAAAAATCGAAATAAATCCTAAAAATCCGAGATATTTAAAGGTGGTATGGGGAATTGGGTACAAAATGGAAAAATAATCTGCTGTTAGCTGTTTGGCTGATACTGCTTACTTTTAGCTTAAACGGCTTGTCATCATTATTTTTAAATCCATATGAACTAATTCAGGAAGATTATTTTGAAACAAAGCGGTTTGCAAGTGATTATCAGCAGTTTATTGATTACTTAACAATGTTTGAAATTAACTACCTGCCGAAGGAAGAGGTTGTCAAGAAAATTGATGTCAGCACAGAAGAAATAAATGAGCATCGTTACCGTTACGGGGATTTAGCCAGCCAAATTGCGGATATTAAAACACAGTATCAACCGAAAATAGAAGCGGCGCAGCAGGTGGAAGATCAAGAATTGGCAGATATTTATACTGCAGAGCGCGATGCCAAAATAGAAGATATAACCAATAACTTTAAAAGTGATGAGTATGTTAAGCCCAAGGTATTCAAAGAAAAAGAACAGAAAGTAGATGAATATTACCGCGAACTGGAAAGCATGCGCCCGGAATATAGCCGCTTAAAAAGCCAGTTTGTTTATTACCTGAAAGATACTGCCACCGGAGAGTTATATACCAATTTAAAAATAGCTGAACAGGCAAATTTAGCGAAAGTTTTTAGTGAGCAAAATATGCTGATGATACGTAATTACCCAAGCAAAAGTGATGGTACGCTGACTGTTTATAACAATAATTTTTTAGGCTTTGAAGAAGTTATGCTGCCGTTGGTCGGAAATAACAGCATAACGCTGGAAGGAAAGATTGGTGTACCGAAATCTGCGCCGGCAGGTCCGATTATCAACAGCTATCGCGATTTTCAGCAGAACCAGCAGATGTTCTTTATCATTTTAGCGGGGGCGGTGGCAGCGTTATCGTTAAGTATTTATCTGTATAATAAGAAAATTCTTGTGCTGCCAAGTGTTTCGGAAAAATGGCGTCAGTATTATAATCGGCTGCCGCTGGACGTGAGTATTGCTGTTTTCATTTTTTTTGTTTTGCTCAGTTGTGGTTATTTGACTAATTACTACATCTGGCATTTGCAGGATTTCATTGTTCATTGGCTGATTAATTTAATTCATTCTGCAGTTTTTTTGACTTTAACATTGATGCAGGGTAAACTTTTGTATCAGCGAATAAGTGACAAAAACAACATCAGTGATGATTGGCGAAACAGCATTACCTGCCGCATTTATCAAGGATTGAAAGAGACTTTTCTAATCCGCAGCGTGGGTATCAAGGTGCTGCTGCTGTTAATGATTGTTTTTGTCTTCGGAGCAGGGATGGTTGTTGCAGTGATGGAAGCGGATTTTTTCTTGCTGGTTTATTTTTTCGCTGCCGTTTTTATTGGCTTACCGCTGATTTACCTGTTGGTTAACCGCGTTGCTTATTATAACCGCATCGTACTTACCAGCAGCGAACTGGCGAAAGGCAACTTAGAACCGGATTTGCCGGTAAAGGGCAGGTCTTCTTTGGCGATATTGGCAGGAAATATCAACGCCTTAAAGTACGGTGTAAAAACCTCGCAGCAGGAGCAGGCCAAAAGCGAGCGATTAAAAACCGAATTGATTACCAACGTCAGCCATGATTTGCGCACCCCGCTTACTTCTATTATCAGTTATACTGAGCTGTTGAAATCTCCCGACCTGCCGCCGGAAGACCGGCAGGCGTATATCGAAATTATTGATCGCAAATCCCAGCGTTTAAAGGTGTTGATTGAGGATTTGTTTGAAGCCTCTAAAATGGCCAGCGGCAGTGTTGAGTTGAAAAAAGAAAAGGTGGACTTGGTACAGCTGCTGCAGCAGGCTTTAGCTGAACATGAAGAAAAAATCAGTGCTTCTACGCTGCAGTTTCGGATAACTAAGCCTGATCACCCGGTATATGTGCAGGTAGACGGGCAAAAAATCTGGCGGGTGTTTGATAATCTTATTGCCAACATCTTAAAATACGGCTTAGAAAACACCAGAGTTTACATTACTATGACTGTTTTGCCTCACAAAGTGAGAATTACCTTTAAAAATATCACTAAATATGAGCTTGGTGAGGATGTAAACGAGCTGTTCGAGCGGTTTAAACGGGGGGATAAATCCCGCAAAACCGAGGGGTCCGGCTTGGGACTTGCAATAGCGAAATCCATTGTTGATCTGCACCAGGGCAGTCTGGATATTGATTTGGACGGAGACCTGTTTAAAATCACGATAACACTGCCGATAAGTTAAAATAGATGGTATAAGCGCATTTATATGGTGAAGAAAAAAACAACAGGTATGCCTTAACGGTCATACCTGTTGTTTTTCTCTCAGCCCAAATGATTACAAGCAGGCTTAATGCTTTTTTATTTTGCACTAAACTTTTCCATAATCTGTTCGCGGTAATTCTTAACTTCAGTTGTCAGCATAAAGTTATTGCGCTCCAGTACTTCTAAATATTGGTTTAATGCTTTTAAATATCTGCTGCCGCTGGTATCTTGAAGAGCGTTTAAGTAAGCTTCTTTAGCTTGCGGATTAATTGTTCCGGTATCATAGCCAAACAGCGGGGTGTTGTCTAAGCCGTATAATGTAAAAGTAACATATCTGTTAAACAATTTCATTACTTCATCAGCTTTAACCGAATCGCTGTGTTGAAGAATAAATTTCTCTTGGTTTAATGCTCTTTTCACAACATCATCCCAACCAATTAGCAGCGCTGCGTCTTTAGCAGCAGCATGGTTTGATTCTTCGGCCATAATTTCAATATAATCCTGCATGTCTGCAGTAACATAAGGGCTAAATTTTTTATAAAATTGATAATCGATAATCAGGTAATACATACCTTCGGCAGTGTCTACCTTATATCCGCTGTTTTTTAACTTTGTTAAAAATGCTTTCAGCTCAGGATCGTTAATAATTTCATCATCAGTAATAGATTGCTGTCCGACATTTATTTCGTTTTGAATGTCATATTGCAAAAAAGCTGTTTGCAGCTGAGATAGGTTATTCTTCTGCATTTTTTCAAACTCAATTACCATCTGAGAAGCCTTTTCTTTAGAAACGTGCGCAATATTTTTCGTTAAAAAAGCGGCAACTTCTTCAATGTCGGTATTTTCTGCAGCCAGTGATTTAAATTCATTCATTAAAGTTTCTGATTGCTGTTCAGCAGCACATCCTGAAAACATGATTAAAGTTAATAATAGCATTAAAGAAGCAAGTTTTTTTAACATTTCAATCCTCCCAAAGTTGTCTTTATATATAAGACTGATTTAAAGGAGGAAACGTTTCACTTTCTAATTAAATAGTTTGCTGCCGAACAGTAAATATCATACATTATGATTGCTTCACGCTTTTAATTGCATTTTTATTTCAGCCAGTTGATTATAATTGTCTAATAGCAATTCAACCCATCGTCTGTCTAATTCAAGGTTTTCTGTTTTTTCTAAAAGTATCTGTTCTACTTTGTGACGCGGCAGTCCCTGGCGGTAGGGACGGTCTTCAATCAAAGCGGCAAAAACATCGCTTACCGCTAAAATGCGGCTGCCGTCATCCAAGCCCTCGGCAGCAATTCTAAAAGGATAACCACGTCCGTTAAGTTTTTCATGATGATAGGCGGCCCAACACTTAATTTCTTCAAAATTGTCCAGCATTTCCAAAATACGATAAGTGTAGTAGGTGTGACTTTTGATAATGGAGTATTCTTCTTCTGTCAGACGCCCCGGTTTCTCCAAAATTTCTTCCGGTATTGCCGTTTTGCCTAAATCGTGCAGCAGGCCGGCGACCCGCATCGCAGTGCACTTCTCAGCAGTAAACCCGGCCAGTACTGCCATTTGTTCGGCAACACCTGCTACCAGCCGCGAATGCAGATGTGTAAAGCGGCTTTTGCCATCGATAACTTGGGCAAACACTTCACTGATGCTTATTAAATCTTCCGCTGTTACATTCGTTTGGAACGAGTGGAGTTTGGTTTTTAAAATGAAGTCTGCTCGGGGATGCACCAAATCCAGCCAAAAGCTTTCTCTTAATGACAGTTCTTGAAATACATCTACCAGCATGCGGTCAAATACCGAACCGGAAAGAGATTTTACCTTATATAAAATGCGCTGACGCTGGGATAAAATATAGCGGTTTTCTTTAATTAAAACATCAATCCGATCGGCAAGATGAATAATTCTACTGGCCAACGGAATACTGTCACCCTTTAGCCCGCTGTTGTTTTTGCCATCCCAGCGGTCGTGATGGTACAAAATGATTTCCCCTAAAGGTTTTAACAGCGTAGAAGAAGCAGTGAGGTGATAACCGCGCCGGCAGTGATTTTCCGGGTTATTTACTTCAAACTGAACCAACCTGCTTTTTTCCTTAAAGGTGTCGGCTCCTAAATCATGAATAAGTGCGGCGGAAACCAAATTATCAATTTCTTTTTCTTTCATTGCCAGTTTGCGAGCAATTTGCTCAGCTATTAATGCTACCCGAACATGGTGGCGCATCAGCCCCTGCCCATGAAAATCTAAAGCCATTGAAAGAGAAACTAACAAATTATGAAAATCAATTAACATAGTCTGCAAAGGTAACATTCCTTTCAGTGATGAATACTACAGTATTTATTATTGGATTAATTTATCAAGAAACCCTTTTGTTATCGAAAATTTAACTGCACATACTTTGCCTAAAACAAGCAGCGCAAAATTGTGAGGAATTGTGAAGTTGGGTAATTACAGTATAGGTTGTAATTATTTCTTAGGCACGATATAATTGCCAAAATATCATGATAGCGAAGTTGTTATCATTAAAATAATTTCTCAAGCATTTAGAAGCTGTGGAGGGTTGACAAATGTGTAAACAACTTATTGAATTTTTTGAACGTGATCGTTTTGCTGCCTATAATGGCATTAAATTAGTTCAGGTTAAGCCCGGCTTTGCGGTGACAGAAATGACAGTTACCGCCGAACACCTTAACGGATTGGGAATAGTTCAAGGTGGAGCAATTTTTACCTTGGCAGATTTTGCATTTGCGGCAGCATCTAATGCTGCCGGACAAACAACGGTGGGAATTAATGCCCATGTAACTTATTTTAAGGCGTCTAAAGGGGGGAAACTCACTGCCGAAGCTAAAGAGGTATCCGGTGCAAAAAAAATTACCGGGTATAATGTAGAGGTGTTTAATGAACACAAAGAGCTGATTGCTCATCTTAGTTTTACCGGCTACAAAAAGAAGGACAAACGGGAATTTGCTTAGCATCTGCTGAGCAAAGCATCCAAAGTGTTATATATAGAAAAGCTATAAGTGAAAGTCCAGGGTGTACAATTAAACCTTGGATTTTTTTATTTAATTTAATAAAAGCATACTGACGTGGAATAATACTTTTAAATTTTTTTGTTTTTGTTTGGAGGGGGTATTTAATATGTGTGCTGTTAAAGCGATGCCTGAGCCGTTTCGGATTAAGATGGTTGAACCAATTAAAAAGATATCTAAAGCAGAACGACAAGCTGCTTTAGAGCGTGCAGGTTATAATTTGTTTTTATTAAAAAGCGAAGAAGTATACATCGACCTGCTTACTGACAGTGGCACCGGTGCCATGAGCGACTATCAGTGGTCCGGGCTGATGATGGGTGATGAAGCTTATTCAGGAAGTAAAAATTTTTTGCACTTAAAAGATGCAGTTGAAGACATTTTTGACTATAAATACACTATACCTACTCACCAGGGCAGGGGTGCGGAACAGGTTTTGTTTCCTGCAATCATTAAAAAACCTGGAGATATTTTCATCAGCAATATGCACTTTGATACCACTAAGGCCCATGTAGAAATGGCGGGCGGCCGTGCAGTCAACTGTGTAATTGAAGATGCTTTTGATACCGAAAAATATCACCCCTTTAAAGGAAATATGGATTTAACCAAATTAGAAACCATTATTCGCGAAAAAGGTGCGGATAATATTGCTGCAGTAATTATTACCGTCACCTGTAACAGTGCGGGTGGGCAGCCGGTATCTATGGAAAATATCAGAAAAACAAGTGAAATAGCAAAAAGCCATGGTATTAAGGTATTTATTGATGCAGCGCGCTCCTATGAAAATGCATACTTTATTAAAAACAGAGAAGAGGGCTATAGCGACAAATCTATCAAAGAAATTGTTAAAGAAATGTTTAGCTATGCCGAAGCTTTTACCATGAGCGCCAAAAAGGATGCCATTGTCAACATAGGCGGTATACTGGCTATTAAAGACGATGAGGATTTATTTAACAAATGTGCATCCCGGACCGTTCCGATGGAAGGCTTTATTACTTACGGAGGTTTGGCCGGTCGGGATATGGAAGCTTTGGCCCGCGGTCTGTACGAAGGCATGGATTATGACTATTTGGAATACCGCATCGGCCAAGTTGCATACCTTGGAGAAAAGCTGAAAGAAGGGGGCATACCTTTCCAATATCCTACCGGCGGCCATGCAGTTTTTGTAGATGCTAAAAAGTTATTGCCACATATTCCTTTTGACCAGTTTCCTGCTCAATCGCTGGCTAATGAGTTGTACTTAGATACCGGTGTAAGATCGGTAGAAATTGGCTCATTTTTATTAGGAAGAGACCCGGACACCGGAGAAAACTTAGAGTCACCAATGGAGCTGTTAAGGTTAACTATTCCGCGCAGAACATATACCAATACCCATATGGATGTTATCGCTGAAGGACTTATAGGCATTAAAGATAAAGCTAAATCATTAAAGGGTTTAGAATTTGTATATGAGCCCAAAATTCTTCGGCACTTCACCGCGAGACTGAAGCCGGTACAATAACAAAAAATCACGGAGAATGAAAAATGAATTAGGAGGGGTGGTATGGCAGGCGAACGGGAAACATGGTCAGGGAAAACAGGGTTTATTTTAGCTTGTATTGGTGCAGCGATGGGGCTGGGAAGTATTTGGATGTTTCCTTGGCGCATCGGCCAATACGGCGGCGCTGCCTTTTTGCTGCCTTATCTGGTGTTTACCTTTGTACTGGGCGTTACCGGTCTAATGGGTGAATTTGCTTTTGGCCGCAGTCAGCAAAAAGGGGCAATTGGCTCTTATGAAAATGTATTTAAAGAAAAAAACCTGCCGCTTGGTTCAACACTAGGAATTATTCCGGTAATTGGTGTTTCCGGGGTATTTACATTTTACTTAATCGTATGCGGCTGGATCATTAAATACTTTACGTTAGCATTACTTGGATCCTTTGAAACTATCGATATACCGGAGTATTTTGGCGCTTTTGCAGGACAATCAGGCAGCATATTATGGCACTTTATCGCTTTGGCTTTAACTCTTTTCATAGTTAGGTTAGGGGTTAGCGATGGTATTGAGTTTGCCAATAAATATATGATGCCGGCTCTGTTTATAATTTTAACTGTCTTGATGATTAGATCTGTAACCCTTCCCGGTGCAGAGCAGGGTCTGGAATTTATTTTTGTGCCGGACTGGTCATATTTACAAAAACCGGAAACTTGGGTTAATGCTTTAGGTCAAGCCTTTTTTACAGTTTCGTTAGGCGGTGCGGCGATGCTGGTGTATGGCAGCTATTTAAAACCTAATGAAGATATTCCGTCATCTGCTATAAACACCGCTTTCTTTACTACTATTGCATCAATTTTGGCAGCATTGGTTACTATTCCTGCTGCATTTGCTTTTAACCTTGACCCGCAGGCCGGTCCACCACTGTTATTCATTACTGTACCTTATATATTTAAAATTATGCCCGGCGGCTATATTTTTGGCATACTCTTTTTCTTAGCAGTTATCTTTGCTGCTGTGTCATCAGCAATTAACCTGATGGAAGTGCCGGTAGAAGCAATTATTGATCGAACCGGATGGAGTAGAACCCAAAGTTCATTTGTGGTGGCAATATTAGGTTTTATTATTGGCATCCCGTTGGACTTAAATATGGATCTCTTTGGTAAATTTGCTGACTTCTTTACAATTTATTTGGTACCGTTTGGTGCGGTGCTTTCTGCAGTTGTTTTCTTTTGGATTTACGGCATCGATCGAGCGCGTGCGCAGGTTAACCAAGGAGCTAAAAGACCGCTTGGTCCATGGTGGGGATTTATTGCCAAGTATATATTTACAGTAGTTGCAGTTTTCATTCTGGTAATGGGTATTGTTATGGGAGGCATTTAAATGCCAAACAATATATAAAGAACAGGGAGGTTTAAAAGTAAAGATGGCCGGAGAAAAAAACAAACTTAATAATTCCAAAGCTAAAAAGAATAAAGAGGTTTTGAAGCAGGAGCTTAATGTAAAACCTAACAAACGCAGTAAAGATGACTACGCCGGTATGTCTGACGGAATGGTGCCCTAAAGACAATAGTATGTGAAAATTTTTAGGTGCTGAAGCACCTTTTTCTTTTTGTTATTCTTGACAGCAGTACACCGCTAAGCTATTATTACCCTAAACTTATATGCATGATGCATATAGTGATGAAGGGAGAGATTAGCGGTGCATTTTCCTGTTTCCGGGATAGATGTTTTCCCATTAATTCCGCCGTTGGCAGCATTTTTGGTTTCTTCTTTAACTACTTCTGCAGGTGTATCCGGTGCTTTTTTACTGCTGCCTTTTCAGGTTAGTGTGCTGCATTTCACCACTCCGGCAGTTAGCCCAACCAACCTTATTTACAATATTATAGCTATTCCCGGCGGTTTATACCGGTATATTAAAGAGGGGCGTATGGCTTGGCCGCTGACATGGGCGGTAGTGATTGGTACGCTGCCCGGCGTGTTTGTTGGCGCTTGGGTAAGAATTAAATACCTCCCTGACCCGAAGAGTTTTAAGCTTTTTGTCGGCTTGGTGCTGCTGTACTTAGGCTACCGGTTGCTGTCCGAAGTAATGGGTTGGAATAAAAAACTTAAAGAGCGAAATAAAGCGATGCAAAAGAAATTTGCCGAGCGGGTGGCTGAATTAAAAAAAGAAAACAGCGGTCGTTTGGCTGCCGGCTTACCTGCAGAAGCAGTGGTAAAAACCAGGGCTGTTTCTTTAAAGAAAGTGGAGTACGAATTTTGGGGTGAAACTTATTCATTTAGCACAATTGCTGTTTTTGCCTTAGCATTGGTAGTCGGCTTAATTGGCGGCATTTACGGTATAGGTGGAGGGGCGATTATTTCACCGTTTTGTGTTGCTTTTTTGGGCTTGCCGGTCTATACGGTAGCGGGAGCGGCGCTGGCAGGTACGTTTATTACTTCTGTTGCCGGAGTAATTTATTATCATATTTTAGCCGGCTCAGCAATTGCTGCCAATCAAGCCATTGCTCCTGATTGGATGTTGGGGATGCTGTTTGGTGTCGGCGGGTTGTTGGGCACTTATTTGGGAGCAGGTGTTCAGAAGTTTTTGCCGGAAAAAATTATTAAAGTAATTTTGTTAGTTTTAATTTTGCTGCTGGCGCTTGGCTATATCGGACAATTTTTTACAGAATAGTTGTTGACGATAGGAATGACCGCTGCGGTCGTTCCGTTTCTATCGGAAGAGGTGAATTTGGGTGCAGCGAACAGACAAAACAGATTTAACAGCTATTGCCAACCGTATCGATAAAATGTTAGTACCGGCATTACTGCTCTTTTTAGCCCGAAAACCTTCACATGGATATGAGTTGATTCAAAAAATAAACGAGGCAGGATTTTCTGAAGTGGATGCTGACCCCACCACTGTTTACCGCAATTTGCGCAGAATGGAAGAAGAAGGATTGGTAATTTCGCGGTGGGAAGCCACTCCCGTCGGGCCGGCCCGGCGGGCTTATCAGTTAAGCAATAAAGGTTATCAAGCTTTAAAAATATGTGTACAGCTGCTTAACGAAAAGAAGCAGAAAATTGAGGCTTTTTTGGCGGATTACAAAAGTTGGATTAAGGAGGAATAGCCGGTGCCCAAGCTGAACATACTGCATGCCGGGGCGTTGAGAATGCCGATTACTCAAGGCGTAAAATTATTGCAGCGAAGGTATCCAGATTTGGAAGTGAATTTAGAAGCTCACGGGTCACGTGCCTGTGCTTGGCTTGTCCGAGAGGGCAGGCCGGTGGATATTATAGCGTTAGCGGATCATTATTTGTTCAGCGAACTGTTGGAACCGGAATTTGTAGATAGGTACTTCATTTTTGCAAATGATCAAATCGTGTTGGCTTATAACGAGTTTGCTCATGCCGGCGCTGAGGTTAACGCTGATAACTGGTTTGAAATCCTGCAGCGCAGTGATGTAACTTTCGGCCGCTCTAATCACAACCTTGATCCCTGCGGTTACCGCACGCTGATGTGCTGGCAGTTGGCTGAAAAATACTATCGCCGACCCCGCTTGTTTCAAAAACTTGATCAAAAATGCACCGCAAAATACATCTATCCGAAATCATATGATGTGGCGGCAGATGTTTTGGAAGGGCGGCTGGATTACGGATTTGAATACCTCTGTGTAGCAAAGCAGTTTGGCTTAAAATATATTATTTTGCCGGAGGAAATCAATCTTTCAAGCTCTGCTTATGCGGCATACTATCAACAGGCTAAAGTAAGTTTGCAGGGTAAAAATTCCGGCGAAATGATTGTCATTTCCGGCGCTCCGATAGAATTTGCCATTGCCATTCCGAAAAATGCTCCCAATGTCAAGACAGCCAATGCTTTTTTAGAGCTGATGCTCAGCAAGAAAGGCCAGCGTTTACTGGAACAATGCGGCCTCATACCGTATTAAAAAAATAAATGTCACCTAAGGAGGCGGTATTAAAACCGCTTCTTTGCTTTTTCTATTAGTTTTCTTAAATATTGTTTTTCACAATTTCCCACAATTGTTTCATAATTCTTCCATAGTTTCTTTATATATTTGCTTCATGTTACCGGTAGCAGTTTGAATTTTTTACATAGGAAGGTGAGGAGATGGGGTTAAAAAAGTTATTGGCAGTTTTAACCATTGCAGTGGCAGCAGTTGCTTTGGTTGGCTGTGGGAGCGGCTCTGCAGAAGAACCTAATCAAACTGATGCTGCTGTTGGCGAGGTTAATAAAGTTACACTGCCGCAGGAAAGACCGGACTTGATTGGCAAGGTGAAAGAAATAGTTGGCAATGAAGTAACAATGTATAAAGCAGAAATGAACACAGGTGAAAGTACGTCAACATCAGATCAGCAAATAGAAGAACAACAAACAGATAATCAGCAAGCGGCTCAGCAAGCTGGGCCGGGAAAAAGCGGCTTTAAAATGAATTTCAGCGAAACCGCCGAAACCATTACCATTCCGGTAGGTACCCCGATTGTCAGCAGGCAAAGAGGTGCTAATGAGGTTACAGAGGTTGGCCTGAGTGGAATCAAACAGGATTCAATATTACAAATTTGGCGGCAGGATGATACCATTACCTTTGTGCAGGTGATGGCTGTCGGCGGTTCGAATAGCGGAACTAACGGCAGTGAGCAAAACCGAAGGATGGATGGGCCGCCGGATATGGGTGGACCGCCGCCGGGCATGGGTGGTAAGTAATTTATTATGAGTAATTCAAAATGCATCATCGATGCCGTTAACCTCGTTAAAATTTATCAAAACGGCAGCGAAGAACTTAAAGTATTGGATGAAGTCAGCATCAAAGTATTTGCCGGGGATTTTTTAGCGGTATTGGGCCCGTCCGGTTCAGGTAAATCTACTTTGATGAATATTTTAGGCTGTTTAGATGTTCCCACTGCCGGTCAGTATTACTTAGATGGCTTAGATGTGCTGACAGCTTCAGAAAATCAACTGGCCGAAATTCGCAATAAAAAAATAGGTTTTGTTTTCCAAAAGTTTAACCTTTTGCCGAGATTAACTGCTTTGCAGAATGTGATGCTGCCTTTGCTTTACCGGGGGGTAAATGAGCAGGAAGCGGCAGAACTGGCTAAAGAGAAACTAACAATTTTGGGGTTGGGTGCAAGACTTACGCACCGCCCCAATGAACTATCCGGCGGCCAGCAGCAGCGGGTGGCAATTGCCCGGGCGATTGTTTGTAAGCCTCAATTAATACTGGCGGATGAACCCACCGGCAATCTGGACAGCAAATCCAGTCAGGATGCTATGGAGATTTTTCAAGAACTCAACCGGCAGGGCAATACCATTGTAATTATTACTCATGATATTGAAGTGGCTGAACAGCTGAAAAAAATAGTTTACATACGGGATGGTCGGATATATGAACATCATTAAAAAGTTTGCAGCTAAACTAACTGATTATAAAAGAAAGAAACGTTTTTGGGCATTTGCTGCACTGGTCTTGGTGTTAATCGGGGGGGTAGGTTATTGGCTGCAGAAACAAGCTGACAAACCAAGTGTTCAACCTCAAGAGCTGGAAGCGAAAGTAGAAAGAGGCGACATTATTGTCGGCTTAGAATCTGATGGCACAATTGATTTTTCTAAAGTAAAGCTGCGCTTTGATGTACGGGGAACAATTGCGGAAATTTTAGTTGAAGAAGGCGACAAAGTTAACAAAGGTGACATAATTGCCAAACTGGATGACAAAGACTACCAAGATCAGTATCAGCTGGCGTTAGCTAAGTTAGAGGAAGCACAGGATCAAGAGGTAACCAGCTTATTGGATCTTGAATTAAACTTAAAAAAAGCAGAAGCAGAACTGGAAAATCTCAGAGCGGAATATCAAGAAATGGAGGCAATTCCAGATGCTTATTCAGCTAATGAAATAAAATTAAAGAAACTTGAACTTGATAACAAAGAAACAGAGTACCAAAACTTGCAGAAGAAATATCAGCTGCAAAAAGACAGAGGTATTGACCAAAACGAACTGGCGGTGAAAATGGCTAAAGAGGATTTGGAAGATACCATCCTATATGCTCCTGTTACCGGTGTGGTTTTAGACCTTGCTAAAAAGGTCGGCGAAAGCTTAACCGATGAAGACGATTTTGCCACCATTCACGAAAATAATGTCATTAAAGCAACAACTAACGTAATAGAATACGATATTGGACAAATCAAAGAAGGGCAAAAGGTTTATGTAACAGCAGAAGCAATACCTGATAAAGAGTTTACCGGAACAGTTACCAATATTGATGCTCTGCCGGTATCTGATTCCAGCGGTTTGGTTAATTATGCTGTTGAAATCACCATCGAAGATGCAGACGATAGGATTAAAGACGGTATGACCTGCACTGTTAATTTTATTATCAAAGAAGTGCAGGATTGTTTGATTATACCTTATCAGGCAGTAAAAATTGTCAACGGGAAACAAGTGGTTACAGTTGTAGATGAACAAGGGCAAAAAACAGAGAAAGAGATTAAAACCGGCTTTACTGACGGCACCAGTGCAGAAGTATTATCCGGTTTACGTGCTAATGAAACGGTGATTTATACCGGAAGTAGGTGATTTTTTGCAGCTTAAACAACTGTTTAAACTTATTTTTATCAATATCACACAAAACAAAATGCGCACCTTCTTAACTACATTAGGGGTAATTGTAGGCACGGCGACGATATTTTTAGTAGTGGCCATTGGTAAAGGCGGCGAAGCACAGGTCAATGAGCAGTATTCTAAATTGAATGTTGGCTCTATTATCGTCATGCCTGCTTCCCGGGGGAGAGTTGTTGACCCGCTGACAAAAGAAGACGCGGAAACGTTTTTAACCAGTGCGAACATAGCGGAAGCCTATCCCATCTTAAGAAGTAACGGAAATATTAACTATAATAATTATTCTACAAACGGCGGTTTCACCGGCATTGAACCTCAGTTTCAAACCAGCAACAACTTAACAGTACAGCTGGGCCGGGCGATTGAAGATACAGATGAAGAAAAGAAGAGCAAGGTAGCGGTAATTGGGGCGGAATTAGCCAACACGCTTACCGACGGTTACCTGTCAGAAATAGTGGGGCAAAGCATTACCATTAACAGCAGAAAATTTGAGGTTATTGGTATATACAATCGGGTAGGTGATTCCGGTTCAGGCATGAGCTATGATGATGCCGTTTTTATCCCATACTCAGCCGCAGAAAGGTATCTGCTGGGCACCAGAGCTAATCCTACCATTAATGTGCAGGCCACCAGCCTGGATACCGTCACCGCTGCAATTAATGATATTACTGACATTCTCAACGAAACTCACCGTGCCGGAGGGGCAGATCAGTTTCGCATTTTGGATGCCGGCAGCAGGTTAGCGGCAGCACAACAATCGGCAAAATCTATGTCGATGCTTTTATTGGCGGTGGCAGCCGTGGTACTGGTGGTCAGCGGTATAGGTATTATGAATGTAATGTTTGTTACAGTTAAAGAAAGAACAAAGGAAATTGGCACTTTAAAGGCCATTGGAGCCAAAAAGCAGGAAATACTGAAGCAATTTTTAATTGAAGCAGTGATCATCAGTTTAACCGGCGGTATCATCGGAGTGATTGTCGGTTTTGCAGCTCTGCCGGTGTTGAGTTATTTTGAAATGGCAGTGCTGCCGTCGTTGAGCGGGGTGTTTTTGGGGCTGATATTTTCGGTAGTTACCGGCGTCTTTTTTGGGTTTTATCCTGCTTTAAAGGCTGCTAATTTAAGCCCGCTGGAAGCATTAAGATATGAATAAAAGGTGATATAGATGCGTAATAAATTAATTCTTATTTTAGCTTTTGTGCTTATTTTAGGAAGTATTTCAACGGGTTACGCGGCAGAGGAGCAAAATGATGACGTAACAGTAATTACTTTAGAAGAAGCGAAAAGTTTAGTTAAAGAATACAGTCGAACCTTGCAGAAATATGAGCTGAACGTTAAAAAAGCCAAATATCAGCAGCAGCAAACCGAGGCTGAACAAGATGATATTTATGACACCTATAACAGTTTATCTTCACGCTATACTGCATTAAGTGAACAATATGCTCAGCCTGACTTAGATGCTGATACTGCGGAACAAATCGCAGCTGATATGGAAAAACTTGAAGCTCAAATGGAATCTCAATATAAGAGCATTGAATCATCATCAGACAGCATTGAAGATGCTGAAAACAACTATGATGATGCCGTTAGCGCAGAAGAAAACTACCGAAAACAAATTGATTACATTGTTGAGGATCTTTATACTTCCATTTTAAACCAGCAGGGCGAACTGGAAAAATTAACTAAAGAGTATGAGTTGATGCAGTACCGGCTTGATAATGAGAGAAAAAAATTGGGTTTAGGTACCGGCAGTCAATATCAGGTAGATGATTTGGCGGCAGCACTTAACGACCTTGAGCAGAAAATTACCCAACAAGAAAATGCTGTTAAAATAAAAAAAGGGCAGTTAAACGATATGATGGGTAGAAGTTATGATGATGCATTGGAATTGGTTTCCTTTGAAGTTTCCGGCACCATTGACATTCCTGATTATCAACAATTATTATCCAGTGCAACCTATGCTAACGACACGCTTTCCCAATTAAAACGGGATCTTAATGATTTAGAAGATGACTATGACGAAGAGGATGACTATTATCGGTATTTAATTTTGGCACAGGAAGTGAAACAAAAAGAGTTAGAGCTGGAAGATGCAAAGATAAATTTGACAGATTACATCAACAACTTAATTACTGATGTAAAGTTAAAGCAGCAGGATTATCAGTTAGCTCAAATAAACCTGCGAAATGCTGAACGCTCTTATCAGTGGGCCGAGAAGCGATACCAGCTTGGGCAGATTTCTAAACTTGCTCTGCTGGAAAGTGAAATATCCTATATAAATGCCAAAAACCAAATGAGAAGTGCCGGCTACAGCTTGAGTCTGGCCCAACAAGCTCTAGAACTAGCAAATTATGGTATTTTAATATAAAGATTATACAATTTCATAATTTCCCATTATTTTTTGATAATTTATCCAAATTTACTGCCTATACTAAAATCGTAAACAAATTTTATCTTAGGGGGAATTTAATATGAAAAATTGGAAAGAAAATTGGAAGATTAAAACAGCATCTGCTGTCTTAACACTGTCTTTTTTGGTACCGACAGCGGCTTTTGCGGACGTAGATGCAAACACAAACGGAGAACGGCCGAACCCAAAAGGCTTTGCACAGCATCAACCCTTTAAAGGAAAAAATCAGCAGGAGCTTAAGAGCCAACTGCTGGAGCTGGTAAATAAGTACCAACCGGAAAGCTTGGAGGAATGGGAAAAAGCGCTGACAGAGCAGGATGCGCTTAGAGAACAAATGAAGGAGCTGCGGCCGGCAGATAAGCAAAAGCCGGAACTGTCAGATGAGATAAAAGAGAAAGTAAAAGCCATACATGAAAGTCTTAAAAACGGAGAAATTACCCCGGAGCAGGCCCAAGAACAGCTGAAGGCTTTAGGAGTTGAGAATAAAGGATTTAGACCCGGCCCGGAACTGTCAGATGAGGTGAAAGAAAAGGTCAAAGCCATTCATGAAGAACTTAAAAACGGAGAAATTACTCCGGAGGAAGCCCAAGAACAGCTGAAGGCTTTAGGAGTTGAAAAGAAAGGGTTTAGACCCGGCCCGGAACTGTCAGATGAGGTAAAAGAGAAAGTTAAAGCTATTCATGAAGATGTTAAAAACGGAGAAATTACCCCGGAACAAGCTAAAGAAGAAATGGAGAATCTTGGACTGCAGCCCAGACCGCAGGGTCAACCAGATAACTTAATGGCACAAATCAAGAAAGCAGTAGAAGACAATGATCAAACTGAAATTAAAGAATTATTGACCAAAATGTTGGAGCAATTGCAGGAGAAAAACGAAGATTTATCTAATAGAATAGCTGAAGCTGTTGAATCCGATTAGTAACCCAAACCAGACTCCTTTGTGCAGGGAGTCTGGATTTTTTGCTAAGGGGGTCTGGTTTTGTATCAGATTTTTTTGGTTGAAGATGAGCCGAACCTAAATCAAATATTAACCACTTATCTGCAGAAAGAAGGCTGGAAAGTAAAGCCATTTTATAACGGTGAGTCGGCGCTGCAGGCGATAGAAGAACGCCCACATCTTTGGGTTTTGGATATTATGCTGCCGGATATTGACGGCTACCAACTGCTGAAAAGGATTAAAGAGCTATCTCCGGAAGTGCCGGTTATTTTTATCTCTGCCCGTGATGCAGATATAGATCGCGTTATTGGTCTGGAAATGGGCAGTGATGATTATTTAGCCAAACCTTTTTTACCACGCGAATTGGTAATTCGTGTGCAGAGAGTGCTGGAACGTGTGTACAATAAGGCTTTAGAGCAAACACTTATTACTGATCTGCAGCCGTATAAAATAGATGAGGCAAAGCGTGAAATAAGTAAAGATAATCAAATTATTGAACTGACATCTAAAGAATTTGATTTAGCATTGTGTTTTGCCAAGCATAAAGGACAGGCACTTTCCCGAGAGCAAATTCTAAGCTGGGTTTGGGGCGCTGATTATATAGGCACCGATCGTTCAGTGGATGACCTGGTCAGAAGGCTGCGCAAAAAGCTGCCTGATTTACGCATTGAAACCATTTACGGTTATGGTTACCGGATGGTGGCCCAATGAAAATGAAAACGAAAAATTTATCTCTTACTATAAAAATATGGCTGGCTGTTTCCGGGGTAAGTTTGTTGTTGTATTCAATAGTTATTCTTGTTACTCCACCGATGATCAGAAATTTTTTTAACGACAGCATGATGCAGCCACCGCCGAAACCGGAAAAAGGTGTTATTGTAAAACGCTTTGACGAACGGTATGTTTTTTCTATTCACAGCTTTATCATGCTGGATGACGGGTCAACCATTCCGGCAGATGCTGAATTAGCATTACAAAAGTCGTTTATTGACGAAATCAAGCGTAATGCTGAGACTCAAAAGTCGTTAAGAAAACTGTATCAAAGTAAAGTTAATGAAGTGCCGATTCGTTATGTAATTGAAAAAAATGCTGCCTACGGCCGGCCGTTTTATAAAATCAGTTTTGTAAAAAAGCCGGAAGAAGACCGTTTTGTACAGGGTTTTTTGTTTAATTTTATGCTTTATTTCGGGTTGGCGTTGGTTTCGGGCTGGTTTGTTTCGCTGTTTATAGTGCGTTATTTCACCCGTCCGCTGACTGTTATGGAGCAGCATGTTAAACGTATTGCCAATCGCAATTGGCACGAACCGCTGGATATTAAACGCAATGATGAGATCGGAGAGTTGGCGAAATCTATTGACATTATGCGTCAACAGCTGATTAAGCAGGATGAAGCTCAGCAATCAATGCTGCAAAACATTTCCCACGAATTGAAGACGCCGGTAATGGTAATCCGCAGTTATGCGCAAGCGATGCAGGACGGAGTCTATCCCAAAGGTGATTTGCAGGGCAGTATCCAGGTAATTGACGAAGAAGGTCAGCGATTAGAAAAGTTGATTAAGCAGCTGCTTTATTTAACCCGCTTGGACTATTTGGATACTAAAGAACCGCAGCTGCAAGAGGTTTGTTTGGATCAGTTGATTAAAAAAGTTGTTCAGCATCTAAGCCCTAACTACCCAGAGCTGAATTGGAAACTGAATTTAAAACCGGTAAGCTTTCAGTGCAGCGAAGATAATCTGCGGACAGTAATTGAAAATTTACTGGATAATCACCTGCGTTATGCTGTTTCTACAATTGCGGTTGAATTAGATTTAAATACTGCAGAAAGAGAAATAAACTTAAAATTTTGGAACGATGGTCCTCACGTTGAACAGCATATTTTAGAAAACTTGTTTAAACCCTTTGAAAAAGGCTCTCAAGGTAAATTCGGCTTAGGACTGACGATTGTTCAGAGGATTTTAAAGATTTATCAAGGTGAAGTTAGCTTGGTTAATGAGCAAAACGGTGTATCTACAATTGTTAAACTGCCGTATAAAAACTAAGATAGGTTAAATAATAACAGTAATACCATGAAAGAGGGGGATTACAGTTGACATTTAACTTATCGCAAAAAGAAACATTGTTGTTGCAGGATCAAAAGAAGCATGAAGAATTGTGCATCCAAAAGTATCAAACCTATGCACAGCAGGCTCAAGATCCACAACTGAAACAGCTGTTTAACGCGTTGGCTCAACAAGAGCAGCAGCATTTGGACAGTGTCAATCAGCTGCTCAGCGGGCAAATTCCCAACATGCAGCAAAGCCAAAGTCAAGAGCAGCAGAACCAGATCCAGCAAAACCAAAGCCAGCAAAATCAATATATCCAGTCTGTTCAGAGTGCTGCCCCGGGCCAAGCTAACCAAAATGATATTGAGTTGTGCAACGACATGCTGGTCACTGAAAAATATATTTCCGGAACTTATGACACCACTATTTTTGAATCTACTAATGCCAATGTGCGGCAGGTATTAAATCACATTCAAAAAGAAGAGCAGCAGCATGGCGAAGCAATTTTTAATTATTTACAAAGTCAAGGTGCTTATAACGTGCAGTAAACAAAAGCCCAGGTCAGCTTACCTGGGCTTTACTGATATAATTAAAACTTTTCATAGAATAGCTTTTTTTATTTTTTAGTAATAATAAGCATCGCTTTACAGGAGGTGTGGGTATATTGAACAAGGCGTTATATCTAAAGAAGAATGTTGGGCCGGTAGATCAGGTTGTCCGCATTATATTAGGGGCAGCACTAATTGCTGTACCTGCCCTGCTTAACTGGTCAACTTGGACAATAGTAGTTTTAGCGGCTTTTGGCGGAGCACAAATTATTGAAGGGATAACAGCCTATTGAGTAGTGTTTGATCTTCTAGGGTGGTCTACCCTTGATGAAAAAAAGGTTTATTCTTAAGAACTCGGCAAAAAAAGCTAAATAATGTTATTATAAAAATGTTTCCTACTACATTGATGGGTTATTAAAACAAGTTTTGGGAGGTAGAGCTATGACCTATAAAGCGGTAGTTATCGGTGGCGGTCCCGGCGGCTATGTGGCTGCTATCAGAATTGCTCAATTGGGCGGTAGAGTAGCGGTGGTAGAAAAAGATAAACTAGGCGGTACTTGTCTAAACAGAGGCTGTATTCCCACAAAGGCATTAATTGCTGCAGTAGAAAAACTAAAAGCTGTAGAAGAAGCCGCTTCCTTTGGAATTGAAACAGGCCAACCAAGCGTTAATTTTGAGAAAATACAAGCTCGAAAAAGCGAAGTGGTAGATAAGTTAGTAGCAGGTATCAACTTTTTATTCAAAAAAAACAAGATTGAGCTAATAGAAGGTATGGCAAAAATAAAAGCACCCGGAGTGGTGCAAGTAGAAAATAAAGGTGAAATACAGCAGCTGCAGTGTGAAAACATTGTCATTGCTTCCGGATCCAGCCCGGCATTAATTAAGTCTTTGGGTTATAATGGAACAACCGTTATTACCAGTGAAGAAGCTTTAAATCTAAGTGAGGTTCCCAAGAGTTTGTTGATTGTCGGTGCCGGGGTGATAGGTTGTGAATTTGCCCATATTTATGGCAGTCTTGGCAGTGAAATTACTATGGTAGAGGCAGCTCCAAGTATTTTGTTTAACCAGGATAAAGAAATTTCCCGCCGGATGCAGACAATATTTAAGAAGAAAAAGTTTAACCTGAAAACCAATGCTGTCATTAAAAAAATCGAAGAAGCAGACGGTGGTATTCAAGCTGAACTGGAAAACGGTGAGCTGATTACTGCAGAAAAAGCGCTTATTTCTATCGGCCGGACGCTGAATACACAAAACTTGGGTTTAGAAGAAGCAGGCGTCGCCCTTGGTGAAAGAGGGCAGATTTTAGTGAACGAGCGCATGCAAACCAACGTGCCCGGCATTTATGCCATTGGCGATGTAGTGATGAAATACCAGCTTGCTCATGCTGCATCTGCTCAAGGCATTGCTGCTGCTGAAAACATCATGGGTATCGATACCAAAATGGATTACAGTGCGGTGCCGAGCTGCATTTTCACCGATCCGGAGATTGCTTCGGTAGGTCTGACCGAGCAGCAGGCGAAAGAGCAGGGTATGACTGTAAAAACAGGTAAGTTTAACTTTATGGCCAACGGTAAGGCATTGAGTATGGCTGAAGGGCAGGGTTTTGTCAAAATTATTACCAATGCCGAGAATGATGTGGTAATAGGGGTACATATTATCGGACCCCATGCATCTGACTTAATTGCAGAGGCTGCGTTGGCAGTAAAAAATCGGCTTACAGCGAAAGATTTAGCAGCTACTGTTCATGCTCACCCCACACTGGCAGAGGCGGTGATGGAAGCGGCAGAGAATGTGCACGGATTAAGCATTCATGGTTAATTAAACCAGTAGAGATAATTTTTTAGGCGGACATATTGTCCGCCTAAAAAATTAATACTGTTAAAAAATTAATATTGATAAAATTTAAATCAAAAAAAGGAAAATTAATCCATATGACGAAATAATAATAAAGGTTTTTGATAAGCAAGATTTGGAGGGAAATATGGAACAAGTTATCAATCGATGGGCAGATGTTATTGCCAAAGAATCCGGCATTCATCGAGACATTATTGCTTATGGTATAAAAGTATTTTTAAATAATATTTTTGGTTTTGCTGCAATAATGATTACTGCTGCAATTCTAGGCTGTTTGATGCATACTTTTATTGCTTATGTTGCCGTATTACCAATTAAAGTTTTTGCTGGTGGTCGGCATACTTCCAACCCAGTCACCTGTTATTTAGGGAGTGCGTTGGTTTTTGTCGGCATTGGTTTAGTATCGCCAAAGTTAACGATTGTTAATGATCATATTACAGCTGCAGTTATTTGTGTTGCACTTTTTGGTTTAATAGCAATTAGTATTTATGCTCCGCTGGATACAACCAATAAGCCAATAAAGCCGGAACAACGGAAGAAACTGCGCAAATGTGCGATTGTTTCTTGGGTTATATGCAGTATATTTTTACTGACCCTTAGTTTTGAGAGCTTATTTCTCATTAATAGAAGTATTATTACTGCGGCCTTATTAGGGATGCTTTTCACGGCTTGCGGTATTATTAAAAAGAAAAAGGAGGTGCATAATTAATGAAAAAACAGATATTTGCGTTATTGGGAACAGTTTTGTTTTATGTTTCTCAACTGAACTTGGATGTTGCTTGTTGGGTTCATTTTTATGAGCCGGAAGTCCCTGAAATACTGAAGAAATAACAGTTTAGGAAGATGTTATGCTCAATATAATTCAAAATTTAATTGAATCGCTGAGTGCAGTTCTGCTTGGTTATTCTTTGCTGGGTGTCAAATGGGATTTGAGCAAACAGCTGGTTTATACTATTATATTTGCTTTTATTGTGGTTTTGCTTAGGTGGTTGCCAATGCCTTACGGCATTCATGCCCTAATAATCCTGCTGGTGTTAGGGGTGTTGCTTAGACTAATCACCCAAAAACCACTGCCTAAAGCAATGACTGCATCAGCGATTATCATGACAATACTTATTTTGGCAGAAACCTTAACTTTAGAGCTGGTTATTCAATTAATTAATATAGATCCCGACGAATTGAGAAATAATCAGCGATTGTGGTTTTGGGCAGGCCTGCCGCACAGTTTTGTTTTATTGGCGTTAGCCTGTTATTTTAATAAACGAAAACCGCGAATATTAAGTAAAATTGGTTTGTAGA
>CBEUVQ010000032.1:0-28132 GCA_965546615.1 uncultured Peptococcaceae bacterium
CTGGCAGCCCGCAATTTGGCTATTGCTGAAAAGCAGCGGCTTGATGTGGTAACTACATGTAGTTCTTGCTATGCCATACTGGGTTTGGCTAATCAAAAGTTTGCTGATCAAGAATTTAAAGAGAAAGCAAATGCGGCATTAAAAGAAGACGGATTGCAGTACAGTGGAAACATAAAAGTGCGCTTTGTGTTGGATGTGCTGGTCAATGATGTTGGCCCGGAAAAAATTGCAGCGGCAGTGAAAAAACCTTTAAAAGGCTTAAAAGTTGCGGGATATACCGGCTGCCAAAGCGTCAAAGCGCTGCGTGGAGATTATGATGATCCTGAATATCCTACTGCATTAAACAAAATAATTGCGGCTTTGGGTGCAGAGCCGGTTGAATTTGAAAACAGCAACAAATGCTGTACCGGTGCCTTGGCATTGACAGCACCCGAGATTACTATTAAAGCAGTACACCCCATTATTGAAGGTGCTGCTAAAGCAGGTGCGGATTTAATTGTTACTCCCTGCCCGTTGTGTCAGATGAACCTGGATGCTTATCAAGCCAGAGCCAATAAGGAGCACCAAACAAACTACGGGTTACCGGTGCTGTTTATTACTCAACTGATGGCAGTGGCATTTGGGTTGGACAGTAAAGCGACAGGCTTAAACTACTGCATCGTTTCCCCCGACAAAAAACTAGCCGGTTTTGTATAAAAATCTTGTCGAAAATTTTCTTAAAAAGCATGAAACTTTTTTCTCAAACAAGCAGGAATTTTAAAATAAATATTGAATAAATGTAATACCAGAATGTACAAAGTTTAGGCGAAAGCATTTCAGTTTACGCCTAGAAAACATAGTTTTGAAGAGGTAGCTTGGGAACTCAAGCAGTTTGGTGTAATGATAAGTTATACTCTTCACAAAGCACCTTGTACAGCCCTCTTCATAATTCACTGAAAGTTAGATTGTGAGAGATTTAACCTTCACAATTCGACAAATTCAGTGAATATTTGAAACCAAACTAATATAAGGGAGGCAATGTAAAATGGCATTAGTTCAACCCCATGGTGGAAAGCTGACTCCGGTTTTGGTTCCGAGAGAACAGCGCGAAGAATGGCTGGCTAAGGCCAAAACTCTGCCGGTAATCAGAATGAGCTCTCGTGAAACTTCTGACACTCTGATGATCGGTATGGGTGCTTTCAGCCCGCTGACCGGCTTTATGAACAAAGCTGACTATGAAAGTGTCGTTAACACTAAGCACCTGGCAAACGGCTTAGCGTGGCCGATTCCGATCACTGTATCCGTGACCAAGGAACAGGCTGCTGAGTTAAAAGAAGGCCAAGAGGTTGCATTGGTTGATGATGAAACTGATACTTATGTCGGTATCCTTACTGTAGAAGATAAGTACGAGTATGACAAAGTAAAAGAGTGCAAAGAAGTATTCTTTACTGATGATGCCGAGCACGCCGGTGTTCAAAAAGTTATGGCGCAGGGCGAAGTGAACATTGGTGGTTCCATTGTTACTTTCAGCGAAATGGGCTATGCTACCAAATACGCCGGCTACTATGCCCATCCGTCTGAAACCCGTAAGCTTTTTGAAGAAAAAGGATGGCACACAGTAGCTGCATTCCAAACCCGTAACCCGCTGCACCGTTCACACGAGTTCTTGTGCAAAATCGGGATGGAGGTTTGCGACGGCTTATTCATTCATCCCATCGTTGGTAAACTGAAGCCCGGCGATATTCCGGCTGAAGTTCGCTTCAAGTGCTATCAAGCTCACCTAGAAAACTACTTTAATCCGAAGCACGTTGCTATGAAAGTATATCCGATGGAAATGCGTTATGCAGGTCCGAGCGAAGCTATTCTGCATGCTATTTTCCGTCAAAACTTCGGCTGCAGCCACATCTTAATCGGCCGCGACCATGCCGGTGTAGGCAGCTACTATAGTGCATATCAAGCACAAGAAATGTTTGATCAATTTAAGCCTGGCGAAATCCTGTGCCAGCCGATTAAAGTTACAGCTGCTTACTACTGCAAGAAGTGTCAAGGTATGGCTACTGAAAAAACTTGTCCTCACGGTCCGGAAGATCGCATAGCTATCAGCGGTACCAAAGTTCGGGCTATGTTCTCTGCCGGTGAACTGCCGCCGCTGGAATTTGGCCGTAAAGAAGTTCTGGAAATTTTAACAGAATACTATCAAAGCCTTAACAAGTAATTGTTAATGTTTAACTAAGTAGTTATGGGGTTTGGGGAGAAAAGGTTCGTGTCACTAAATATATAAAAAACCTTCTCCCTATAAGCCTCAAAATAAAACAAAAAACTATGGGAATAGGAGGTTAAATTATGCCTAGTTTTGTAATCCAAGAAAAGTGCGATGGCTGCAAAGGGCAGGATAAAACCGCGTGCATGTACATCTGCCCCAACGACTTAATGGTACTGGACAAAGAGAAAATGAAAGCTTATAACCGTGATGGCTCAATGTGCTGGGAATGCTATTGCTGCGTAAAGATTTGCCCGCAACAAGCTATTGACGTTCGTGGCTATGCCGACTTTGTACCAATGGGTGCAAGCGTTGTTCCTTTAAGAGGCTCCGACAGCATTATGTGGACTGTTAAGTTCCGTAACGGCAGCGTTAAACGCTTCAAGTTCCCCATCAGAACAACTGAAGAAGGTAGCGCTGAACCCGCCGGCGGATTCCCGGCTGAGCAGGATGATTTGAACGACCAAACCTTATTTACTGAGCCTGCATCTCTCGGCTTGGATGCAGTTCCTACTCTTAAGAAGTAATAAACAAATAAATTATTGAAAACAAACAAAGGAGGTTAATATAATGCCGGTTAACTTTGAAACTGTAGAAGTTACTACTGATATTCTGATTCTCGGCGGTGGTATGGCTGCTTGCGGTGCTGCTGTAGAAGCTGCTTATTGGGCAAAGAAGCATGGTTTAAAAGTAACCCTTGTTGATAAAGCTGCAATGGACCGTTCCGGTGCTGTTGCTATGGGTTTGTCCGCTATTAACCAGTACCTTGGTCTGGACAAAGGTGACAATACTGTTGAGCAGTATGTAGAGTATGTTAAGAATGACTTAATGGGCATTGCTCGTGATGACTTGGTTTACAACATAGCTCGTCACGTTGACTCCTCCGTTCACTTGTTCGAAAAATGGGGTCTTCCGATTTGGAAAGACGAAAACGGCAACTATGTTCGTGAGGGCCGTTGGCAGATCATGCTGAACGGTGAATCTTACAAGGTCATCGTAGCTGAAGCTGCTAAGAATGCTATTGGAACAGACAACATTTATGAGCGTGTTTACATTTGTAAGCCGATCTTAGACGGTGACAGAATTGCCGGTGCTATCGGTTTCAGCACCCGCGAAAATAAAATTTATGTCTTTAAGGCTAAAGCAGTTCTGGCTGCTATGGGCGGCTGCGTTGGCGTATTCCGTCCGCGTTCTACCGGTGAAGGTTTGGGTCGTTCCTGGTATCCTCCGTTCAGCTCCGGTTCTTCCGCAGCATTTACCTTATTAGCCGGTGCAGAAATGACCTGTCAGGAAGTACGCTTCATTCCGGTTCGTTTTAAAGATGCTTACGGTCCTGTAGGTGCTTGGTTCCTGCTCTTCAAATCCAGAGCTACCAACGCATTCGGCGGGGAATACATGGTTGAGCGTCGTCCTGAATTAGCTAACTGGGGTCCTTATGGCTCTGTTAAGCCGATTCCTGCAAACCTGCGCAACTACCTCGGCATGCTGGATGAAAACGCCGGTTTAGGACCTATCTACATGCAGACTGCTGAAGCTATTGCTAAATTAGCAGAAGAATATAAAGATGATCCGAAAGCCTTCAAGAAGAAAATGAAGCAGTTAGAAAGTGAAGCTTGGGAAGACTTCCTCGATATGACTATTTCACAGGCTATTCTGTGGGCAGCTAACAACATTCAACCGGAAGAAAAGCCGTCTGAAATTGCTGCTGCTGAGCCTTACTTCATTGGTTCGCACTCCGGTGCATCCGGTGCTTGGGTATCCGGTCCGGAAGACATCGCTCCGGCTGAGTACTTCTGGGGTTATGCTAACATGACTACCGTTAAAGGTCTGTTTGCAGCCGGTGACGCATCCGGTGCTTCCAGCCATAAGTTCTCCTCCGGCTCACACGCTGAAGGTCGTATTGCAGCTAAAGCTATGGTTAAGTTCTGCGTTGAAAATCCGGAAATGCCGAATGTTGACGCTGCTAAAGTAGAAGAAATGAAAGCTGAAATTCTGAAGCCGATGGTTCTCTTTGAAGAGAAGTCCGGTTATACCACCGATCCGGAAACCAACCCGGATTACATCCTGCCGAAGCAGTATATGTTCCGTCTGCAAAAGATTATGGACGAGTATGCCGGTGGGGTATCAATGAGATTTACAACCAGTAAAGCTCTGTTAGAAAAAGGTCTTGAGTACCTGACCATGCTGAAGGAAGACTCTGAAAAACTGGGTGCCCGCGATCTGAACGAATTAATGAGATGTTGGGAAAACAAACACAGAACAATGCAGGCTGAATCTCACCTCCGCACTGTACTGTTCCGTGAAGAAACCCGTTGGCCTGGTTACTACTTCCGCAGCGATATTCCGAAGATTGACGAAGAGAACTGGCTCTGCTTCGTTAACTGTAAGTATGATGCAGCTACCGGTAACTGGGATATCTTTAAGAAGCCCGTTATCAGACTGCTCGATTAATTAACTGGATATCGGATAAAAATTAATATGGCCCGTGGCCTTAACGGTCACGGGTCATGCTTTAGAATAAACAAGCAGGGGTAGTGCCTATTCAACGACATCTGGAATAGGGGTGAAGAAATGGGAAATAAATCGATATTAGTAGTCGGCGGGGGTATCAGTGGCATCACTGCCGCAGTTGAAGCAGCTGAAGTAGGCTGTGAAGTATTTTTGGTGGAAAAGAATTCTTACTTAGGTGGAAAAGTATCTCAAATTAATCAATATTTTCCCAAAATGTGTCCTCCGAACTGCGGTTTGGAAATTAACTTCCAAAGAATTAAAAAGAACCCGAAGATTACAGTTTTAACATTAGCGGAAGTAGAAAGCATCGCCGGCTCAGAAGGGAATTTTGACGTCAGCATTAAAATAAATCCGCGTTTTGTAACTGAAAATTGTACGGCTTGCGGAAAATGTGCGGAAGTTTGCCCTGTAGAAACACCCAATGAATTTAACCTGGGGATGGATAAAACCAAAGCCATTCATTTGGCGCAACAATTTGCTTTCCCGATGAAGTACGTTATCGACAGTGCTGCTTGTCAAGGTGCTTCATGTGGTAAGTGTGTTGAAGCCTGTGAGTATAATGCAGTTGACTTAAATATGGAACCCAAAACAATGAAAGTTAACGTTGCTTCAATTATTTGGGCAACAGGTTGGAATTCCTATGACATCGCCAAGCTCAGCAATTATGGCGGTGGAAGATTTAAAAATGTAATTTCCAACATCATGATGGAGCGCATGGCTGCTTTAACCGGTCCGACACAGGGCAAAATTGTGCGCCCGTCAGATAATGCCGAGCCGAAAAATATTGCCTTTGTACAATGTGCCGGTTCACGTGATGAGCACCACTTAAAAACGTGTTCTTCTGTTTGCTGCATGGCTACAATGAAGCAGGTTAATTACGTGCGCCAGCAGTACCCGGATGCTAAAATTACTATTTACTACATGGATATCAGAACGATGGGTAAACATGAGGACTATTATCAACAAGTAATAGATACTCAGAATGTTACTATGATTAAAGGTAAGCCCAGCGAAATCAAAGAAGATCCTGATACCAATAATCTGCTGGTATTGGCTGAAAACCAAGTTACACAAGAGATTACTACTTTAGAATATGACTTGGTGGTATTGGCTACCGGTATGGCTCCGGCAACAGCAGAAACCAAAGTTCCTGCAGATATGAATTATGATGTTGACGGTTTTATAATTTCCGGACCTCCAACACCTGGTATCTACGGTGCCGGCTGCACAAAGAAACCCGGTGATGTTGCATCTTCAGTACAGGATGCCACCGCTGCCGTATTAAAGGCTGTCCAATCTACGGTGAGGAGGTAACGACATGGATAAAAAGTATGGAGTATATATCTGTACCGGCTGCGGCATCGGAGATGCTTTTGATGTTGATGCCTTGGTTGATGTAGCGAAGAAAGAAAATAAAATTCCTGTCTGCAAAACTCACCCATTTTTATGCGGTGCAGAAGGCGTGGAATTAATTAAAAAAGATATTGAGGCTGAAGGAGTAAATACCATTGTCATTGCGGCTTGTTCCGGCCGGGTAAACTATGATGTGTTTGATTTCGGCCCTGATAAAATAGTTGAACGTGCCAATTTAAGAGAGCAAGGTGCATGGGTGCACGAGCCTGACGATGAAGACACAACTATGCTTGGTGAAGACATCATTCAAATGGCTTGTGCTAAGGTTAAGGCAATGGAATTACCTGAGCCGTTTCAAGTTGAAGATATATCAAAGTCTATCCTTGTTGTTGGCGGCGGTATGGCCGGTATTACCGCAGCACTGGAAACGGCCAAAGCCGGTTATAAAACAACTTTAGTAGAAAAGGAGAGCAGTATTGGTGGCTGGCTGAACAAGTTGTATAAAGTGACACCATTGGCTGCCCCATATACTGAACTGGAAGATCCCAACGTTGCTGCTCGCGTAAAAGAATTAGAAGAAAATCAGGTTACTGTTTATACTTCCGCTAAAATTAAGAAAATTGCCGGTGCTCCCGGTATGTTTGATGCCACTATCGATGTTAACGGCAGCGAAGTAACTGAAAGATTTGGTGCAATTGTACTGGCTTCCGGTGCTGTACCTGTCGATAACGATAAATTAGACTATCTTGGGTACGGAAAACACAAAAATGTTATTACCCATGCTGATTTAGAAGCAATGGCTAAAAACGGCAAAATTGTTCGTCCTTCCGATGGGCAGGAAGCCAAGAAAATTGTCTTTATTCAATGTGCCGGTTCACGGGATAAAGAACGTTTGCCGTACTGTTCTGCAGCGTGCTGTGTAGAATCTTTAAAACAGTCTATTTATGTAAGCCAGCTTAACCCCGAGGCCAGTGCTTACATTATATACAAAGATATCCGTTCATCCGGTACTTACGAACACTTCTACAAAAAGGCTCAAGAAAGCGGTACGGTATTCATTAAAGGAGATGTTACCGGCATAACTGAAGCTGCTGACGGTACACTGACCGTTGAGTCTGAAGATGTACTGCTGGGTGGAAAAGCCCAGGTAGAAGGTGCTGATTTGGTAGTGCTGGCTACAGGTATGGTGCCGACTACAGCACTGGGTAAGAGCATTGTTGAAGAAGTGCAGGATGAAGCAGCAGCTTCAGAAAATGAAGAGGAACAAGCAGTTTCGGTTGATAATATCATTGCTTCTGATATTCTTAATTTGGAATACCGGCAGGGTCCGGAATTACCGACATTGAAGTATGGCTTCCCTGATTCACATTATATCTGCTTCCCGTACGAAACTCGTCGTACCGGTATTTATGCTGCCGGTGCAGTACGTGCCCCAATGGATATGGCTAAGGCTGTCACCGATGCAACCGGTGCTGCGTTAAAGGCTATTCAATGTGTTGAGGCCACTGCCCAAGGGGCAGCAGTGCATCCGAGAAGCGGTGATTTATCGTACCCGATCTTTAACTTAAACCGCTGCACTCAGTGTAAGCGCTGCACTGAAGAATGTCCGTTTGGTGCCATTAACGAAGATGAAAAGACCAACCCGCTGCCCAATCCAACTCGCTGCCGGAGATGCGGTACCTGCATGGGCGCTTGTCCGGAGCGGATTATTTCCTTTAAAAATTACTCAGTGCCAATGATTGGTAATATGTTTAAAGCTTCCAGCATGCCGGAAGAATTGGATGAAAAGCCAAGAATTTTGGTATTTGCTTGTGAAAATGACGCAATTCCGGCACTGGATATGGCTGGTATCAACCGTTTGAAATACAATCCATGGGTGCGCATTATACCGGTAAGATGCCTTGGTTCGCTGAACCTGGTATGGATTAACGATGCCATGAGTGCCGGTTATGACGGCGTATTGTTAATGGGTTGTAAACACGGTGAAGATTATCAGTGCCACTTTATTAAAGGTAGTGAGTTGGCTGAAATTCGTCTGTCGAAAGTATCGGAAACATTAGATCGCTTAGGTTTGGAATCTGAGCGGGTACGGGCGATTGAAGTAAACATTATGGATTACCTGGAAATACCGAAGATATTAGATCAGTTTGCCGAGGACTTAGAAGAACTGGGCCCCAACCCAATGAAGGATTTCTAAACTGCAAAAAAACACTCCGCAAAATGCGGGGTGTTTTTTTGTAAAAAAATGTGTGTGTTTTGCTGCAGGTCTATTCTTTTTATCAAAAATAGTATTATAATATAGTTTAGATACTAAAATATCGGGATTTTATTGCCAGCAAACCTATAATGAGTAGGTTTTGATGCAAAAAAAGACAGAAAGAAGGCGATGAATCAACCGGAAATTAGCTTATTAACTTAACAATGATGAAATAGGAGGTAAAATTAAATGCAATTTAATGCTGTATTTGCTGTTGTCGTCTTCTTTCTAACCTATGCTTTGATTATGTCAGAAAAGATTCACCGTGCAGTGGTAGCATTGATGGGAGCCGTCATTGTGCTGATTGCCGGCTCAATTCATTTTGAAGAGGCAATTGGTCACATTGATTGGAACACCATCGGTTTGTTAATTGGCATGATGATCATTGTCGGTATTACCAGGCGTTCCGGGGTATTTGAATTTGTGGCGATTTGGGCCGCAAAAAAGGCAAAAGGTGAACCGATGCGTATCTTGGTAGCTTTGGCTGCTATTACCGCTCTGGCCTCCGCATTATTAGATAATGTTACAACAGTGCTGTTAATTGTACCGGTAACCTTTTCCATTACCAAAGAGTTAAATATTAATCCCATTCCGTTTTTGATTACCGAAATTATGGCATCAAATATCGGTGGTACAGCTACTTTGATCGGTGATCCGCCAAACATTATGATTAGCGGACCTGCCGGTTTAACCTTTATGGATTTTATTATTAACCTAGCACCTGTTGTACTTGTTGTCTTTATTGTTACTATTTTGGTTTTGCGGTTAATTTTCCGTAAAGATATGAAAACAACAGAGGAATTAAAGCAGAACATTATGCAGTTTGATGAAAAGCAGCAGTTAAAAGATGCTGTTTTAATGAAAAAATCTTTGTTCATCCTTGCCATTACTATTGTTGGCTTCGGTTTGCACGGGGCGCTGCATATTGAAAACTCCGTTATTGCTTTAGCAGGTGCAACAATACTGCTGCTGATCACCAAAGAAGAACCTGAGGAAATATTGCTTACAGTAGAGTGGCCGACAATTTTCTTCTTTGTTGGTTTATTTACCATTGTAGGTTCATTGGAGGTAAACGGCGTTATCAAATGGATCGCGGAAAGAGCTATAGAGTTAACCGGCGGTAATTTAATCACTACCGGTATGTTAGTTCTGTGGCTGTCAGCAATGGCATCATCTTTCGTGGATAACATTCCGTTTGTTGCTACTATGATTCCGATGATTAGAGAAATGGGACCGGATGGCTTAAAGGTATTTACAAATCTCAATCCGATTTGGTGGGCGCTGTCCCTCGGTGCTTGCTTGGGTGGTAACGGTACCATTATCGGCGCTGCCGCCAACGTGATTGTATCCGGCTTGGCCGATAAAAACGGGCATAAAATATCATTTTTGGGGTACATGAAAATTGCCTTTCCGCTGATGGTTCTTTCAATCATTATTTCTAGTGTTTATTTAATGCTGTTTTACTTTATATAATCATTTAAAACCGGTCTGTACGATTGCAGACCGGTTTTTTATATATTGAATATGTTGCTGTGCAGTGACAAAAGTATATTGTCATACAATACAAAGTCATCTATAATATTTTTAGCAACTTATCTAAAAAGTTGGAGAAATGCTTTCTATATATATGTTTATACAAATTTTTGTCCTAAACCGGGCCTGCATTTTTGCGGGTGATTTTTTGCGTTTAAGGATAACTTGGAGGTGGTATCTTAAACAAAGAACTTTCGTTTAAAAGTTTAACAATTTGAGGAGGTATTTAGTTAAGTATGGAAGGATTTAATGCAACATTTGCGGTGATTGTCTTTATTCTTACTTATATTTTGATCATGTCAGAAAAGATTCACCGCGCGGTAGTAGCACTTTTAGGTGCAGTAATTGTACTTTTTGCCGGTGTAATTCATTTTGAAGAAGCAATTCACCACATCGATTGGAACACCATCGGTCTGTTAATTGGTATGATGATTATTGTTGGTATTACCAGGCGTTCCGGGGTATTTGAATTTGTGGCGATTTGGGCTGCTAAAAAGGCAAAAGGTGAACCGATGCGCATTTTGGTAGCTCTGGCTGTGATTACTGCAGTAGCTTCGGCACTGCTTGATAACGTAACCACGGTACTGCTGATTGTTCCCGTTACCTTTTCTATTACCAGAGAATTGGATATCAATCCCGTTCCGTTTTTGATTACTGAAATTATGGCATCAAATATTGGCGGGACAGCCACTTTAATCGGTGACCCACCGAACATTATGATCAGTGGTCCTGCCGGGCTGAGTTTTATGGATTTTGTCTTAAATTTGACACCAATTGCTATTGTGATTTTTATAGTAACAATACTGATTTTAAGAGTTATCTTTCGTCGGGATATGACAGCAACAGAGCAGCTGAAACAAAAAATAATGCAGTTTGACGAAAAGCAGGAATTAAAAGATATTGCCTTAATGAAAAAATCTTTGTTTGTTTTAGCCATCACCATTATCGGTTTTGGGTTTCACGGTGCGCTGCACATTGAAAACTCAATTATCGCATTAGCAGGTGCTACGCTGCTGCTGTTGATTACCAGAGAGGAACCGGAAGAAGTACTGCTGACAGTAGAATGGCCGACCATTTTCTTCTTTGTAGGTTTATTTGCGGTTGTAGGTTCACTGGAAGTAAACGGTGTAATTAAGTGGATTGCCGAGAAAGCAATAGAGATAACCGGCGGCGAACTGATGACAACAGGATTGTTAGTTCTTTGGCTGTCTGCACTGGCATCATCATTTGTAGATAATATTCCGTTTGTAGCGACTATGATTCCGATGATTAAAGAAATGGGACCGGAGGGGCTGCAGGTATTTACTAACCTCGACCCAATTTGGTGGTCTTTGGCACTGGGTGCTTGCTTAGGCGGTAACGGTACCATTATCGGTGCTGCTGCCAACGTTATTGTTTCCGGCTTGGCGGAAAAGAACGGCAGCAGAATATCGTTTATCGGTTATATGAAAATTGCATTTCCGTTAATGATACTGTCAATCATTATTTCTACAATTTACCTGCTGTTATTTTATTTGCGGTAATAAGAAAAGCGCGAGTGTTATGCACTGGCGCTTTTTTTATACGACAATAAGATGCTTGTTTTTTAGAATGATTTGGTATTTTGGCAGGACAAGAAGAATATTAGTAGAATAAATTACTTAAGAAACAATGTAACGGAGTGTAGATACCTTGAGAAAGCTTGCAGTCGATTTTTTAAAGCCAGGAATGAAAATTGCACGACCGATTTATAACGAGAGCGGCAATGTTTTATTAAAGCAAGGTGCTATTTTAAATGATCATTATATTAATCGTTTGAAGAAGCTGGATATTCCTGCCATATACATAGATGACGGTCTGCTTCCGGAAATGGAAGCAGATGATGTAATTGCGGATGAAACCAGGTTGAAAGCAATAAGGAATGTCAAAAAGATTTTTAATAAAGAAGGAGACAGCGGTATATCGAAAAATATCATTGCTCCTTTAGAAGTATTAGAGTCAGTTACCGAAATAATTGAAGAACTGTTAAACAATAAAAACGTCGTAGTTAACTTAACGGACATTCGAACGAAAGATAACTACGTATTTGCTCATTCGGTGAATGTTGCGGTATTGGCACTGATTACCGGAATAGCAATTGGATACAACCGTAAAAAGCTGTATAATTTGGCTGTTGGGGCGATGCTGCACGATATCGGCAAGCTTAAAGTACCGTCGTCAATTCTTAATAAACCGGGCAAATTAACCAAAGAAGAATTTGAAATTATAAAAAAACATTCTGAATGGGGTTATGAGATATTAAAAACAAATTTTGATTTAAATATCACTTCTTGCATTGCTGCTTACCAGCATCATGAGCGGTATAACGGTGAGGGTTATCCTCAAGGCTTGGTTGGTGAACAAATTCATGAATTTGCCCAAATTATCGGTTTGGTAGACATGTATGATGCGATTACCGCCGATCGGGTTTATCGCAAGGCGTTTCCCACACATGAAGCTTTTGAAATGATTGCTGCCTCAGGGGATTATTTGTTCAAATTTGATTTGGTGAAGGCGTTTTTGGATCATGTTGCTGCCTATACATACGGAACTATTGTCCGTTTAAGTACCGGTGAAATTGCGGTAGTGATGGAAACAAAGAAAGGAATGTCACTGCGGCCAAAGGTTAAAGTGATTTTTGATGTTGATGCTAAACCGGTTTTAAAAAATGTTTACCTTGATCTCTCTGCTGTAAATAATGTTACTGTTAGCAAAGTGCTGGATGAAAGTGATTTACAAGTATTAAATATAAATGTTAACAGCTTAAGTTAGAACCCCTGAAACTAAGGGGTTTGTTTTTTAATCAGGTGGAATAAATATATACAGTGTATTGTTTTTAAGAGGTGATTATTATGTCAGCCCAAAAGTGCAAAGCCCGAATTATTTGTTTTTTAATCACAGTACTTTTACTGACGGTTAATGTTGGCTGTGGGCAAAATGAACAGCAGGAGCAGAATAATCAAACACAGCTTGAACAAGAAGATAATTCTTTTGCTCTCCCCGGAGTGGGACCGAATATGATCGCTGATATAGTTGAGCAGGTTAGCCCTGCCGTTCTGAAAATAGAAACTGTTTCATTAGAGCAGGTAGAGAATCCTTTTATCAATGATCCGTTTTTCCGACACTTTTTTGGTGATTCACTAATGCCTTATACACAGGAGCGCCCTGGGTTAGGCTCCGGTTTTATCATTTCAAAAGACGGGTATATTTTGACAAATCAGCACGTTATTGAAGGGGCCAACGAAATATATGTGAGGATTAAAGGGAACGAAGAAGCTGTTCCGGCAAAAGTGGTGGGGGCAGATTATGACTTGGACTTGGCGGTGCTGAAAATAGATGAGGACAAAGATCTGCCTTATCTTAAACTGGGCAGTTCGGAAGATATTAAAGTAGGCAACTGGGTGATAGCAATCGGCAGTCCCTTTGGGCTGGAAGATACGGTGACGGTAGGGGTGATCAGCGCCAAAGAGCGTCCGGTAAGTATAGACGATCGCCATTATGAACACCTGCTGCAAACGGATGCTTCCATTAATCCCGGCAACAGCGGCGGGCCGCTGTTGAATTTAAAAGGTGAAGTGGTTGGCATCAACACTGCCATTAACGCTCAGGCTCAAGGCATTGGTTTTGCCATTCCCACCAGCACGGTGAAAGATGTGATTGACCAATTAATAGAGCACGGTAAAGTAATTCGTCCGTGGTTGGGTGTGCAGATCCGAACGCTGGATGGCGAGATAGCCCAATATTATCATTTGGAACAGCAGTGGGGGGTTATTGTCGTTGATGTGGTAAACGGCAGTCCGGCAGATAAGGCCGGCATTCAAGCGGGTGATATCATCATTGGGTTGGACGGCAAAAAAATAACAACCGCCGAGGAGCTGACTTCAACAGTGCAGGCAAGAGAAATCGGTGATAGGGTGACGGTAGATCTGATCAGAAAAGGTGAAAAATTGACATTTAATATTACTGTGGAAGAAAGAAGTAAGTAAAAGTTGATTAAGATAAAGTTACCTTACGCAAGTAAATATTTAGATAAAAAAACACGGCCTGCATTATCGGGCCGTGTTTTTTTATGCCGGGCTGCTGCTTCCGGAAGTATCTGCTGCGGAATAACGGCGCAGCAAATCATTTTTACTTATTACCAGCATTTTAGGGATCATTTTAGAACGGTGTTTAAACAAATGACGGAACCCCTGGGGATGAAAAATAATCATTAACCAGCGCTGATAATAGGTGGTGATTATTTTAAAAAAAGCCGGATACAAGTCATAGATACCGAATCCCAAGAAATTTGCACCGCGGTAGATCATAGTGATTCCGTACACCGCCTTTATTTGACGGTAGGCAGGATCGGTTTGCAGAGTGTTTGCCAAATCCGGCATTGAGTTTTTCACCTGCCGCAGCAGTGCGGTGGCAATTTTTTCCGGGGTTTTACTTTGGGTGCTTATTTTTAACAATAAGCTGTTATCAAAATGCAGCTCACCTAACAAGTCACCGGGTTTAAGTACCGTACCGTCCGGCAGAGTTAAAGCTTGCCCGCGATATTTTCGAACCGCCAATTTAAAAACACTGTCCATTTTGGCAGCGATTGGTTTAACACCTGCTGCTTTGGCAAAGCAGCGCTCCCAAATATCCCACAGCGTGATGGCCGCCCGTTTTCCAAAGCCCAAAGCGCACCACGCGGTGAGGGTGTTGGGTGTACCAAAGCGATAGCCCTGCTGTTGAATATCATTAATGATTAACGGCAGGGAATTAATAACTGCCTGTGGTGCCTTGCTGCTGGAACCAACCGGGCCGGAACAGTCATGTAAAATTATTATGCTGCCGTTTTTTATTCGCCGGCGTATTAAGCCGGCAATACTCTGTGCTGAGCAGGTTTTAGTCCAATCCCAGCACATAAAAGTCCACAGTAATGAATGCTGCTTGTTAATCAAAAAGTTAAAATAATTGACGATATTAAAAACACCCCAAGGTGCCCGGTAAAATGACGGGCGTTTGCCGGTAATTTGCTTTACCACATCATTAGCCTGCTTGATATCTTTTAACGTGGTCAAAGGGTCAATAAACCAAGAAAAGCGGTGATTCATTCCGTGGATGCCGACTTCATGCCCATCTTGTACCATCGCTTTAATAATATCAGGGTATTTTTTGGCATTATGCCCGGTAACAAAAAATATTGCTTTAATGCCGCGGCGCCGAAGGATTTCCAGCACCTGCGGAGTATAAACGGCATCCGGACCGTCATCAAAAGTTAAGAATACTTCATTACTTCCCTTTTGCGCCCTCTGTACGCCGCCAATACTAAAAATCCTAATTAGTAAAGTTGGCAGCAGCATGTATCCGCCCAACAAAATCAGTAAACCTTTTATAATTATCTGTTCAGACATAAATTCTCCTAACAAACTAATCAACTGCCTTTTCAAAAGTAAAATTCACAAAAGCATAAAACGACGCCATAATGCCTAATATTGATGCGCTTAAATATACTGATCCTATCGGGCCTAAAAATTTAGTCACCAATCCGCCCAAAGCAGGGCCGACGGCAATGCCCAGCCCTTCAACAGTGCCGAATATTCCCCAGCCTGTGGCCTGCTGCTCAACGGAAATAACTTTAGCTAACAGCGCGTTCCATGCGGGCAGCACAACGGCGTAAGAGATACCCACCAGCACTGCCAGGATAAAAACAGCCTGCAGATTATGAAAAAAGGTTAGGGTTACTAAAAAAAAGGTACTTAAGCCAAATCCGGCAGTGAGCAGTATTTTTAACGACAGAATATCTACTAATTTGCCCATCGGTATCAAAAACAGCAGTGTGCCGGCACCGGCGCTGATTAATAACAGCGCATATTGATTGTGATTTAAACCTAAAACATCACCGGCATAAAGCGGCAGGACGGGAAGCAGTAAGCTGGCGGCCATCGTTTGCAAAAACATTCCCGGAAGCAGTATTCGGGTGACGGTAGACAAACAGGCGAGGCGCCGCACTTCATCCCACAATCGGTAAGCCCTGACTTGGGTGGAATTGGCGGCGGTGCGGGGGAAACTGACCAATGCGACCAAAACCGCCAGTGTAAATGTACTGATGATTACCACTAAAGCCAGATGGTAACTGTGGGCCATGGCAAAGTTAATGGCAACCGGACCTGCGCCCATGCCGCTTAACCAAAATGCAAAAATTGCACCCATTCGCCCGCCGCGGTTAGCCAGCTCAACCGGGGCAACTATTTTAATAACGGCTAACCAAAGCGGTGAAACCCCTAAGCCGAATACCGCCGCTGCGGCAATTTGCAGTAACGGGTTTAGAAAAAAACTTAAGGCCAGCAGACCGGCCAAAGAGATCAGCAAACCTATTAAAACAATGCGGCGACCGTATCGATCATAATACAGCCCGGCGGCACTTTTGAAAATCGTTTCAAAAAGATAATGAACAGAGATTACCAAACCGACGCTAACCACCGACACGGCCATGTATTTAGTGCCATAGAAGGGTAAAAAAGTTAAAAAAAACGCTCCTCTGCTGAACTCAATCAAAAACAGCACTGTCAGCAGTCCGCAGTCCCTGCCGGTTAAATTTAGTTTTTTTATCACATTAATCCTCCAATGCTTTTCCTTCAAACATTATATTCTCGTATTAACTGCTAAATCCTGCGATATCCATAATTGGTAATAATAAATATCTATTATGTTAACCAATTTCTTGTTAAGATAAATGTGTCTATCAAAACATATCTGGCGGGGGAATTTTGTTGAGCATGAAAAAATACCTTTTTATTGTCGTTATAGTGATGGCGGTTTTGGTATTACCTTCAGCGGCATTGGCACTGCCTGCCGGTGAAGAGTTAAAGTTGGGTTCGCAGGGGGAAGATGTACGTTTACTGCAGCAAAAACTGCAGCAGGCGGGACATTATTCTGAAGGAGAAATAACGGGGCACTTTGGTTTAAGCACACTTTTGGCGGTAACGGAATTTGAAAAGGAAAACAAACTAACGGTAGATGGTAAAGTGACTGCAGAAGAGTGGAAAATTATTTCACCGGAGCAGCATCAAGAAAGCGATAATCTTGTGTTGGGTTACTATGTGAAGAACAGTATTCAGGACAAGCTGTCTGATAATTCACTGGATAAAAACAGTGATGATATCAGTTTTTCAGCTAAATTCAGTTTTAATGTTAATAGTGACGGCAGCTTAACAGGAAGTGTTCCTCAAGACGGCATGGATATAGCCCATAAAAACAATGTTAAGACATTAATGGTTGTACATAATATGGGCAGCGAAATTGACAGCGAATCGGTGCATAAAATACTCAATTCGCCGGCGGCTATAGATAAGCTGCTGCAAAACATCAGCTCAATAGTTAACCAATATGGCTTTTCCGGTGTAAACATTGACTTTGAAGGTGTTCCTGCACAAGATCGCGAAAAATACACCGCTTTCTTGGGTGAATTAGGCGAAACGCTTCAATCGCAAGGTAAGCTGGTTACAGTGGCTGTTCCGGCCAAAACAACGGATATACCTACAAACAATTGGTCCGGTGCTTATGATTATAAAGCAATTGGACAGCTGGTTGATTATGTAGTGTTAATGACTTATGACGAGCATTGGTTTGGCGGCAGTCCGGGGCCGATTGCTTCAGCGCCTTGGGTAAATAATGTGCTGAAATATGCCAGCAGTCAAATACCAAATGAAAAGATTTTAATGGGTGTGGCTGCTTATGGTTATGACTGGTCAGCCAAAGGAACCCAAACGGTGCTGTGGCGTAATGTTTCCAAGCTGCAGCAGTATGGTTCTATCCAGTGGGATAATACCAACAGCTCTCCGTATATTAAATACTACAGCGATGTGCAGCACGAAGCTTGGTTTGAAAACCAATACAGTTTAGCAATTAAATTAGATATGGTGAAGCAGTATAATATTGCCGGTATAGCAGTTTGGAGACTGGGTTTGGAAGACGATACTTTTTGGCAGACTGTACGCAGGGAATTCGACTGATAGGCCGCTTAACAAAAGACAGCTAAGGATAGACTGCACAGCATGTTGTAAGGTCTATCCTTTTTTTGTGCAAGCAGCTAATTAGCTGTTGCATCTGCTGCAGTTTAAAGAGTATAATTGAGATTGAAAATAATTCTCTGTAAACTGATCAGCATTATTATCAGCGAGGTGCTTGGGGTGCAGATGACTCTGGACAAAGTAAAAAAAGGCCAGCAGGTGATTATTCGCAGTATTGAAAATGATTTGCTGCGGGCTCAAGCTACCAGATTTGGCATTTCTGAAGGGGCGGTAGTAATGTGTCAAGAAATCGTGCCTGCCGGTCCGGTAATTATTAGCAGAGCGAAACAAGAAATAGCTATTGGCAGAAACATAGCAAGAAGTATTGAAGTGGATTTGCTGCAGTAGTTAATTGTGACAGTAAAAGAGGTGTCAGTTTATAATGAGTGGTTCAGTCACCCCTTCCATCAAAAACATTGCAATAACCGGCAATCCTAATGTAGGTAAGTCGGTTATTTTTAATCATTTAACAGGCACTTATAATGATGTTGCCAATTATCCCGGCACTACGGTTGATGTTAAGTGCGGACGTAAAGGCAATTATATATTTAGCGAAACTCCTGGCGTTTACGGCTTATCCGGGTTTACTGAAGAAGAGAGGATGACCCGGGATATTGTGCTGCGTTCCGATGTGGTGATTAATGTGGTTGATGCTGTGCACCTGGAGCGCGATCTTTTTTTTACACAGCAGCTGATTGATGCTAAAATTCCGGTAATTGTTGCACTGAATATGGTTGATGAAGCCCAAAAACATGGATTGTATATTAAACATGAGGTTTTGGAAAACATCCTGGGTGTGCCGGTTATTCCCACTGTAGCGGTAAACAGCAGTGGCTTGCAAAAGCTGCGAAAAGCGATAGCTGATGCTAAACCGGGAAACATTACGCCTAAAATCGAAGAATTAGTAGATTACCGGCAGTTTTCTCCCCGCGAGGCGCTGCTTATTGCTGAGGGCGATCAAGAAGTAGCAGAACTGAACAGCTGTGCTGCCGGAACTAAACGCGATGAAATTTACCGCCTGCGCCGTGAGTACGTTAACGGCATTATAGCTAAAATTGTGCGGGAGATTACAGTAGAGGCATCGCTGAGTACAAAAATCGGTCGGCTGATGCTTCGGCCAATCACCGGTGTGCCGATGCTGTTAATAACCTTATATTTAATTTATCAGTTAGTAGGTGTGTTTGTAGCGCAAACGGTTGTCGGTTTTACTGAAGAAGTAATTATGGGACAGTATTATCAACCGATGGTCCGGAATTTATTAAAAATATTCATCAATGAAGATACCGCACTTTGGACCATTTTAGCCGGTCAATTTGGCTTATTGACCATGGCTGTGTCCTATTTGTTTGGATTACTCCTTCCGTTAGTAGTTGGTTTTCAATTAGTGCTGGCGGTATTAGAAGACAGCGGTTATCTGCCGCGCATCGGTACCCTTTTGGACAGGGTGTTGGTTTCGTTGGGCTTAAACGGCCAGGGTGTTATTCCGCTGATCTTAGGTTTTGGCTGTGTAACGATGGCAACAATGAGCACCAGAATGTTGGGCTCTGATCGGGAAAGATTTATTGCGATATTTTTGCTTGCTTTTGCCGTCCCGTGTTCGGCACAAATGGCCATTATTACCAGTATGCTGGCGGGGTTGGGTTTTTTTTATATGCTTTCTTACGGCCTTATATTATTGACAGTTTTAGTGACTGCAGGCACGATTTTGGCCCGCATTTTGCCCGGCCGTTCCACCGCTTTATGGATTGACCTGCCGCCGCTGCGCCTGCCCAAGATGTCAAATGTACTGAAAAAAACATGGTATAAATCGACAGATTTTGTCTGCGAAGCAGCACCTTTGTTTGTTGGAAGTGCGCTTATTCTTGGCATTTTGGAAGTAACCGGCATGCTGAAGAGCATTGAAGATATGCTGGTGCCGCTGACGGTGAAGTGGCTGGGACTGCCGAAAGAAGTTGCCGGAGGCTTTATCATGGGATTTATTCGGCGCGAGTTTGGTACCGCCGGACTGTTTACCGTACCGATGGATGCGACACAAAAGTTTGTAGCACTGACAACCATTACATTTTTTGTTCCCTGCATAGCTACTGCCATGATTATCTTCAAAGAGCGGGGTTGGAAGCAGGGGGCTGTTATTTGGCTGACAATTTTCATGCTTGCTTTTGTTGTCGGCGGGATTGTTGCTCAAACCATTGAGTTATTAAACTTAATTAACGGAGCGGCGATAATGCCGATATTGGCCGGAATTACAGTGCTGGTTTTCGCATTTGTTTTATGGTATAACTGGTTTAACGAAGAAACAGTTCGCTTACGATAATTTAGGCTTAAACAGGTGGGAAATGAATGCGTTTTTTTAGGACAGCTGTTTTTTGTATTTTATTGATTGTTATTTTGAACATTTTGCCAAGTGCTTATGCAGAAGAACCGCAGGTGGTTGGCGAAACTGCGGTACTGATGGATTTTGAAACCGGACAAGTGCTTTATGAAAAAAAGGCTGATCAAAAAATGTATCCGGCCAGTACCACAAAAATGCTCACCGCAATAATTGCTCTTGAGATGGGAAAGCTTGACGAAGAGGTTGTTGTCAGCGACAACGCCGATGGAACAGAAGGATCGTCGATTTGGCTTAAAAAAGGAGAAAAACTGACACTGGAGGATTTGCTGTATGCGCTAATGCTCAACTCTGCCAATGACGCTGCTGTTGCGATTGCGGAACATTTTGCCGGTTCAGTGGATGAGTTTGCCGATATAATGAATAAAACAGCAGCGGCATACGGTGCTAAAAACACTAATTTTACCAATCCTCACGGACTTCCCGATGAAAATCATTATACCACTGCTTATGATTTGGCAGTAATTGCAAGGCATGCCTTAAAAAATCCTACCTTTACAAAAATTGTACAAACAAAAACCAAAGTTATTGACCGCACTCACTATGTAGAACCGACTATGCTGTTGATTAACCACAACCGGCTGTTGTGGCTGTATGACGGGGCTATCGGGGTAAAAACCGGTTATACTACCGAAGCTCAGCAGTGCATCGTAGCAGCGGCTCAAAAAGATGGGCGCACGCTGATTGCGGTAGTAATGAAAACTCAAGGCCAAAATATTTGGACTGATGCCAAACAGCTTTTAGATTATGGGTTTAATAATTATCAAATAAAAAAAATATTGTCCAAAGGGGACGTTGTCGGCAAAACAACACCTAAATACAGTGAAAAAGAAATTCCGCTGTTAGCTTCTCAAGACGTTTACTATAACTTCCCGATAGATTACCAACCCGATATTCAAAAAAAAGTTGAAATGCCAGTCGAGCCGGCTGCGCCTTTGGCTAAAGGAGCAGAATTGGGCACTGTGGCAATTTATGATGGTGCGGAGTTGATCTCCGATGTGAAGTTTGTTTCAGGTGCTGCTGTTGAAAGGCCTTTAAAAACTTACTTGTGGTATAAGCTGCTTCCAATAATTGCTGTTTTATTGATTGTATGTCTGATTATCAGGTTTTTTAAGCGAAAAAACAGACGAATTTATCGCATCAGACGGATAAGAGAGCGTTGACAATTAATGGCGGAAAAACTTATACTGTCTATAAGAGGTTAATGGTGGTGATGATTTGAAGGATATTATCAATGATGTAAACAATAAACTGAGGTCAAAAGAGTACAAACTTACTCCCCAACGGGAATTAATTTTACGTGTTTTATTGGAAAACAAAGATCTGCATCTGAGTGCGGAAGATGTTTACAACTTAGTAAAGAAAAAGTCGCCGGAAGTAGGTTTGGCCACTGTTTACCGCACGTTGGAACTGTTTTTTGATAATAACATTATTCATAGTATTGACTTTGGTGACGGACGAAAAAGATATGAATTTGGCGATCAAAGCCAGGCTCACCATCATCATCATGCAATTTGCTTAAAGTGCGGTAAAATTATTGAAGTAAATGAAGACTTATTGGAAGAGCTTGAAACCCAGGTTTTAAATGATTATAATTTCAAAGTAGTAAATCATGAATTGAAGATTTACGGATATTGTAAAGATTGCGCCGATTAAACGGCGCATTTTTTTTTTGTCCGTTGGGAAGCGGTTAATTTGACTGATTGTTTGTTTTCAACCGAGCGGGTACAGCCGTTATGACAGTGAGCGCTGCATTATTAAGTTCTGGCAGTCTTTTGCCCAATAATCACCGGCAGGAAAAACGACATAAAAAGAGAATAAAAACTGCAAAGCCAGTACAAAGGGGAAATTTATGTGATTAAAACTTTGCGTTTTAGAATTCAGTTTAAAGATCGTGTTGGCATAGTGTTAGACGTTTCCAGACTGCTGTTTCAAAAAAATATCAACATTGTTTCGCTGCAGGTGCTTTCCAACAATATATATTTAGAAATTGAAGCAGTGCCTAAGAAAAAGGGTGATAAACTGGTTAATGAACTGACCGGAATACCTCAAGTCTATCATGTTGAATATATTGATGTTATGCCTCACGAGGAACGCGAACGCAAAGTAAAAGCAGTATTGGATTCAGTAAGTGAAGGGATTATAGCGATTGACAAAAACGGCTATATCACTGCCTTTAATCCGGCTTGTGAAAACATTTTGCATTATCAAGCGGAAGAAGTAATCGGCCGACATGTCAGTGAAATTTTATCCAAAGACCTGCCAATGCTGAGAGCGTTAAAAAACGGCAGGCCATATGACAACAAAGAAATAATTATTAACAATCAACGCGGACGCTATCATTATATTACCACCGGCCGGCCGATCATTGATGAAGAACGCAACATTTTAGGTGTTGTGGCTGCGATTAAAGATATGTCCATGGTAAGGGAATTGGTTTATTCCATCACTCAGCCGTCAATGATTACTTTTGATGATATCATTTATTGCAGCCGGGAAATGTCCCAAATTGTTGATCTGGCACAGCGAGTCGCTCGAAGTGACACAACGGTAATGATCCGAGGGGAAAGCGGTACAGGGAAAGAGCTGTTTGCTCGGGCCATTCATATGGCCAGCCCAAGAAGAAATAAGCCGTTTGTGCCGTTAAATTGTGCCGCTCTTCCGGAATCGCTGCTGGAAAGCGAACTGTTTGGTTATGCTGACGGTGCTTTTACCGGAGCTAAAAAAGGCGGCCGCCAAGGTTTATTTGAGTTTGCCAATGACGGAACGCTGTTCCTGGATGAAATCGGTGAGCTTTCACCTCACCTGCAGGCTAAACTGCTGCGCGCACTGCAGGATAAAAAGGTGAGAAGAATCGGCGATCGCAATGAGATCAGCCTCAACGTCAGAATTATTGCGGCCACTAACCGTGATTTGGAGGACATGCTTAAGCGGGGCGACTTTCGTGAAGATTTATATTACCGGCTGAATGTATTCCCCATTTCTCTGCCTTCTTTAAGAGAACGCCCTGAAGACATTCCGCTTTTAGCCCAGCATCTGATAGGGAAATTCAGTAAACGGTTGGGTAAAAAAATTACCGGTCTAAGCAGTGGGGCGATGGAAAAACTAATTCGCAACCACTGGAACGGCAATGTTCGCGAGTTGGAAAATGTCATCGAAAGGGCAATTAACTTAACTGAAGGTGAAACCATTCTGCCGGAGCATATTATTTTTGATCAAAACGGTACACGTCATCGTGCTCATGCTGATACTGTATTCCAAGACGGCAGCATTTTTACCTTAAAAGAAGCAGTGAATACTACCGAGAAAAACACCATTAAATTAGCATTAAAACGCTATCATTCTATTCGCCAGGCCGCTAAGGCTTTGGGAATATCACATACCACCCTCCTTAACAAATTAAAGAAGCATAATATCAAACAGCTTGAAGACCAAATAGAATCTAATTAGTGTGTCAGTTGTGCCAAAACCATCATATTATGTGATGAGGTGGTTTTGGTGCAGAGAAAGAAGAAATTCGGGTTGGCGCTGGGCGGCGGCTTCCTAAGAGGGGCGGCGCATATTGGCGTGCTTAAAGTGCTGGAACGTGAAGGCTGTAAACCGGATATTATAGCCGGTACCAGTGCGGGCAGTATTGTTGCTTCATTTTATGCTGCCGGCTATTCTTTAGAGGAAATTGAACAAATTTTCACCTCTCTAAAACCCCGCGACGTATATGATACCTGGTCGACACTTACTAATCTGCTTTTGATTATGGGCAGTACGGTGTGCAGTTTTTTTAAACTGCGTTGGCCGTTTAAAACGCCGTTAGGCTTGATGAGCGGAAATAAATTGGAAAAGTTTCTCAGAAACTACTTAAATGAATACCGCTTTGCCCGGTTGAAAATGCTTTTAGCAATTACATCGGTAGATATCAACTGCGGAGCGAAAGTAATTTTTGTAAACCAGCCGCTGCGCAAAATTGTCATGCCGGATGAAGTTTATTTGCATAATTTTAAGATAGCTGATGCTGTCAGGGCCAGTGTAGCTGTGCCCGGCTTATTTGAACCGAAAAAAATTGCCGATTATCAACTAACTGACGGTGGTCTGCGCGAGCAAGTACCGGCAGAGGTACTGCACGATATTGGCGCTGATGTTGTGCTGGCGGTTGATGTGGGTTATGATGGTGATGCTTGCTCAAAGGTTTCCGGTATTGCTCACTTACTGCTGCAAACGCTGGATATCATTCGGCAGGATTCCATTAAACGGGCGCTTGATCAGTATGCCGACATGATAATTAGGCCGGTTTTGGAAAAAATCAGCCCGTTCGATTTTGATCGCATTCAATATGCAATTGATCAGGGACAGGCTGAGGCAGAGAAACAACTGCCGGAGATCAAGAAATTACTGTGCTAATCCGGGTGATTGTGTTGACAAGAATCGTCAGTGTCAGTTTGGGTTCTGCTAAGAGAGATTATGCGGTAGAACTGTATCTGTTGAACAAAAGACTGTTAGTCGAGAGGATTGCCACTAACGGATCGCTGAAAAAGGCAGAAAAGCTGCTGCGGCGGTTGGACGGCAAAGTTGATGTACTGTCATTAGGCGGCGTTAATCTTTATTTCAAAGCAGGCGGCAGGAATTATTTATACCGCGACGGTCAGAAACTGGCCGGGGCAGTGCAGTACACCCCGTTGGTAGACGGCTCGGGTATAAAAGAAGCGGTTGAAGGCCGGATAGTGAGCTATTTGCAGCAGCAGTATCACTGGTCGTTCAGCGGTCAGCGGGTGCTGCTGGTTTCGGCATTAGATCGCTGGGCATTGGGGGAAGCATTGACCGCAGCCGGCTGCAAACTGATCATTGGCGATGCGCTGTTTGGTTTAAAGCTGCCAATACCTTTTTATTCATTAAAAACATTTTCTGCTGTCGCTAAACTGACGCTGCCGGTACTTACCAAGCTGCCGATTAATTTTCTTTATCCCCTGGGTGAGAAGCAGGAAAAGTCCCGGCCGCGGTGGGAAAAAATATATAAAAAGGCGGACATTATTGCCGGGGATTTTCACTTTATACGCCGGTATATGCCGGAAAAACTGCCGGGGGCTAAAATAATTACCAGTACCGTTACGAACAGTGATAGAGAATTTTTGCGCTCCCGGGGGGTGCAAACTTTAGTTACCGCCGGTCCGAATATTCAAGGGCGGGCTTTTGGCGCAAATGTGTTAGAAGCAATTTGTGTGGCGTTATTGGACATGCCGCTTAAAAAAATTACCCCGCAAATGTACCTGCCGCTGCTGCAAAAAATTGGTTGGCAGCCGGCAGTGGAAGAGCTGAACTGATAGATATTTAGAAAGGATGAAAACTTTGCCGATTGATTATCATCTGCATACCGCCCGCTGCGGTCATGCATCGGGAAGCATGCAGGAGTATTTGAATACCGCTCGTTTTCGCGGTGTGAAAGAAGTAGGCTTTGCTGATCACGTTTATTTGTACTGGCAGCCCGCCGACCAAAGGGATCCGGAATATGCCATGGCGGAAGAAGAAATGTCTCACTACATTGCGGATGTTTTGGCTTTAAAAAAGCAAAATCCTGATTTGACAATTAAACTTGGCTTGGAAGTGGATTATATTTCCGGACAGGAGGCAGCTGCACAGGAAATTATTTCGTCACTGCCGCTGGATTACGTGTTGGGATCGGTGCATTACTTAGCGGATTGGAGCTTTGATAATATAGAATATATCAACCGCTATCAAGAGTATGATTTAATGGATTTATATCAGCGGTATTTTGATGCTGTTTGTGCAGCGGCCGCCAGCGGTTTGTTTGATGTGATTGCTCATGTCGATTTAATTAAAAAATTTGGTTTTCGACCGCAGGGGGATTTAAGCAGGCTGTATCAAAAAGCAGCGCGCACTTTTGCGGAAAGCGGCGTGTGTGTGGAAGTTAACACTGCCGGACTGCGGGTGCCTGCCCGGGAACTGTACCCGGCTGCGGAATTACTGCAGCAGATGAATAAATACAAAGTGCCTGTTACAATAGGCTCAGATGCCCATACGCCGCAGCAAGCGGCGCAGGGACTGGATAAAGCTTTGCAGTTGATTAAAGATGTGGGGTATAATCAAATTGCTGTCTTTACTCAGCGCAGCAGAGATTTTTTAACAATATAAAAAGCATACCTATAGATACAGGGACCTAGGCCTTAAAAAAAGTTGGCTGATGGCCCTGTTTTTTTTCTTTTTCTTCCAATTGTGGGAGGAATTTTTATCTCAATGTGGAATTAAAGTGGAGGAAAGTGGTGGAAAGTGGTGGTGTTTATTCCACTTGTGGGGTGACCGGGCATGTTCATGGGAGAGTATGCGCATACAATCGATGCGAAAGGAAGATTAATTATACCTGCCCGCTTCCGAGAAGGTCTGGGTGACTCGTTTGTTGTTACTAAAGGGCTGGATAACTGTCTTTTTGTATATCCGCAGCAGGAATGGGCCGCTTTGGAACAAAAACTTAAGTCACTGCCTTTTACCAGGGCTGATGCCCGGGCCTTCGTTAGATTTTTCTTTTCCGGTGCCACCGAGTGTGAGCTGGATAAGCAGGGGCGGATTCTCATTCCTGCAAATTTACGTGATTATGCCCGGTTATCTAAAGACGTAGTGGTTTTAGGTGTTTCTTCAAGAGTGGAAATCTGGTCGCGCGAGCGCTGGGACGAATACAACAATTCCGCTGAGGAGCATTTTGAAGAAATAGCGGAAAAAATAGTGGATCTTTTATAATAGATCAGCAGTTAAATGGAAATTACTGAGTTAAGATTGAAAAAATTGATCTTTTAATACTTATGGCAGGTGACGCAGCAAGTGGAATTTTACCATGTTCCGATTATGTTAGAAGAAGTAATGACCGGATTAAGTTTAAAGCCCACCGGTATTTATGTAGACTGCACTCTGGGCGGTGCCGGGCACAGCCGGGAGATTTTGAAACGCACATCACCCGACGGCAAACTGATTGGATTAGATCAAGATCCGACAGCGCTAAAAGCGGCCGGCGAACGATTAAAAGAATTTGGCAGTCGGGCTACCATAGTGCATGCTAATTTCAGTTTGCTGGCGAAAGTGCTGAAAGAATTAAATATACCGGCGGTAGACGGCGTGCTTTTTGATTTAGGTGTATCCTCACCGCAGTTAGACAATGCTGAGCGAGGATTTTCTTACATGCATAATGCCCCGCTGGATATGCGCATGAACCCCGAAAACCCTCACACCGCCAAGCAATTGGTAAATGAACTTTCCGAAGAAGAGCTGACCAAGATCATCAGTGAGTACGGTGAAGAAAGGTGGGCTAAACGCATTGCCAACTTTATAGTTCAGGCCCGCCGCATCAAAGTGATTGAAACAACGTTTGATCTTGTTGAAATAATTAAAAAGGCTGTTCCGGCGTCGGCCAGGCGTACCGGACCGCATCCCGCCAAACGTACTTTCCAGGCTTTAAGGATTGCAGTAAATAATGAACTGAATATTATTGCCGATGCTTTAACAGCAGCGGTTAATGCGCTGAAACCACATGGACGTTTGGCAGTGATTACGTTTCACTCTTTAGAAGATCGCATCGCTAAAGATACATTTAATTATCTGGCTAAAGAGTGCATTTGCCCCAAAGAACTGCCGGTGTGTCAATGTAATAAGAAACAGGAGGTAAAAGTTATCACCAGAAAACCAATCACACCGTCAAGTGAAGAACTGGAACAAAACCCCAGATCTCGGAGTGCAAAATTGCGCATTGTAGAAAAAATGCCTTAGGTTCTAAACCGCTGGGAGGGTGAATAAAT